>NZ_FOSC01000001.1 GCF_900114155.1 Marinobacter persicus
GGGGCGTGCCTCAAGCGAGATGCGCATTCTACAGACCGCAGATTTCCTGTCAACGCGCTTTCGGAAAAAACTTTCTGAACTTCGGTTTACACGTATTAGCCAGGCGATCCGACGTCTACAATGACTTTGCCCGCCGCTTCGACCGCCGTTTTCCGGGCCTCGGCTATGTCCCGCCCTTTCGTCAAAACCACCCCCATACGACGACGGCCCTGCAATTCCGGCTTGCCAAACAGGCGTAACTGGACATTCCGCTCCCCAAGGACGCTCTCAAGACCACCATAACGAACGTTACTGGAATGACCTTCAGGCAGGATAACCGCAGAGGCCGAAGGCCCTAACTGGTTAATAGCGGGTATCGGCAAACCGAGAATGGCGCGGACATGCAAGGCAAACTCCGACAGGTCCTGGGAAATGAGGGTCACCAAACCGGTGTCATGGGGCCGGGGCGACACCTCGGAGAACCAGACTTGATCCCCTTTCACGAACAGCTCCACACCGTAAAGGCCATAACCGCCCAGATCTTCAACCACCGCGCCGGCAATCCGGGCAGCTTCGGCAAACGCCTTGTCGGACATTGGATGGGGCTGCCAGGATTCCCGGTAATCACCATCCTCCTGCCTATGACCAATCGGTGCGCAAAAACTGAGGCCATCCCGATGCTTTACCGTCAGCAAGGTGATTTCGTAATCGAAGTCGACAAAGCCTTCGACAATGACCCGTCCCTCGCCGGCACGCCCGCCACTTTGAGCATATTCCCAGGCCGCCTCGACGTCGCTTTCACCCTTTACCGTGCTCTGCCCCTTACCGGAGGAACTCATCACCGGTTTTACCACCAGTGGCAAGCCGATGGACTGAACAGCGGCGAGGTATTCCTCCCGGGTAGCCGCAAATTGATAAGGCGAGGTTGGCAACCCCAGCTCCTCAGCCGCCAGCCGGCGGATACCTTCCCGGTTCATGGTCAGGTGCACCGCACGGGCGGTGGGTACCACCGAATACCCCTCGCTTTCGAGCTTGACCAGCTCATCGGTGGCGATGGCCTCGATTTCCGGCACGATCAAATCCGGCTTTTCCGTCTCGATCACCCGGCGCAGGGCCTGGCCGTCGAGCATATTGATCACGTGGCTGCGGTGCGCGACTTGCATGGCCGGCGCATTGTCATAACGGTCAACGGCAATGACTTCAACGCCAAGTCGCTGAAGCTCAATCACGACCTCTTTACCCAACTCCCCGGAACCACACATCAGCACCCGGGTCGCGCCAGGTGAAAGTGGCGTCCCGATATGCACCGACTGCCCAGTTGTTTTCATATCACTACTGTCCTTTTGCTTCTTTGCGAATCAAAGCGAAACCTTTTTCTCTCGCTCCGCGACTTTGCGTAACACTTCACGGCGCTGCTCGTTGGTCATGGACGTCCAGCGAAGAATTTCATCGCCCGTCCGCTGGCAGCCGATACACGTATCATTTTCATCCAGTGCACACACACTGACACAGGGCGACCGGACCTTGTCTGAAACACGGCTCATTACAATTTGACTTCCTGCAGGTTGGCGAGATATCGGGAGGCATTTTTTACGTAATGGTCTGCACTCAGCTCCAGCATTTTTTTCTGCTCTTCACTGAGTTCCCGCTTGATCTTGCCCGGCGAGCCCACCACAAGGGAGCCGTCCGGCACCTCCATGCCCTCCGGAATCAGGGTGTTGGCACCAATCAGACAATGCTTACCAATCTTCGCACCATTCAACACCACGGCATTAATGCCGATCAGTGAATAGTCACCAATGTCACAACCGTGGAGCATCACCTTGTGTCCGACGGTGACCCCTTTACCGACGGTCAGCGGAATTCCCGCATCGGTATGCAATACCGAGCCATCCTGGATATTGCTGTTCGGGCCAACCGTGATGACATCGTTGTCGCCACGAATCACCACATTGAACCAGACACTGGCGTTCTCCATCAGCCGGACACTGCCAATAATGGTGGCGTTATCGGCGACAAACTGCCCGTCACCGTGTTTTTCGGGCGTGCGTTGATCAAGGCTGTAAAACATGGTTGTCTCCGTATTGTTATTTTGGCGGTTCAAGAATATCGATACCGGCATCGTAAACGGCGTTGAGGAAGTCCACCAACACCAGCGCCGACATGCCCCATATCTGGTAATGCTGCCACTGATAGCAAGGCACATAGAAGGTATTGTCAATGTAACTCAAAGCATCGGTGCGCTCGCGCCGGTCCTCGAGAAAAAACGAGATAGGTACGCGGAAAATACTCTCGATTTCATCCGGGTTGGCCTGCATCGGACAATCTTCCGGCACGACTCCCACGTAAGGCGTCACCAGTATACGATGCAGGGACATCACCTGGCTCAACGGCGCCACAACATCAATCTGCTCAGGGGGCAGGCCGATTTCCTCGTGGGTTTCCCGCAAGGCGGTGACCAGCAGGGACTCGTCTTCAGCATCACGCATACCGCCCGGATAAGCGACCTGTCCCCGGTGCATGCTGAGCCGTGATGAGCGGAGGGTAAAAATCATTTCCGGGTTATCGGGGTTGTCGGTGATGGGGACAAGCACCGCCGCCTCGGGGAAATCAAGGGTCAGTTGGCTGGGCGCGTAATTCGATAATTTCTCTGACAACAGCTCTCGCACGGGATCGACTCCGGTTAAGGCCAACATGGGATGAGACATGGCCAACGCTGATCGTTAAACTGATCACAATAGTTCACCAGTATACGGGGAAAACCATGAATTATTGCAGCACTTGCGGCAATCCGGTTGAACAACGCATTCCCGATGGGGACAACCGCCACCGCTACGTTTGCGTGAGCTGCGAGACCATACACTACCAGAACCCGAATATTGTGGCGGGCACCGTGGCCGTCTGGCAGGGACAGATTCTGTTGTGCCGCCGGGCCATTGAGCCCCGTTACGGTTACTGGACCCTGCCCGCGGGTTTTATGGAAAACGCTGAAACCACCATGGAAGCGGCGGAGAGGGAAACCCGTGAAGAGGCACTGGCGGAAGTCACCATTGAGGGCCTGTATGCCATGATTGATGTCCCACATATCAATCAGGTGCACATGTTCTACCGGGCGGCCCTGGTGGATGGCCGCTTTGGTGCCGGTGAAGAATCTCTGGAAACCCGCCTGTTTGCGCCCGCCGACATTCCATGGGATGAAATATCCTTTCCCACCGTGCGCAAGACCCTGGAGCTGTTTCTGGCGGATATGGAATCACAGCAGTTCGGGGTTCATGTCACGGACATCCGCCACCCTATGGCAAAAAGGGCCTGATCAGAAGTCTTCGAGCCGATACACCTCATAAGCAGGCTCTTCGTAGGGATGAGCCTGTTTCAACGCGGCCACGGCTTCGGCAATCACATCATCACCGGTAACCAGCTCCACCTTGAATTCACTGACCGTTTCCAATTCACCATTTTTCCCGAGGAACGGATCGCTACCCGCCAGGGGCCGAAACTGCCCCTGGCCCTGACACTGCCAGGCACACTGATCGTAATCGCCGATTTTTCCTGCGCCGGCCTCAAACAGCGCCTGCTTGGTGACCTCCAGATGGGTACCGGGAACGAAGTAACACAGTTTGTACATTTTCCACCCAAATTGATCAAACTTTGTAAATTATTGAGGTTTCCCAAGTTACCCACAAAATCTGTGGATAACTATGGGGATAGTTTTTGGGAATGTCTCGCCAGACCCCATGGTTACTGACCTTACCTCAAATTGGCGAGAAATTCGCCCACTTCATTTATTTCTTATTTTTCATACACTTAGCAAGCATGATCAAAAACCATGCGAGAAATCAGACAGTTGTACACAGATGCAGCAAACGCGCCCCGGAAATGTGCATAAAGGCGCCTCGTCAAGCCCTTGACACACCAATATAGACCCTTTTTTTCACTGATTTCTGTAGACAATGCCCTTGAACCATGTTCCAAAAACCCACAAAAAAAACCGGCCCGCCGCGCCCTGACCAGGGGGCGCAACGAGCCGGCTTTCCCGGAACCAGCTTTCGAGGCCGTCGCCTCTAACCAAGCCAGCGTCTGGCGTTACGGAACATCCGCATCCAGGGACCGTCTTCCTGCCACTCCTGTGGTCGCCAGGAATGCTGTACGGCACGGAATACCCGTTCCGGGTGGGGCATCATAATGGTGACCCGACCATCACGGTTGGTTACACCGGTGATGCCCATCTCGGAACCGTTCGGATTGTACGGGTAGCGGGTGGTCGCCTGACCACGATTATCCACGTACTGCAACGCGACCCGGCCATCTTCTTTCAGGGCCGCAGCCGAGCTACCCGACGGCAGCTCAATCCGCCCCTCGCCATGGGCCACGGCAATCGGCATTCGGGAGCCGGCCATACCATCAAGGAAGGCGGATTCCGACGATTGCACTTCCACCATGGCAAAACGTGCCTCGAACTGTTCGGACTGGTTACGAACAAAACGCGGCCAGCCATCACTACCGGGGATCAGTTCGTGCAGGTTCGACAGCATCTGACAGCCATTACAGACGCCCAGCGCCAGGGTATCCTGCCGATTGAAGAACGCTGCAAACTCGTCACGCACACGGTCATTGAACAGGATTGATTTCGCCCAGCCTTCACCAGCACCCAGTACATCGCCGTAGGAAAAGCCACCACAAGCCACGAGGCTCTGGAAGGCTTCCAGGCTGACCCGCCCCGACAGCAGGTCGCTCATGTGAACGTCAACCGCCTCAAAACCGGCGCGATCAAAGGCCGCCGCCATCTCAACCTGGCCATTCACGCCCTGTTCCCGCAGCACGGCCACCTTTGGCCGGGCGCCACTGCTGACAAACGGCGCCGCGACGTCTTCATTGATATCAAACGTCAGCTCCGCGCTCAGGCCCGGATCTTCGGCATCCAGCAAATTGTCGAACTCTTCCCGGGCGCAATCGGCGTTATCCCGCAGCGACTGGATGCGATAACTGGTCTCTGACCAGAGACGCTGCAATTCCGAACGGGGCTCATCCATCACGGTTTCAGCACCAAACGTGAGCCGCAACCGGTCTTTGTCGTTCAGGGTACCAACGACGCTGATGTGATCTCCCAGCCCCGCACCGGAAAACTGCTGAAGTACAAAGGCGGTGTCTTCCCGACGAACCTGGATCACCGCACCCAGTTCCTCGTTGAACAGCTCACGGGCAAACTGACTGGTTTCTTCAGCCAGGCCATCGAGCTTGATATCGGCACCGGTATGGCCGGCAAAACACATTTCAGCCAGGGTCACGAACAGGCCGCCATCAGAGCGGTCATGGTAAGCCAGCAGTTTATCGTCGGCGTTCAGTCCCTGAATGACCGCAAAGAAGGCCTTGATATCTTCCGGATCGTCCAGGTCCGGCGCCACCGCGCCGGTCTGGCTGTATACCTGGGCCAGAGCCGAGCCACCCAGTCGATTCTGTCCGGCGGCCAGATCAATCAGTATCAGGTCGGTTTCACCGGCATCGGTGCGAAGTTGCGGTGTCAGTGTACGCGCCACGTCGGTTACCGGCGCAAAACCGCTGACAATCAGGGACAGCGGTGAAGTCACGGATTTCTGGTCGCCGTTATCCTCTTCCCAGGTGGTCTTCATGGACATGGAGTCCTTGCCCACCGGAATGGTGATACCCAGTGCCGGGCACAGCTCCATACCCACCGCTTTCACGGTTTCATAAAGGTTTTCGTCTTCACCGGGATGACCGGCGGCAGCCATCCAGTTGGCCGACAGGCGAATGTCCGAAAGCTTGCCAATAGGCGCGGCCGCCAGGTTGGTAATCACCTCACCCACCGACATCCGCCCGGAGGCCGGCGCATCAATAACCGCCACCGGGGTGCGCTCTCCCATGGCCATCGCTTCACCGGTGCGTACGTCAAAGGATGCGGCGGTTACCGCCACATCGGCCACCGGCACCTGCCAGGGCCCTACCATCTGGTCCCGGGCCACAAGGCCGGTAATGGTGCGGTCACCGATAGTGATCAGGAAACTCTTGGAGCCCACAGAAGGCAGACGCAGCACTCGACGAACGGCATCGTGCAGATCGATTTTCGAGGAATCGAAGACCGGCTTTGTGAACGACGAGCGGGTCACACTGCGGTGCATTTTCGGCGGCTTGCCGAACAGCACATCCATGGGCAGGTCAACGGGCTTGTCGTTGAAATAGGAATCCGCCAGCTCCAGGTGGTGGGCCTCGGTGGCCTCGCCCACAACCGCGTACGGACAACGCTCACGACGGCACAGCTCGTCAAACAGATCCAGATTCTCCGGTGCCACCGCCATCACATAGCGTTCCTGGGATTCGTTACACCAGATTTCCAACGGAGACATGCCCGGCTCGTCGCTGGGGATATCACGCAACTCGAATTTGCCGCCACGACCACCGTCTTTGACCAGTTCGGGCATGGCATTGGACAGGCCGCCGGCCCCCACGTCGTGAATAAAGCAGATGGGGTTACTCTCGCCCATCTGCCAGCAGCGGTCGATCACTTCCTGGCAGCGGCGCTCCATTTCCGGATTGCCCCGTTGTACCGACGCAAAATCCAGATTCTCATTGCTGGCACCGGAATCCATGGAGGAAGCCGCACCGCCACCCAGACCAATCAGCATGGACGGCCCGCCGAGGACAATCAGTTTCGCCCCTTCGGGAATGTGACCTTTCTCTACGTGCTGCTCGCTGATGTTGCCCAGACCGCCGGCAATCATGATCGGCTTGTGATAGCCGCGCATTTCCTCGCCGGCAGCCCCCGGCGCCAGGGCCTCGAAGGTCCGGAAATAACCGGCCAGATTCGGCCGGCCAAACTCGTTATTGAACGCCGCCCCGCCAACAGGGCCTTCGATCATGATATCCAGCGGCGAGGCAATGCGCTCGGGCTTGCCATAACCGGTTTCCCAGGGCTGCTCATCGCCTGGCAGGTTCAGGTTGGATACAGTGAAACCGGTGAGACCCGCTTTCGGCTTCGAGCCGCGACCGGTTGCCCCTTCATCGCGAATTTCACCACCGGCGCCCGTGGCGGAACCGGAGAACGGCGAAATTGCTGTCGGGTGGTTGTGGGTTTCCACCTTCATCAGAATGTGAACCGGCTCTTTGTTGTAGCCATAGGTTCCGGTTTCCGGCGCCGGATAAAAACGCCCGGCTTCACTGCCGACAATCACCGAGGCGTTGTCTTTATAGGCGGACAACACGCCCTCGCTATTCATTTCATAGGTGTTGCGAATCATCGCGAACAGCGATTTCTCCTGAGCTTCGCCGTCAATATCCCAACTGGCGTTGAAGATCTTATGCCGGCAGTGTTCGGAGTTTGCCTGGGCAAACATCATCAGCTCAACATCGGTGGGATCTCGCTCAAGCGAGGTAAACGACTCCACCAGGTAATCAATTTCATCATCCGCCAGGGCCAGGCCCAAAGAGGCATTCGCCTTGACCAGTGCCTCGCGGCCGCCGGCCAGAACCGGCACCCGGTTCAGTTGCCGTGGTTCTTCTTCGCTGAACAACAGCTCGGCACCGCCCATCTCGTGGAAGACCTTTTCAGTCATGCGGTCGTGCAGCAACGTGGCAATCTGCTCACGCTGCTCAAGCCCCAGCTTTTTACGGGCCTTCACATAATAGGCCACGCCCCGCTCAATCCGGCGAATCTGGCGCAAGCCGCAGTTACGGGCGATGTCGGTCGCCTTGCTGGACCAGGGCGACAACGTGCCGGGACGGGGAACCACCAGAAACAGCACCCCGTCAGGCTCTTCGGTTTCAGCACTGGGCCCGTAGGTCAGCAACCGGTCCAGCACGGCCTGTTCGGCGTCGGACAAATCCGCCTCCAGGTCGGCAAAGTGCATGAACTCGGCATACACATGGTCCACATCCGGAACCAGTTCCTGGATACGTGAATGCAACTTACGGGAACGGAAAGGCGAGAGCGCGGGCGCGCCGCGAAGTTCAAGCATGATATCAACCTGTATCGCGCGAATCGGGAGACGTTCGAAAGCCGGCAATGATACCCGAAAGAAGGCCAGGGATACAGCAGCCAGACAAGACTCCCCACGGGGAGATTTGTTACCATGTGAGGTACCGATTGACGCCTGAGAGAGTCGCCTTTGTTACCCATTACCGGTCACCGGTCAACCCCGGGCCTTGCCCTGACAGCCCTCCTGCTGGCTGCGCTGGCACTATCCGGCTGTTCGCGCCCCAGCACGCTCCAGGAAATACGTAACGAAGGCGTGTTGCACGTGATTACGCGGGAGGCTCCCTCCCTTTATTACCGGCAGCGGGGTAATCCCACCGGCTACGATTACCAACTGGCTCGGCACCTGGCCGACCACCTGGGCGTCGAGCTCCGGGTCCGGGTGGCCGAAGACAACTCGGAAATCCTCTCGGTACTGGCCAACAACTACGCCCATATTGGCCTGACGGGCGTCACCGACCATCCGGAACTCTCCGACAACTTCCGCACCCTGCCCACCGGCATCAAGGCCCAGTCTGTCATTGTCTATCACCGTGATGCCGAACCGGTATCCGGCATGGAGGAACTGGCCGGCCAGACCGTCCACATGTTGCCGGACAGCAGTCACGAACATCTGATCCAGCAACCCGATGAGAACCATCCGGAAATCCGGCTTCACCCTGGACTGGATGCCGCGGGCCTGCTGGCCAGGGTGGACCGGGGCGAATTCACCTATGCGGCCATTGCCTCCAATGAACTGGAGCTCAACCAGGTTTTTTATCCCAACATCCTGAAGGGATTTGCCCTGAGCCAGCCCAAAGACCTGGTCTGGCTGTTTCCCGCCGATCAGGACACAACACTGGTTAACAAGGTGTCCGATTTTTTCGAACGTGCCCGCCAAAGTGGCCTGATGGCACAGCTGCGGGAACGCTTCTACGGGCACCTGGAACAACTCAATTACGTGGGTGCGCTCACCTTCATGAAACACGTTGAAGCACGGCTGCACCGTTACGAGCCGCTGTTCAGGGAATACGCCCGTGAAACCGGCTTTGACTGGCGACTGCTTGCGGCCATTGGCTACCAGGAATCCCACTGGCGCCCCAATGCCATCTCACCCACTGGCGTGCGTGGACTGATGATGCTCACCCTCTCGACCGCCCGCTATGTAGGCATCGACAACCGGCTCAATCCGGAACAGAGCATCGAGGGTGGCGCCCGGTATTTCCGACGGGTGTATGAAAAAATCCCGGATCGCATCCCCGAGCCGGACCGCACCTGGTTCGCCCTGGCCTCTTATAATGTAGGCTTCGGACACCTGGAGGATGCCCGGCGACTGACCGAAGGCGCGGGCAAAAACCCGGACCGGTGGGTGGATGTAAAGGAATTCCTGCCCCTGCTGGCGCAAAAAGAATGGTACTCAAAAACCCGCTTTGGCTACGCCCGTGGCCACGAGCCGGTATTGTACGTTCAGAATATTCGGCGGTATCTGGATTTTCTGGTGCGACTGACCGAGCCGGAAGCGCCTGCCGGAGCACCCCCTGACAAACAACTGTTCTGGCTGGAGCCCGCCGAGAACGAGGCGCTCGAAGACCGCAGTACAGAAGCCACCGGCAATCCGCCTGCCAGAGCATCACTACCGCCGGAACTGGGTCCGATACCGCCGACGCTATAGATTCTCGGGATCCGTCACGCCCAGCGCCTTTTCCACCTGACCGGAAGAAAAGCCGCGCCGGGCCAGAAAGCGGGCCTGGCGCATTTTTTCCTTCAAATCATCCTGAACCGGCACAAGCCCGAAACGCCGCTCCCGCAGCTGCGCAGCCATCCGGCACCACTGTTCATCAGACACCTGATCAAGACACTCCGGGCTCTGGTGGACACCCCTCTGCTGCAATTCCGCCAGGATGCGCAACGGGCCGTAACCCAGATCCATTCTCTGGCGGGCATACACATCGGCGAAACGCTGGTCATCCAGCCACCCTTCTGCCTCGTATTCGTCAAGGACCGCCTCAATCACGGCCGACTCCAGTTTGCGCTGGCGCAATTTCAGAGCAAGCTCCTGCCGACTGTGTTCGCGCCGGGCCAGCAAGCGCAGGGCAACCGAACGGGCCTTGTATTCAGGATCGTGCTGTTTTTCGTCTTTCACCGATAAGCCCCTTTCCGCACACGCTTGCAAAACGCTAGACTAGCGCCCCGTTTTCATTACTGCCCGACACTGCAAAGTGCCGATGCCCGGTGGCCAGATACTTTGCCGCCACCGCAGACTGGTTTCAATGCCGAAGGATACGTTATGGCTGCATTCATTCAGAAACTGTTCAGAACCCGCAAGGCGACGCCGGTAAAACATCCGAACCAGACGACCAGAAAGCCGTCGGCAAAACAGGAGACACCACCGGCACCAGCTCAGGACAGCAAGGAAGTGCTGGTCAATGAACAGGAAAGCCAGCTGGCAGGCGAGCCGGAGCAAGCCGTTCTGGCAAGGCTTGCCATCGAGGGCGCGACCGCCGGCATCAGGCTTCAGGCTGCGCGGAAACTGTCGGATGAAAGCTGCCTGCAGCAAGTTCAGAAGCAATCCAGGGGCCGCGACAAGAACGTTTACCAAACCGTCAAGCAGACACTACAAACCCTTCGCGAGCAACAGCTGGCCGAACAGGCCGATCAGGAAAAAATTACAGACCTGGTTCGCCAGGCCCGGGAACTGGCGGTAACCGAAGACACAAAACTGTACCAGCCCAGGCTCGAATCACTGCTTGAACAGTGGAAACCCCGGGAAGAAAAAGCAGACACCGAACAGACACGGCAGTTCCTGGAAGCTGTCTACCACTGCCGCGAGCGCCTCAGCGAGTTGGAGCGCGAGCAGAAAGAAGCCGAATGGCACCGCGAGCAGGCACGCCAGCGCACAGAAACGCTGACCCTGCTGGAACAGACCCTGGCCGACCTGAAAAACCACAACCCGGCGACACTACCCTCCACTTCTGCCCTGGATGCCCTGCAGAAGACCCAGGAAAACCGCTGGCTTGAAGCCACCCGCGACACCAGCGTCAGCAAGGCCGAACAAAAGCAGTACGAGCAACACATGCAGGCGCTGCGTAACTACCTCGCCGCCACGCGCCGACTGGAGCAGGCGCGGGAGTCGATCGCCAACCTGCTGCAGAATGAAGCCTCCGGCGATGAAGCCCGGCAACTGTTGAGCGACATTGACTGGCCCAAGGGTTTCACCCTGCCCGACGCACTGGCGTCATTGCAGGCCCAGGCGCAACACCACAAGTCAGAACGCCAAACCCTGGCGGACGAATCGGCCGCACAGAATCGTGAACAGCAAAAAGCCCTGGCCCGCGCGGTCAAAAACACCCTGGCCGAACTCGAAGCGGCCCTGGAGGCAAAGCAATACAAGGAATCAAAACAGCGCCTGAAGGCCGCCCAGCAGCAGTTCCAGCAACTCGACAGCCGGCACAGGAAAGATTTCCAGGCCAGGCTGCAGCTTTTGAACGGCCAGTTCCGGGAATTGAGCGACTGGCAGGGCTTTGCCACCGAACCCAAACAGATCGCCCTGTGCGAACAAATGGAATACCTGGCTGAACAGCCCATGGAGCCGGAAGCCAAAGCCGAACGCATCAAAGAGCTGCAGACCGAGTGGCGGGAACTGGGCGGCTCTTCCGACCGCGCTCTCTGGAAGCGCTTCAAGAGTGCTTCGGATCAAGCCTATGAACCGTGCAGGGAGTACTTCCAGGCCAAATCCGGCCTCAAGCAGGCAAACCTGGAGACGCGGGAGGTCATTTGCGGGCAACTGGCCAGCTTCCTGGATAACATCGACTGGGCCAGCGTGGACTGGAAGAACGCCGAACGCATCCACCAGACCGCCCGCCAGGAATGGAAAGCCGCCTGGCCGGTGGATTTTCGCCAGAACCGTCCATTGCAGAAGCGCTTTGACAGCCTGCTCAAACAGCTTGAAGCACCGCTGAACGACGAGCGGATGAAAAACGAGGCCCTGAAACAGGCCATTGTCGACCGTGCCGAAGCATTGATTGACCACCAGCCACTGGACGAAGCCATGGAGCAGGCCAAAGCGCTGCAGGCCGAGTGGCAGGCGGTCGGCATTACCCGCCACCGGGAAGATCGCAAGCTCTGGAAAGCCTTCCGCAAAGCCTGCGACGCCATTTTTGCCCGGCGGGACAGCGAAAGAGCCAACCGCCAGCAGGAACAGGAGCAGGCCGAACAAGAGGCCCGGGCCAGGCGCGCCCGCAAAATGCAGGCAACCATTCGCCAGTGGCAGGCACTCATCTCCGAGAGGCTGACCGCAACCAGCCCTCTGGAAACACCGGCTCACTGGCCAGAGCTGGTGGCCAGCGCCGGCGAGCAACCCACCCGTGATCTGCTGATCCGGCTGGAAATACTCACCGGCACCGCCAGCCCGGAGGCCGATCAGCCAAGGCGCATGGAAATCCAGGTGCAACGCCTTGCCGAAGGGCTTGGTAGCGAAGAGTCCACCAATCCGCTGGAGGCGGCCGAGCAACTGGTTGCCAGCTGGTGCCTGCAAGACCCTGACCGGGATGTAACCGAGCAGGACGCGGAACGACTGAACCGCGCCCTGGACACATTACTGCCCGCCAGTTGATCTTCCGCGCGATGGACAGATTGTCACATACTGCCGGGCCCTGAACGGTAGCCACCTGCCCGGCGGTTACCTACAATAAAACCTAGCGGCTTGCCGCCGGCACCGGTTCGGCCTGGCCAGTTGTCCCGTCTTTCAGGACTGCCTTCTATGACCATTGCACAAACGTTAAAGAAGTCTTGCTCGCGAGCCGGCATGATCCGGGTAACTGCCCTGGCCCTGCTGCTGCCGGCCCTCTCCGGCGTGCAGGCGAAGGTTGAAACTCCCACGGTTTATGAGCCGGTGGCACCCACCGTGGAACAGGCCCGGGCCAACATCCTGATTGCCAGACAACTCCAGTTCACCCACTTCCGCAACCTGGGAGTCAGTGACGAACTCTCCGCCGACGTCTTCGACGCCTACCTTGATTATCTGGACGGGCAGCGCGTCTATCTGTCCCGGCAAGACATCGACAGCCTTGCTACCTTCCGCGAACGCCTGGGGCCGGCCCTGCGCACGGGCCAGCTGCAACCCGCTTTTGAAATATACAATCTTGTGCAACAACGGATGATTGAGCGGCTGGAATTCGCACTCGGCGTGATTGACACCGGCATAGATCAGCTGGATTTCAGCGAAAACGATCGCATCCGCGTGGATCGTTCGGACGCGACCTGGGTCAAAGACCAGCAGGCCCTGGATGACCTGTGGACCCGTCGCATAAAAAACGCCGTACTTTCCCGTCGGCTCAACGGCACCGATGACGACGTGATCGAGGACAATCTGCGCCGGCGCTATGAAGGGCAACTCAAACGCGCCTATCAGGCCCGCAGCGAGGACGCCTTCCAGGCCTACATGAATGCCTTTACCGGCATGTGGGATCCGCATACCTCCTACTTCTCCCCGCGCACATCGGAAAACTTCAACATCAACATGAGCCTGTCCCTCGAAGGCATCGGCGCGGTACTGCAATCCGACAACGAATACACCAAAGTGGTGCGGCTGGTACCCGGTGGCCCGGCAGCCAAGCAGGGCCAGCTGCAGCCGGCCGATCGAATTGTCTCGGTTGCACAGGAAGGCGAGGAGCCGGTTAACGTGATCGGCTGGAGGCTGGACGAAGTGGTTGACCTGATTCGTGGCCCACGGGACTCCACGGTCACGCTGGAGGTCATTCCGGCCACCGCCAATGACGAAACCATGACCCGCACCATCGACATACAGCGTGACCGGGTCAAACTGGAAGAACAAAGCGCCAGCAAGGATGTGATCGAGCTTGAGCGCCAGGGCAACACCTACACCATTGGCGTGATCACCATTCCGACGTTTTATGCGGACTTCCAGGCCATGCAGGCCGGCGATCCGAACTACAAGAGCACCACCCGTGACGTACGCCGGCTGATCAGCGACCTCAAAGCCGAAGGGGTCGATGGCATTGTCATGGATCTGCGCAACAATGGCGGTGGCGCCCTGCAGGAAGCCAATGACCTGACCGGCCTGTTCATCGAACAGGGCCCGACCGTGCAGATCCGCAACGCCAATAACGACGTTCAGGTACTTAACGACGAAGACCCATCGGTGGCTTACGATGGCCCTCTGGTGGTTCTGGTCAACCGGATGAGCGCCTCCGCCTCGGAAATTTTTGCCGGTGCCATTCAGGACTATGGCCGTGGCCTGGTGGTAGGTTCACAGACCTTCGGCAAGGGAACTGTGCAGGCCGTTCGCCCCCTGAACCACGGTCAGCTGAAAATCACCCAATCCAAGTTTTACCGGGTTTCCGGCGGCTCCACCCAGCACAAAGGGGTGATGCCGGACATAGAGATTCCCTCGCGAATCGACAAAACCCGCATTGGGGAAGACGCCCTGGACCATGCCCTGCCCTGGGACCAGATCGACTCGGTGCCCCATACCCGTTATTTCGACTTCAGCGGCGTGATTGATCAACTGCGAAAGCGTCACGAGCAACGCTTCAGCACCAACCCGGAATTCCGGCTACTGGAGCAGGAAATCGAGTTCCTGAAAGAGCAGAGGCAAACCGACTACGTGAGCCTCAACCTGAACGAGCGCAAGGCGCACTTCGAGCAAATTGAACGTACCCGGCTGCGCATAGCCAATACGCGCCGTGAGATGCGCGGCGAAAAGCCTTTCGACTCACTCGAAGCGCTGGAAGCCTGGCAGGAAGAACAGGCCGCAGACCCCAACAGCACTGACGAAGAGCTGGATTTTGTGATCCGCGAAGGCGGTCATATCATGGCGGACCTGCTGGAGCTGGACCAGAGGATGGCGTCCATTCTGCAGCCGGCCCGATTGGCGGCAAAAAACGAAAACCCCTGACCGGTGGCCGGGCGGGCCTGCGCCCTGCCCAGGCCCAAGGGATCATTTACCGGCGCAACTAGCCGAACAGTGCCTCCATGCCGGTAATGTTGGGGTTATGCACCACGCCTTTCTCGGTCACAATCACATCAATCAGGCTCGCGGGCGTGACATCAAACACCGGGTTGAAGACCTGGACATCCGCCGGCGCCAACTGCCGGCCACCCACCTCGCGAACTTCGGTGGCATCCCGCTCTTCAATGGGAATATCCGCTCCACGGGCCAGCGCCATGTCCACCGTGCTTGACGGTGCAACCACCATAAAGCCCACTTTATGATGCCTCGCCAGCACCGCCAGGCTATAGGTGCCAATCTTGTTCGCCACATCGCCATTGGCGGTAATACGATCAGCGCCGACAACCACCCATTTCACCTTGCCGGCGGCCATAATGGAAGCGGCCGCCCCATCCGCATTCAGAGTAACCGGTATATGATCGCGAGCCAGCTCCCAGGCCGTCAACCGACTGCCCTGTAGCCAGGGCCGCGTTTCATCGGCGTACACCCGTTCAAGCAACTGCTCCCGGTGCAAACGGCGAATCACCCCAAGCGCGGTGCCGTAGCCACCGGTGGCCAGTGCACCGGTATTGCAATGGGTCAGCACACCTATCGGCTGCTCCGGACACATAGCCTCCAGTGCGTGGCCCGCCATGGTGTAGTTGGCTTCTATATCTTCCCGGTGAATGCGAATAGCCTCCGTCTCGAGCCGCTCCGCTGCTTCAGCCAGCGAGTGGCACGCGTGCAGCGTCTGCTCCATGCGCTCCAGCGCCCAGAACAGATTAACCGCCGTCGGCCTCGACGCGGCCAACTCCCGGATACCCTGCTTGATCTCGGCCTGCCAGTCGCCACCACCGGCATACCGGGCGGCCAGCGCCACGCCATAAGCCGCCGCAATACCAATGGCCGGTGCACCCCGCACCACCATGTCGGCAATACATCCGGCCACTTCCGACGCCCGGACCGCCTTCACCCAGCACTCTTCGCCAGGCAACAAACGCTGATCCAGCAGCTCCAGACAGTCGCCATGCCAACGCATCGCCATGGTGGTCTGGTTTTCAATAATGGATGGTCCGGCCATCAGTTGCTCCTTTGTTATCTAAAAAAGCGAGTATACAGCCATCACAACACATTACAGTCAGACTTTACCACCAGATGCCGGGCGTATACGGGTAGGCCTTTCCGGGAATTTCGAAGGCCATGGATGGCCTGAGAGAAGCGCACATGGATGTGCTTGTAGCGGTTCCCGGAAAGGCCTACCCGTATACGCTCCCCCAAGGTAAAGGGCTAGTCCTCTACAACCACCACCGTTATACTTTCAGATTAAACTTCCCGGCGCAGACCACCCGCGCACCAACCGCAAGGCAGGTTAATGACGGCAGACACCATCACCGCAGCCGACACCCGCATCAACGCCCGCTGGCTGATTCCCATGGAACCCTGTGAAGCGGTCCTGGAGCATCAGGCGGTGATTCTCCAGGGCAAGCACATTCTGGCGGTTCTGCCGCAGCATGAGGCAGACCGGCAATACCGCACCCGGGAAACGCTGGACCTGGACACCCACGTGGTACTGCCGGGGCTGATCAACCTTCACGGCCATACCGCCATGTCCCTGTTCCGGGGCTTGGCCGACGATCTGCCGCTGATGACCTGGCTGAACGACCACATCTGGCCGGCCGAGGGAAAGTTTGTCAGCAGTGCCTTTGTCGAAGACGGCAGCCGGCTGGCCATGGCCGAGATGCTGCGAACCGGCACCACCACCTTCTCGGACATGTACTTCTTCCCGGAAGTCACGGCCCAGGCGGCACACGACGTCGGTATGCGCGCGCAAATCTGTTTCCCCCTGCTCGACAGCCCGACCGTCTGGGGCTCCGGGCCTGAAGAATACCTGCAAAAAGGCGCCGGACTGATTGAAACCTGGAAAAACGACGATTACATCATTCCAGCCATTGGCCCCCACGCACCCTACACCGTCTCTGACCAGCCGCTGACAGCGGCGGTCGAGCTGTCCGAAAGCACCGGCGCGCCCCTGCAGATCCACCTGCACGAAACCGCCTTTGAAGTTGATGAGGCCCTGAAAGCCACCGGCCAGCGCCCGGTGGCCCGCATGGCCCAACTGGGTGTATTGAACGCAAACAGCCAGTGCGTGCACATGACCCAGATTGACGACGCTGATCTGGAACAGATAGCCCGCAGCCGGACCCATGTGGTGCACTGCCCGGAATCCAACCTGAAACTGGCCAGTGGCTTTTGCCCGGTGCACCGCCTGATGGAACGGGGTGTCAATGTCGCCGTCGGCACCGATGGTGCGGCCAGCAATAATGACCTGGACCTGTTCGGCGAACTGCAGACCGCCGCCATGGTGGCCAAGGCGGTCTCGGGTGATGCATCCGCCGTCTCTGCCCATCAGGCCCTGGCGATGGCCACCATCAACGGTGCCCGGGCGCTGGGCCTGGAGCATGAAATCGGCTCGCTGGTGGCCGGCAAGCGGGCAGACCTGATCGCCGTTGATCTGGGCGACCCGTTTCTCCAACCGGTGTATGATCCCGCTTCCCACCTGGTTTACAGCAATCATGGGCGGGCAGTAAGCCACAGCTGGATCAACGGCGTACCTCAGTTGCAGGACGGCCGGCTGACCCGCATCGATGTGCCGGATTTGATGCTTCGGGTCAATCACTGGCGTCAACAGATTCTCAGTTAACAGGTAAAGGCCATGAGCAACCACAACATAGACCAGAATGAAATTGCCAAATTTGAAGCCCTGGCCAGTCGCTGGTGGGACCCGAGCAGTGAATTCAAACCACTGCACGACATCAACCCCCTGCGCCTGAACTATATCGACGAGCGTGTACCGCTCGCCGGCAAGAAAGTGGTCGACGTGGGTTGCGGCGGCGGATTGCTGTCCGAAGGCATGGCCCTGCGCGGCGCCCATGTGGTCGGTATCGACATGGGCGAGGCGCCCCTGTCGGTGGCCCGCCTGCACAGCCTGGATTCCGGCGTGAAAGTGGATTACCGTCAGACCACCGTGGAAGCACTGGCAGCCGACCCTGAGCACGCCGGCCAGTACGATGTCGTCACCTGCCTGGAGATGCTGGAACACGTGCCGGACCCGGGCTCGGTTATCAAGGCCTGCGCGCAACTGCTGCGCCCCGGTGGCCACCTGTTTGTCTCCACCATCAACCGCAACCCCAAATCCTTCCTGTTTGCCATTGTCGGCGCTGAATACGTGCTGAAGATGCTGCCCAAGGGCACCCATGAATGGAAAAAGTTCATCCGGCCATCGGAAATGTCTGACTATCTGCGCCAGGCCGGGCTGGATGTGAGCGAGCTGACCGGCATGAGCTACAACCCGCTCACCAAGGAATACAAACTGGGCCGGGACGTGGATGTCAACTACCTGATGCACGCCCGGGACACCCGTGAAGACTGACCGGCAGCCGGCTGCTGTCCTGTTTGATCTGGACGGCACCCTGATTGATACGGCGCCGGATTTCATCCGCTGCCTGAACCAGTTGCGCGCTCAACATGGCCTGCCGGCGCTGCCCGCCGGGCACATCCGGCCGTCTGTGTCCAATGGCGCCCGTGCCATGATTCGTATCGGCTTTGGCCTGGAGCCGGAGCACCCGGACTATCGGCAAAAGCACAGTGCTTTTCTGGACCTCTATGAAGCCGGCGTAGCCATTGAAACCACCCTGTTCGAGGGCATGGATGCCATACTCGAGGCCCTGGAGGACCGCGGTATACCCTGGGGCATTGTCACCAACAAGCCCGCCCGCTTTGCCGTTCCGTTGATTGACGCCCTGGGCCTTGCGGATCGCTGTGGCGCACTGGTTTGCCCCGACCACGTAACCGAGCGCAAGCCCCACCCCGAATCCCTGTTCCTGGCTTGCCGGCAGATCCAGGCAGAACCGATGAAATCTGTCTATGTCGGTGATCATCAGCGGGACATTGAAGCTGGCCGAAACGCCGGAATGCGCACCATCGCCGTGCGCTACGGCTACCTGGAGCAACCGGAGGCGATTGACCTGTGGCAAGCCGATGTTATCGCCGACACGGTCAGCGACCTGGCAAAACTGTTACACTAGCGCCCAGTTAATTTTCACCACCGGCGCCCTGCGCCGGGCAGCCTGATGAACACGGAGACAGGTTATGCACGATTACCAGGCACCTGCCGATCTTCTGAAAGATCGCATCATTATGGTCACCGGTGCCGGCAGCGGTATTGGCCGGGCAGCGGCCATGGCCTACGCCGCGCACGGGGCTACCGTGATTCTGGTGGGCCGGACCGTGGAAAAGCTCGAAGAGGTGTATGACGAGATTGAAGCCGCCGGTTACCCTCAGGCCGCCATCGCCCCGATGAATTTCGAAGGCGCGGCGGTCAAGGAATACGACGAGCTGGCCATGACCATCGAGCAGAACTTCGGCCGGCTCGATGGCCTGTTGCATAACGCCGGCATCCTCGGCGCCCGCAGCCCGGTGGAACTCTACGACCCGGAAACCTGGAACCGCGTCATGCAGGTGAATGCCACCGCACCGTTCCTGATGAGCCGTGCCATGATCCCGCTGCTGCGCAAATCGGCCGATGCCTCGGTCATCTTCACATCCTCTGGCGTCGGCCGTCAGGCAAGGGCCTATTGGGGCGCCTACGCCGTCTCCAAGTTTGCCGTGGAAGGGCTGGCCCAATTGCTGGCCGATGAACTGGATGACGACCAGCACAACATCCGGGTGAACAGTCTGAACCCCGGTGCCACCCGCACCGGCATGCGAGTACTGGCTTACCCGGCCGAAGACCCGAAAAAGAACCCGGACCCGGAAGCGCTGATGCCCGTATACCTGTACCTGATGGGCAGGGACAGTCGCGAACTGAACGGCCAGCAACTTGACGCGCAACCGAAAAAATAATGGAACTGCTGTTTTACACAACCTCCCAGTGCCACCTGTGCGAGCTGGCCGAGGCGCTGCTGGTGCAGACGCCCATGCCCGAGCCGATTCCGGTGGATGTGGTGGACATTGCCCAGTCTGAAACCCTGGTGGAACGCTACGGCACCCGCATTCCGGTGCTGCGCCGTAACGACACCGGCGCCGAGCTGGATTGGCCGTTCACCCAGGACCAGTTACTGACGTTTCTGCAATGAGGATTTTCCAGTCATGTTGATGATCATTTCCCCCGCCAAAACGCTGGATTACGACAGCCCGCTGGCGACAGAAACCCACAGCCAGCCGGATTTCCTGGACGACGCCTGCGAGCTGGTCGACCAGCTCAAGGAACTGGAACCGCATCAGGTCAGCAATCTGATGAGCATCAGCGACAAGCTCGGCCAGCTGAATGCCGAACGCTTCCGCACCTGGCACACGCCGTTCACCCCGGACAATGCCCGCCAGGCGGTGCTGGCGTTCAAGGGCGATGTCTACACCGGCCTGGACGCAGAAAGCTTCAGTGAGGAAGACTTCAGCTTTGCCCAAACCCATCTGCGCATTCTTTCCGGCTTGTATGGTCTGCTCAAGCCACTGGATCTGATGCAACCCTACCGGCTTGAGATGGGCACAAAATTCGAAAATACCCGCGGCAAAGACCTTTACGCATTCTGGGGCAGCAAAATCACCCATGCCCTGAATGACTTGCTGGCCGCCGACGACAAGGTAATGGTAAACCTCGCGTCCAATGAATACTTCAAAAGCGTGAAGAAAAAGGAACTGGACGCCCGGCTGATCACCCCCCAGTTCAAGGACTGGAAAAATGGCCAGTATAAGATGATCAGCTTCTACGCCAAAAAGGCCCGCGGCCTGATGTGCCGCTACGCCATCCAGAATCGCATCAGCAATGCCGAAGACCTGAAAGGCTTCAATCTGGACGGCTACTACTTCAGTGAAGACCAATCCGACAACAACAACTGGGTTTTCCTCCGCGACGAACAGTAAAAGGTTTGTTCGCGCGCATCATCACACTCATGTTCTGTTGAATTCGGAGACTCCATGAACGAAGCAGTATTTTCCCAGATCGCCATGCTGGTGCTTCTGACCGGCCTTATTGTCTGGATGGGATTCATCGTCTGGGACCTGGCAAAGAAATCCCAGGCCGGCAAATTCGGCACCATGGCCCTGTTCACCGTACTCGGTGCCGGGGTGGTTGGTTTCATCATCAAGACCGTACTGGTCGAAATCATGCAAATCTGATCTGACCCGGCCACCCTGATCTGACACCGCAACAAGGATATTCAAACCCATGTGGTTTCGTAACGCCCGATTATTTCGTTTTAGCAAGCCGTTCGACATCTCCGCCGAGGAGCTCGAAGAAAAGCTGCAGGCGGACGCCTTCAAGCCGTGCGGCCCGCAGGAAACCACCCGTTCCGGCTGGGTACCGCCGCTGGGTAAGCACGGCGAGCAACTGGTGCACAGCGCCAACGGTTACCACCTGATTTGCCTGCGCAAGGAAGAAAAAATTCTGCCCGGCCCGGTGGTGAAAGAGGCCGTGGAAGAGCGCGCCGAGGCCATCGAGCTGGAGCAGAGCCGCAAGGTTCGCCGAAAGGAAAAAGATGAGATCAAGGAACAGGTGATGCTGGAAATGCTGCCCCAGGCATTTTCCCGCAACCGTCGCTGCTACGCCTACCTGGCCCCCCAGGATGGGTTCCTGGTGGTGGATGCCGGTTCGGCCAAACAGGCCGACGACCTGGCCTCCACCCTGCGTAAAAGCCTGGGCTCACTGCCGGTTCGCCCGCCGGCGGTGGAACAGGCTCCGGCATTCACCTTCACCGGCTGGCTCAATGAAACCGTGGACCACCCGGCCACCGTGGTACTGGGCAGCGAGTGCGAGCTGAAAGACCCGTCCGAAGACGGCGGCGTGGTGCGCTGCAAGGGGCTGGACCTGAAAGCCGAGGAAATACGCAATCATCTGGACGCCGGCATGCAGGTAACCAAGCTGGCGCTGACCTGGGACGACAACGTCTCATTCGTACTGGATGAGGAACTGGGGATCCGCCGCCTGAAATTCGGTGAAACCCTGCAGGATCAGCTGGAGGAAGTCGATGGCGATGACGCTGTGGCCCGATTCGACGCCGCCTTTACGCTGATGACCCTGGAGTTGTCCCGAATGATTCCGGGGCTGCTGGACGCCCTCGGCGGCGAAGACCGTTCGGCCATCGTGGAGGAATAACCAGCTGCGGCGGGGCAGTCATCACGCAAGCCCGATGACCGCCCCGCCACACAGTCTCTCATCCGTGCTTTTTCAGTTGTTCCTTCTGCCAGTCGCTTTGCGGCTCATTGAGCAACAACCGCAATTCCATCACATCTTCTTCATGGTTATAGCGGATATCGAACCCCAAATGTTCCGCCAGCTGTAACATGGGCCGGTTATCCGGCAGTACATCGCCCACCATTTCGATGGTGCCCCGGGCACGGCAGTAATTGATCATCTTCTGCATCAACCGCAATCCCAGGCCTTCGCCTTTCATACGATCGTCCACCATCACGGCGAATTCACAGCGCAGGTTGTCGGCATCGGTCCAGGTGCGCACGGTGCCCAGGGTTTCCTCGCCGCCACCGCCCTCTCGCCGGGCGTTGGCGATAAATACCATCTCCCGGTCGTAGTCAATCTGCACCATCTGCGCCACATCCTCCCGGGAAAAGTGCTTCCGGTACTGGAAAAACCGGTAACGGATGGATTCCGGAGACTGGTGCTCGTGAAATTCCCGGTGTGCTGGCTCGTCCTCCGCCAGCACCGGACGAATGATCACCCGCCGGCCGGATTTGGGCAGCACGATCCATTCCTCCAGTTCCCGGGGATAGGGCTGGATGATCGGCTGGCCCGGTTCATCATCCAGATCAATGGCAACGCTGACCGCCACCGCCCCGTCGCCGTTAAACAGCAACGGCGAGATCTCCAGACCACGGATTTCCGGCATGTCGATCGCCATCTGGGACAAAGTCACCAGGGTTTCAGAGACCGCGCGAATGTCCTCCTCCGGGCGCAGACTGTGTTCCTCCAGCAGTTTGTACATATAGGTACGCCGCAGCAACTCCCTTGCCAGCACCATGTTCAGGGGTGGCAGGGCAATCTGCCGGTCGGCCATGATACTGACCTGGGCACCGGCCGCGCCACACACCACCAGCGGACCGTACACCGGGTCACGGGTGATGCCGACACTAAACTCAATGCCACCCACATGCTGGTAGGAACGCTGCACCGAAAAGCCCAGGAAACCACTGTCCGGGAAATGCCGGAGATATTCGTCCATCAGAAAATGGCAGCCATCCATAATCGCCTGCTCATTGCCCAGCTTTTTCAGTGTGCCTTTGTAGCGTCGCTGTGACGGGCTCAACTCCATGAATGGATAACAGGCATCCTGATGCAATACGGTGACATCGATCGGCCGCCGCTCAACCGCAAACACCTGTAACACTTCTTCCACATCGTCACAGTACATGGTGTCGACAGTGCTTATGCCATAGTCCCGGATAACGCCCCGGGCTTCTCGGTTCGACAGGTAATAGCGGCCCTGGGCGAGCGCCCGGGTCAACACCCGACGGGTATCACTGTGATCGGCAAAGTGGTCTGTAAAGGATTCCGGCGTTTCCGTCAGAAGGCGCTGGAACCGTTGGTGACGCACATGCTGCATGAACGCCATCACCGCCTTTTCCGGATTGAAGAAAGATGGCAGGCCGGCCCGGTAGAACACATCACGGGATTCCATTACCGTGCTTTGCCCCAGCCAGCAGGTGAACACGTTCAGACGGGTGCCTTTGGCCGCTTCCACCACGGCATTGGCGGTTTCCAGGCTGTTACCCGTCAGGGTCGGAGCGTACATCACCAGCACATTGGCGATGCCGGGGTCCTTTGCCAGTATCTGGATGGCCTGGGCATAGATTTCCGGGGTGGCATCGTAGTTCAGATCAATCGGGTTCTTGCGGGTCCAGTAAGGGGGCAGAATCTCCGACAGTGCATTAAGGGTCTGTGGGGAAAGCTCCGCCAATTCGCCCCCGAGATCCGCCAGACGGTCAACCGCCAGCACTCCCGGGCCCACACCGTTACCCATGATGGCCAGGGATTCGCGGCGTAACGGGCGCATGCGGGTCAGAGTCTCCAGGGCGTCGAACATCTGCCCCAGACCATCCACCCTCAACACACCGGCTCGTTGCAGCATGGCATCGAAAATCGGGTCACTGCGGCGGATACCGGCTGGCAGCTCGTGGGGCTCCCACTCGGATTCCGGCACCCGGCCTGATTTCACCGCGATCACCGGCTTGGTGCGCGACGCCACCCGCACCGCCGACATAAACCTTCGGGGATTGGGGATGTTCTCCATATGCAGAAGAATGGCGCGGGTCTGGGTGTCCTGGGCCAGGTAATCGATGAGGTCATCATGACCGATGTCCATGCCATCACCGAGTGTGAGGAAGTAGGAGAAGCCCACCCCCCGGGCATAGGCCCAGTCCAGCACCGAACTGGCAATGGCGCCGGACTGACCAACAAAAGCGACTTTTCCGGGCAAGGAGCCGATGTGCGCGTAGGTTGCGTTCAACTGCCGGCCCGGCACGATCAACCCGATGGTGTTTGGCCCAAGCACCCGCAGGCCGGTTTTCCTCGCGGCCTCGCGCACAGAGTACATAAGCGGTTTGCCGCTTTTACTGTGGGTACGGGACATGCCACCGGTCATCACAATGGCGGTGCGCACACCAATTTCACCCAACCGTCGGACCACCCTGGGCACGGTGACCGGCGGCGTACAGACAATGGCCAGTTCCGGCACAAAATCCAGCTCGCCGATCCGGCTATGGCACGGCACACCGTAAACCTCCTTGTAGCCACGGCGGTTCACCACCGCCAGGCGCCCCGGGTAATTGCCCTCCAGCAGGTTTCGAACCACCACACCACCGAGATTCTTGGACCGCTCGGACGCGCCCACCACGGCAATGGATTGGGGGTTAAACAGGCTTTCCAGATAGCGGGTACTCAAAATCTCTCTCCCTGACGCCGGCACCAGCGTGTGTTGGCAATCGTCGACACTTGATGCCTCTATCTTAACGTACATCCGGTCAGGTTGATGCCTGCGCGCTATCAACAGCATTGAAAACAACAGGCAGGACAGGCTTCACCCTCGCCTGCTACCATGTCGCCCTGTTTCCATCGAGGTTCGGATTCCGGCTCATGACAACGGCTTTCTACTCCCACGACGACTGCATGAAACACGACATGGGCCCGGACCACCCGGAAAGCCCGGAGCGTATTTCACGCATTCTGGCGCGCCTGGCGGACACCCGGCTGGCGCAGGAACTGCAGTGGATTCGCCCCGATGAAATTACCCGGGAACAACTACTGACGGTACACCCCGAGAGCTACCTGCGGCAGCTCGAAGAACTGCAGCCCACACACGGGCGAGTGTTTACCGATGAAGAGACCGCGATGACCCCCACCACCCTGCGCGCCGCTCGTCTGGCTGCCGGTGCCTGCGTGCAGGCGGTTGACCGGGTTATGACGGGGGCCTCCCGCAATGCCTTTGCCTGCGTGCGTCCACCCGGGCACCACGCCGAACGCGCCCGGTCCATGGGGTTTTGCTTCTACAACAACCCGGCGCTGGCCGCCCTGCACGCATTGACCAACTACGACATTGACCGGGTGGCGATCATCGATTTTGACGTACACCAGGGCAATGGCACGGTGGACATCGTTGGCGGCGACCAACGCATGCTGATGTGCTCCAGCTTCCAACACCCGTTTTTTCCCCATTCCCACGTTTACCGGCAGGCGGGCAACATCATCAATGTGCCCATTGAAGCCGGCTGTGGCTCGGAGGATTATCGTAAACAGGTTATGGACGCCTGGCAGGAGCCACTTCGGGCCTTCAGACCACAATTAGTGGTGGTCTCGGCGGGGTTCGACGGCCACCGGCTGGACCCCATGGGCGAGCTGAACCTTGAGACCGATGACTTCCGCTGGATTACCCAATGGCTGGTTGACCTGGCCGCAGAATATGCCGGTGGCCGCCTGGTCTCGATGCTGGAAGGGGGCTATCACATGGAAGCACTGTGTGACAGTGTGATCGCCCACCTTGAGGTGTTGACGGCGGCCTGAGCAGACCACCACGCCTGCCTTACCCTGAAAAGTCCTCGCCGCCGGCATTGGCCTGCTGAAACGCCGGCCGCTCACCTTCCCGTTGCAGACGAATGGTCACCCGCCGGTTATCAGCCGCCCGCCGGGACGCGGGATACTGGTCGGCATGGGCGCGCACGGTCATCATATCCGGGTCCACGCCTTGAGCCTCCAGGTAATCGGCCACCGCCTGCGCCCGCTCTTCTGACAGTGCCCGGTTATCGATTCGACTACCAATGCTGTCCGAATGGCCATCGACAAACACCCGCTCAATGGCCGGATCAGCCAATACAAACGTGGCTACCTTATCAAGCCATTCCCGGTCGGCTCTGGACAAGCGGGAACTGGCACTGGCAAACGGAATGCGTGAACGACGCACCTGATCGTAATTCACCGGCAACAGGGTCGAGGTGCATTCCCGGTATCCTGCCCAGGGCCCGGCAAAATTCACATTCGATAGCTGAACCCGCACCGGTCTGTCCTGATAGCGGGATTGGCGGCTCAGTGTCGGGCGCATACCGTCCAGCAACCCTTGCACCACCGCCATGGCTTCCCGGTTGCCCAAACGAACCGTACGCCGGTCGCCGGAGACATTCACCGCGCCAATGGCTCTTGGCGCCACGCCCGGGCGCCATGCGGGCGCTTCCACAACCAACCGCCCCTGCCCCGGCCGCATAACCGGCGTATCGCTTTCCAGATAGAAACTGAGCTGCTCGCCGGCCCGGTGGCGAAACACCGCACGACCGTAACCGGGCACATCGTGCACCAGGGAACATTCAAAAATGGATTCCGAGAGGTACCACTGGCTGTTCTCGATACCGGCGCCGTAACTGGAGGCCTGCACCGGCCCGATCATCACCGGCAACAGCGCAGTGCCGCACAGCACAGCCCACCCGTGCCTGAGACGGTACCTTAGAGAGGGGCGAAACCCGTTAGCCATAGTCATGTCCCGAGTAATACAACGAGAAAGTTCGACGAAAACAGTCAACTGACTCCTTAACGGCAACCCCGGGCATTACTTGAGCCCGGCCTTCGCCCCGGGGCAAACATTCGCCCTGCCTTCTGGTATACTCCAGCAAAATTTTTGGCTGCTTTGCGGATGACTTCATGACCAGACAACTGACCATTACCCGCCCGGACGACTGGCACCTGCACGTGCGCGACGGTGAAGTGCTCAACAGCGTGGTACCGGCCACCGCCGCCTGCTTCGGCCGGGCCATCATCATGCCCAACCTGGTACCGCCGGTAACCGACACAAAAGCTGCCCTGGCCTATCGGGAACGTATTCTGGCAGCCGCCGGCGACACCGGCTTCCAGCCGTTGATGACCCTGTACCTCACCGAAAGCACCACACCGGAAACCATCCGCGAGGCAAAAGCCGCCGGTATTATCGCGGCCAAACTCTACCCGGCCGGCGCAACCACCAACTCTGCATCAGGTGTGACAGACATCCGCAACATCTACCCGGTGCTGGAAGCCATGGCCGAATGCGGCATGCTGCTACTGGTGCACGGCGAGGTCACCGACGGGGACATAGACATTTTTGACCGGGAAAAGGTCTTCCTGGAACGGGTGCTGGCGCCAACCCTGGCCGCCTTCCCCAATCTGAAGGTCGTGCTGGAACACATCACCACCGCCGATTCCGTGGCGTTTGTCCGCAACCACCAGGGCGGCAATCTGGGTGCCACCCTCACGCCTCAGCACTTGATGTACAACCGCAACAACATGCTGGTGGGCGGCATTCGCCCGCACCTTTACTGTCTGCCCATTCTCAAGCGCAACCAGCACCAGAAGGCCCTGCGTGAAGCGGTGGCCAGTGGCGACCCACGCTTTTTCCTGGGTACCGATTCCGCCCCGCACGCGCGGGACAAAAAAGAAGCCGCGTGTGGCTGCGCCGGCTGTTACTCCGCCTACGGCGCAATCGGCCTGTATGCGGATATTTTTGACGAGCTGGGCATTCTGGACAAGTTCGAAGCCTTCGCCAGCCACAATGGCCCGGACTTTTACGGCCTGCCCAGAAACACCGACACCATCACCCTGGTGCGCGAGCCCTGGACCATGCCCGATAAGCTGCCGCTGGCAGACGGCCACATTGTGCCCCTGAAAGCCGGTGAAACCGTTAACTGGCGCCTGGCGTAAACAACACCCACATTCACAACGCGAACATCGGAGTTCGAGTGTCAGACGAAAACAAACAGCCCCATCCCCTGTCCCGTCGTTTCCGCGGCTTTTTGCCGGTGGTGGTCGATGTTGAAACCGCCGGCTTCAATGCCGAGCGCGACGCCCTGCTGGAAATTGCTGCCGTGATGCTCACCATGGACGACGACGGCTGGCTGGTGCGCGGTGAAACCCACGTACAGCAGATCGATCCGTTCGAAGGTGCCAACCTGGAACAGTCAGCCCTGGATTTCACCGGCATCGACCCCTGGAGCCTCGACCGCGAAGCGGTGCCGGAGCGCGAAGGCCTGAGCGAAATTTTCCTGCCGATTCGCAAGGCCGTGAAAGCCCATGACTGCAAACGGGCTGTCCTGGTCGGCCACAACGCCACCTTTGATCACAACTTCGTTTTTGCCGCCGCCATGCGCGCCGACATCAAGCGCAATCCGTTCCACCCGTTCTCCACCTTTGACACCGCCACCCTGGCAGGCCTGGCCTATGGCCACACGGTACTGGCCCAGGCCTGCAAACTGGCGGGCATTCCGTTCAGCAACAAGGAAGCGCACTCCGCCGCCTACGACGCCGAAAAAACCGCCGATCTGTTCTGCACCATTGTTAACCGCTGGAAAGAACTGGGCGGCTTTCCGCCACCCGCTGTAGAGCCTGCGGCCGACAGTAACGAAAACGGCCAATCCTGACACCACGCGCCGGGAACTTCCTGGGCCCGGCCGCGTCTCACCTTCCACGAATAATCCGATCCGGACTCATCTCCATGACAGATCAAGCCAATACCGAACGTTACATCACCATTGCCCGGGCCTGCCTGAAGGCCATCAACGATACCGCCACCGACAACGGCTCCCGGGAAGAGAAAATCCAGGCGGTCTACCAGGCCATTGACAGCGCCTTCCAGGCCGAATTTTCCGAATACCAGCAGAACATCGCCATTATGGCCACCGTACTCGAACGCATCGCCGCCGGTGACCTGAGCAGCGAGAAAGCCGCCGACCTGGCCCGGCAAACCCTGGAACAACAACCGAGCACCGGCAACAACACCCGGGTGCACTGACGTCCCGTCGCTGTTGTCCGCCACCGCTGAATTCACTTGAACGAGGGGCTTTATGAACGCGGAACACGCCCGTTTCACAGGTGCCAGGCACCTGCCGGTTTTTCTTCTGATCCTGATGATAACGTTATTTCTCAGCCCGACGGTGAACGCCAGCGTGAATCCCACCAAAAGCCCCAACGACAACAACGACTACCGTTTTCTGGAACTGGACAATGGCCTTCGGGTGATGCTGGTTTCCGATCCACAAGCGGAAAAAGCGGCAGCCTCCCTGAACGTGGCCGTTGGCAGTGGCGACGACCCCGATGACAGGGCCGGTCTCGCCCATTTTCTGGAGCACATGCTGTTCCTGGGAACCGAAAAATACCCCGATGCCGGCGAATACCAGCAGTTCATCCGCAGCCACGGTGGCAGTCATAACGCCTTTACCGCCTTCCAGGACACCAACTATTTCTTTGACGTGGAAGCCGAATTCCTGGAGCCGGCCCTGGACCGCTTCGCCCAGCAGTTCTCCGCACCACTGTTCACACCAGAACTGGTGGACCGGGAGCGCAACGCCGTGCACTCGGAATTTACCGCCAAACTGAAAGACGATGCCCGGCGACTGTTATCGGTGCGCAAAGCCGGCGGCAACCCGGACCATGCATTCAGCCGCTTTGCCGTGGGCAACCTGACCACCCTGGAGAACACCGACGACAACCCGCTACGCCCTGACCTCATCGAGTTCTGGCAACAGCATTACTCCGCCAACATCATGACCCTGGCGGTTTACGGCCCACAGAGCCTGGACGATCTCGAACAAATGGTGCGCCCGCGCTTCAGCGCCATAGAAAACCGCAACCTGAGCCCGAAAACCCACCCCCAGCCGGTGCTGGATGTGGACCGGCTGCCGGAAAAAATCACCGCCGAAAGCCTGAAAGACAGCCGGCACATGACCCTGGCTTTCCCCATACCGTCACAAAAAGCCAACTACAAAACCAAACCGGTCTCGTACCTGGCCAACCTGATTGGCCACGAAGGCGAAGGCAGCCTGTTTGATGTACTGAAAAAAGCCGGCCTGGCGGAAAGCCTGTCTGCCGGCCTGGGCATGGACACCGGCGAACACGCCACCCTGGAAATCAGCCTGTCGCTGACCCGCGAAGGCCTGAAGCGCCAGGACGAGATCATCGCCCTGACCTTCGACTACCTGGACAAAATCCGTGAGAACGGCATTGAAGAGAGCCGGTTCCGGGAAATGCAGCAACTGGCCACCATCGATTTCCGCTACCGGGAAAAAGGCAAGCCAACCAGCGAGGCCATGCGCCTGTCCCGTCTGTTGCGGGATTACCCGGCGGAAGACGTTTTGAGCGCTCCTTGGCTGATGGAACGTTACGCACCGGAACAGTACCGTGAAGTACTGGCACAGCTCACTCCCGACAACCTGCTGGTGCGCGTATCAGAGCCCACACCGGAACTGGATAATCCGCAGATCACCCAGTGGTACCAGACCCCCTGGCAAAGAGTGCCGCTGGATATCACCAGCACCGCCAGTGCCCGACTGGCCAACAAGTTAACGCTGCCGGAAGTGAACCCTTTCGTACCGGAAGACCTGGAACTGGTGCCTGGCCAGACCATGGAACAGCCTAAACGCCTGGCACAGCTGTCCGGCCTGGATGTGTGGTACGCCCGCGACACCCGCTTTGAAACCCCGAAAGCCAATGTACTGGTCAGCCTGCGCACGCCGGCGGCCAGGGGCTCAGCCCGCGAAAAAGTACTGACCCAACTCTTGCTGGATGCCGTCAACCATGGGCTCAACGCCCAGACCTACCCGGCCAGACTGGCAGGGCTGGATTACCGTGTGTACGGCCATTTGCGGGGCATCACCGTGCGCGTGGGCGGCTACAATGACAAACTGCACACCCTGCTGAGCCGGGTGCTGGCCGAACTGGCCAGCCCGGAACTGACAGAACAGCGCTTCAATCTGGCACAGCAACGGCTCATCGACAGCCTGGAAAACAAAGCGAAAAACCGCCCGGTGCAACAAACCTCCGAGTTTGTCCAGACAGCACTGATTGAAGGCACCTTCCCGACGGACGCCAAACTGGCCGCGGCCCGTGACGTTTCACTGAAGGATTTGCAGGTCTTTGCCCAAAAGCTGCTGGCGCAGACCGACCCGGTCATGCTCGCCCACGGCAACTTGACCGAAGCCTCCGCCCTCAACCTGGCCAAACGGGTTGAAGCACAGGTGCTGGCAGTTGGCGGACGCACCGACGTAGCCCGGGCGGGCATTCGCCAACTGCCAGAAGGCCAGACAGACGCCGGCCTTGAGATCGACCATCCGGATACCGGCTACACCCTCTACCTGCAGGGAGACAACACCGGTTATGAGGAGCGGGCGCGTTACCACCTGCTTGCCCAGATTATCGGCAGCCCGTTCTACGAGGAAATCCGCACCAACCGGCAACTGGGGTACATTGTCTACGCCACCAACTTCGAAATACTGGAAACCCCGGCAGTGGCGCTGGTGGTGCAGTCCCCCGAAGCCAGGAGCCAGACCATCGACCAGGCCGTGAGCGAATTTGCCACAAACTTTACCGATGAACTCGCCAAACTGGATGACAACCGCCTTGACCGTGAAAAACAGGCCGTGATCAGCCGCCTGCTGGAAAACGAACGTCAACTGGGCGAAATCTCCAGCCGCTACTGGCAGGAAATCGATCGGGAAAACCACGACTTTGACAGCCGTGAACGCCTGGCCGACGCGATCCGCAAGGTGTCTCTGGAGGAACTGCAGAACACCTTTGAAAAAGCGCTTCTGGAACGTAAAAATGCGCTACTGGTCAGCACCAGTGAACAGCTTCCCGACGCAGGTCAGGTGCTGGAACAGCTGCGCCGCCAACCCACGGTGAACTGACCAACCAACGCAACCCGCCACCATACCTGGCCGGCACCCCTTGAGACCCAAGCCGGTGCCGGCTATGATACGCCCTCTTCAAAAAGCCCCCGTAGCTCATCTGGATAGAGCGTCCCCCTCCTAAGGGGAAGGTAGCAGGTTCGAGTCCTGCCGGGGGTACCAGTTACCCTTCCGCATCGATCCACAACCAACCCCAAACACCTGTTTTAAAAGTCTTTTTTCGAAAAACGGTGTCCTTATCGATCCACAATATTCCGCCCCAATCTACATGTTCTGGGGGTACATCCGGGGTGCAAACTGAAGTTCGCCCCGCTATAGTAGATTTTGTACCCCCAAAAAGAGCTCAAGCCCCGCCATGTCCAGGCCTATAAACCTCCTGACCGACAAAAAAATCCAATCCGCCAAGTTCGAGAAATTCGGTAAACGAACCAAGCTCTCGGATGGAGCCGGACTGTACCTGGACATCCAGCCCTCCGGGAGGTATTGGAGGATGAAGTACCGATTTGACGGCAAGGAGAAAACACTTGCCCTTGGCGTCTACCCGGATGTCTCGCTGAAGCTGGCTAGGGAGCGTCGAACGGGCGCCCGGGAACAGATTGCCGACGGCATTGATCCAAACGAGGTCAGAAAAGAAAAGAAGGCCGCCCTGAAAGAACAGGCAGACACCTTCAAGGCTGTCGCAGAGGACTGGCTCAAGCTAAAGAAAGGCGAGCTTGCCGATAGTACGCTGGAAGTTGCGAAGAGAAGGCTCGAAACATGGGCTTTCCCTAAACTGGGCCACTTGCCGATCAGGGAAATCAAAGCCGCCACTGTCATGGAGGCCCTGAGACCCATTGAAGACCAAGGTAAGCACGAGACCGCACACCGAATCCGGCAACGCATTGGCGAGATCTTTCGATATGCAGTGGCAGCAGATCGCGCTGAGATTGATCCCACAGCAACGTTGAGAGGGCAACTCAAAACCACCCCCACCAGACACCGTTCCGCCATCACCAGCCCAGAGGAGTTAGGCAAGCTGCTGAAGGCCATCGATGCCTATGGAGGGCACGCAACAACCAGGGCCGCTCTGAAGCTGGCTCCCTTGCTATTTCTACGACCGGGAGAGCTTCGCAACGCAGAATGGAGCGAAATAGATCTGGACAACGCAACCTGGATTGTTCCTGGCAAACGCATGAAGGGCACCCAGAAGGCCAAGAGAGCAGGACAAGTCCCTGACCATACTGTACCGCTATCCACTCAGGCCCAGGGCATCCTGAAGGAGCTCAAAACCATCACTGGCCACCAAAGCCTGGTATTTGAATCCGTTAAACGGGGCCGCCCATTGTCAGAGAACACAATCAACGTCGCACTCAAATCGATGGGTTACGATGGCTCTGTCATGGTGGGTCATGGATTCCGGGCAACAGCATCTACCCTCCTTCACGAGCAGAACTGGCAGCCAGAGATCATTGAGCTTCAACTGGCCCACAAACAGCGCAACCAAGTAGCTGCCGCTTACAATCGCTCGGCGCGCATTGAGGATCGGAGGGTAATGATGCAGGAATGGGCTGATTACTTAGACCGGATCAGGAAATCAGAATGACTCTCTGCTCCTTCACAGCCTCAACTATCGTGGGCACCCTTGCCAAATTGATCGAGAACAGCATTCCAGGCATCAGCCAGAGGCTTCACGCTATCTGGTGAGTCTGACGAAGACGAAAAGGTAATCATGCTCTCGATTCCGTCGCCTTGATCAACATTGATGCGGACATCGAGGTCATCCACAGCACATTCCATAACCGCACTCAGCAGTTTCTCGAAGGCAGCCAGGCGATCCAGTCTCTTAGCAAAGCTATCCTCCCGTCGGGATAGTTCAATGCCGGCAGCCTTCAGCTCGTCTTCCCTATCCCTCAATTTCTTGGAATCTTCTTTTATCTTTTGACGCTGCTTTTTCAGGGCAACGCTCTCTCCCCTTCTGACTGCATCTTCATCGGTTATCAGATCTTCAACCACGGTTGATTCACGCAGCCTGGTTGCTCGGGACATTGCCGCCAACTTGACGCAGATGGACTCCCTCAGATCCAGGCGCTTGATTAGCCTCTTCTCCTTTTCCCGGACCCTGCTTGCACGCTCCTGCCTCACCGACTCCAGGAGCAATCGGTAACGTAGCTTGCCAGCGTCAGACCCTTGCAATCTCAGGACCATTTCTACCAGCTGCTCCCTTCGCGGCATTCTTGCTGCGGACCTTCTACGGTTGTCAGCTGGAAGGGCCACATTGTTCTTCTGCAGGTGCTCAATCGCAAAGTCCACGAGCTCTTCCTTCTGAAGACGATCAGCCCACTTCTCAATCCTTGAAATCAATTAGCACACCATCTCATTTGCAAATACTACTCATTTATTTTTTTAAGTACTCATGTAACAAGCTACCATAAACAAAACGTTGTGCAATCGTTATGTTTCACGGGTACTGTATATAGTACCTACTATATATAACTGAGTTCGGCATGCTTCTACGATTTTCATTGATTTCTTGCTCACCTTTCGCAAGGTTTTTCCTGCTTAAATTCGTCACACGTTATGGGAATCAGATGCCGTGGGTGGATCAGGTGACGGAAATTATCAATGCGATTGAACTACCGAAATCACGATTTTATGAAGTCGTCAAAGAGCTTCGCTCATTGGGTGTTCTGGAGGTCCAAGAGACCAAACCCACTGAGATCCATCAGGTCCGATACCAAGTCACTATTGAAGAACCGGAAATATGCTCGTTCGCCCTAAACAATCAACCGCGCTTACATCAGCACAAAGTCGACGAGTTACTGACATTGAAACCACGGCCAATCAGTAGGCGGCCGCATCAGTTAACGATACCTCAGCGGGTCCTAATGATTGCCTTGCTTGAAGAGGCCGATGCGGGAGGAATAATCAGAAATATCGGGTTTTCTGACCTGGCTCAACGGACCGGATTGGCGATACGACAAGTCAAGAATCAGATGGCGAAACTCCGAGAATTTCACTACGTTCGAGTCTCGCTCCCCGGGGGGAACACAACGGGCCTGACTGGGAGATATAACAGCGTTCACGCATTGAATTTAAGACACCCTGATTTCGACCGGCAATCGACATCCGGAGGAATTGTGATTTTCGGGCAGTCGGTCCCGTCCATCCCAGATGAGTACCTCAACTACTTTCACTTCCAACACAGAGAATTACGCAAGGGCCTTTTAAAGCAAAGGCGTACCTCGCATGTACAAATCGACCAACGTGACGAGCTTCTTAAGCTCGCGAGCCGAGCAGGAAATTTGCAAGCGTCTTCTACCTGGATTTTCCTGAACTGGCTTTGCCACGACCTTGCCTCAAGAACATTATCAGAACTCTGGAACGAACTATCAGAACTGACCGCCGGGGAGCTAAACACAATAATTGGCAACAAAATTCGTGGAGAGTGGCTATCCGCCTACCGCGCAATCATAGAAATAGATGACGCCAAAAACCCCGGACAAAAAAAAGCAGTTCGTAGCAAACAGCCCGAGCTGTCGATACTTCCATTGATTGAAATGAGTATGAGCACTGCCGTACGCGATATTGCCGGTGGGGTGAAGAAAGCTCTCACTTATTCGGAAGCCCTACCCAATCACGCCGAGAACTACCATTTCCAAATTCTGCCCATCCCACACAAAGGCGAAAGGGGGCTCTTCGCGCTCGAAATAACGGCAGGCAGTGGAACCCGATTAAATCAAAAAAATGAATTTGTAATGGCCCTTGGGTTTGACCCAAAGCGGGGAAAGATAACTGTTGACAGCATTTCAGATGTCTATGCGCTCAAGCACAACACTCTGGCAATGACAGGGCTAGCCACCCCTCCATTGGCGTGCCCGATACTTGCCAGTCTACCTAAAACGGAGAAGTGAATCCGCCACCGTCTATCGCAGACTTCACAGGCGAGATCAGCGTACGGGGACGGATATTGCTCCTAATACGCTAAACCCCAACTGACCCGGACACCATTTCGGCAAAACTGATCATTTCTTACACCGCCTCCCAATCTTCTGAACCAACAGGTCAGGAGATCAAACATGCAGATTTTACGGCTTAGAGACGTCATTCACACAACAGGCCTCGGCCGCTCATCAATATATAAGTTTTCAGGCCGGGGCCTGTTTCCCCGCCCCATAACTCTTGGTGGCATGTCAGTTGGCTGGAGAGCAGATCGAATAGACCGATGGATTGTTGAACGCATTCGCGAGCGTGATTCCGTCGCCGGAAACGCAGAACACACTACGCCATGGGCCGTCACTATTGGAAAAGAAGGCGAAGGCCAAACGGGCCTTCGGGTCCTCCGCATCAAGCAAGTTATGGAGCTAACAGGCCTCGCCCGGGCAACGGTGTACAAATATATTCACGAAAGAAATTTTCCGCTTCCGGTATCGCTGGTAGGTGCCTCGGTGGGCTGGGTGCGAGCCGAAATCGAGTATTGGCTGGCTTCCTGTGCCGAGGACAGCAGCGACGAGCTCCTCAATGAATCTGAAGCGTTTTCCGAAGCTGCCTGACCCAACCTCAATATACCGTTCTCAGTAACGCCTCTGGCTAGACCCGCTACCGACACTAATTCTTTTTGCAACCAATCGATCTATCCTCCAGTTTTGCGCCACATCCAGCATCCAGCATTCCCGCCTGTCCTAGCAAAGTGACCCATCCCCTTTTGGGTTTGTATGTTATTGGCTATCAGCAGTACGCCTTATCAGTGGATACAGTAGCAAAGAGGAGATGGGCTCACACAGTGAAAGCCCATTGCGGTACTGGGAGTGATTACAGAGATATTGAGAGAATCAACACCTTAAAGCAATGCAGTGGATACAGGTGGCAATGAACCGCATTCAGCAATTCAAACGAGCATCAAAAGGGGCTTAACCGAATTACGTTCAGGAGGACAGATAACTTTTTACATACCGGGGTAATGGTACGAGCACAACGCTCAGGCCATCTAACCTGGAGACTTACAATGGACCAATACGCTTACTACGATACCCCGAACGATGAAGAGATGCTGGACTGGTTGGGCGGATTACACGGCAGTGAAATCATTACCAATGCAGCAGGCCAGCCAATTGCGATGCCCTCAGATTACCACTGGCGCAACGATCTGGTCTGGGTCGACCAACAGCTGAAAGCTATGGCCAATACGCGGCAGTTCCTTGATCACCAGCGACTCATTCAGCCAGAGGCCTTCGGCGCAGATACGGTGGTGTTGGCCCCAGATCCGCTGTTAGAGAGACTGACCACACTTTTCACTGTATTAGTGACCATGTTTCATGAAACAGATATTGGTCAGTACTATCGACCCAGTCCCTACGCTACGCGCTTCCTGTGGGCCTTTGGTCAGTGCGCGTACCTTCATGAGGCTGGATTTCGCCAACCACCAGCAATGAGCCGTCACGAAGCAGAGCAGGTCCTCACTGATCTCAATCAACGACTGGAAGCCTGGCACCAGAGCATGAACCAGCTGGACTTTACTTACGAATGTAATCGCAACCGACGTAACAGCCGCAACAATTACAAACGCCTGTGTGAGCTCATGGAAGCCCTCTTCGAGTGCCACAGTCGCCTGATGGTTGTTCGAGTAGATCTGGGCTACAGCGAGTTCGATAGTCCCTACATTGGCTACGAGACGGCCCGTTATCACCGAAAGCAACTTTGCCACGCATTTAATACCGACCCACTGTTCAACCATTTGTTGGGCTACGCCTGGAAACTGGAATGGCAGCCCAAAAAGGGTTTCCATTACCACTTCATCTTTTTCTTCGATGGCCACCAATGCCAGGAGGACATTACAAAGGCTCGCCTTATTAGTGAAATGTGGGCCAAGGCCATTACCGGCGGCCAAGGTCATCCTTGGAATTGCAACCTCGATGCCGAGCAAACCTACCACTACAACGCCATGGGATGCATCGACTACCATGACACCGCAAAACAACAAGGGCTTTTCAAGCTGGCCAAATACCTGACCAAGATCGACGAATACGCCGCTATGTTGGTTAACGGCAGGACCTTCCAGACAAGCCGCAAACCGAGCAGTCAGGACGGACCACGTCGTGGGCGGCCTCGTTTATATCAGGGCAGGCCTTTTAATTCTGGGCGCTGAGTCGACGTCGATAACTCCTAGCTTGATGTGGACACTGAGCCGCCCGGCATGACCGCTTGAACTCTCCGACAAATACTCTGAGCAATTGGAGGAGAAAGATCTATGAGAGTGCTCAGACTGGCGGAAGTGCAAGATAAAACCGGACTGGCCAGGTCCACACTGTACAAATATGTTGATGCGGGCACGTTTCCACGGCCTATCTACCTTGGCGGCAGAGCCGTCGGCTGGATTGATTCCGAGGTGCACGCATGGTTGCTGGAAAAGCAAGTCGAACGTGATATGACCCATGGAGCAACGAGAGGCTGGAGCCTCTAGGTATTTCGGTGGGCCCCATGGACGTCAGTGGCAGCCAGTGGACGCCGGAAAGGGCCCACCCTACGAACAGACCTGCAATTTTGTGGCATCATGTTGGTTCAACTTAATGAATAGAAAGGGTCGAACTCGTGAACCACAAGAGCCGAGCGGAATCTGCAACAGCTTCCCTTAAAATAATAGTCGAGAGAGTGGAAGCCATTGTCAGTGAAACGGGACGTGACAGAGACCCCACCGTGAACCTGAACCATTTCCTAGACCAGCTCAGCCTTCCTGAGGTGAAGGCGATTTACGTAATCAGTCAAGCTGGAAGAAATCCTTCCTGGCTAGAGGAAACCAGTTCCATAGGCCCTCTTTATGTGAACCTCACGGAGATTCGTCCGGCAAACGAAGGCAAACAAGGCTTCATTAATTTCATCTCAACCAACACGCACAACCTAAGAAACTATATCGATCGGTACCTTGAAACCTGCAGCAGACTGAGCCTTGACCCATTTGAGGAAATAGGAATCCTGATTCAAAACGAAATGGCGCAGGAGCATTGATCCGATCGATCGTGAGGTAACCAATTGAATCACTGGACTAAAGAATTTTAGGTGGCAGCGCTATCAAAAAGGCTCCATCAAGGCCTTATATTACCACCTGAGACCATGTTGCCCAGCGAAGCGATACCAACACCTCAGACACTGCACCTACCGCGAGCTCTGCTTGTCGATCCGAAACGGGCGGAAATTTCGTTTCAGCGGGCTTGCCCCTTGCGTGCAATCTGGCGACCGTGTGAGCAAGACTGGCGACCACAGTTCTTGTCTCTGTCACAGCATCATACTTTTTTATCAGGTAGCCCAGGTCCTTACCGCTTATCTGGAGCTCTATCGACAAGAACACCGTCAAAGCGTCGCGGCACCGGTCTATAACTGAAGCTGGCGGGGAGGAACGGAAGCCCTGCACAACGTCGTCTAGTGCCAATTCGACACGGCGTTGGTCCTCTGCGCTAAGAGCACCTTTTTTTATGTGGGGAAGAAACCCGAACTGCGGCCTCATCTTTATCGTCAGCAGCTCCTGACCAATCGCGTCCGGCTCGAAATGGACCAGCTCACCAATCGTGAAGTTCGCCTGGCTGCCAAAGGTTAACGTGACCTGACCGGGTAACGCACCGCCCAACACACCCTGAAACCCCTGATACTGGAAAGTAATCAACCTGCCATCTTGGCAAGGAGGATGCCCCCAGTACTGAGGTTGAGAGTCCATTCTGCGCCACACATACCCGCGCCGTATTTGGGAAACGGGATCAAACGAAACCTCCTGGAACACGTACTCAGAGACGATAAATGAATCTACTTCCGGCCCAGAAATAGCGTCAGGCAGCTTTCCCCAAATCCGAACTGGAAAAACCGGCACATGCTGGGCTCGTTCTGGACCACGGTCCCGACTGCCGATGTATATGTCTCCGGTATCTTTATCAATGCCTAGATTCTTCAACTGAACCACCCTTACTCAGTGAACGTCGCAGTGCCCGATCTCAAAGCCTATTTCTCTGCTCGGTATTCGGCCACTTACCTATCGGGTATCATTGCGCAGAATCAAACAAGATAGCACCTGGCAGACGACAAGTCGGGATTTCCTCTAGCGGATCGCAGAGCCTAGCAGCTTCCCGCGTAGACTAGTCCGTGGCAACCCGCGTCGCACTTACCAAGACCGCACTCTCTCACTGCGAATAGACAAGGGACCTGTATGCACCGCCTAAGCCATCTGACAATCAAAAACTTCCGGGCATGCCAAAACGTCGCTCTGCCTCTGGAGGGTTATACCCCGCTAGTGGGCCAAAACAACACGGGGAAGTCTACCATCCTCAAGGCCGTTGAGTGGGTTTTGAAGCCAACGGCACTTTCAAAACAGGACTTCCACGACCCCGACATGCCGGTAGAAATCTCTGCGTGTATCGATGGGGTCAGCGAAGCCGTTCTGGATCAAATACCCGAGGCTAAACACCGCAAAGCAATCGCCCCATATTGCAAAAACGGCCGCTTGTGGATTCGCGTCGTCGCTTCCGGCACCACTGCAAAGTCCATCGAAAAACAGGTTTGGGATGCAGAGCAATGTGCGGACGCTGACAAACCCGACCAGTGGCGTAATTATCCAACTGGCCTGCCACAGGCTGTGTCGGCTCTACTCCCAGAGCCGCTGGTTGTCCAGGCAATGCACGACATCGGCGAAGATCTTGGCAAGGCCAAAGCAGGCACAACTATCAAAAGCCTACTCGATGAAATTATGGGGCCGCTTCTGGAGGCCCACGCAGAGCTCAGTGCAGCATTGGAGACAATACACCACGTTTTAACCGCTGACGGCGATAACCGATCAGACCACCTTCAGAAGTTCGATTCCGACGCAACCGACGCACTGGCACATTTTTTCCCGGGTCTCGCTCTTGATCTGGATCTTCAAGTTGTAGACGTCAAAGAATTTTTCAAAGCTGGCGATCTCCACGTCACAGACAAGGTCACAGGTGACAGGCGGCGCTTCGATCAGATGGGTACTGGCACACAACGGGCCATCCAAATGGCCCTAATTCGATATTTGGCGGATACGCGCAAGAGCAGTAACGATAGCCCATCCCGCCGGCTTCTCCTGATCGACGAGCCGGAACTCTATTTGCACCCACAAGGAGTTCGGCGATTGCGGCAGGCGTTATCGCACCTATCTGGCGCCGGTTTTCAAGTTGTCTTCTCCACTCACTCTCCGATGATGCTAAGTCGAGACAACGCAGCCGATACCGTGATTGTTGGGAAAGCTGCCGAGACCGGCGTAAACGTTCGCAAACCACTACGACAAGCTGTCGAAGAGGCGCTGGAAGGAGGGCCAAGTCAATCGCGGACGCTGTTCGAGCTGGGCAACCTGACTGAAATTTACTTTGCAGATCGAGTAGTCATTTGCGAGGGCAAAACGGACCGCCGATTGCTCCCCCTTGCCTACGAGCGGCTTTATGACCAAGCGCCAGAGCTCGATCACATCGCTTTTGTGTCTCTTGGCTCCTGTGCCGACATCCCCAAGGCGCTGACTGTTCTTTCTGCCATGGGCATTAAGGCCTGTGCCATTGCCGACCTGGACTTTGCCTACACACACGCCCGAAGTAGCGGACTCCTTGAACGAAATGGCGAAGACATTCAGTCTGCAAAGCGAGTTCTGAACGGTTTAAGCCAGGAACAAGGGTTTGCGCTCAGTGGCAACGGACTCCCTCAGAACGACAAGAGCTCCGGCTGGTCGGCTGCCGATGCCTGGGCTTGCTACGCAGCCAACGAAGATGGCCAGGCAATTGCCCTGAGTAGCCATGAAACATTAAAGTACACCGGCGTGTGGGTCTGGCTGGAGGGCTGTATCGAACAAGTCACGAAAGCTGACCAGAAGGGTGAAGATGCCATTGCAGAACAAGAAGATACTCTTCGAGCACTCAGCGCGGCCGAGATTGAACAACAGATGCCCGCCTTCAAGGCGTGTTTTGACTGGATCAGGAGTTATTAATGCCAACGCTTGAATTCAAGGGCAAGCAATTTGTCTACTCCCACCACCTTGGGGTGCCATTTCGCGAGTTGAAGGTGATTTCGGACAAATCCCTGCCCGCTAAGGGCCAAAAGCCCTCGTTGGACGACAACCTGATCATCCACGGCGATAATCTGGAAGCACTCAAGGCCCTGCTCCCCACTCACGCCGGAAAGGTCGACTGCATCTTCATTGACCCGCCTTATAACACCGGTAATGAGGGTTGGTGCTACAACGACAACGTGCGTTCTCCTCTAATGAGGGAGTGGTTGAAGAAGTCCGCCAACCCGGTGGACAAGGAAGACCTGGAACGGCACGACAAATGGTTGTGCATGATGTGGCCTCGATTGCAGCTATTGAAAGAGCTTCTATCTGAGCGTGGAAGTATCTGGATTACGCTGGACGATAACGAAGCGCAGCGTTGCAAGATGATGCTGGACGAAATTTTCGGCGAAGAAAACTTCGTTGCATCCTGCATATGGCACAAAATGGACAGCCCCAAGAACACTGCTCGCTACTTCAGCGAAGACCATGACTATTTGCTGGTTTACACAAAGAACATAGCGTTTTGGGAGCTAAACCATCTCCCCAGAACCGATGAGATGGTTTCTCGCTATCAGAACCCAGATAACGACCCGCGTGGACCCTGGCTCCTCAGCGACCTTGACGCAAGAAACAAGTACTCAAAAGGGCTTTACTCCATCACCACTCCGAAAGGACGAGTGATACAAGGCCCACCGAAAGGCAAGTACTGGCGGATCAGCGAAGAAAAGTTCAAGGAAATGGATCAGGACGGGCGAATCTGGTGGGGCGCTGATGGGAATGCAGATCCAAACATTAAGCGATTTCTGAGTGAGGTGCGGGATGGTGTTGTTCCCCAGACGATCTGGAACTGGAAGGACGTAGGCAGCACCCGGCATGCTAAAACTGAGATCCTCAAGGTATTTTCCGATACCGATGAGCGAGAAATTTTTGTTACTCCGAAGCCCAAGGCCCTCGTAGCACGGGTACTGGCGATTGCGACAGATAAGAACTCTCTCATTCTGGATTCATTTGCGGGCAGCGCAACCACAGCTCACTCCGTCCTGGAAGCCAACAAAAAGGACGACGGAAACCGCCGCTTCATACTTATCGAGTGCGAAGATTATGCAGATACTCTCACTGCTGAACGCGTGCGCAGGGTAATCAATGGCTACCCTTACACCGGTACTCAGCGTGACGAACTGCACCGAGAAAACATTACCTGGAGCACATTCGAGAAGAAGCACTCCAAGGTGCTGGACCATGTTGCGTCTATAGAGAATCTGCAGGGCCACGAATACGACAAGATCAGTAAACAGATAAAAGATGGCGTGCTCACTGTCACCGGTGAGCGCAAGGTGAAAGGAACCGCGCCAGGGCTCGGGGGAAGCTTCACCTATTGCACACTCGGCGAACCTATAGACATTGAAAGCCTGCTTACCGGCAAGGGACTGCCCACCTTCGAGGCACTGGCCCGCTATGTTTTCTACACTGCCACAGGCCAATCACTGGCCAAAGTCGGCGAACCGGCACCCGATGGCTTTATTGGTGAGACAGACCTATTCCGAGTACACCTATTCTACCAGCCAAACCGGGAATGGTTGCGTTCCAATGAAGCTGCACTGAATGCCGAGAGGGTGACGGCGATAGAACAGAACAGCAAAGGTGGCAAACGCGCAATTGTTTTCGCCGTTGCTAAGTTCATGAGCCAGAAAGAACTGACTGCCCGCCGCATCGAGTTCTGCCAACTCCCCTATGCAGTCCACAGAATCCTGGGGGATTGAGCATGGAACTGAAGGAGTACCAACAAGGTGTATTGAGCAAGCTGGACCGTTACTTGTCAGTGCTTCAAGAGCAGCGCGAGCAGGCTGAAGAATTTGTTGAGTTCCAGCAAAGCAAAGGCAAAACGGCGACCCTTGGCGATTACTGCCGCGAAACATGGGATCAACTCAATGCAGAGCGGCTACTGCCTTATCTTTATCATGGCGACCAACCGGTAGTAGCGCCCCACCTGTCTCGCCATGATGGCCAGGGCCTTTCGATACCCAACATATGCTTCAAGGTGCCGACTGGCGGCGGCAAAACGCTGCTGGCCACCGCCGCCTTGGAACGTGTGCAAACGGACTACTTCAAGCGCCAGCTTGGACTGGTTTTATGGGTTGTGCCCTCTGAAGCCATCTATCGACAAACCTGGAAGCAACTAGCAAACCGCGAACACCCCTACCGACAAATGCTGGAACGCGCATCTGGTGGACGGGTAAAGCTGTTAGAAAAAGGCGATGCCTTCACTCGCCGTGATGTGGAAGGCCAGCTGTGTGTAATGCTACTAATGCTTCCCTCTGCCGCACGGAAATCCAAAGAAACGCTGCGCCTGTTCCGCGACAGCGGGCGCTTTACTTCCTTTTTTCCAATCGAGGATGACAGCGAGGCAAACCGTGCCCTTTTGGATAAAGTGCCAAACCTGGACCAGAATGACCTGGCTGACCTTGGTTTTGCTGAAGGGGTCGTGCCGGACTCCGTTTCAATCAAGCAAAGCTTGGGTAATGTGTTGCGACTGGTGCGCCCAGTTGTCGTAATCGATGAGGGCCACAAGGCCTATTCCGACACGGCTCGCGATACTATCGCCGGTTTTAATCCCCGCTTCATTCTGGAGCTATCCGCTACACCGAATACCAACAACAAGCACCAGTCCAATGTCCTGGTGAACGTGCCTGGGGCGGATCTCAAAGATGAAGAGATGATCAAGCTGCCCATCAACGTGATCAACGAGGGCAAAGGTGGTTGGAAGCACACTCTGACTTTGGCCCATTTGAAACAACAGGATTTAGAGCGAGCAGCGCTCGCCTTCCAGAATGAGACAGGGCGCTATATTCGGCCTATCGTTCTGGTGCGAGTGGAACGCACCGGAAAAGAGCAACGTGATTCCGGGATGGTTCACGCAGAGGATGCCCGGGAGTACCTGCGGGATCAGTTGGGAGTAAAGGAAGAACACATACGCCTCAAAACCTCTAGCGATGATGAGTTGGCTGACGAGGACCTCCTTTCGCCGACCTCTTCCGTGCGATTCATCATCACCAAGGACGCACTGCGTGAAGGTTGGGACTGTCCATTCGCCTACGCGCTGGCGGTGCTGTCACGCACGACCGCAACCACCGCACTGACACAAATGATCGGCCGGGTGCTGCGCCAGCCTCATGCCAAAGCTACAGGGGTCCCCGCACTGGACGAGTGTTACGTATTCACGTTCGATCAGGATGTAACGGCGGCAATTAACAGTGTGCGCAAGGGCCTGGAAGATGAGGGGATGTCAGACCTGGCCTCTAGCGTAACATCGGTAGACCCTGGTACCGGAAAACCACGGAATATGCGCCGCGAGACCATTCAGCGGCGAAATGAGTTTGCCGGTTTGCCGCCGATCTTTCTGCCCCGGGTACTACATCGAGACATTAATTCGCCTGATGGCTACCGGCCTTTGGATTACGAAAGGGATGTTCTCGGTGCTTTGGATTGGGAGGCTTTGCAGTTTCTTGGCGCCGACAAAGCCACTATGGATACTGACAAGCTTGAACGCACTGTGGCCAGGGTGACACTTGATCGAAACGCAAAAAAAGACGGACAAACCTCATTCGCGCTTGAACAAGAAGCCGTTTACTCCGTACCAGAGGAAGGATTGGACATACCCTACTTGGTGCGTCAGCTCCTGGATGTCGTACCAAACCCATGGCAAGGCATGCGCCTGCTTGAGGAAACACTCACTGCCCTGAGAAATCGGGACGTGACCGAGGCTCAGATCTACGCAAACCGGCTTGACTTGATTCAGGCAATGAAGGTCGACTTGCGAGAACAAGTCAACGCAATGGCTGAAAACCTATTCCGAGATAAACTCGATAGCGGGGAGATCAGCCTGCGCCTGGTATCGTCGAATGACCCAGCCCTTAACTGGAAAATTGCCGAGACTCTGGAAATCAACGTCTCTGACGTGGACCCGCTGCTGTATCGCAAGAATGGCGACCCACTTGAAAAGAGCCTGTTCGAGAAGGTCTATCAAAGTGAGCTTAACGATCTGGAGAAAAGCACCGCCTGGTACCTGGACGAGAGCAAATGCATTTATTGGTGGCACCGCATTGCCGTCAACCAGCGTTCATACGGGTTACAGGGGTGGCAGCGCCATCGGGTTTACCCCGATCTCCTCGCCTGCGTGCACGGTGTTGAAAATGGCAAATTCCGTTTCTCAGTACTCGAAACCAAGGGTGACCACCTGAAGGGTAATGACGATACCGAGTATAAGCAGAAACTCTTTGACCTATTTACCCGATATGCGGATGTGACAGCATCCATCGGGCAGCTTGCACTTGAGGGGCAAGACGAGCCCTTGAGTTTCAGAATGGTGATGGAGAAAGACTGGAAAGAGACCCTGGTTGATGAGGGCATCCGCTGAAAAGCGGTTGCCGGGCTGGCACCATATCGGGTGGTGCCAACCCCATCCCTCACTCAGGTTTATTGCAGGAGCTCGGCGAAATCGATATCAAACTCCTGCTCTAAATACTTTACCGTTTGTGGCTGGCCATCCAGCGAAGCCCGGACCAACTGAGAAGTAAACAACCCGCTCTTAGACTTCCACTTCGCCTCACTTCGGGGGACAGCCTTCACCCAATCGACGAGGGCAACATACTCAGAGTTTTCCAAATCATTCGAATTCTCAGCGATATTTGGGCAAACCAGTTCTTTCTGAAGAAGCGGAATGTTTCCAACCAAGACATCGCGAACCGGTTTCGCACACTGGGTAACTTGCCCTACCCCAACGAATCCCTGACCTTTTAAATAGGCCGCCACGAAGTCCCCGACTTGAAGCCCCTGAATAGCATCGCGAAAGCGCGGCGCCTGACCTGCCGAAATAAATCCGTACTGGACATAATCATCCCAGTTGCGATGCAAGCCTTCCCCAACGTTGTAATAGTAAAGCCCATTCTGAAAATCGAACCCGGAAAGATTCTTGTGCAACGAATCGTGAGGCCGGAAATTGTCAGCGTAGTGGCCGGAGGAAACATTTGTCAGCTGCTTACCCAATTTCCAAAGCAGCGTCTTCTCAACCAACAGCGCATCGTGCTCGGACAGATTACGAGCAATCACCCGAATGATTGGCTCTAACCCTTCTTTCCTGATCGCCTTAATCCGTCTGGTCTTCTCGCTATCCGATTCATCATTCACATGGGCGTACTTCCGGGAGCCCTTTCCTTTTCCATAATAAAACTCCTCGAAATTCCGAGGGTCGATGTAAACGTATACGTAATAATTGCTCATGGGCTCTCAGGAGTCGCTGCCAAGGGATGCATTCTCATACGCTATTTCGCCGGGCAAGTACTGGTACATACGACGTAGGATTCCCGGCATGCTCTCAGCGTTTCTGTTTTAAAGCCAACTTGATTCCCCTGTGAAACGCAAGAAGAGTAGCTTTTTGAGCATTCCCTTACGCAGCTCGACTCCAACCCACTTACATCTACATCTTTGATGCTATAAGCGCATCCATAAAGGCTGAGCAACACTCCAACGAGAGTAGCGACTTTCAACTCTGAACTCAGGATCATACATAGCTGCCTTTCTTGTATTTCTGCGCCCCAGTTTCGGGTCACGCCAAAAAACTTCCGGTTACGTAGCGGTAGCGTTCAATTTGATTAAGGCTCTAGGCATCCACCGCATCTGTTCTGATTTTGGTCCTTGTATAGTTGATCGGCGGATACTCGCAATGATTCTGAAAATACCACCAAAGGAATTGCCCCTCAGCTTCGATCAAGGTTTTTCCGAACCTACGGTAATCACAAACAGCAACTTCTATCGGACCATACTGCCGTAGTATTGCGTTGAATTTCAGTGAATTGGCTTTTGAAGTTGCATGCAGGTTCGCATGAGGAAAATATCTTGATCTGAAATCATTCTTCGTTTGGCCAATGTAGAGGATACGGCTTTCGCCATATAGCCTAGGGACCGGCATCGAAGACAAAAAGAAGTAGATTATGCCTTTTGCCTTCGAAGCCTCAGCTGACCCATAAACCTTCTCAAATGAATCCTTTGACAGCTTGTCAATTTGGCCTGGAAGTCGCTCAAACCCATCAACAAGAGGGTATAGATCGTTTTTAGTGATCAAAATCATCCCCTATTGTGGAATGGCCTGAAAGATGCGTTGTTCCGTCTGGTAGCCACTCAATATTCATTGCTCCATCACCAAAACGAACTACTCCCTCTTTTCTCGGTGTTTCAGCACACTGCCCGCGATACGCAACGAAATTGTCGAGAAGATCGATCAAATGCACCTTGAAACCGGATTCCGTGATCTGGTCGGATATATCCTTTTCAAGCGTCCAGGACGTGCCGCTTAAACGATCTTCATTGTCTTCGGCCCTGAAAACCACCTCACCCTTTACATCTACAATACCCGGGTGCTGCTGAGCGAGCATAGCGAGGCGAGCGGATTCAAAATTCGGATCAAAATTCGGCATCTCTTTTCCTTTTAATCATTCTTGGTCAGGTTAGAACACAGACACGACATTGCATATCGCATTAACGAGCCAGCTCAGCCGCTGCTCTCGCAAGACCAATTGGCGAGTGGTATTTTGCTCGATCCTACTTTTCGGCGTTGCAGTCCAAGCTGCCCGCCTTTGCGTCCTGAATTTCGATATGGATCTTCACGATCTTCTGGATGAACGGGAGGCAATGTTCTGTAAAAAACTCCCTGGCCCTGTTGATACGAAATGGGTCAAGTATCTTGTGAAGCGCCTGCTCAAGCTCGGCATAATTTTGGACATCGAACGTTTCAATCACGCGGAATTTTGTTGGAACTCCGGTCGTGTAGAGCTGCCGAATGCGCGCAGAGACATCACCTGTAGTGATACCAATCTTGACAATTTCCACACCCAATTTTGTGAATAGCCCGGTACCAAGAACGTAGACTGTGCCAAATCCTTGCTCCAAGAGCAGCAAGTTCTCCGACTCTATTAGATCCTCCGCTTCGACCTCTGTCTCCCCCGGAATCGAAGACGAGGGGTCCATTGTCAAGGTCATTGGCCGAGTTGATTTGTCGGCGAATATATCTGATGCCTGTCGTGTGGCGATATAAATTTCAGCCAAAAGAGCATGGTCTAGATTGTTGTAGTGGCCTTTGTCGACATTTCTGCGATGGGCCGCTGTTCCATACCAATCCGGACAGTCCGCTTTGATCTGATCGCGTATCTGTTGAGGAGTTGCCCCTTCAGGTCTGTCACGCAAGATCATTCGAATGAGGTCAATAAACTTCATCGCCAACAAACTCCTCCAATTCAGGCTAGATAAGGCTGAAAACTGCCATTGATGCTGCTGTGATCAGGGGGCATGAAAATTGGCACCGGTTATCAAGGCTTGTTCAAAGGCCAGACTTTGGTCCCAATGCTTTTGAATTTCGTCACCGCCAAAGCGCCACGTTCATTCCTTGCTTTCGAACCCGGCGCCAGGATTGCAGCTTCGATTAAGTGGCGGTCAGCCTCCCACATTTCGATTACTTCAAACCTGTCGTCCAGCAAAACCAGCAAGACGATGTCCCATTCATGGTCAAGGCGAATCGATCCCAGCCTTTGACCAGGGCCAGGTTTCTCTGGCAAACAACGGCCCTTTATCTGAACCTTTCGTCCCGCACGATCAGTGGCATCGTAACCAGCTTGTCTCGCCTCGGCTAACTTTAAATCGAGTAGCTTAGCGGCGCTGAACTCTGCAATTTCGCCTGTAATCCCTAACGGTTTGCCAGTCAGCTTTTTAAAACGAATAGCCACGTCTTTTGCAGCCGAAAGAATCTCCTGCAACTCGTTATTCACGGAATTCCTTTTGATTGGGAATTCGCCGCCCTGATCGTGTATGCGAGTATTAGCCATTATCCAACAACGTCTTCAGGTGGCTCATATTTCGTCGTAACGTAACCAACTGACTCTCTGCATCCAAGATGTGCTCATTTTCATGTAGCACGAGTGTGCTGGCCTCGCCTGAGAAGTACAAACACCTTGCAAGTCGAATGCAGGTTTCAAAAACCGTATCGGCAACCATCCGCACATGTTGGCTCTCTTGATTATTCCTGAGGATGTCCCCTGAAAACTCGAAAGCGCGAAGTACCTCCGTAGATATGGTCTCCTCATCACCTATTTGAACCTGAAGCTCGTGCCCGACTAGGCCTCGGTGAAGCGCTTCTAGGGCTAACCTGTGATATTTATCATCCAGCTCTTTGCTCATGGCTAACACCAGCAACTATTAATAGATCTGAAAAGGAGAAGTCGGAACGGTACCATGTCGCAACAACGAGGCTCAGGAAAGCCACCTCCACACGATTAATCAACAGGTTAGACTACTCCCTTTGCCCTTACCATGAGTTTTCTGGAACTTTTCATCGCCCAGCACGAGAATCACCAGCTTGGCCAGTAACACTTCACCAGTCAGCACCTCACCACAAAAAATAAACATACTCAGAGTCAGACAAGTGGCCCCCATAGGACCACTTGCCAGAATCTAACCAGAAATCGACCTCGCCGAATCGACATCTCTCTTCAGCTTCGATACAACAGAAGAATGGTCCGGCGATTCTTCGCGAGGAGCAACGGGATAAAACTCCTCAACCACCTGACTCACCTCATCCTCATCGTACTCAAACAGCGCATTACCAAATCCCTTCGCTGCAGCCGCATCCAGCGCAGCCTGATCAACGCCTTCCTCTTTTACCTGCCTGGCCTTTTCCCTTGCCTCGGCCACCGCTTCCCGCAGTGACAGCCCTTCCTTGACCACCAAATCCACATAGTAGATCGGCGTGCGATGACTCTGTGTAGTGCTTTTCCCTCGCAGTTTCAATTCCAACGGCATGTACGCCAGCAGACCACCAGAGACTGCCTGGTAGTAACTCAGCCTGGCAGCAAGCGTCCGGATGCTGTTAAAGCCGGTGGTGCGGAAGATGAAGGTACCGAGATCATCGTCGTCACCGACCTTCACGTTCAGGCGGCCATACGGCTTGCACAGGCCGCCTTTGCCGAACTCACATAACGTCGGCCCCGGGCACGGCAAAGACTGCACTCCCGACTGCGTCAGGCGCTTACAGGTGTCGCCATTGCCTACACACATAGGCCGTCCGCTTTTGCGGTCGAACATGGTGTACTCCGCCCTTAGGTTGAGATCCGCATCGTTGAACAGCATGCGCACCGGGATGGTCCGCAGTTTGCTGTTTGGGGCATCCTTTCTTAGTTCCTCGTCTAGCGGATGAAGCAGCCACCCGGCGTCCTTTTCCTGGATCTGGGAGGTGATGGTGAATTGATCGTCCTTTTGCGGTAGCCGGATGCCATTCTTTTCAACGACTCGACCAATGCTGATACGCCCCAAAACCGGAGGCGTGATGGCTAAACCTTTAATCATGATGACTCTCCTGAAAAAGGACCACGGGACACTCGTCACGCCCGCGTGGCCAAAGGGGGTTTTATGCTTGGATGAGGAATCGACGGCTTCCTGGCTTCGTCAGTGGGTATTGCTCCAGCAGTTCTGGCTGATCCTTCAACAGCTGTTTCACGTTGAGCCCAACGGAATCCTTGCTCCGTTTCCAGCTCACGCTGCCACTCGGGAAGGTTGCCTTTGAGGCTTCGCCCATCTGACTCTCGATTCGCTGTTTCAGGTGGGATTCGGTAGATCTGAGGGCTTCCATTTCCTTGCGGATTGCCAGCAATTCGTCGAAGGCATCGGACAGCTCCTTGCTTTGGCTGAAGTCCAGGATCTCCCCTCTATCCACTGGGTACAGGTGGCGTAAGGCACGTTCAGCAGAATCGGTTCCATCGACCGGTGGTGGGGTATCCGTCTCCACAAAACCCCAGAACTGGCGCTCCAGCACGTACAGCGCCTCGATGAGCTCTTCATTCCGCTCAATGCGGTAGATCTTCAACTCCTGACCACACAGCAGAACGCATACGTCGGCTGCCTGTTTGCCGGTGACAGCCAGTTGGTGCTGAACCTGGCACTGGATGTAATCCGGCACGCCCTCGTTCCACAGGCGCGACCCGAACTCCCCTGCCGTTTTGCACTCCAGGATTTGCACGTCGTCATCGGCCACCACGGAGTAATCCAGGTTGGCCAACATCCAGTGCTTTTCCGGGTCTGGATGCTGCAATACTGCATTCACCCGGCGCACCTTACGGCCGGTTTGCTGGCTGTACTGCTCGGCCACAATCGGTTCCAGGATATGCCCCCAGTAGACCGGTGAAGCGGGATCGTCTGAATCCGGTTTTGGTAAGCCATTGTCTCTGCCGGTCTTCACCATCCAGAGTTCCAACTGGGATTGGTATGGGTTCATGCCCACGGCTGCAGCCGCATCGCTACTGCCAATACCCTGTTTACGTACCCTCAACCACTCATCCCGGCTGAGGCCTTTGGTGGAGACAAGGCGCAACGCTGGTCGTTGTTTCTGAATTACCTTTTCACTCATGCCCATGGCGTTTTCCTCCAGACATAAAAAAGCCCACCAGAGCATCAGGCTCCGGCGGGCTTTATGGCGGTTTTGCGAGTTGTAGGATTGGCTCAAGCCACAAGTGACATGGCCTGCTCTAATGCACGGCTCTTCAAGGCTGCACCGGTGCCAAACCAGGCTGAATCCAGTCGGTGATCCACGGTTTTGGCTCGACGTTGATGATCGACGAACTCCGTTACCGCATTTAGCAGCCCGTATGCTGTGCCATCAGATGAAGCCAACGTCGCGCCCATGCCCTCACCTTCATAAAGTGACAGAGCTTTGGCCATGGATCGCTCGTTCGTTTTGCCAACACCACTTCCGGAATCATCAGTGAATACCTTCAGGAAGTAGTTCCTGGCCTCAGTGGTCTTCACCTTTCGCTCACTCAGGGTCTTCAGGCCATACATAAACTGGTCCCAAGCTGAGACCGAAATTCCTAGCTGCTTCTTGACCAGGTCCGCATCGAAGGCAGTGTTGTGCTTCACTTTTACGGAGTTGGCCGTGGAGCCTTTCAGGGCAACCGCGAGGGTGTTGTTGCACACCACTCGGATGCTGGTGAACTGAGCAGTCGTCGCCATCGTTCCATCGCAAGCGGTTGCCAGCAGGACATAGGCATTGGTTTGATCGTTGCCTTTGAGCATGCCCGATTGGCCGGTGCGGGCCAGAGCCCACATCTTGCGGCCACCTTTAAGGACCCCGGCTGTCTCCAGCTCAAAACCAGAAACCTCGGTCAGATCCCGATAGAACTCCAGGATCTCCTCGGGCTGGACCACTTTGAAGCGATTACCGACAACTGACAGCGGCGCCTTGGTATCCGAGCGGTAAAGCACTTTAGAATCCGGGTAGGACAGGATTTCACCTAAGCTGCCACTGGAATTGGTGACGAAGCGGACAGGGCTTTCCTGAATCTGCCAATCCAAGCCCGCTTGTTTTGCCCAGACCTCCAAGGGCTGATTCGAAGTCAGTTCGTTCCCCAGGCCATGCCAGGGGGTTTGACCAACGTAGGCCATTTGTTCAATGAGATGTGCCATTGTTGTTCTCCTATGGAATTTGCGAGTGGAATCAGCGGATATCGTCGCGGGAGTCGGGATCGGTACTGAAGGAATAGCCGCAATCAAGGCAGCGAAGGTTGTCCAGCACACGGTCATCCAGGACATCGCCCAGAATCACGCCAGCGGAAGCGCCAGTGGCACCACCCAGCAGCGCACCAATGACGGCACCACCGATACCACCCACGGTTGCACCTACGGGACCGGCAACGATTCCCAGGGCAGCACCCGCTTGGGCACCGGCCGTGGCAGCCGCATAGCCGCCGTAGGTACCGGCAGACGCACCGACCACACCGGCAGTTTTCTTGCCGTAGTTGTTCTTACCAATCCGCCGAGACAGGCAGTTGGGGCATTGTTCAGACATTGGAAATTACCTCTGTGAATTGGGAGGGAGAACACTGTCAGTGCCTTGGTTCACAGAGGTGATATAGGTTTGAGATTTTTTTGAATTCGCACACCCGGGCTTTATGCGGATTTAATTGCGTTGATTCCGGGCAGCCCCTTTAGATTCCTGAGGAGTCGAGCTGCTATTTACTGGGCCAGCGAGGGTGCAACTCATCAATCTGGTATGGGTGCGAGTGTTCAACCCCCGAATCAGCGACGTGCGGATGGGTCAATGCCAACTCACTGTGCTGGTGAACGACTTCCGACGGATCAACTGCGGGCCACAGGCGAAAAGCTGGGATTAGGGAAAATAAAGCCATAGCCGAAAATACAATCAGGGTGACCTGAATACCCAGTACAGACCCAAGCCAACCCGCAAGCGGATATGAAATCAACCAACCAGCATGAGATAGTGAAAACTGCGCGGCAAAGAGCGCCGGGCGGTCTTCAGCATGGGAAGACTTCGTAAGGACCCTGCCGATGGGCGTTTGAACGGTGGAAAAACCAACGCCTAACCATGCCCACACGGGTAATAGCCATTCCAGAGATTCCACCGGTAGCGCGAGAACCAAGCCGAACACAAGAATCCCGCCTCCCGTTAGCATAACTTGCCGGTCCTGCCAGCGCTTCAGTAGAGCTGGTAACGCCAATGCCGCCAACATGGAACCGCCACCAAACGCGGCAAAAGCCATAGCCGTATGCTGGTCGGTAAGGCCGAATTGTCCCTGCACCAGCACAACCGTATTCACGATCACCATGGCTCCCGCAAGACTGACAACCAGGTTCAGCGCCATCACCCCACGCAGGCGAGGAGTAGCCAAGAAAATTCTGAATCCGGCCCGTGCGCGATCATAAACGCCGCGACGTTTTTCCGATTTGGCCCGGGAGGGCAACGCAACGGACACCACGAGCAAGGCTGATGCGATAAAACCGATTACCGTGCCCGAGAACAATGCCTGCCAGCTGGTGGCAAGCAGAATCAACGCCGCGAGCGCAGGACTGATGAGGTTTTCCAGATCGTAAGCCAATCGGGAAAGCGACAGCGCCTTGGTGTAATCGACTTCATCGGGGAGAGTCTCCGGAATAGTAGACTGGAAGGTTGGTGTAAAGGCCGCCGATGCGGACTGAAGGACCGCGATTAGCACGTACACTTCCCACACTTCGGTGACGAAAGGCAAAGCCAGCGCTGTCGCTGCTCGAATCACATCCAGAGAGACCAGCAGAGCACGACGGGGTATGTTCTCCGCCAGAGCTGATGCCAGCGGGGCTATCAAGACATAAGCGACCATCTTGATAGCCATGGCTGTGCCGAGGACCTGTCCGGCCTCGTCTCCGGCCAGGTCGAACGCCAGCAGACTCAAGGCCACCGTCGCCAGCCCGGTACCCAGCAATGCAACCACCTGGGCCAAGAACAAATGGCGATAGGTTCGGTGTTTCAGAATCTCAAGCATGGCTCCACCAGTGGCAGCGTCAGAAATGGAAAGGTTGTGGTAGAAATATGACTACAGTAGCATTTCCATGCTATCCCCCCAGGGGGGATAGGTCAAAAGAGGGATTCTACCCTCAGGCATACCAATCACCAGCCTTGCCGGGAACACTGTTATGCACCATGAACGACTCGACCATTGGCAACACAATCACGTCTTCGGTCAGGATCTGAAGCGATCTGGCGAAACCCGAACACTCATCGTAGTGGGCCTGACGCTGGCGATGATGGTCTGGGAGATCCTGGCCGGTATCGTTTATGGCTCTATGGCTTTGCTGGCCGATGGCCTGCACATGGGATCGCACGCGGTGGCTCTGGGTATTGCCGCCTTTGCGTACGCGTATGCCAGGAAAAACGCAGGCAACGCCCGATTCTCTTTCGGGACTGGGAAAGTCAATGCGCTGGGTGGCTTCACCGGCGCGATTCTGCTGGCTGTCTTCGCGCTCTACATGGTCATAGAGAGCGTTAGGCGTTTTATCCAGCCCGTCCCGATATCCTTCGATGGGGCCATCTTCGTGGCCATTATCGGCCTGGTGGTCAACGGGGTGTCAGCTTGGATACTGGGGGATGCAGGTCATGACCATGGTCAAAGTCATGGGCATGATCACGGTCACCACCATCATCACCATGACCACAACCGCCGGGCCGCTTACCTGCATGTACTTGCGGATGCGCTGACATCAGTCCTGGCCATTATTGCTCTTCTGGCGGGTAAATATGCCGGATGGAACTGGATGGACCCGATGATGGGGATTATCGGTGCGATTCTGGTAACCCGTTGGTCATGGCATCTGCTGAAAGACACCTCAAAGGTCCTTCTCGACGAGCAACATCAGGACATGGAGGAAACCGTCAAACAGGCCGTCGAAGACGACGATGCCAAAGTCAGTGATCTGCATGTGTGGGCGATAGGCCCAAACATTCATGCGGCTATTGTCTCAGTGGTCTCGCATCAGCCCGAGTCGCCTACAGTCTATAAGGAGCGCATTCAGGCACGCTGTCAGTCCCTGGTCCACGTGACCGTGGAGCCTTTCCGGTGTGATTAGCAGGGAGGGCACTTTTTGAGAAGTAATGAGGTCACAGATACCGGGCAATTGCCTTGAATTCATCGACCCGCTGCTGTTGCTCTGACTCCAGCGGTCCGATGGCATCATCGAGGCAATGCTCAATGTGGTCCTGTACTAGCACGCGTTTGGCCTGTTGAATGGCCTTTTCAACGGCGTGAAGCTGCTGGGCCAGCTCCAGGCAGGGTTTTCCCTGGTCAATCATCCCAATCACGCTTTCAAGATGGCCGTTCGCTCGCTTCAGGCGTTTGATGATATTCGGGTGAGATTGATGCGTGTGATCATTTACCATGTTTAATTCCTATCCCCCATGGGGGGATGGTATCCTCTGTTTTCGTTGAAATCCAACCACAAGCTCGACGATTTAAATCGATGATTTCGACCATTCACCAGAGAAAACTGCTTCCCACGCTCCTCATGCTGTTCGCATTGGCGGGCCTGTCACTGTCGGTGATTGGCGAGTCATTCTCTCACGGTGTGGCCGAGATAGCAGGCGACTGGGAGTTCCAGGCGGATGGCCATGCTGGCAATCATGGTGGACACGGACACAGTCACGATTTCGACGAAGAACCAGAGTCACCTTCACTGCATCACGATGCTGGCAATCACACCCACGAGACCGTGGACCAGCTCAGGATTCCATTCGTTTCCCAAAGCCCGACCGTTTTCCGGCAGGCCATTCCATTTGCCGGAGGTTCTCCCCGCAGTTTGCGCTATCGGCTCGAACGCCCTCCAAAAGCCTCTCTTCTCGTTTGATTCTTGCCGCTTACGCGGCCCGAGAAAATAATTTCGATTGGAGTCTTTATGTTGTCAAGCTTGCTTGGCGGTTGCCGTAGTGTGTCCCCACTGGGCACCGGTAGTCGTCTGTTCTGGATATTTCTAACCCTGGGCTTACTGGGTATGAGTACCGATGCGCTCGCCCATGCAGTCGCTCAGGGCGATAAAGGGTACATCCAGGAAATTACCGGGATAAACCTTATTGCGTTCATCTATCTGGGGGCCAAACACATGGTCACCGGCTATGACCACCTGCTGTTCCTGCTGGGTGTCATTTTCTTCCTCTATCAAATGAAGCACATCGCGATCTACGTGAGCTTGTTTGCGTTGGGGCATTCCACAACCATGTTGCTGGGCGTGTACTTCAACGTCGGCATCAACAGCTATCTCATTGATGCGATTATCGGCCTGTCCATCGTCTACAAGGCGCTGGACAACATTGGTGCCTATCAGCGGTGGTTTGGCTTCCAGCCCAACACCAAGGCCGCCACGTTGATTTTCGGGTTCTTCCATGGCTTTGGCCTGTCCACCAAGATCATCGAATACGACATCTCGCCGGACGGCCTGATTCCGAACCTCCTCGCCTTCAATGTGGGCGTGGAAATCGGACAGTTAATCGCCCTGGCCATGATCCTGATTGTCATCAGCTTCTGGCGAAAAACCGACGGCTTTTTCCGCCATGCCTACACCGCCAACGTGGCCATGATGAGTGCAGGTTTTCTGCTCTTTGGCTATCAGCTCACCGGTTACTTTGTCGCCTGATTCTGGAGATTTTTTATGTACAACACAGATATACCCAACCGTGAAGAACTGCCCAGCACTGCCAAGCTGATTCGCTCCACCATCATTGCCGCAATTGTGGCGCTGGTTCTGCTGGTAACCGTGGTCATGCCCGCCGAGTATGCCCTGGACCCAACCGGCGCAGGTCGCCTTTTGGGCCTGACTGAAATGGGCGAAATCAAGGAGCAGCTCGCCGAAGAGGCTGCTGCTGACGAGGCTGCCCAGATGGTGGCTGTTCAATCCTCAACTGAGCGAGAAGCCCCGGAAGTCAAAGAGCCTGTCGTGGCTGAAGCCGTTGAGGAGCCAGCTCCCTCATCTGAAGCAGAGGTTGCGTCTGCCGAGCCAGAGGCTGCGCCTGTGTCCGAACCAGAAATTGCGGAACCTCAGTGGCAGGATGAAGTGCGTGTGGTTCTCACACCCGGAGAGGGCACCGAATTCAAGCTCACCATGGAGGAAGGTGCCGTAGCCCGGTTCTCGTGGGTATCAGAAGGTGGTCCGATCAACTTCGATACCCATGGTGATGGAGGCGGTCAGTCAATTTCTTACGAGAAAGGTCGGGGCGTGCCGGAAGACGAGGGCAAGCTGGAGGCTGCCTTCACTGGCAACCATGGCTGGTTCTTCAGAAACCGGAATGACAACGACATCACTCTGGTGCTTCGCACCGGAGGGGATTACGGGCAGCTGAAAAAAATGCTGTAATAGAGTTCTGGGGCAAAAGACTGGCAGAACGCCAATCTTTTGCCCTTCATAACTGGTCCAGATCGCCACAAGTGAATCGCCTCGCGATCTAATTGCACTTTGCACTTGAATGCTTGCTACCATACCTCTTTGGGAATCGCCCCTGTGTACAGAAATCATTTTGGGGGTACAAGTGGGGGCATATATCAAGATAAAAAAAATAAACAAGCATATAAAACAAGTACCTGTATAAACTTATGAGTCCTGCCGGGGGTACCAGTTACCCCGCACTCGACGACCCACCAGCCCGGCCAACGCAATCAACAACAGCACAAACACCCCCGGCTCAGGCACCGGCAAAGCTGCGGCCAGCGCGCTGATTCGCAGGGTGAACGAGCTCTGATCTGTATAGTCAAAGCTGAAGGCATCAATAAAGCTGGTTACGTTGAACTTGCCCAGGTCTTCAATGACATCAACACCAGCCAGGCAGGGTACGCCGGGCACCGGAATATCAGCGCAGACCGCCAAGCTCAATCCGCCAGCACTTGCCTGAGACTGAATCGCGGCTTCCACATCAGCAATGCTTTCGTATCTGGTGCCGTCATTACCGAATGCCAGACTGACGATTTCTCCTGCGGCATCGATACCACGGTTCATAATCCACTGGCCGGAAGAGGCATCGAAATGCGCCATTAATATCGCGTCGGTGAGTGGGTCACCATCATCGTCCAGAAAATAGCCGTCCGGGGCCATGGAGTACGACATCCAGTCACCGAACAGGCCCTCATAGCCATATTCACCGCCGAACAGGCCGGTGGTCTGGAAAAAGTCCTCACTCACCAGGTCGAGTGCGAACCCGCTCCTATCCGGGCTGAAATACCCCGTCAGCCGGTCGCGCCGCTCATCCGTGCCAAACAGGCCCTGGGCAAACAGCGAGCTGAACTCGTTATTTCCGGGGTCTTCACCAAAGTCGACAAAGCCCAACCCATCTCCCGTCGTGGACTGGGTAAAGGCGTCGCCAATGCCAAAGCCCAGGCTCATGGTAAAGCCGCTCAGCAGGCTGTCGGTGGCGTTACCATATTTCTGGAACACCCGGTACAGGCCGTCATTGCCCTCGGCAAACGGTTCTCCGCTCAGGTCAAACACCAGGTCGATGGCGCCGGCACTGGTCTGGTCAAGCTTGAAACGCTTGCCGCTCTGAAACGGGCCATTACAGGTGGCATCGCCGGCCGCCATAATGCAGTTGTCCACCGGGTTTCCGGATGCCTACAACGGCGCATCATTCACCACCTTGAGCCCGGGCTCCGCCCCTTCCACCAGGTCATACTTGATGTATCCGTTGGTGCTGGCGGCACTGTCTACCGGAGCCTTGTCGTAGACATCGCTGTAGTACACGCCATCACTGTCCGGGCCGGATACCAGCACATTGTCCAGGTTCCAGCCAGTAATCTGCGCGGCTGAAGCCGTGCCACTTGAAAGCCCTGCAACCGCGAGGGCCAGGGAGGAATACAGAATAGATTTTGAGCGTTTCATGGCCATGTCTCTTTCTCCTTTGAGAACAATGCAACAGGGAGCAACACTGTCACCCTGGTGAGCCATGCTGAGCAGGAGCTGGACCAATCACACGGAAATAACGAACAAACAAGAAGCTATATACGCTTCTTGATCTCACCCACTGCAAACTCAGGCCAATTATGTAAACATCCCTGACATTCACCGGCCCGGGTGTTTGCGGTTTCACCCACCAGGCCCTTGCATTAGAGCGAACCGGTCACGCAGTATCCCGCTCACCCAAACTGCGACCAACCTGTAAAAGAGGACGAAATAATGGAGAAGCGGCCCGGAGCGGTATTCTATTCTTCACTGCTTATACTCATCGGGTTTGTCGCCGTGGGTGCGCTTTACCCTGAACAGCTCTCCTCCACCGCCTCAACAGCCCTCGGCTTTACCACCGATCATTTCGGCTGGCTGTACCTGTTCGTCACCACCGGTTTTTTGTTGTTCTGCATTGGCGTGGGCCTGTCGGATTACGGCCACATTCGTCTGGGGGCGGATGGCGAAAGCCCCGAGTTCCCCTACCCTGCCTGGCTGGGCATGATTTTCTCCGCCGGCATGGGGGTGGGCCTGGTGTTCTGGGGCGTGGCCGAACCCATGACCCACTACAACCAGCCGCCGCTGGGACTGGCCGAGCCCCAAACGCCAGACGCCGCCAGCCTGGGCATGCGGTATTCACTATTCCACTGGGGCTTCCATCAATGGGCCAACTTCGCGCTGGTGGGGCTGGCCATTGCCTATGTGCGCTTCCGCCGGCAACGGCCCGGCATGATCAGCGAAGCCTTCCGGGCCACCCTCGGAAACCGTATCGACGGCCCTATCGGGCATGGCATTAACGTGCTGGCTGTCGTCTCCACTGTCTTTGGCGTTGCCACCACACTTGGGCTGGGCATTATCCAGATCAACAGTGGCCTGGGCTCAGTGGCCGATGTCGGTTTCGGCAGCACCCAGCAACTGGCCATTCTGGGCGGCGTCTCGCTCATCTTTCTGGCCTGCTCGCTGATGCCACTGGAAAGTGGCGTGCGCTACGTCAGCGACGCCAATATGGTCCTGGCGGCAGCACTGCTGGTGTTCGTGTTCGCCATCGGCCCCACCGATTTCATCACCGCCGCCATGACCAATGGCATCGGTGAATACTTCAGCAACATGATCGGCATGAGCCTGGTGATGACACCCTACACCGGCGAGGATTGGGTCGAGCGCTGGACCATCTTCTACTGGGCCTGGGGGCTGTCCTGGGCGCCATTTGTTGGCAGTTTCATTGCCCGCATTTCCCGGGGCCGGACCATTCGCGAGTTTATCCTGGGTGTGATTGGCATGCCGGTACTGCTGAGTATCGTCTGGTTTTCCACCTTCGGCGGCTCGGCGCTGTTTTACGAAATCTTTGAAGACGGCGGTATTGCCGCCTCGGTCAGCCAGGAGATCAGCTCCGGGCTGTTCCATATGCTGGAATTCCTGCCCTTCCACGAGATCACCGGCCCGCTGGTGCTGCTGCTGATCATCCTGTTCGTGATTACCTCGGCCAACTCCGCCACCTTCGTGCTGGGCATGTTCACCAGTCATGGCACCATCACCCCGAAACCACTCATGCGGGTGCTGTGGGGCGTGGTGCAGGTACTGGTGGCAGGCGTATTGCTGTTAAGTGGTGGGCTGGAAGCGCTGCAAACCATCTCCATTGTGGCAGCGCTGCCGTTTATGGTTCTGATGATCTTCATGGCCGCTTCATTGCTCAAATCCCTGCGTGAGGAGCGTCGCCAGGCGGAATTCCATGAAGCACTTCAGCGCAGCCGCATTCAGCAGATGCTCGAAGAGTACGAAGAGAAAAAAGAGCAGGCAGAAGTGGAAGAAGTATGGGGCGACCACATCGAGCCGCCCAAGGATTATGTGGATTACAGTCGCTGAAAGAAGGGGCCGGTGAGTCTCCCGGCGATATCCTTCGGCTTTACAACAGTTTCAGCCCCGCCGATCAGTGGTTGGCTGAAACCGGGCCGAAATCAATCGCAGACAGCGCTTCGTTCACCTGGAATACCTTGCCATTCACTTCCGGCACGCCAAAGCTCTTGAGCCTGTCGGTGTGCATGGCCAGATAGGCCCGCGCGCTCGTTTCGTCCTCGAACAGGTAAATTCCGCCGGCTTCATTGGTTTCGGGGTTCTCGGTCCAGATTTTCCAGATAAAACCCGGCTCACGGGTGATGGATTCGGCCAGCTCTTTCATCGCCTCGGCCATGTCATCGCCGAACGGGCCTGTGAAGGGAAAGTCGACTTGCAGTAGCGTCTTCATGAGCATCTCCGGTTCTATAAAAGTCGGTTGGTAACGGGGATAACGAAAATTGTTTAGCAGGACCTTACATTGTTGCATTTTGGCAATAATGCAGGCATAAACATATGCTTGAAGCTCGTGAAACTACCTGCACCGGTTACTCGATCATGAAAACAGGGAAGTCGGCTTACCAAGCCGCAGTCGTCTTCGTGTTATTCGTTGCCAGCCTGTTTATTGGCCAGGCACACGCTGAATCCAGACAACTGGCCTACCTCGTTTCAGACAAGCGTATCCCATTCTGGGACATCATGGCGCGTGGTATTCAGGCCCAGGCCGGCGAACTCGGTTATTCAGTGAAGGTGTTCAGCGCCGACAACCGTGCCAAAACCGAGCTGCAAAATACTGCTACCGTCCTGAAGCAGGAGGTGGATGGTATCATTCTCTCGCCCACCAATTCGTCAGCCGCGGTGACCATCCTGAAACTGGCGGGCCAGGCCGAAGTACCAGTCGTGGTAGCGGATATTGGCGCCGATACAGACAACTATTTAAGCTATATCCAGTCCGACAATTATCAGGGTGCCTTTGATCTGGGGCGGATTCTGGCCAAACGGCTCAAGAACAAGGGCTGGCAGCAAGGCCGCGTAGGAATTGTCGCCATTCCCCAAAGCCGGGACAACGGCAAGGCCAGAACCCGCGGGTTTCTGGACGCACTGGCCGAGCACCGCATCAAGGTTGCGGACATCCATCAGCAGTCCGATTTTTCCTACCGGGAAACCTACGATTACACCAGCGGCCTGATAGCCAGGCACCCCGACCTGCGGGCAGTCTGGCTGCAGGGATCGAACCGCTACCAGGCGGCTCTGGATGCTATCAACGATGCCGGGAAAAGCGACGAAATACTGTTGATCTGTTTCGATGCAGAACCGGAATTTATTGAGATGATTGAAACCGGTGCCCTGGTAGGCGCCGGTATGCAGCAACCTTTTCTGATGGGTCGATTGGCAGTCCGATCACTGGATCGGCATTTTCAGGGTGAGACAGTCGACCCACAACAGCAGGTGGGTGTGCTGGCAGTATCAAACCGTAATCTGAACACTCTGCTGCCCATTATCCAGCGCAATGTGCTGGGTCAGGAGGCAGCTGAATGATCCCAAGCCAGCACAACAGTGCCCGCAACCCGCCATCCCTGCTGTTGCGTATTACCATCGCCCTGATTGCCCTGATTGTGTTGGTGTTTACGCTGCATGGCCTGTACCTCTACAAGATTCAGCGTGCGGAATTGCTCAACAACATGCACCAAAGCGTCGAACACAGCCTGCAGCGGCTGAGCACCAACATTGGCCCGTTCATGGAGGCCTACGCCATCAATGATTACGAGCAACTGGTGGCCACTGAAACCGCCCTGGAAAATCATTTTGCAGTCGTTGTCCGGAATCGGAAAATGGGGGAAATTCTGGGGGACGAGCACTACATTTCCGGACAGATCATTACTGACGCCGGCGATTACACAGGCTTTGATCACACCGACCCGCAAATGACCCAGCGGCTGGACCAGGCCTTTTACTCCGACACCCTGCCAATCACCGGCAGCAATGGCGACCCCCTGGGGTCTGTTTCGGTTTACGCCTCGAACGAACCGCTGCTGCGCAAGCTCCAAGCCCTTCTGATTGAAGAAATCATCATCAGCGTACTGTTTGCGGCGGTTCTGACGTTTTTGCTGATTTTCGTTCTGCGACGTTATTTTCTGCGCTCCATACAGCACATCGGCTCGGCGCTGAAACACTCCGATGACGAGGGCATCCCTCTCAGACCCCTGCCGCGCTTCAAGTATCAGGAGGTGCAGATTTTAAGCCAAACCATCAACACCATGCTGGAGTCCATCAAAAACGCCCGGGCCAAACAGAAAGTCCAGCAGTTACGCCTTGAAAATACCATCACCGGCACCCGGACAGGTACCTGGGAGTGGAACGTCGCCACCGGGGAGACCATTTTCAATGAACGCTGGGCGGAAATTGTCGGTTACACGCTGGCCGAACTGGAGCCGGTGTCCATCCACACCTGGGAAAAGCTGACCCACCCGGAGGACCTGAAACTAAGTAGCGAACAGCTGCAAAAACACTTTCAGGGCGAACTGGATTACTACGAATGCGAAGTACGCATGCGCCACAAGCAGGGCCACTGGGTATGGGTGATTGATCGCGGCTGCGTCATGACCTGGTCTGATCAGGGCGAGCCGCTGGTGATGTACGGCACACATCAGGACATCAGCACAGACAAGGAAGCTCAGGAGCAACTGTCCATGGCCGCCGGGGTATTCAAATATGCCCGCGAAGGGATCATCCTGACCAGCGTGGATGGCATCATCCTGGATGCCAACCGGGCCTTTACCGCGCTCACCGGCTACCACCGCAGCGAACTGACCGGTCACCGTTACGACTCACTGATCCCGGAAAAACACGACCAGGCCTTTTTCAACAGCATCCTGGATTCGCTGCGACGGGATGGCGTCTGGAATGGCGAATTCGAGATGCCCTGTAAGAATGGCACCAGCTTTCCCTCACTGATGACCATTGCCGCCGCCCGTGACCATGTTGGCCGGGTGCAGCACTTTGTCACCCTGGTGGCCGATGTTTCCAGCCTGAAACAGAACGAGGACAGGCTTCGGATGATTGCCCACTACGACGGGCTGACCGGCCTTCCCAACCGGCTTCTGTTAACCGAACGACTGCGCCACGCCATCACCGTGGCGCGCCGCAACCAGACCTTGCTGGCGGTGGTGTTCCTGGATCTGGACGGGTTCAAGGAAGTGAACGACACCTATGGCCACAGTGCCGGCGACGAGCTGCTCAAGGTGCTGTCCGACCGCATGCAGCAGACCCTCCGGGACTGCGACACCGTTGCGCGACTGGGCGGCGATGAGTTTGTCATCCTGCTGCCGGACCTCGCCCGCAAGGAAAACTGCAGGCCCGTTCTGGAGCGACTGCTAACTTCCCTGTGCTGCCCTGTCACCCTGAGCCAGGGACATGCCGGGGTATCTGCCAGCATCGGCGTCAGCCTGTCTTCCCTGGACAAGGAAGTGGATGCCGACATTCTTATCCGCCAGGCCGACATGGCCATGTATCAGGCCAAACAGAATGGCAAGAATCGGTTCTGTTTTTTCAGCAAGGAAACCGCCGATTACCTGGACAGCGCCTCAGCCTAAACAGCGCTGACAAAAAGCATCCAGGTCCCGCACCTCTTCCAGGCACAGGCTATGCTCCATGCCGTAGCGGTGGTATTCGGGCTGGTAACCCTGTTGCTGCAGAATCTCCACAGCCTGCTGACCCAGTGCCTCCGGCACCATGGGATCGCGGGTGCCATGGGCGACGAATACGGGCAGGTTCCGGTTGGCTTCTGAACGATGAACGCTGCCGGCCGTGGCATAGTATGTGGACAACGCGAACAACCCCGCCAGCGGTTGCTCAAAACTCAGAGCCATTTCGTAGGCCACGGCCCCGCCCTGGGAAAAACCGCCAACCAGAATCTTATCGGAAGGCACGCCCCGCTCGATTTCCTGCTCCACCAGCTCCCGCACCGCGTCAGCAGACACCCGCAGCTGTTTTTCATCCACTTCACGGTTGATGCTCATGGCCAGAATGTCATACCAGGCTGGCATGCGCATGCCGCCATTAATGGTAACCGGCAAATCCGGTGCGTGAGGGAAGATAAAACGAACCGCGCGTTTTTTGGCAAACGCCAGTTCCGGTACCACCGGTTCGAAATCGTGGCCATTGGCACCCAGGCCATGAAGCCAGACAACCGAGGCTTCCGGGTTGGGACCGGTTTCAATAACGAGGGAATCCAGAGAAGGCATTGACTGCTCCGACTGTTGAATGGGGTGCAACAGGATACCAGAAGCAGTCAGCCAGCGGGCATGGTGCCCGCCGGCTGAAAGGCAGGTTTATTCGACGCGGAACGCTTCCACCATCGGCTCGATGCCCGGGAACATGCCAATCGCCAGCATGATCACGCACAGCACACCAAACACAATGCCCGGGATAATCCAGCGACCGGTATGGCCCAGCTCTTTGCCACGCTCCTTGCAGCCAATCAGGCCCAGGTTGTCCAGCAGTACGGTCAGAGACCAGCCGAATACCGGGTTCACCATGGAAGAGGCAAAGATGACCACGGCCGCCGATTCGGTGGTCTTGCCCTTGCGGGTCATCTGCATGCCGGCTTCCAGCAGCGGCAGGAACACACCGACGATCAGGGCCACGCTCAGCACCGGCGGCCAGACCGCCAGATCCATGGGGAAGCCCAGCAGCGCGGTGACCAGACACAGGATACCGGTGAAGATTGCGCCACCGGGAATCGGGCGTTTGGCGATCGCAGCCGGCACCATGTAAGTTCCCCAGGAGGAGGCAATGTTGGCACCACCCAGGGCGGTACCGACCACCTGACGGGCGGAAGCGCCAATCATGGTGTCGTCAATGTTCATGATGACCCGCTCGGAATTCTTAGGGTAGTTCAGACGCTGGAACACCTGGTGCCCCAGGAAATCCGGCGACCACATGGCCACGGCCAGAACGGCAAACGGCGCTACCGCGAGGAAAGCCTGAAAGTCCGGCAGCCCCAGCTGCCAACCGGTGTCTTCACCCCACCAGTAGGTCGGATCAACAATCGGGAAGCCTGGCTCGGTGGTGAACTCAAAGGGCGCGCCCAGGGCAAAAGCCACCACCCCAGCCAGCAAACAGCCCAGCGGTACCGCCAGCCAGCGCTTGCTGATGTGCTCCAGCCACGCATACATGACGATCGTCAGCAGCAGAACCACGAAGGCAACATAGCCGTGCCCGAAGCCTTCCGCCCAGGTAAACAGGCGCTCGACCTGGCTGGTCACACCGATAAAGCCCAGGTAAAGCAGCAAACCACCGGCCACACCGTTACTGGTGAGTTTGGTCAGAAGACTACCACCCTTGGTAATACCGAGAATAAAGCCCAGAACACCAATCATGATACCCAGTGCCATCGGGTGACCGCCGGCGGCCACAATCAGCGGGATCATGGCGATCAATGGCCCGTGAGTACCGGCCAGGTTTGCTCTGGGGTTCAAAAAACCGGAAATCAGGATAACGAACAGAACGGCGGCAATGACCAGCTCGAAGCGCACGTTTTCGGTGATAAATTCTTTCGACAACCCGAGCGGCGTCGCGAACGCGGCCACAATTGCAGCCACCATGACCACCTTGCCGATGGTCGCGGCCATGGCCGGCACCCAGTCTTCCCACTCGAAGTTGTAATCCCTGAACGGGAGGTTTGGTCGCCAGCGACGCGGCGCCATGACTTGCAGTTCGTGCTCCAGATATTCTTCGCGAGTTGCAAACTCGGATCTTGGCTTCCGTTGCGCAAGATAGCTGTTCTTGGCGTTCTGCTCAGACATACGAGAATCCACGACTTGAGAATTTTCGCCGCGATACTATGGGGCTGGGCGCCAGCAATCTATTCGCCCTTAGGCTAAGACGGGCACTTTTTGAACAAAATTGGCTTATTGATTGCTGTATAGGCTAAACTTGTATTTTTGCAACCGCTTATTTACAACGAATTATTATATGAATATCCAGGATCAAAGGCGCCAGATTGTCACCCGCTCCGCTATTGCAGCGGTGATGACCGGCATCCTGGTCGCGGTGGCGGTGGCAGTCCCTCTGATCAACAAAACCAGCACCCTCACCACCGAGCTGGCTGCCAACGTGGCGAAAACCAAGACCGAAAATCTGCGAACCGTACTGGAACAACACCAGGACCTGGCCCGGCAAACCGCCAGCCGGACCGAACTGGCTAAAAAACTGGGCGCCTACGCCCGTGACGAGATCAGCCTGGGCGAGCTGCAAACCTTCACCTACCCGCGGCTGCGCGATGCGGCCCGGGGCATCGACAACCTGGCGGCCATTGTACGCTTTGATCTGGCGGGCAACGAGGTGGCCCGGATCGGCCCCATGGCGCAAACCTTACCCCAGCACATCACGCTGCCAACGGCCCTGGACCTTCAGACCTACCCCCTGGCTACCGGCGGCCAAAGCCAGCCACTGCTGCATACCATTGGCAAGATCCAGACCAGCGAACAGGCCGTGGGCTACGATTTGCTGCTGTTTACCCCGGAACCTTTCCAGCGGATTTTCACCAGCGACGACAACTTTGATATCTGCCTTCTGGATGTGCCCCGGACCAAACGTCTGGCCATGACTCCAGACAATCAGCGAGTGGTCCTGACACCACCCTCCGGCTGCCTGCACGATAAAAACAGCACCCACACAAGCACCGATGGCGATTACGCCCTGGCACGAACCGCAGACGGCGCCCACGTGATCAGTTTCGTCCTGCCGCTGGAAGGCTACAGCTGGGAGGTGCACACCCGTTCGGAGGCGTCCGAGATATTTTCCGGCGTCACCCGGGAAATACTGGTGGCACTATCCATCATTCTTGGCTTATCCGCGTTCTCCGGCCTGCTGGTAAAGCGCTCGCTCAAACCACTGGTGCACACGCTCAGCCGCCAGGCAGACGAAATCGCCCGCTCTTCGGAGGAACTGCGGCAGGCCTACCAGGTGTTTGAACACACCCACGAGGTGGTGGTAATCGCCGATTTGCAGCTGAACATTATCCGCGCCAATCCGGCGTTTATCGATGTCACCGGCCTGCCGGCCCGCAAGGTGATTCGCCAGAAGATCACCGACTTTCTCGCCACGGACATGAGCAACCAGAAGGTTGTTGAATGGCTGCAGGAGCAACTGGCAACCCAAAAAATGTGGCAGGGAGAAATCTGGCTACAAACCGCCAAGGGCAGGGCCAGTCCGTACCTGGTGACCGTATCGCCGATCACCGATAGCCTGGGCCAGACCCGGCACTATGTAATGACCTTCACCGACATCGCTGAACGCGTAAAGTCGGAAAAGAAAATCCACCATCTGGCGCACCACGACGAGCTGACCGGCCTGCCCAACCGCAGCGCGCTGGAGCAACACCTGCGCCAAACGCTTGACCAGCACCAGGATACCCGGACCCTGTTCGCCGTCATGTTCCTGGACCTGGACAAGTTCAAACCGGTGAACGACGAATACGGTCATAACGCCGGCGACGACCTGTTGGCCCATGTTGCCAAACGTCTGCAGAACTGCCTTCGGGAAGGGGATTTTGTGGGGCGCCGGGGTGGTGATGAATTCCAGATCATCACCGCCCGGCTTCGCCAGCCGGACGATGCCGAAGCCATTGCGACAAAGATCATCAACGTACTGAACGAGCCGTTCGAAATTCAGGGACACACCGTGGGAATTGGCGCTTCGGTGGGTATTGCCCTTTACCCTCGCGACGGACGCACAGCCATTGATCTGGTGGGAGCGGCAGACGCTGCCATGTACCGGGTGAAGGCCGAGGGTCGCAACAACGTGGCCTTCGCCTGACCGCCGACCGGCCCTACGGGCCAGCCGGCGCTGCCTTGGCTCAGTCCCGTGAAAGGCGGAACTGTTCGATCGTCTTGTGCAGGGTTTCCGCCATGGCCAGCAAATCGGCCGCCACTCTTGCGGTTTCCTGGGCATCGTTGGAGGTCTGCTCGGCGGAGCGGCTGATCTCGATCACATTCTGATTGATGGATTCAGACACGTCGCTCTGCTCGTTGGCAGCACTCTCCATTTCCTCATTGAGGGTCGTAATCTCCCGCACCGCCTCGGCAATGGTCTGCAGCTCATGCTCGACTTTCATGATGGCGTTAACCTGCTCTTCGGCCATTTCCGAAGCGTGGCGCATGGTGCCGACACAATCCACCACTTCACTCTTCAGGCCATCGATAGTCTTGCGGATTTCCTCGGTGGAATCCTGGGTGCGTGAAGCCAGTGCCCGCACCTCGTCGGCCACCACCGAGAAGCCACGACCCTGCTCGCCAGCCCGGGCTGCCTCGATGGCTGCGTTCAGGGCCAGCAGGTTGGTCTGGTCGGCAATCTCGGAGATCATTTCCAGACGATCAGCCATTTCCGTGGTGCGCTGATCCAGCTGCTCGATACGCTGGGCGCCGGCCTGCACCTCGCTGTTCAGCGACTCAATGCCCTGGACCGCGTTGTGCGCCAGTTTCTCGCCATCCTGCGCTGCCTTGGTGGTGTCGGCCGACTTGCGGGCAGTGTTCATGGCGTTCTCGCGCACCTGCACCGCCGAGGCCGCCATTTCCGTGGTGGCACTGGCCACCTGGTCGGTGTTATCTCTCTGGGCCAGCACTTCACGCTCGGTGGTCTCCGCCTTGCCAGCAATGGACCGTGCCGAACTTTCCACTTTCTCGGCGTTTTCCACCACGGTCAGCATGCTTTCGCGGATTTTCGACACCATGCGATTGAACGCCCGGGAAACCGAACCGATTTCATCGTTACGGGACACATCCAACTGCAGCGTCAGATCGGAGTTGGTGGCAATTTCATCCATGCGGTCATGCAATTTGCGCAACCGGGAAAACACCAACCGGCCAAGCACGAAGGTCACCATGATGAAAATCATCACGAAGATCAGGATTTGCACACCGCCGCTGAAGAACAACTGCTTCTGCAGGCGGGCGTCGCTCTTGGCCAGGGAGTAGTCCACCCGCACGGCGCCCAGCACGGAGCCTTCCTTGCCGGGGTGGCAGGACATGCAATTCACACCCTGGTAATTGGAGCTCGCCAGCATCGGCTCAATCAGCGTATAAACGCGCCCATCCTCGTTTGTTGAATAGGCCTCAATACGCTCGCCCTTCAACGCTTTTTTATCCAGCGCGTCCCGCTCGCCCTCGTCTGCGTTGGCGGTGCCGTACATATCAATCAGCTGGTCACTGCGAATAACACGCACATCCAGCACCTCTTCCGGTGCCGTGGCCTTGTTACGCAACACATCCTTATTTCCGATGGTGCCAGTCACCATCATGGTATTCAGACCATCAAAGTAGGATTTGGCCAGCCCGTCCACGTACTTGTGGCTGTACTCCTCCAAATGCGCACGTTGGGACCAGGCGCTGTAGGCGATCGTGAACACCAGAATGACCGTAAACGCGGCAGCAAGCGCGGCCAGAAGAAGAAAGCGGATTGAATAATGTTTTTTCATGACGCCCCGGCAAAAACTGGACAATGGTTAAGGTCTGTCTGTATTGACGGCCGGCCTGCCTGGAACTTTAGCTGCCGCCGCTTTTATATGACGCTTTTACTTATAGGTTTTCTGGATAGCGAACGGTACCCGACTTTCGCCTGCCACGCACCTTAATTTCTGGCCCGGAACCTGCATACCCTCCACCCAACACCCCAAGTGACAACATTCCGGCAATTTTTTACCGCTGGAGGAGGAAATACACCATGTCTTTGCTGGCATCGCTCATACAGGCAAGCACCCGTTTTCAGCAAGCCATGGACCAGCGTCAGCCGGCAGCCACCGGTAACGCTGATACCCAGCCAAAAGCCGCCGAGAAGCCGCCCGAACCTGCCGGCACGCCCGGCGATGACCGTTTCACGCCATCCGGACGAAGCATCGACAACACCGAGCTGAAAACCCGCGCGCTGACACTCGGCGAGTACAAGCAAACCGTGGCGCAGGACCTGTCGTTTGTCCGGGAAACACTGCGACACAAGCTTGCCGAGTACAACCTGCACCCGGCTACCAGCGTAAACGTCAGCAAAGGAGAGAATGGAACCATTCAGGTAGACGGCTCCATGACAGACAATCTGAAAGAAAAAATCGGGCAGGACCTGAACAACAACAAGGGTTTTCAGGAAGCCTTCAGCCGCCTGAGCGTGACAGAACCCACACTCGACTTCATGGACAACGCCCTGAAACTGAACCAGGCCTATGGCGTCAACAATTCGTTGCTGGATTCCATGGTCAGCGAGAATGAGCAATTCAACGGACTGCAGGACCTGGTGCATCGCTACGACAACCTCAAACGCAGCGCCAGTGGCCAGCAACCTGTGAGCACCGCCAGCCAGCAGCGTTACGCCTTCAGCCTGAACGCCCGGGCCTGAAGCCCGGGCAGAACCCGCTTAAACCTCAAATGGCGACGGGTCGCCTTTGCCAACGCGAGTCACCTCCGGCACCTCGCCGGTAAAATTCACCACCGTGGTGGCTTCCATACCGCAATTGCCGCCATCGATAATCAGATCCAGTTCGTGTTCGAGCGCATCGCGGATATCCTCCGGATCGGTCATCGGCTCGGTCTCGCCAGGCAGAATCAGCGTACTGCTCATGATCGGCTCGCCCAACTCACTGAGCAGCTCCCGGACAATCTCATTATCCGGCACCCGCACACCGATGGACTTGCGTTTGGGATGCAGCAAACGGCGCGGCACCTCGCTGGTGGCATCCAGAATGAACGTATAGGGCCCCGGCGTGAAGGTCTTCAGCAGCCGGTACTGAGTGTTATCCACCTTGGCATACACGCCAATATCCGACAGATCACGACACACCAGCGTGAAGTTATGCTTGTCATCCAGCCTGCGAATCCGCTTGATCCGATCCGCCGCCTGCTTGTCACCCAGGTGGCAGCCAATGGCATAACCGGAGTCGGTCGGGTACACAATCACCCCGCCCTTACGCAAAATATCCACCGCCTGCTTGATCAACCGCTTCTGCGGCGTTTCGGGATGGATCTGAAAAAACTGGCTCATACATCTGCTCCCTGTTTCAGTTTTGCGGCCATGGCGTCATCACCTTTCGAGCCGCCCATGCACCCCGGCGAACCCGGTGCCGCCTGACCACTCTCGCGCCACTCCTCCGGCGTATACAAATGCAACGCCAGGGCATGCACCGGCCCGGCCATCTCATCGGCCAGAACCTGATAAATCGCCTGATGCCGACGCACCTTCATCTGCCCCTCGAACGCCGGCGACACCATCGTCACCTTGAAATGCGTCTCCGAATTCGGCGGCACCGAGTGCATATGACTCTCGTTCTCCACCGACAACACCGAAGCCTCAAACGCCTCGGCGAGTTTTGATTCAATGGCTTGTTGTACTTTCATAGAATTAACCCTAACTCCCCATCCGCTTTTGCGTAAACGGCGACCAGCACGAAGTCTGACGCGCTGCTGCGGTAAGCCCTCACGAAAGTGTCTGTTGCCAAGGATGGCAACAGCAAGCCCCCATGGAAGGGTTCACGGCGTCTTTCGTGAGGGCTTACCGCAGAAGCGCCACCCCCACGCTCTCAAGCACCATACCACGACAGCTTACTACACAAAGCCAGCCACCCCCGAAGCCCTTGACACAAAACCACCAAACCGCCACATTCCAACACCATTCAGCAAGCACTCGTCCCAGCCATGCACCTGTACATCGCCGAAAAACCCAGCCTGGCCAGGGCCATCGCCGCCACCCTGCCCGGCCCCTACCAGAAAGGCCAGGGCTACATCCGCTGCGGCCAGGGCCAGGATGCCGCTACCGTCAGCTGGTGCATCGGCCACCTGCTGGAGCCCGCCGAACCGGCCCGCTACAACCCGGCCTGGCAGAAATGGCGCCTGGAACATCTGCCCATGTTCCCGGAACACTGGCAGCTGACCCCGAAAGACAGTGTCAAACAGCAATTCAAAGTCCTCGAATCACTTATCCGCCAGGCAAGCACCATCACCCACGCCGGCGACCCGGACCGCGAAGGCCAGTTGCTGGTCGACGAAGTATTACGTTTTGTAGGCACCCAGGCACCGGTCTATCGGGTACTGATCAACGACCTGACCCCCACCGCCGTTGCCCGGGCCATCAAGACACCGCGCGATAACCGGGAATTCCGCAGCCTGTCCCATTCCGCCCTGGCCCGCCAGCGTGCCGACTGGCTGTTCGGCATTAACCTCAGCCGGTTCTATACACTCAGCTACCAGCAACAGGGCGAACAGGGGGTGTATTCAGTCGGCCGGGTACAAACCCCGGTACTGGGCCTGGTGGTTGAACGGGACAACACCATTGAGAACTTCCAGCCCAAACCCTGGTACCGGATTGAAGGGCAGTTTCACGCAAGCGAACCCGAGGCCGACCCGTCTCCGTTTACCGCCCGCTGGCTGCCGGATGACACCCTGCAAGAACACCTGGACGAAGAAAACCGGTTACTGAACCGGGGCATCGCCGAGCAAATTGTTTCAGACATACAGGGCCGCCCCGGCCACATCAGTGAATCCCGCTTCCGGGACAGGCCCGAAGCGCCGCCCCTGCCACTGTCATTGTCGGTCCTGCAAATAGAAGCCGGCCGGCTCTACCGCATGGGCGCCAAGGAGGTACTGGACACCGCCCAGAACCTGTATGAGCGGCACCAACTGATCACCTATCCGCGCTCCGACTGCCGCTATCTGCCCGAAGAACATCACGCCCAGGCCGGCCAGGTGGTCAGGGCTGTCAGCCGAGTGGCCACCGAACTGGAACCGCTGACCGCATCGCTGGATACCAACCGCCGCTCAGCCGCCTGGAACGACAAAAAGGTCGACGCCCACCACGCCATCATTCCCACAGCGCGGGCCACGGCGAATGGCAAACTGACCGCAGCCGAAGCGAAAATCTACGGGCTTGTCAGCCGCTATTACCTCATGCAGTTTGCGGAAAACGCCGTGCACCGGGAGGGCCGGCTGACCGTCACGGTGCTGCAGCACCGGTTCCGGGCCACCGAAACCGCGCTCCTGCAGCCCGGCTGGAAAATACTGGAAGTTCGCCAGAAAGACCAAGCGGCAGACACCCCAAAGGCGCCACTGCCAAGACTGGAGACATCAGAGCCGGTGCTGTGCAAAAAGGCCGACATCAAAGAGCGCACCACCCAGCCGCCTTCACACTTCACCGACGCCACCCTGCTATCAGCGATGACCAACATCGCCCGCTTTGTTGCCGACCCCGAACTGCGTAAAACTCTGCGGGACACCGATGGCCTGGGCACCGAAGCCACCCGGGCAGCGATCATCGACACTCTGTTCCGCCGCGACTACCTGTTCCGGGACAAGCGCTATATCCGCGCCACCGACAAAGCCAAAGCGCTGATTGCCGCTCTTCCGGACTCCATCCGCACGCCCGACCGTACTGCGGTATGGGAAGCCACACTGGAAGCCATCCGGCGGGGCGAGGCCGACCCGCGCGGGTTCATCAGCCAGTTGCAGGAAGAAATCGCCGGACTGATCAACCGGCAACCGGCGGTGGCCAGCACTGACGGCCCCACTGAAAGCGCGATCCACTGCCCCAAATGCCGGGCGCCCATGGTTCAGCGAGACGGTAAATTCGGGGCCTTTTTCGCCTGCACCCGCTACCCCCGATGCAAGGGCACAAGACCTCTGGAGAACAGCGAACCGGAGGACGGCACCAGCCAGAAGCCCATCCCCTGCCCCCACTGTTTTTCACCACTGGTGCGCCGAAAAGGCAAGAAAGGCTGGTTCTGGGGCTGCAGTAATTACCCGGGCTGCCGACAAACACTGAACGACAACAACGGACAACCGGAGCTTCCGGCCTGACATCTCCGACTTAAGCGTTACGGATTTCTACATATCGATGCTGAACACAGACCTTTTTTCTGGGATAATCCAATGACATCAGCGGTCAGTATTTAGTCACTGGCAAGAAGCCAAAACAATCAGACATACAGGCTATCGGGGACCAGGATCCATGCGCATTGCTCTGCTGGAAGACGAACACGAACAGGCGCAAAACATCCGTTGGATTATGTCTGAACGGGACCATCAGTGTGATACCTTTGCCAGCGGCCAGGAATTCCTTGGCGCCGTGCTGCACCGCAGCTATGACCTGATGATCCTGGACTGGCAAATTCCCGACATGCCGGGCATTGATGTGCTACGCAGCGTACGGGCCCAGCTGGACTGGCCGTTGCCGGCCATTTTTCTGACCCAGCGCGACACCGAAGAAGACATCGTCAGCGCACTCGATGCCGGTGCGGACGATTACCTGGCCAAACCCGCCCGCGAGGCCGAACTGGTTGCCCGAATCAATGCCCTGGTACGTCGCAGCAACCCCGACAACGACCAGGCCGTACTGGCGTACGGTCCATTCCGGATAAACACCCAGCAACGCAGCATCCACCTGCACGGGCAGGCCCTGAATCTGACCGACAAGGATTTCGACCTGACACTGTTTCTGTTCCGCAACCAGGGCCGCCTGCTGACCCGGGAAATGTTGCTCGAACGTGTTTGGGGCATGACACGCAACCTCAACACCCGCACCGTTGACACCCACATGAGCCGACTGCGCCGGCGCCTGGGACTGAACCCCGAGAACGGGTTCCGGATTAAAACCATTTACCAGCGCGGCTACCGGTTGGAAGCAATCAAAGCCACCGACAGCCCGCACACCATGACGAACACCGCCGCCCATGCCTGATATCCGGAAACACCGAGCCCGTCCGGCCATTCTGGCCATCCTGCTTGTGCTGCCAGCACTGGCTGCCGCTGAGCTGTCCATCACCCGGGGCTCGGCACTGACAGCCAACGTTGATGCGGATTACCGGCAAACGGCCAACTCGGCTCTGTCGTGGTCAGACCGCAAACCACAGCCGGCCCGTGCCAGCTCCGTGTCCGGCAATGTCTCTCACATTTCCGGTGTCACCGGCAGCAGGCGCCCGCTAACCGAGGGCGCCATGATCCGGGTGGGCGATGAACTACTATCCGGCTCCGGTTCCGCTGCCATACAGCTGGCAGACGGCACGGAACTGCGGCTGTCACCCGATTCAAGGCTGATGTTCAACCGGCTCGACCGGCAAGCCTCCTCAAAGGCCACCGACACCCGCCTGCGCCTGCACAGGGGCGAGCTCCACAGCCGGGTAACCCCGGTGAAGGAAAATGGCGGCCGCTTTGAAATCGAGACACCCTCTTCCATTGCCGCCGTGAAGGGCACCGTATTCGCGCTTCAGGCGGACAACAACGGTAGCCGGATTCAGGTGACCGAAGGCTCGGTGGATTTCGGCCGCCCCGGCAACACCCGTGCAGTACCCGCCGGTTACGGAGCCAGCCTGTCCACCGACAACGGCGACAGCGTCCGTGTCAGGCAGTTGCCACCGGCTCCCACCCTGGACACACTGCCGGCCGTGGTTGACCGGCTGCCGCTGGAGATAAGCTGGCAGTCCCTGTGGCCATCACGCTACCGGCTCGATATCTTCGATGAAGACACCGGCACCTGGCTTCACAGCCGGGAAGTATCCGGTACCGGCCACACGGTCAGTGACCTGGACAATGGCCGCTATGAAATTCAGCTGGCCGCCCTGAATCAGCAGGAAATTGCCGGCATGCCAGACACAGCCACACTGGAAGTGAACGTACAGGCAGCCCAACCCAAGCTGATCGCTCCCGCTGACGGCGACACCGTTAACGAAGACAAGCCGACGTTCCGCTGGCAGCTTACCGGAAACAACGAAACCGCCCGGGTGGAAATTGCCGAGACCACGGCCTTTGAGAATCTGATCGCCACCAGTAACTGGGCAGACGCCAACGAGGCCTCCCCAACAAGCTCGCTTGGCCCGGGGCAGTATTACTGGCGGGTAGCAAGTCGGGCCGGCGGCAGCTCCGAAGCGCTCTCCGAAAGCCGCAAACTGGTCATCAACGGCTCCCTGCCACCGGTACGGATCATCAGCGTGAACTATCTGGACAAACAGGTTCGCATATACTGGGAGGAGGTGGATACAGCCACCGACTACCGTTTACAGCTGGCAGAGGAACCGGAATTCCGCAACATCATCAAGGAGGCCGATGTGGACGACACCACCGCGGCTTTACGGCTGATTCCGGGGCGCCGGTATTTTGTTCGCGTGAAAGCCATATCCGACGGACCGCTTGCTAGCCGCTGGGGACCGGGCCGGGAACTCTACCTCGAATAATTCATGGAGCCAGTCAGCCGCCACCCAAGCCAGCTTTTGCGCCAGCTCATTGCCCTTTTTCAGCCTGAAGGCTGGCTGCTGGCCGAGAACCATGAGTTGCTGCAACACCGGAATATGTCGCTGGAGCAGGCCCCGGCCCGCCTCCCACCCGGGCAGTGGCTGCATCACCAGCAGTTCAGCTGGCTGGCCCTGGAGCGCGCCGACTCCAGATACCTGATCGGCTTGTCGTTACCGGACGACCTTACCCGCGAAGTTATCCAGAATTACCTGCAACACCTGGCGCCCACGCAACCGGTCGCACGGCTTTCCGGAGCTGAACGCCGGGCCCGCGCGCAAGGCTTCGTCCGCCACGCTTTCGAACACATGCCCGACGGCATTATCGTCACCGACCAGTTGGGCGTGATTGTCTTCGCCAACCGGCACATTGAACGCTGGTTTCACGAGCCCATGCCCAGCCTGGGCGGCATGCCACTGGCAACCCTGCTGCAAGGCCATGACCCCCGGGAACAGCCACCCTGGCACGAGACCGTATCCGACACCCTGACCCAACAGGAAAGCCGGACAGTGGATCTGAACCTGCACGGCAAGGACTTTCTGATCCACTTTGCCCCTTTCACCCTGCCCGACACCGAACAGCCAGGCATTGTCGCCAACATTTCGGACATTACCGAGCTGCGCCAACAGCAACGCCAGCACCGGGAGGCGATCGACTTCATTTCCCACGATGTGCGCTCGCCCCTGGTGTCACAACTGGCCCTGATCGAGCAGATCAAACGGGCGCCGGAACACATTGACGCCGGGCAGATAGAGCAACTGGGGCGGCTGGCCAGGCGCAGCTATCATTTGGCCGAGGAGTTTGTGCAACTGGCCCGGGCTGAACAGCTGAACGAGGCACGATTCTACGACTGTGAACTGCTGGCCATCGTCGAAAATGCCCGCGACAGCGTATGCGAGCAAGCACTGGACAAAAACATCTCGCTGCAGCTGCAGGGCACCGAAGATCTCTGGCTAAACGGCAACGCCGAGCTTCTGGAACGAACCGTAATCAACCTGCTGACCAACGCCGTGCAATACAGCCCCGAGCACTCCTGCATCACCATTGATGTGTACCGGGCCGGCCACCTGGCCTGCGTGACCGTGGCAGACGAGGGTATGGGCATCGCCCCAGAAGAACTGCCCTACCTGTTTGACCGTTACCACCGGCCCAAAAGCACAGAACTGGCCGGGCAGCATGGCACTGGTCTGGGCCTGTCTTTCGTGCGCACGGTGATCGAAAAACACCGGGGCGAGATCGCCGTGGACTCCCGACCGAATGAAGGCGCGGCATTCACACTGAAATTGCCGATTGCCAATCCAATGGTGTGATGGTTTTGCAGTTTGAGTCGGTGTAATCTACCCCTGTCTAACCAAGACATGGACAAGGAAAAGGAGACCTTTATGAGACTGACAAAAACCCTCATCGCGCTGTTCGCAGCTGCTGTACTCGCCGGGTGTGCCGGCAAAAGCCCTATCCCGCAAACCGAAGGTAAAACCGCCACCACCCAGATCAACATGTGGTCCTACAAAGGTGAGCTGGAAACGACCCACTACGCCGTGGACACGCTGATTCCAGTAAATTCCAAAGTGGACATTCTCGACACCACCAGCAAAACCATCACTTTCCGGGTGAAAGATACCGGCATGGAAGTGACCCTGGTGAACAAGGCCAAATATACCCAAATGGGTATTGAGGGCATCTACGACCGCTACTTTGGTGACTCCAACGTTAACCTGAGCAAGTTCACCAAGCTGGAACGCGACGCCATCGAAAGTGGCCGAGTGGTGGAAGGCATGTCCAAGGATGCGGTTCTGGTCGCCCGTGGTTACCCGCCCGCCCACCAGACTCCGACCCTGGAAAGCAACAGCTGGCGCTACTGGCAGTCCCGCTTTGACACCATCATCGTCAACTTCGACGACGGAAAGGTTTCCAGTATCCGCAACTAAGGTACTGATTCACCCCGCATTACGGATTTCTTGAAAAACAGGTTGGCAAACGGTCGGAATATCATTATCATGCGCTCCACGTTGATCGGGGCACACCGGTTAACAACCAGTTTGATGCGGGGTGGAGCAGTCTGGTAGCTCGTCGGGCTCATAACCCGAAGGTCGTTGGTTCGAATCCAGCCCCCGCTACCAATTAAATAAAAAAGGCCAGCGTTTGCTGGCCTTTTTTATTTACGACTTTGGAAAGATGCAATCAACGGCAGCGCCTCTTCCATGTGCGCAAAGCGGTGGTTGCCACCCTCAAACATTTCCACCTGATAGTAATCCTTCAGCACTTCCCGAGTGTGCCGGGCATCAATCACTTCGTCGCCCTCATCCAGAAGGATCAGACCACAGCCGTTTTTGGCGATGGGATAATAACTGGCGACCACAGATTCCGTGAGCGTGTAGGGCTTGCCTTGGTAGTCCTCGCCAGAACCAATGTATTTGCATAGTGTCTGGGAAGGTTCTACCGCCGGATTGATCGCCACAAATGGAATGCCCAGAGACGCGCCGAGTTCCGCAGCCAGCCAACCGCCCATGGAGGTACCGACGATCAGGTCTACCTTGGCGAAGTTGCCCTGCTCGATCACATGGCTGACTACTTCATCGGCGCGGCTGGTGTAATCGATGTGACAGCCACCGACAGAGCCGAGCCTTGCCAGAGTGTGGATTTTGGATTTGTTGGGATCAAAGCTGCTCGCGAAGCCGTGGCAGTAGAAAAGGTTGAGCATAAAGCCTCCCGCGGGGCGGAGCTTCGGGTGGATTCCTGGGCCGCTGGTCAATGCTGAACAGAATCTGCGTCTGTCCCGCCGTCCACACTTTCCATATTTTCCATACCGGCCATCCCTCCCATGGACATGCCCTGGTTGAGATGAGCCATGGTCACCTCTTTAAACGCCAGAACATTTCCGCCGAACTCCCCGGCAAAGGCGGCGGCATCATCCTGACTGGCAAACGAAGCCAGGGTCGGCCCCATGGCACCGGTCTTCTCCGAACCCACGACGTACCAGGCTTCCCGGGCATCGATCAGGTGCCGGTCGTCCGGCTCATGCCAGTCAGCCCGGGCCATGTCATGCACATACAAGGTGTGGTCCCGGTTTTTGTTCTCTGGCTGTAACAGCCAGGCAAACAGGTCCCGGGTAGAGCAGAATTTTTGCACCTTCTCGCCCTTCTCCGGGAAGGCTTCTCCCTTGGGGCCGGGAAAGCGGGTGATCGCCATGCCACAGACATGACATTCATCCCCGGACTCAAAATGCACCGGGTCGGGGCGGGCGGTCGTTTCTGCCGATTCCTGCGTACAGCCGGCCAGCAATAACACCGCCAGCGCCAGTCCGAACCCTCGCTTTAAAATAGACGCCATGGTTATGTTCCTCTCAGATTCGACGATTACGGAAAAGCAGCAGGGCGGCGGCCAGTGGCAGGACGCACCACATCACCAGAGCCAGCCACAGGCCGGCGGGGCCAACGGGCAGGTCAGCCCCCAGGCTCAATACACCGCTCAAGGGCTCACTACCGCTAAAGGCCACAATGTTGAGCAGGCGGTAGATGTCTGTGGGGTTGAGCATCAGCAACCAGGGCATGAGTTCCGGGTTCAGCGTGCCCTCGCTGGCCACCAGCCCCCCCAACAGCATGAGATCGAAGATGAGCACAAAGAAAAACCAGATGGTCAGGGCAAGCCCCGCCGCCACCGGCTTTTCGCTCACCCGGACACTGACCAGATAAGCCAATGCAATAAACCCCAGTCCCAACAGAATGGTGGAGCCAATAAACCGGCCCATAGCGGTCGCCAGGCTGACGATGGCCACCTCCTCCACCAGCAGGGCAATGGCCACCCCGGCCACCCCAAAACCAATCACCGTTGCCAGGCCCAGGGTCAGGCCGTGGCCCAGGAACTTGCCCAGCAGCAGTTGGCTGCGGCTGAGGGGATAGGTCATCAGCAACAGTAGCGTGCCTCCCTCTTCCTCACCCACAACAGCATCGTAGGCAAGCAGCAGGGCAATCAGAGGAATGAGGAAAATCCCCAGGCTGGCCAGGCTGGCAATCGTGGCCGGCGTGGAGGCATAACCAACCTGCCCGGCGGCCGCTGCACCGAACCAGGCGATACCAAGCGCCAGGGTTGCGAACACGAAGGAGATAGCCACCAGCCAACGGTTGCGAAGGCTGTCACTCAACTCTTTTCGGGCGATGGTCCATACGGCGTTCATTGGGCCCCTCCCCGGTGGGCGAGACCGCCATCACCGATAAAGTGTACATAGATATCCTCCAGACTCGGCTGGTGGATAGACAAATCAGCAATCGCCCCCGATGCCATTAAACCCTGCAATAACGACATCTTTTGTTGTGGGGCAACCTCCACAGTCAAGCGCCCGTCCCCTTGCCTGACCACGACCTCATGCCCACGGGTGGCGGAATTGACGGCCGTTTCCAGAGCCTCAACATCCCCCGCGGGCGTCAGGTCCAGAGTTACCGGCATATCCGCCTGTCTGCGCAATGACGGCAGGTCGCCAACGGCTTTCAGTGCGCCAGAGGTCAGAATGGCCGCGCGGTCGATATAGGGTTCCACCCCCGGCAACACATGGGAGCACAGCACAATACCAGTGCCTTCATCGCGCAATTGCCGCAACAGCCGGTAAAGGTCTGCGGTTGCGACCGGGTCCAGCCCTACCGTGGGTTCATCGAGCATCAGCAACCGGGGTTTCCCCAGTAGCGCCTGGGCCAGCCCGAGACGCTGTCGCATGCCCTTTGAGTAGGTACGGGTGCGGGCGTCCATGGCATCCGCCAGGCCCACCTGTGACAGCAGTTCCGGCACCTGGGCGGGCGACGCGCCCTTCAGTCGGGCAAAATGAGCCAGGATTTCCCGTCCGGTCAACTGCGGATAGAACATGACATTTTCGGGCAGATAGCCGATATGCTGGCTCACCCTTGGGTCGCCCGCCTCGCCTCCAAGTACGGACAACCTGCCCGCACTTGGTGTCATCAGCCCCAGAATCAGTTTGATGGTGGTGGTCTTGCCGGCGCCGTTATGGCCGAAAAGCCCCAGAATCTCTCCGGGCTCCAACTGGAGAGTCACATCCTGCAGGACCGTCTCCCGGTCATATCGATGGCTGATGGTATCCAGCTCAAAACAGTTCATCGGGTCTCCAATTGCAGAGGTTCGGGAATGCTCATGAGGGGATGCGGGTCACTCACCCCGGCCGCTTTGACAACCGGGAAAGCCTCCTGCACCCAGCGCAGGGTATCCACGGCCGGGCTGAACATCAGGACTTTGGCCTCCGGATACTTCCAGAGCAGCCGGTCCACGTTGTCGTTGGGTTCATAGGGCACATCACCGACACCGTCCTGGTCCCGGTCCCAGCCCAGATAGTCACTCCAGTAGTTGCCTTTGCCCTCGCTGGCCCAGGTCTGGGGCCGGGTGGCAACGTACTTGACCTGCCGCTGGTTATTCACAAAGGCATTACCAGACACCTGGTTATCCTCGGAGCCGGCGGTCAGGTGAATACCGATATTGCTGTTGGCAAAAAGGTTGCCTTCAAAGGTGTTGTATAGGGAGTTGTAGATAAACAGGGCCTTGCCCTCGGCGCCGTCAATGGAGACCCCGGCAGACTGGCCCTGGGACACTCCGGTCACCACATTGCCTCTCAGTTCCGACTGGGTAATGAAATTCATCAGGATGCCGTAGTTCTCGTCATTCTCGGACCGGTTGTTGATCACCCGCAGGCGTTTGCTCTGCATCAGCGCATAGCCGGTACGGGTCCCCCGGGTTACATTGTTCTCCAGGAGATTATCCATGGAATACATGTAATGGATGCCGTAGCGAAGATCTGTCATCACATTGCCGCGCAGGGTGTTGTGATTGGAGGTCTCGATGTAAATGGCATCGCGGGTCTGACTAATGTCATTACCTTCGATCAGCGCCCCGGTGGTATTGAACAGATGGATACCATTACCGCGATCCTGGGAACGAAGGCTGTCATCCCCCCGGATACGGTTGTTGCGCACGGTGACATCCGGCGTTGCATCCAGCCAGATACCGAACGCCGCCCCCTGCAGGCGATTATTTTCGACGACTGCCCCACGGGCTTCCCGGGCTACAAAAATCCCCGCATCCAGCTCGTTCAGATCGCTGCCCCAGTTGCGGACGAAACATCCGGAGAGGGTCACCTCCCGGGCAATAATGTCCACGGCACTGCCCTGCCCGCCGGCATCTATTACCGTGTCGGGATGACAGGACACATTCACCCCGGGCACCCGGATGGCCAGCGACGGAACCTGCCCGGCAGGCAGCTCGAAGGCGTCCCCCGGCTCCAGGGCGTTCAACTGCTCCTGCAGGTTCGCGTGTGCGGTCAGCGATAACAGGGCGACGATCAGGGCCACTCCATAACGCAAAGGTGAATACATCAACGCCCCTCGGAAACGAAAGTTATCTTCGGTCAACACCGAAGCTGGGCAAGCCAATTCAAGGACATACCGGAGCCCCCGAAGGAGCCCCGGCATACCAGCGGCCTATCAGGCCTTCTCGACCAGCATGCGACCACGCATTTCCATGTGCAGCGCATGACAGAACCAGTTGCAGTAGTACCAGTGAACCCCCGGACGATCCGCCACAAAGGTTACCGACGATGTCTGCTGCGGGCTGATTTCCATGCTCACACCATGGTTGACCATGCAGAAGCCGTGAGTCACGTCCTCGATGGTATCCAGGTTGGTCACATAGACAGTCACCTCGTCACCCTGCTTCACCTTGAACTCGGTCAGGTTGAACTGGGGGGCGACTGACGTCATGTATACCCGCACCTTGTTACCATCACGGATGACCTTGTTGTCGAGCTCCAGAGTGATGCCATCCTTTTCAGCCTGTTCACGGGCAGAGGCAAAGAACGGGTCTTTGCGGTCCCAGATTTTCTTGGTCTGGGTAATCTGGTCACGGCGCAACAGGATGCAATCATGGGGTTCGGCGAAGGTCGGGCCATCGTGCACCAGCTTCATCTCTTCACCGGAGATATCGATCAACTGATCGTTTTCCGGGTGCAGCGGACCGGCAGGCAGGAAGCGGTCCTTGGAGAACTTGGACAGCACCACCAGCCACTTGCCATCAGCATCACGTGATTCGGTCAGGGAAGCGTGGTTATGGCCAGGCTGGTAGTGAACATCCAGTTTCTGGCGGATGTAGTTCACCTTCTCGCCATTGTAATTCCTGATCGCATCGGCAATGTTCCACTTAACCACCTGGCTGTCGATGAACAACGTGGTGTAGGCGTTGCCCTTGCCATCGTAGGTTGTGTGCAGCGGCCCAAGCCCCAGCTCCGGCTCGGCCACCACGGTATCCCGAGGTTCGATCTTGCTGTCGAACAGATCGTCCAGCTTGTCGATGGCAATGATGGAGACGGTCGGAGACAGCTTGCCGTTGGCAATGAAGTATTTGCCGTCCGGCGAGGTGTTAAGACCGTGCGGGTTTTTCGGCACCGGAATGTAACGGGTCAGCTCAGAACCCTGGCGACCGTCGACCACTGGCACCTTGGAATCACCCAGGGTCTTGTAGTTGCCGCTCTTTACAGCCTGTTCGATGCGCTCGATGTTGAACACAACCGCCCAGTCGCGGTCATTGCGCATGGTGCCGGCCAGATCCAGCGCCTTCTCGGAGTTGTAACAGGTTGCGCAGGCATACTTGCCGGTGTAGTCGGCATCAACGTTATCCAGGTTACCATCGACAATTACCTGGAAGGCCACCTCCATGGTCTCGGCGTCCAGCGCGTTGAACATGGTGAAACTGCTTTCCAGACTGGTGTCGCTGCCGTCGTTCGGGTGCGGGATTACGTATTCGGCATTACAGAAGACATAGTTGGTCTTCGGTACTTTCTGCAGGCGCAGACCGTGGATCGCCTGGACGTTGGGGATCGTGGTGATCTTGTCGCACTTCATGATATCGAGCCGGATACGCGCCACGCGGGTATTGGCTTTATCATTGATAAACAGGTACTTGCCGTCGTAACGGCCGTCTGTCATGGAAATGTGCGGGTGGTGGCAGTCACCGTTCTGGTGGGTGTTGTCATGGCCCAGAACGTCCTTACTCTCATTGGTCAGGCCCCAGCCAGTGGCGGAGTCCACATTGAATACCGGAATGCGCATGATCTCACGCATGGACGGGACGCCCAGCACCCTCACCTCACCGGAATGACCGCCACTCCAGAAACCGTAATACTCATCCAGTTCGCCGGGGTGAATGACATAATTGTTACGCGCTTCTTCCGATGCCGCGGCAAAAGCCTCCCTGGACATGACCGCGGTGCCCAGACCGGAGGCACCCGCCACACCAGCCAGGGCTGCAGCCCCCATGAACCGGCGGCGGCTCAGGCCACCTTCAGCCGGTTCCGGCGCGTCTTTCATCAGTTCGTCTCGTTTTTTCATAGCCTATTACTCCGTTTCTATTATGACGGTTCTTGGTTTTCAGGTTTTCGGGTACTGCTGCTTACTCCACTTGGGCTACCGGAATCTGCTCCGGGTGCCCGGGGGCGTTGTGACCACGGCGCTTGCCACGCCGCTTGACGATCAGCGGCGGACACTTGTGGTCATCGAAATAGGTCATCTGACAATCCAGGCAGTAGTGGCATTCCATGTAGTTGATGCGGCCATCGGGGTGAATGGCCTGGACCTCACACTCCTTGTCACAGAGCCGACAGGGATTACCGCATTCCTTGCGCCGCTTGAGCCAGTCGAACACCCGGAGCTTGGTTGGCAGTGCCAGTGCCGCGCCCAGAGGGCAGAGGTAACGGCAGTAGACCTTGCGGGTGAACAGGTTGACCACCAGAAGAGCCACGGCATAGAGAACAAAGGGCCAGCTGCGGGCGAAATGCAGGGTAATGGCCGTTTTGAAAGGCTCCACTTCGGCCATCTGCTCTGCGGTACCCATGGCCTCAAGAGAGACCCCGAACAACACCAGCAGAATGATGTACTTGATGGCCCAGAGCCGCTCGTGCCAGGCAAAAGGTACGGTGTACTGGGGAATCTTCAGCTTCCGGGCAATCTCGTTGAGCAATTCCTGCAGCGCGCCGAAGGGGCACAACCAGCCGCAGTAAACCGCCCGGCCCCAAAGCAGCACGATGCCCGCGACCACCGCCCAGAGGACAAAGATGATCGGATCGATCAGGAAGGTCTCCCAGCTGAAACCACTGATCAGGCTGTTGACGAATGTCAGTACATTGACAATGGATAACTGCCCGAGGGCATACCAGCCAATAAAGACCAGGGTGTAAACCAGAAACCCGTGCCGGATCCAGCGCATCATCCGGGGCTTTCTCACCAGCCAGTCCTGGAAAAACAGGATGAACAGCAGAACGGCAATTCCAACTCCCAGCACCGTGATCTGGAACTGTTTCTGATACCAGACCTGCACCCACATCGGCTGGGATTCCAGCCACTCTTCCTCGGTGACCACCGGTTCGGGGCGAGTGTAGTAGGTATCCGGCAACTGGTACTCCAGGGGAAACACCTGGAACTCGCTGTCCAACGGGCCTGTCTGGCGCTTTACCGTGAGCTCCAGGGTCCAGGGCGTACCGGGATCAAAGTTGTACTGTTGCCGGATGATAAAGATCGCCATTTCATTGAAATCCGGCATACCCTCGGCATAAACATCGCTCAGGCGATAGTAATCCAGGTCCCGGAAGTTGAAGGTGTCACCGAACTGACGGATCTGGATGCGATCAAAAATGCCGCCGCGGACGTACCCCGACCCCTTGAACGAATAATCCCCGTTGGCCATGACGGCAATAGCGTGCTCCCCGGGTTTCAGTTCCGCTTTCAACCGGCGGTACTGGTTTTCCCCCAGCAAATTACGGCCGATTGTCGGGACATCCAGGTAGGTGGCATACAGGTCTATCAGGGTGTCTTCCCGTTCTGCCTGTGAGGCCTCGTCAATGCCTTCAGCGGGCGTGCCCAAAAACGCATCGTCCACCTGGCCCCGGGTAAGGCGAAGCCGTCGTACCGCGCCGTTTCCGGTCAATTCCTCCCAGGTTCGGGGCTGAAACCCGTCGCTCCGGATCTGCGCCATCGGTGGCCGGCTGGACGCACCACCTTCAATCACGCCAAGTTCCACGCCCACCCTGTGTGCCGTGCGCATCAGTACTTCGTTGATCACCATGACGGTCACCGTGGCTCCGGAGACACCATCAACAGCGACCTTCCGCTCATTCGACGTGCCACCAACAGTGACTTTCTGGTCGGCTTTCAGGCCAACGTACTGATCGGTGAATTCGTGCAGTTTGCGCTCAGGAATACCGACGAGCAGGATGGGTTCGTGATGTTCTATAACCCGGGCAGCGCGGATTTTTCCCTCCGGATCAAGGACCACAACCGCATTGACCGGCTTGCCGGAATAGGCTGGCGTCTGAACAAAGTCCAGGCTCTGGTAGACATAGCCTTTAAGCTTTTCACCGGCATAGAGGGCCTGGATGGCCCGGTTTTCTTCCAGCGGCTGGTAACGGGTTACTTCCGGGAAGGTCTTTTCAATAACCTGACGACCGGCCACCGGCTCATAGCCGGAAACAGGCGCCGCCTGCAGTGCCGTGGCGGAAAAACCACCCATCAGGAGACATAACAGCAAAATCCTGACAACCAGCGTCACACGACCTCCCCAGCGTAATATTGCATTGCATCCAATCCAATCCGCGTTAACTTCAATTCAAATGCCTCTTTTCGAATTCATTCATAAAAAATGTCTGTTAAAAAATACTAAAACGCCGCATCGGGAAAATCGCTCCCTCTATGGAGGTAGAATCCGGGCAACCTGCAGGGAATTGATTCAGCTCAATCCGTCAAGAATCAGTGCCGGCCTTATTCTCCTTGCTGTCGCTCTTCACTGACCGCATCCGCCTCCCGGTATGCCAGGCGGCCGAATACGATGCCGAACTCAAACAAAATCCACATGGGAACAGCCAACAGGGTCTGGGAGATGATGTCTGGCGGGGTCAGCATCATGCCAATCACGAAACAGGCCACCACGACATACGGACGCTTGGCCGCCAGATCCTGTGGCGTGGTAGCACCCGAGAGTATGAGAAGTACGGTGGCGATGGGGATTTCAAAGGCAATGCCGAAGGCGAAGAACATCTTGAGCACGAAGTTCAGATAGCTGTTGATGTCGGGCAATTCGACAATGCCCTCCGGCCCGATCGCTGTGAAGAACCCGAACACCAGCGGAAAAACGACAAAGTAGGCAAACAGCGCTCCGGCATAGAAAAGAATGACCGAAGTGAACAACAGTGGGAACGCCAGACGCTTCTCATGGACATAAAGACCCGGCGCAATGAAGCTCCATATCTGGAACAGCACATAGGGAATGGCGGCGAACACTGACAGCACCAGGGCCAGCTTCAGGGGCGCGAAAAACGGCGAGGTAATGTCGGTGGCGATCATGGTCTGGCCAACCGGCAGCAATTCTCGCAACGGCTCCGACAGCAACAGATAAAGCTCGTTGGCAAACGGATAGATCGCCGCAAAACAGATAGCCACGGCCACCACCACTTTCAGTAGCCGACTGCGCAACTCCAGCAGGTGCTCGATCAGAGGCATTTCCCGCTGTTCGGGAGGCGATTGTTGGACATTAGTGTGGGCGGTCATGGGTGTGGTCGAATGAAAACTCTGGTGGTTAGGAGATTGCCCGGGAGTTGCTGTCCAGGCGATTGTCGGCGGCCGGTGTGTTGCTCGCCTGGTCGGGGCCCTTATCGGATACGATCATCTGTTCGTACTGTTTGGCTTCATCCAGCGCGCCCCGGACGGTTTTCTGCACATCTTCAAGGCCGACATCACCGGCCTTGCGGAGCTGTTCATGCAGCTCCTCGGCCTTGAGCTGACGGTCCAGCTCGGAGGTGAACTCGCCAACCATTCGACGTGCCCCGCCAACCCAGCGCCCGGCAGCACGAGCTGCCGTTGGTAGTCGCTCGGGCCCCAACACCATCAGCGCAATCACACCGCTGATCAGCAGTTCCAGAAAGCCGATATCGAACATTCAGGCGGCACTTAGCCTTGCTTTTCCCGGAACGTCTGCTCGGCATCTGCCGTCTGAGCGTCCCGGAATTCCAGAGCTTCCGGGTCGCCGGATGTGCTCCCGTCCTCATTCATGGACTTCTTGAAACCGCGGATGGCACCACCCAGATCCGTGCCGATACCCCGCAGTTTCTTGGTTCCGAACAACAGGATGACAATGGTGAGAACGATCAGAAGCTGCCAGATGCTGATACCGCCGATACCCATGGGAAATCCTCATTTGAATATTTCAGATGGAATTCAGTGTACGCCAGTGCCTGACAGCGCCGGAATTCCTCCTTTGGGGTACCTAATCCAGGGAGCTGACGCAGCGCCGGCGGTAGAAGGCCCCGCCGGCTGAGCGAGTTACTTACCGGTGATTGACCGTTCAGCTGCTCTGGAAAGGAGGAAACACTTGACACGCCCTACTCCCATCTGTACTATTCGCACCACGTTGATCGGGGGACACCGGTTAACAACCAGTTTTGATGCGGGGTGGAGCAGTCTGGTAGCTCGTCGGGCTCATAACCCGAAGGTCGTTGGTTCGAATCCAGCCCCCGCTACCAATTGAACGAAAAAGGCCAGCTTTTGCTGGCCTTTTTTTGTTTGTGCAGAATAAAGTCCCACCTGAACCCGCCCTGTTACACGACAGAGATTTGAGGCAGCTCAACAGTTCCTGTTGTCCTACACGCTGATTTTTCTGTGCGCCCTGGGTTCGGCCTCCTTTCTGTACTTCAGCACCGATGCAGGCGAAGCGAAATCGCTGAATGTGGCCGGCGCTCAGCGCATGCTCAGCCAGCGGGTTGCCAAGGAAGTACAAATGGTCGCCGCTGGTGTGGAAGATCGCACCCAGGCACAACAAACCATTGAACAGTGGGAGCGCGCCCACCAATGGTTGCTCAATGGCAGCGAAGAGGCCGGCGTACGGGATGTGGCAAAACAAATCGATGACAGCACAACCCGCGCCGCTGACGTGATCGGGCAGGCCCAACAGGGCGTGGAACAGCAACAGTCCGACACTGACCAGGTGGCCACAGCGGTTAATGAGATGAGCGCCACGGTCCAGGAAGTCGCCCGCAACACCAGTGAGACAGCGGAAGCCTCCGCGCGAGCCGATGACCGGGCAGGATCCGGCCAGAAAACGCTGTCCGATGCCGCCGCGATGGTTCAGGCACTTTCCGGTCGCATGGGCGAATTGCAACAACTCACCACATGGCTGCAGGAAGAGAGCAAAGAAGTAGGCACCGTGCTGTCGGTCATCACCGATATTGCAGACCAGACCAACCTGCTGGCCCTGAACGCCGCTATTGAGGCGGCACGCGCCGGCGAAGCCGGGCGCGGATTTGCGGTAGTCGCCGACGAGGTTCACGGACTGGCCCGCCGGACTCAGGAATCCATCGGCAAGATTGGTGATATCGTCGACCGCTTTCAGTCAGGCACGGGCGAAGTTGCCAAAGCCATGCTCAAAGGCCAGGATGAAGCCCATCATGGCGCGGATGCCATGAGCGAGGCCGAGAGCACTCTGGGCAATAAACCAACTGCTTTGGGCCCACGGGGAATTATCTCCCGTTGCGTGGGTCAAAGCAGTTAACCGCCTTTGCACGATCCAGAGGATTCAAGACGTGTCTATGAACTTTTCCTCCCTTCGCCTAAAGCTGCTACTGGTCGCAGGCCTTGCCATTCTGACCGGCTGTCAGGCGGGCACCACCAATGCAGAATCCGCTGACAGCTCTTTCGCTCCCGATGCCCCATCCCTGGAAGTCGCAACCTTTGCCGGAGGCTGCTTCTGGTGCGTGGAAGCGGGATTTGAAAAAATCCCGGGCGTGGTGGAAGCCGTGTCCGGCTACAGCGGTGGCACTGAAAAGGACCCCACCTACGAACAGGTTTCCCGTGGCCAGACCGGACACACAGAAGCCGTACAGGTTTACTATGATCCGGATAAAATCACCTACGAAGGCCTGTTGCAGGGCCTGTGGCGCATGATGGACCCGACCGACGCCAACGGCCAGTTTGTCGACCGGGGCAAACAGTATCGTCCGGCGATCTTCTATCACGACAACGAACAGAAACAGCTGGCCCGGGCGTCAAAGCAGGCCCTGGCAGAATCGGGGCGTTATGACGACCCGGTGGTGATCGAGATTGTGCCCTTTGAGAGCTTTTACGAGGCCGAGGCCTACCATCAGAACTATTACAAGGAAAATCCGGTCCGCTATAAGGTATACACCTACAACTCCGGCCGGTACCAGTTCATCGAAAAGGTCTGGGGCGACGATCAGGAAATCGATTACAGCCAGTTCCGCCCGGAGACATCCGGCGATGCCGACGAGGCGCAGCCCCCTGCTGCTGACAGGCACAGCGCCAAAGGCTTTGACGCCAGCCGTTTCCAGATGCCCTCGGACGAAGAATTGAAAGAGCGACTGACCCCGCTGCAATACAAGGTCACCCAGGAAGACGGCACGGAGAGAGCCTTCGACAACCCTTACGATCAGGAAAAACGGGCCGGTCTTTACGTGGACATCGTTTCCGGAGAGCCGCTGTTCTCTTCCAGCGACAAGTACGACTCAGGCACCGGATGGCCCAGCTTTGTCCGGCCCATCCACTCAGATGCGGTGGTGGAAAAGGAAGACCGGAGCTGGTTCGGGGTGCGTACGGAAATCCGCAGTGCGGTGGCTGACTCCCATCTGGGTCATGTATTCACCGACGGCCCGGACCCAACCGGGCTGCGCTACTGCATGAACTCCGCCGCCATGCGCTTCATCCCCAAGGAAGACCTGGAGGAGGAAGGCTATGGCGAGTACGTGGACCAGGTCGGCCCACCGATGGATGTGGGTAAAAACTGACGGGTCAGGGCAGGTCCGTCACCGCGCCGGTTGAGGCGGAGCTGACCGTCCTGGCGTACTTGGCCAGCACGCCCCGGGTTACGCGGGGCGACGGCGCCTGCCAGGCCTTCTGCCGACGCTCCATTTCCTGCTCGGACACATCCAGAGAGATGGTATTGTTCACGGCATCGATGGTAATGGTGTCACCCTCCTCAACCAGTGCGATCGGACCACCCACCGCGGCTTCCGGGGTAATGTGCCCCACCACAAAGCCATGGCTGCCACCGGAGAACCGGCCGTCGGTGATCAAGGCAACGTCATTGCCCAACCCCTTGCCCATAATCGCAGAGGTGGGGCTGAGCATTTCCCGCATGCCCGGGCCGCCCTTTGGCCCCTCGTAACGAATCACCAGCACATCACCGGCCACCACCGTGTTGTCCAGAATACGCGCCTGGGCCTCTTCCTCGGAATGAAACACCCGGGCCCGACCAGAAAAGTGCGTGCCTTCCTTGCCGGTAATCTTGGCCACCGAACCCTCCGGGGCCAGGTTGCCGTATAGAATCCGCAAATGGCTATCCGGTTTTATGGGGTTTTCAAAGGCGTGAATGATCTGCTGGTCTTCCGGATAGGGTTCAACATCCGCCAGATTGTCCGCCAATGTGCGCCCGGTAACGGTCAGGCAATCGCCGTGCAATAGCCCACGCTCGAGCAACATTTTCATCAAGGGCTGAATGCCGCCAATGGCCACCAGCTCCGACATCATGTAATGCCCCGAGGGTCGCAGGTCGGCCAGCACCGGCACCTGTTTGCCGATACGCACAAAGTCATCCAGCGAAAGCTCCACGCCCATGGTGTTGGCCATCGCCAGCAAGTGCAGCACCGCGTTGGTGGAACCACCCAGCGCGATCACCACGGTTATGGCATTCTCGAACGCCTGGCGGGTCATGATGTCGGAGGGCTTGATGTCATGCTCCAGCAGTTTGAGAACCGCCTCACCGGCCGCCTCACAGTCCGCCACCTTGGTTTGCGACACCGCGTTCTGCGCGGAGCTGCCCGGCAAACTCATGCCCATGGCCTCAATGGCGGAAGCCATGGTGTTGGCCGTATACATACCGCCGCAGGAACCCGGCCCCGGAATGGCCGTTTCCTCGATCTGTTTGACGTCGATCAGATCCATATTGCCCCGGGCGTGGGCGCCCACCGCCTCGAACACAGAGATGATGTCCGTATGGTTCTCACCCGGCTGGATGGTGCCGCCGTAAACAAATACCGATGGGCGGTCCAGCCGTGCCAGACCCATCATGCATCCGGGCATATTTTTGTCACAGCCACCGATGGCCACCAGGCCGTCAAAGCCCTCGCAGCCGGCCACGGTTTCAATGGAATCGGCAATCACCTCCCGGGACACCAGGGAATATTTCATGCCCTCGGTGCCATTGGCGATGCCGTCTGAAATGGTGATGGTGTTGAAAATCAGGCTCTTGCCACCGGCCCGGTCGGCCCCACTGGAAGCATGGCGGGCCAGGCCATCGATGTGCATATTGCACGGGGTGAGGTTGCTCCAGGTGGAGGCAATACCAATCTGGGGCTTGCGGAAGTCTTCATCCTGAAACCCCACCGCGCGGAGCATGGCGCGACTGGCGGATTTGTTGATGCCATCGACCACCGGGGCCGAATGGCGTCGCCGTTTATCGGTTGTCATGAACACTGCCTCCCTTATCGGTTGCGCTGCGTTAGTCGACACCCTCGAACAGATCTTCGGGAAAATCCGCCTCCGGAAGCTGGAACATGCCAACGTTCTCCAGGGCCTCGTTCACTGGCCGGAACGAACGCCGATGCTCGGGCGTTACGCCCAGCCGGTTCAGCGCTTCGAGGTGTACTGGCGTAGGATAGCCCTTATGGCCTGCCAGGCCAAAACCTGGGTATTGCGCGTCAAGCGCCACCATTTCCCTGTCCCGGGTGACTTTTGCCAGTATCGACGCCGCACTGATGGCCGCGACACGGCTGTCCCCCTTCACCACTGGCTCCGAAGGCCAGTGCCATTTCGGGCAACGGTTACCATCCACCAACACATATTCGGGCTTGATGGCCAGGCCATCCACTGCCCGCTGCATCGCCACCATGGTGGCCTGGTAGATGTTCAGTTGATCAATTTCATGGGCTTCGCAACGCCCCAGGCTCCAGCAGGCGGCCTTTTCAATAATCTCATCGTACAGTGCCAGGCGTTTTTTCTCGGTCAGTTTTTTCGAATCCGCCAGCCCGGCAATCGGTTGTTCCGGATCCAGAATCACCGCCGCCGTAACTACGGCGCCAATCAACGGCCCACGCCCGACTTCGTCCACACCGGCCAGACGCCAGCCAGTGTAGTGGCATTCAAAAGGTGGCAGGGGTTGGGCAGCCATCAGCGCGACCTCTCCAACAAACCGGAAATGGCCTCGGCGGCTTTTTCATCCGCGCCCTGGCGCAGGCTTTCGTGGAGTTCGGTGAAGGCGGTCTGCAGGCGGGTTCTTTCCTGTTCGTTTTCCAGTCGCTCAAGAACGGCCTCGCCCAGGGCATCCGCAGTGGCATCGTCCTGCAACAACTCGGGTACCAGTGGCTGTTTTGCCAACAGGTTGGGCAACGCCACCCAGGGCACCTTCACCAGTTTCGAGAGCAGTTTGTAACTGAGGTTGCTCAACCGGTACCCCACCACCATGGGCTTTTTCAGCAACATGGCCTCCAGGGTGGCGGTGCCCGAGGCCAGCAATACCACGTCGCTGGCCGCCATCACTTCCCGGGAACGCCCCTGCACCAGTGTGACCGGCAGTTTCACCGCCAGCGATTCCACCAGCGCCTGGATCTGTTTTTGCCGGTCCCGGTTCACACAGGGAATCACCAGTTGAATATCCGGGCGGCGTTCCTGTAACCAGCGGGCAGCTTCCAGGAACAGGGTGCCCAGCCGCTCCACTTCCCCTCCCCGGCTACCGGGAAGGATGGCCAACACCGGTTTGTCCGCGTCAAGAGCCAGCGACTCACGCGCGCCGGCGGTATCGGTATGCATGGCAATACGATCGGCCAGGGGGTGCCCCACAAACGCCACCGGCACCCCGTGTTCTTCATAGAAGCGCGCTTCAAACGGGAACAGCGTCAGCATAAGATCCACTGATTTGGCAATCTTGAAGATCCGCTTCTGCCGCCAGGCCCAGACCGAGGGGCTGACATAATGGACAGAGGGAATGCCCGCCTCTCGGCAACGGCGTTCAACGGTCAGGGTAAAATCCGGGGAGTCGATACCAATCACCACATCCGGGCGATTGGAGAAGAAATAATCGAGCAGGCGGGCGCGAATGGCAAACAGTTCGCGAATGCGCCCCAGCACTTCCACCAGCCCCATCACCGACAAACGCTCCATTGGCACCAGGGACTGGAAGCCTTCGGCAATCATCTCGTCACCACCAATGCCGACAAAACGGGCACCGGGGTAGCGTTTACGCAAGGAGCGAATCAGGCCGGCCCCAAGGATATCGCCGGAAGCTTCTCCGGCGACAATCCCGATCAGCGGCGCATTGGCGGGTCTGCGGGTGGTGTTGATGGAAGTAAGAGAGGGTAAGCTCAACGCACTGCCCCGACGATCAACGGATAATGCCGCGGTCGGTGCCCTGCAACGAATCAATCAGCGGCTGCACTTCCGGCACATCGGCGAATTGGCTGCGCAGTTCCGCCAACGCCTGTTCGGTGGTCAGACCCTGGCGGTAAATCACCTTGTAGGCCCGGCGCAGCGCCATCAGCACTTCCTTGGAGAAGCCCCGGCGTTTCAGACCTTCTACGTTCATGCCATGGGGCTCGGCTGACTGACCGCTGGCCATCACGTAAGCGGGAATATCCTTGAGCACGATACTGCCGCCGGCCGCCATGCTATGCGGGCCAATGTGGCAGAACTGGTGCACCATGGTGCCACCACCAAGAATGGCGTGGTCGCCCACGGTGACATGGCCTGCCAGCGTGGCACAGTTGGCCAGGATGGTCTCGTTGCCCACCACGCAGTCATGGGCCACATGGACATAGGCCATCAGCAGGTTACCGTTGCCAATGCGGGTTTCGCCGCGGTCCTGGATAGTGCCCCGGTGAATGGTGCAGTTTTCCCGGATCACGTTGTCGTCACCGATCACCAGCGTGGTGGGCTCGCCGGCGTATTTCTTGTCCTGGCACTCCTCGCCAATACTGGAGAACTGAAAAATGCGGTTATTCCGGCCGATCACCGTCGGCCCTTTGACAACAACGTGGGACAGGATTTCAGTGCCTTCACCAATCTCAACCCCGGGGCCGATATAACTCCACGGGCCCACGGTCACGTTCTCCGCCAGCTTCGCGGACGGATCGACAATCGCCTGAGGATGAATACCCGACCAGTCGGTTGCTGCCATCAAACTTCTCTCTCAGCGGTCAGAATTTCGGCCACGCACACCACTTCACCATCCACCAGCGCCCGGCAATTAAAGCGCCAGATTCCACGCTTGGCAGACACAAACTCTGATTCCATATCCAGACGATCACCCGGGAACACCGGGCGCTTGAAGCGGACTTTACTGGAGCCGGCCAGGTACTGGATCAAACCGTCTGCAGGCTTGCGGCCAACGGTGACAAAACCGAGAACTCCGGAAAGCTGCGCCATGGCTTCGATAATCAGAACGCCCGGCATAATCGGGTTATTGGGGAAATGCCCGGTAAAGAACGGCTCGTTGAACGAGATATTCTTGTAACCCTTGGCCGAGACACCGCTCTCGACTTCAGTTACCCGATCCACCAGCAAGAACGGGTAACGGTGTGGCAGATATTCCAGAATTTCATCGATATGCATCATGTTCTTTGGCCTCAGCCCTTTGATTTCTTTTCAAGTTCTCGCACACGCCGTGCCAGAGCATCCAGTTGCCGGAAACGCACGGCGTTCCTGCGCCAATTCCGGTTGGTATCCGCACTGGTGCCGGAAGAATACACTCCCGGTTCACGAATATCACCGGTAACCAGTGTCATTCCTGTCAAATGCACCTGATCAGCAATATTCAGGTGCCCGGCCACGCCGGAGGCGCCGCCGAATACACAGTGCCTGCCAATGCGGGTACTGCCGGCAATGCCCACCATGGCTGCCATCGCGCTGTGCTCGCCAATCTGCACGTTGTGGGCAATCTGGATCAGGTTATCCAGTTTCACGCCGTTACCGATGACGGTATTGTCCAGCGCACCACGATCAATGGTGGTGTTGGCTCCCACCTCCACATCGTCGCCCAGCTCAACGCCACCCAGTTGAGCGATGCGGTGCCAACTGCCATTTTCGTTGGCAAAACCAAAGCCGTCGGAGCCAATCACGGCACCACTGAGAATATGGCAACGCCGGCCAACACGAATATCGTGGGCCAGGGTTACCCGGGGACGTATAACCGAGTGTTCACCAATGGTGGTGCGGGCGCCAATCACGCTACCAGCACCAATCACCACATGCGCTCCAACAACGACATCGGCCTCGATCACAACGTGAGGGCCGATACTGGCGGTTTCATCAATTCTGGCGGAATCATCCACGACCGCGCTGGGGTGGATACCGGCTGGCGCCACGGGTGCGGGATCGAACCAGTGACTGATCCGAGCATACCCCATGTAGGGGTTGTCCAGTAACAGGACATTGGTCGGAGAATCATCAGCAACCTCCGGCGCCACGATCACCGCCGAAGCGCGGGTGCTCTCCAGGTGTTTTGCGTAGGCTGGGTTGGCCAGGAAACTGATCTGGCCCGGGCCGGCGGCCTGGAGCGTGGCCAGTCCGGTAATGACAGTGTCGGGATCTCCCCGGAGGCTGGCTCCCAAGGCATCGGCAATATCCTGTAGCCGATAGGACGTCTGTGTCATCGATTTCTCCGGATACCGGGGCCGGGGAGCCCCTCGTTAATCACTGGTTCAGCTTGTCCAGAAGCGCTTCGGTCAGGTTCATGTCCGGCTTGGCGTACACCACGGCTTCGCTCGGCAGAATCAGGTCCAGGTCATTCTCTTCCAGCAATTCCTGCACGGCAGCGTCCACTTCCGGGCGGGCATTTTCCACAAACTGTTGCTTGCGCTGGTTGACGGTGGCATCCAGACGTTGCTTGAGCTGGTTGAATTCCTGAACCTTGCGCTGAAACTGACCGGACAATTCCTTGCGTTCACTTTCGTTCATCATGGCGCCATCCTTCTCAAGGCGCTCCTGCAGCTTTTGCGCTTCCTGCTGGGCCTGGCGCACCCGGTTTTCCTCGTCACCGAAATCCCGTTCCAGTTGTTCGGAGAAAGCTCGGGCATCGTCCGAGGAAAACAGTGCCTGGCGAAGATCCACCACACCGATGCGCGTTTCCGCAACGGCCTGCAAAGAAAAGGCCATCAACAGGGTGGCGCCAATCATCGTGAATAAACGGTTCATGATCAATCTCCTTACGGTTGTGCTTTCTTATTTTGCCGACGTTATCAGAAGCTCTGGCCCAGCGAGAACTGGAATACCTGGGTATCGTCACCGGACTGGTCATTCAGAGGCTGCGCCAGACTGAAAGCCAGCGGACCCACGGCGGTAATCCACTGGAAGCTGACGCCGGCAGAGGCGCGCAGTTCGCCAAGTTCCGGATCATAGCCCCGGGAATCATCAAACACCTGGCCGGCATCGACAAACAGCGAAGTACGCATGGACCGGGTATCGCCGGCAAACGGTGTGGGGACAATCAGCTCCAGGCCGGCCTCGGTCAGCAGGTTACCACCGAACGGATCTTCGTCATTATCGTAGGGGCTGACAACGGTGTTACCCAGCGAGTTGGCCTCATACCCACGAACAGAGCCAAAGCCACCGGCATAGTAGTGCTCGAAGAAAGGCATCTGCTCCCGGTCACCGTAACCGTCGCCGTAACCAATTTCACCCCGGGCACGTATCACCCACCGATTGCTCTCAGTCAACGGGAAGTAGTAGTTGGTCTTGTAGCTGGCCTTGTAGAAGGTCAGATCACTACCCGGCACCGCCACATCCAGAGACAGGGAGTGGCTGTAACCATCCGTTGGCAACACACCCCGGTTCAGGGTGCTGCGTCGCCAACTGCCAAACACAAAGTAATTGAGGAAGGAGTCGCCTTCATCATCCATAAAGTCGAGAACTTCCGTCGACGTGTAGCGACCATCCTTGACATTTGACTGCGTCAGCCCGACCCCGAAATTCAACCGGGTAATGGAATCTGTCGGATACCCGAACGTTAGCCGCGCGCCGTATTCATCCAGCAGATAGGACGAAATATCCTCTTCATCATAATCGGTTTCCCGGCCAAACACGCTGAAGCCCCGGCTCACGCCATCCACCGTGTAATACGGGTCGGAATAGGAAATATTGGCGCTCTTTACCGATTCACTGACGTTTACGCCAAACGAGGCGCGCTTGCCGGTTCCGAAGAAGTTGTTTTCAGAAACGGAGGCGCCGAGGATCACACCGGAACTCTGTGAGAAACCAACGGATGCCGACAGGCTGCCGGTCGGCTGCTCCGTGACACTGTAATTCACATCCACCAGATCATCGGTACCGGGCACCGGCACGGTGTCCACATCCACGGTCTGGAAGAAGCCCAGCCGATCAAGGCGGGTCTTGGAGAATTCAATACGATCAGTGGAGGCCACGCCGCCTTCCATCTGAGTCATTTCCTGGCGCAGCACTTCATCCTTGGTGGACACGTTGCCTTCAAAGTTGATACGGCGAACATACGCCCGCTTGCCCGGCTCGACATAGAAGGTGACGGCCGCAGTGTTGTCGCCGTCCGGCTCGGGTACGGCATTCACATTGGCAAACGCATAGCCTTCCCGTCCCAGGCGGTACGACAGGGATTCGGCAATATTGGTGGCCTTGGAGCGGGAGAAAACATCGCCTTCTTTCAGGGTTATCAGCTCACGCAGCTCCTCTTCCTCGACAATCAGGTCACCCCGCAGGCGGATATCAGAGACCGTGTATTGCTCTCCCTCTTCCAGGGAAACGGCAATAAACACCTGCTGTTTGTCCGGTGAAATGGAGACCTGACTGGAGGCCACGCTGAAATCCAGATAGCCCCGGTCCAGATAGAAGGAACGCAGGGTTTCCAGATCCCCGCTCAGTTTTTCCCGCGCGTACTTGTCTTTGTTGGTCAGTGAGTTCCACCAACTGCTGGTACGCAGTTCAAAGAGTTCGATCAACTCGTCGTCGCTGAAATCCTCATTGCCGACAATGTTGATATGCTGAATAGCGGCAACGGACCCTTCGTTGATGTCCAGACGGATGGCAACGCGGTTTTGCGGCAGCTCTTCCGCCGTGGCCTTCACCCGGGCATTGTAACGGCCCTGGCCAATATAGGAGCGAAGGATCTCAAGCTCCAGACGCTCCAGAGTGGCGCGCTGGAATACCTGACCCTCTTCCAGGCCGGCACCGGCCAGCGCATCCATCAGCATCTCGGTTTCGATATTCTCGTTACCGTCGATCTCAATAGAGGAAATGGAAGGCCTTTCCTTTACCGTCAGAATCAGCACGCCGCCGTCGCGACTGGCCTGCACATCGGTAAACATGCCACTTCGAAACAGTTCCTTGATCGCGTCCGCCAGTTCCGCCTCATCAATCTGTTCACCGATGTTGACCGGGAAAGCGGCAAACACAGAACCTGCCGAGACCCTCTGAAGGCCTTCCACTTCGATATCCGCGACCGTGAATTCATCTGCCATCGCCGACTGGGTACCGGTGGTACCGATCGCGAGGCCAACAGCTACAGCTAGAAGGGAACGTCTCATTCAGTTTTCGCCTGGTTAATATGCGGTAAAGGGCTCGCAATTCTCACAACCGCATCAGGTCGTTGTAAAGAGCAAACACCATTAAAGTCAGTATCAAAGCCATACCAATTCGTAATCCAAGGGCCTGAGCCTGCTCGGATAACGGCTTGCGGCGAATGGCTTCGATTGTGTAATAAACAATATGGCCGCCGTCCAGCACCGGCACCGGCAGCAGGTTCAGCACCCCAAGACTCACACTCAGGTAAGCAAGGAAGCTGATAAAATCCTCGAAACCGGAGCTTACGCTGGCCTCGGCCACCCGGGCAATAGTGATTGGCCCGCTCAGGTTGGTGGGGGACAGCAGCCCAGTCACCATTTTCTGGATGGCGACCAATGTCAGCCGGGTATCGGCCCAGGTCTCGGAAACGGCATTGGGAACAGCCTGCAGCGGACCATAGCGCACTTCACGCAGCGCTTCATCCGGCCAGGAAATAGCCGCCACACCGGCACCCACGAAACCGATCTCCTCGCCCTGCTCGGTGGTTTTGGACGCAGGACGAATCGTCAGTTGACGGGTTTCACCGTTACGTTCAACCGTGAGCGCCAGTGTCTTTTCAGGTGAGCCCCGAATGTGTTCAACCAGTGCAAACCAGTCCGGTACCGGCTCGTTGTTCACCGCAACGATCCGATCGCCTTCCTTCAGGCCAGCCGCTTTGGCGCGGCCATCGTCGGTAATCTGCCCCAGTACCGCCGGCACATCCGGACGCCAGGGCGTAATGCCAAACTCGGTCAGGGGGTCGGGCGTATCATCGCTCAGCCGCCAGCCGCCAAGATTGCCGGCCAACGAACTGTGACTGCCGTCCCGGGAGACTTCAAGCTCAACACGCCCCTGTTCGCCCGCGCGCTCCAGCAGGCGCATGCTGACATCCCGCCAGGAGTCCACCTGGCGGCCATCAATGGCATGCAACTCCATGCCCTCGCGCAGCCCTACCCTCTCGGCCACGCTGTCCGGCTCTACCGAGCCGACAATAGGTGCCACAGAGGTCACCCCCACCACACTCAGCAGCCAGTAGGCGGCGATGGCAAACAGAAAGTTGGCCACGGGCCCGGCGGCGGCGATGGCGATGCGCTGCCCAGGCGACTTGGAGGTAAAGGCCTGGTCCCTGAGCTCGTCGGGAACCGGGCCTTCACGCTCATCCAGCATTTTCACGTAACCGCCCAGGGGAATCGCGGCTATCGCATACTCGGTGCCGTGGCGGTCATACCAGGAAAACAGGGGTTTGCCAAAGCCAACGGAGAAGCGCAGCACTTTCACGCCAAACCGGCGAGCTACCCAGAAGTGCCCGAATTCGTGCAGGGTAACCAGAATGCCCAAGGTCAGGGCCAGTGCCAGAACGGTTTGAAGCAGCTGCATACAGGGTCGGTTTAACGCCTCGGCTCGGTCAGCAAGAAGACAACAGTGCCCGGGCAACGTCCCGGGCCTCTGAATCCTTGGCAAAAATCGTATCGAAACTGTCCGCCGGAGCGACTGCTACCGACAACAGGGTTTTCTCTATGATAACGGGGATATCGGCAAAGCACAGCCCACCATCGAGAAATGCCGCAACCGCCATTTCATTCGCCGCATTCAGCACCGCCGGAGCGGTTCCGCCGGCCGCAAACGCCTCGGCTGCCAGCCGGAGACAGGGAAAGCGCGCAAGGTCCGGGCGCTCGAAATGGAAGCGGCCAATGGCAAACAGGTCCAGTGGTGCCACGCCGGCGTCAATGCGTTCGGGCCATGCCAGGCCATTGGCAATCGGGGTGCGCATGTCCGGGCTGCCCATTTGGGCAAGTACGGACCCGTCGGCGTATTCCACCATGGAGTGAATAATGCTTTCGGGATGAACATGAACCTCGACCGAGGCAGGCGTGGTATTGAACAGCCAGCATGCTTCAATCAGCTCAAGGCCCTTGTTCATCAAGGTGGCGGAATCCACCGAGATTTTCCGGCCCATGGACCAGTTGGGGTGGGCGCAGGCCTGGGCCGGCGTCACGTCCCGCAGTTTATCCGCCGCCAGTTCACGGAACGGACCGCCGGACGCCGTCAGCAGAATTCGGGTAATGCCGGCGCCGGCGGGGTCGCGGACCTTGTCGGCGGGCATGCACTGGAAAATGGCGTTGTGTTCGGAATCAATGGGCAGCAGTTCGGCACCGGATTCCGCCACCGCATCCATGAACAACTGTCCGGACATCACCAGCGCTTCCTTGTTGGCTAGCAACACCCGCTTGCCGGCTCGCACGGCGGCCAGGGTGGGCACAAGGCCGGCCGCACCAACAATGGCGGCCATCACGGTGCTGCAGGCCTCGTCCGAGGCCACTTGTACCAGGCCTGATTCTCCGGCAAGCACCTGTGTGGCCGGAAAGTCCGCAAGCAGAGCTTGCAGTTCGGCAGCGGCCTTTTCATCGGCCATCACCGCATAGGCCGGCGCAAATTCCCGGCAAAGCGCTGCCAGCTCGCTGGCCTTCGTGCCTGCCGTGAGCGCGTACACAGAAAACCGATCCGGGTGGCGGCGAACCACATCCAGCGTACTCAGGCCAATTGAGCCGGTCGCTCCCAGAACCGTCAAGTGACGACGACCGACCATCATGAACCTGCCACCAACCAACCCAGCAGCGTCAGCAGCAGGGCAAAGACCGGTATGGCCGCCGTCAGGCTGTCCACCCGATCCATAATGCCACCATGGCCAGGCAGCAATTGACTGCTGTCTTTAATACCGCGAAAACGTTTCATCATGCTTTCAAGCAGATCACCGAGTACGGACACAAAACCGGTTACCACACTGGCCAGCATCAGCAGCAGGGCTTCGAATACACTGGCCGAGGCCAGGGCGCTGGCTGCAACAGCAAGCACCAGAACGGCGACCAGACCACCCCACACCCCGGCCCAGGACTTACCCGGGCTGACCCGGGGAGCGAGTTTGGCTTTACCAAACGCCCGGCCGGCAAAATAGGCGCCGATATCGGCCACCCAAACCACGAAGAAGATGTAGAGAATGGCCAGCAGGCTGTTGCTCACCTCCCCAAACTGCAGTGTACCGGTGCGCAAATGATTCAGTCCGACCCAGGCAGGCACCAGCACAAACACACCCATCAGCGCCCGGACCGGCACCGCCCCCCAGGCTCCGGAGCCGGCCGGATAGCGACACACCAGGGTAAAACATACCAACCACCAGAGCACTGACAACCACAAGACTTCTGTCGCCGGTGCCTGACGCAGGGCGAACAGCAGGCCGGCAAATGCCAGCGCATACAGGACACGTCCCGGCTGCCCCTCAATACCTGACATATTGGCCCATTCCCAGGCCCCCAGGGTAATAATCGCGCCAGTGAACAGGGCAAATCCCAGTGGCGGCAAAAAGAAAATGCCGCCAATGGCAATGGGGGCAAGAACAAGCGCGGTGATAATTCGGGTTTTCAGCACGGCATTGGTCGCTTTATCGCGTTATTTTTTTGTGGAGCGGGCAGCAATCTGGTCGTCCGTCTGGCCAAAACGACGCTTACGACCGGCGTAGACCGTCAGGGCCTCACGCATTTGCTCCGCCTTGAAGTCTGGCCAGAACACACCGGGGAAATAGAACTCGGTATAGGCAAGGTGCCAGAGCAGGAAATTACTGATGCGCTGCTCACCGGCGGTGCGAACCAGCAAGTCAGGCATGGGAAGGTCGCCAATGCTCAGGTGCTGCTGGATCAGCTCTTCGGTGATGTCAGCAGGCTGCAATTCACCGGCCGCCACTTTTTCCGCCAGCCGCTGGTTTGCCTGGGTCAGATCCCAGCGGCCGCCGTAATTGGCGGCAATGACCAGGGTCAGGCCGGTATTATCAGCCGTCAGTTCCTCGGCCTTCTGCATGTGCTTCTGGATGGCCTGACTGAACGCAGAGCGGTCCCCGATCATGCGCAGGCGGATATTGTTTCGATGCAGCTTGCGCACCTCCCGCTCCAGAGCGAACAGGAACAGACGCATCAGGGCCGAGACTTCGTCTTTGGGCCGGCGCCAGTTCTCGCTGGAAAAGGCAAACAGCGTCAACACCTCGACGCCTTCCCGGGCGCAGGTCTCCACCACCGCTTTAACGGCATCCACCCCGGCTTTGTGACCGGCCACGCCGGTCAGACCGTGCTCCTTAGCCCAGCGGTTATTGCCATCCATGATAATGGCCACGTGCCTCGGAATCTTGCCCGCTTCCAGCGGAATGTCTGCGCTTACTGGTTCTGTCATTCAATCCTCGGCGCGGCAGGCCTTTACCTGCCGTGGGGTTGCACCGGTCAGCCGCAATGGCGGGTTACACCGCCATCAGGTCCTCTTCCTTGGCTTTCAGAAGCTTGTCGACTTCGGCGATGTGCTTGTCGGTCAGCTTCTGGATCTGGTCTTCCGCCTGACGCTCTTCGTCTTCGGTGATCTCCTTCTCCTTCAGCAGATCCTTGACCATGCTGTTGGCATCGCGGCGGGCATTACGGATGGAAACCCGCGCATGCTCGGCATCCGCTTTCGCCTGTTTGACCATTTCCCGGCGGGTGTCCTCGGTCAGCATCGGCATGGGAACACGGATGATGTCACCGTTGGTGGCCGGATTCAGCCCCAGATCCGAGCTCATGATGGCCTTCTCAATGGTAGGCACCAGGTTCTTTTCCCAGGGTGCAACAGCCAGGGTGCGGTTGTCTTCCACGGTAATGCCGGCCACCTGTTTAAGCGGCGTGGGCTGACCGTAGTAACTGACCATCACACTGTCCAGAATAGCCGGGTGGGCGCGGCCGGTGCGAATCTTGTTGAAGGCGTGGTGCAAAGAGTCCAGGCCTTTCTGCATTTTCTTTTCCGCGTCTTTCTTGATGTCTTCAATCACGTCAGCGTCCTCGATAAAGTTATTCGATCAATGTGCCTTCTTTTTCGCCGGTCACAATGCGGGTCAGCACGCCCGGGCGGTTCATATCGAACACGCGCAACGGCATGCCATGGTCCCGGGCCAGGCAGATGGCGGTCAAATCCATGACGCCCAGCTTTTTGTCCAGCACCTCGTCATAGGTCAAATAATCGTACTTGACCGCCGTCGGGTCCAGATTCGGATCAGCGGAGTATACGCCATCAACCTTGGTCGCCTTGAGCACCGCATCGGCCTCGATTTCAATACCTCGAAGGCAAGCGGCAGAATCGGTGGTGAAGAACGGGTTGCCGGTACCGGCGCTGAAGATAACCACGTCGCCTTCTTTCAGATCACGTACGGCGCGGCGGCGGTCGTAGTGCTCAACAATACCGCTCATGGGGATGGCAGACATCACGCGGGTACGAATGTTGGAGCGCTCAAGGGCATCACGCATGGCCAGGCCGTTCATCACGGTCGCCAGCATACCCATGTGATCGCCGGTTACCCGGTCCAGACCAGCGGCGTTCAGCGCTGCACCCCGGAACAGGTTGCCACCGCCAATCACCAGTGCAACCTGTACACCAATGCCAATGAGCGCACCGATTTCCAGGGCCATGCGATCAAGAACCTTGGGATCAATACCGAATTCGTGCTCCCCGACCAGGGCTTCGCCACTGAGCTTTAGCAGAACACGCTTGTATCTGGGCTGGTTTTTCGAAGATGTCGGCATGAAGATCCCCTTTTGTCTGTTAGCTATCCGGCGTCAAAACCTTTGCAGGCTTGTATCTGACATACTCCTCAGACAAAAAAGGGGTATCTCAGATACAAGCCCGCCACGAAAGCCGGTAACCGGCTGACGTGGCAGACTCGGGTGGCACCACCAGGTGATGGCGCCTTTAAAGCGGGATCAGGCTTTGCCAGTACCGGCAGCCGCAGCTACCTCGGCAGCGAAATCCACTTCTTCTTTCTCGATGCCTTCGCCAACTTCCAGACGAACGAAGCCAACCAGCTCACCGCCAACAGACTTGATCAGTTCGCCCACAGTCTGGTCCGGGTTCTTAACGAACGGCTGCTCAACCAGGCTGTTTTCCTTCAGGAACTTCTTGATACGGCCGCCCATCATCTTCTCGACGATTTCAGCAGGCTTGCCTTCCATATCCGGCTGGGCCTTGATCACTTCTTCTTCTTTCTTCAGCTCTTCCTGCGGCATGTCTTCCGGCTTGCCAACACGCGGGTTTACCGCGGCAGCGTGCATGGCCACGTCACGGGCCACTTCCGGATCACCAGCAGAGATGGCAACGACACAGGCAATCTTGTTGTTGCTGTGAACGTAGCCGCCGACCACCGGACCTTCAACTTTCACGATGCGACGCACGGTGATGTTCTCGCCGATCTTCTGAACCAGCGCTTCACGCTTGGCTTCCAGATCGCTGTCCATCAGCTTGGCCACGTCGGTCTCGCCCTTCTCGAAAGCAACGTCCAGCACTTCGTTGGCGAAGTTGATGAGGTTTTCATCACGGGCCACGAAATCGGTTTCGGAATTCACTTCCAGAATGTAGCCCACGGTGTTGTCGTCGGAGATCTTGACCAGAGACACACCTTCAGCGGCGGTACGGCCAGCCTTCTTGGCGGCTTTCAGACCGGAAGACTTGCGCAGCTCTTCGATTGCCGCGTCAACACTGCCGTCAGCTTCAACCAGTGCTTTTTTGCACTCCATCATGCCAAGGCCAGTGCGCTCACGCAGCTCTTTGACCATTGCAGCGGTAATTGCAGCCATGTTCAATCCTCTTAACAGTTCGGTATTCGGGGAAGGAAGGCGCGCCGGCAACCCGGCCGGCGCGCTTCACTCATCTGTTGCAGGCCCGGCCTTATTCGGCAGCGGGAGCAGCGCCTTCGGCGTCTTCGCTGACTTCCACAAACTCATCAGCGCCGGCACCAGCGGCCTGGCTGGCTTCGATGCAGGCATCAGCGGCAGCCTTCACATAAATCTGGATGGCGCGAATAGCGTCATCGTTGCCCGGAATCACGTAATCAACGCCGTCCGGATCGCTGTTGGTATCAACAACGCCGATAACCGGAATGCCCAGCTTGTTGGCTTCCTTGATGGCGATGCGCTCGTGGTCCACGTCGATCACGAACATGGCGTCCGGCAGACCGCCCATATCCTTGATACCACCGATAGAACGCTCCAGGCGCTCCATTTCACGGGTACGATCCAGGGCTTCTTTCTTGGTCAGCTTGTCGAAAGTACCGTCTTTGCTCTGGGTTTCCAGATCACGGTAGCGACGGATGGACTGACGAATGGTCTTGTAGTTGGTCAGCATACCGCCCAACCAGCGATGGTTGACGTACGGCTGGCCAGCGCGCAGCGCTTCTTCCTTGATGATCTTGGCAGCGGAGCGCTTGGTGCCTACGAACAGAATCTTGTTCTTGTTCTCGGCCAGACCCTGAATCACGTTCAGAGCTTCCTGCATGGCCGGAACGGTCTGTTCCAGGTTGATGATATGAATCTTGTTGCGGGCGCCGAAAATGTACTTGGACATTTTCGGGTTCCAGTAGCGAGTCTGGTGACCAAAGTGAGCACCTGCTTTCAGCAGGTCACGCATATTTACCTGAGCCATGATAGTTACCTTTTTAGCTTCGGGTTAGACCTCCACGCGTCCGATTGCCCCAACCGTTCGCCCGCCCCGCATCTGCGTTTCTGGCAAGCCCGGCACCCTGGGACAACGTGCTGACACGTGTGTGAATTTGCCGGATTCGTTTCCGGCGGCGCGTTTATACCACAAAGCACCCTTCAAACGCCATTATTTTTGCCTATGTACTTCAAGAGCGCTTCCTTGTACCGGCGCGCTCCGGCCCTTAAAATGGAGGTTTGATGCAAATCAACAGGAAGCCCGATGTCTGTAACAATCAAGACTCCCGAAGAAATCGAGAAAATGCGCGTCGCCGGTCGCCTGGCGGCCGAGGTGCTCCAGATGCTGGACGAGCACGTCAAACCCGGCGTGACCACCGAAGAACTGGACCGCCTGGCCCACGACTACATCGTCAATGAGCAGAAGGCCATTCCGGCGCCACTGAACTACAAGGGCTTCCCGAAATCCATCTGCACCTCGGTCAACCACGTGGTATGCCACGGCATCCCCACCGACAAGAAAGTGCTGAAAGACGGCGACATCATCAACATTGATGTGACCGTGATCAAAGATGGCTACCACGGCGACACCAGTAAAATGTGGATTGTCGGTAAACCCAAGCCCGGCACTGAGCGCCTGGTGCGCATTACCCAGGAGTGCCTGTATAAAGGCATTGAACTGGTTAAACCCGGCGCCCGCCTGGGGGATATCGGCTACGCCATCCAGAAGCACGCCGAAAAGCACCGTTACTCCGTGGTCCGGGATTTCTGTGGCCACGGCATCGGCAAGGTGTTCCACGAAGAGCCACAGGTGATGCACTACGGTACGCCGGGCACCGGCTTTGAGTTGAAAGAGGGAATGACCTTCACCATTGAGCCGATGATCAACCAGGGCAAGTACCAAACCAAGGTGCTCGCCGACGGCTGGACTGCGGTCACCAAGGATCACAAGCTTTCCGCGCAGTGGGAACACACGCTGCTGGTCACCGCTGACGGCTGTGAAGTGCTGACCAAACGCCCGGAAGAGACGATTTAAGTGGCCCGGAGCGAGCTGGAAACCCGCATCAGCCATGACATCTCGCCGGTGGGTGCGGCCCGGCAATTGCTCCGTGAAAGTTACGAGGCCGATGCCGAGGCCTTTCGCCAGGGTGCGGACGTACGGGCCCTGGTACACGCCCGGGCCAATACCGTTGACCGGGTGCTGGAGCTGGTCTGGAACCGTTACCCCTTTGCCCGCTCCCCGGACATTGCCCTGGTAGCCGTCGGCGGATACGGGCGGGGAGAGCTGCACCCGCATTCCGATATCGACCTGCTGATCCTTACCCGTCACGGCATCGAGGCCGGCTGGCAGGAAGACCTGAGCGCCTTCGTTACCCTGCTCTGGGACCTGAAGCTGGACATTGGCCACAGTGTGCGCAGCATGGACGAGTCCATCGCCGCGGCCCGCGAAGACATCACCATCCTGACCAACCTGCTGGAAACCCGCACCATTGCCGGCCCGGATGCCTTGCGGGCAGAGCTCAGCGACAAAGTCTACTCCGACGACGTCAGCACAGACCGCCAGTATTTCCTGGCCAAGCGGGCGGAACAAAAACGCCGCCACAAAAAATACGGGCATACCGAGTACAACCTGGAGCCCAACGTCAAAGGCTCCCCCGGCGCCCTGCGTGATATCCAGACCATTGGCTGGATTACCAAACGCCATTTCGGCCTGCAGAACATCGCCGACCTTACCCGCTTCAGCATTCTGACCAGCGAAGAACACGAGATCCTGTACCGGGGCGAAACTTTTTTATGGCGTCTGCGCTACGGCCTGCAACTGGTAGCCGACCGCAACGAAAACCGACTGCTGTTCGACTACCAGCGCACCCTGGCAGAAATGCTCGGTTACCACGACGAAGGCAAACGCCTGGGCGTGGAGCTGATGATGCAGCAGTACTACCGCACCGTTCTGGCCCTGGCCGAACTGGCCGATGTCATCCTGCAGTATTACGACGAAGCCATCCTGACCGGCGACGGCGAAGACGAGATACGTCCCCTGAACAACCGCTTCCAGATTCGTAACCGCTACATAGAGGCGGTCAACAACCAGGTGTTTGCCTACGCACCCTACGCCATCATGGAAATCTTCGTGCTGATGGCCCAGCACCCGGAAATCAAAGGCATACGCGCCACCACCATCCGCTCCATGCGGGCACACCGGCACCTGATTGACGACGCCTTCCGCTCGGACCTGGCAGTGACCACTCTGTTCATGGAGCTGCTGCGCACCCCGCACGCACTGGACAAAACCCTGTCCGCCATGAAGAAATACAGTGTACTGGGTCGCTATTTGCCGGAGTTCGGTCAGATTATCGGCCAGATGCAGCACGACCTGTTCCATATCTTTACCGTGGACACCCACACCATGCGGGTGATCCGCAACATGTCGCAGCTGGCCAACGGTGAAGCCGAAAGCGATGACTACCCGCTCGCACTGAAACTGATCAACCGTCTGCCCAAGCTCGAAACCCTGTACATTGCCGGCCTGTACCACGATGTGGCCAAGGGCCGGGGCGGCGACCATTCCGAACTGGGCGCGATTGACGCCGAAGCTTTCTGCCGGCGCCACCACCTGAGCGAGCGGGACACCCAACTGGTGTCCTGGCTGGTGGAGAACCACCTGCTGATGTCCATGACCGCCCAGCGCAAGGACATTTCGGACCCGGACATCATCCAGGGCTTCGCCCGGGCCATGCCCAGCCAGGCGCACCTGGATTACCTGTACATCCTGACCGTATGCGACATCAGCGCCACCAACCCCAAACTCTGGAATACCTGGCGCGCCACGCTGCTGCGCCAGCTGTATGTGGAAGCCAAACGAGCGCTGCGCCGGGGCACCGACAACCCACTGACCCGGCAGGACTGGATTCGCGCCACCCGGGAAGAAGCCCGGGAAATCCTGCACAAACAGAACATCAGTGACGAAGACATTGACCGGGTGTGGAACACCGTCGACGAAGACTACTTCCTGCAGGACTCCACCGTCGATATCGCCTGGCAAACGGCCGCCATCGTCAGCCACGGCGACGATCCGGACCCACTGGTGCTGATCCGGGACACCCGTGGCGGCCCCACCGACGGCTATTCACAGATCATCATCTACGTGAAAAACCGCGTCGCCCTGTTTGCCGCCACCACGGCGGTGCTGGAGCAACTGAACCTGAACATCGTCGATGCCCGGATCAATTCCAGCGACGACGGCCCCTATTCGATCAGTTCCTACGTGGTGCTGGACGAACAAGGCCAGCCGCTGGGGGTGGACCCGGCCCGCAAGGAGCGTGTGCGCCGCCGGCTGGTGGAGGAACTGGACAACCCCGAAGACTATCCAGACATCATCCACCGGCGCACGCCCCGGCAGCTCAAACACTTTGCCTTCCCCACCGAGGTGACCCTGTCGAACGACACCATCAACCAGCGCACGGTGATGGAAGTCATCACACCAGACCGACCAGGTCTGCTGGCACGCATCGGCCAGGTGCTGCTGGAACACCGGGTACGGCTGACCAACGCCAAAATCGCCACGCTGGGCGAACGCGTGGAAGACGTTTTCTTTATTACCGATGAACACGGGGCGCCCCTGCGGGATGCCGACACCTGCCAGGCCCTGCAACAGGACCTCACGAAAATGCTGGACGACATTCAATGAACCCGAATCTTGACCGATTGCACCCCTACCCGTTTGAGAAACTCGCCAAACTGAAGGCCGGCATCTCCGTGCCGGACCACCTGGCACCTATCTCGCTGGGCATTGGCGAACCCAAGCACCCATCACCGGGGTTCGTGAAACAGGTGATCGCCGACAACCTGGACAAGCTGGCCAATTACCCGACCACCAAGGGCACCGACGAACTGCGTTGTGCCATTGCCGGCTGGGCCACCCGCCGCTTTGACCTGGCCGAAGGCACCCTGGACCCGGCTCGCCACGTGGTGCCTGTGAACGGCACCCGGGAGGGTATCTTTTCCCTGGTGCAGTCACTGATCGACAGCAGCCAACCGGCCACCGTCGTCAGCCCCAACCCGTTTTACCAGATCTACGAGGGCGCAGCCTTCCTGGCCGGCGCCAACCCGGTCTACCTGCCGTGTGATGCCAGCAACGGCTTTATCCCGGACTTCGACGCGGTGCCGGATAACGTCTGGGCCGATTGCCAGTTGCTGTTCCTGTGCTCGCCGGGTAACCCCAGCGGGGCGGTGATGCCGAGGGAAACCCTGGCCAGAGTGATAGAACTGGCGGACAAACACGATTTCGTGATCGCCTCGGACGAGTGCTACTCCGAACTCTACCCGGACGAAGCCAACCCGCCCGAAGGACTGCTGCAAACCTGCGCGGCCATCGGCCGGCACGATTTCAAACGCTGCATCGTGTTCCACAGCCTGTCCAAGCGCAGCAACCTGCCGGGCCTGCGCTCGGGCTTCGTGGCCGGCGACGCGGACGTGCTGGCCGGGTACCTCAAATACCGCACCTACCACGGCTGCGCCATGCCCGTTCAGAACCAGCTAGCCAGCATCGCCGCCTGGAACGACGAAGACCACGTGCGGGAAAACCGCGCCGCCTACCGGGAGAAATTCGAAGCGGTGGTGCCGATCCTGCGTGAAGTCATGAACGTGGACTACCCGGACGCCGGCTTCTACCTCTGGCCGGAAACACCCATGAGCGACGAAACCTTCGCCCGCGAACTGTCCGCCCGACAGAACGTACACGTACTGCCCGGCCGCTACCTGTCCCGCACCGTGGATGGCCATAATCCTGGGGAAAACCGGGTGCGGATGGCGCTGGTGGCGCCGCTGGAGGAGTGCGTGGAGGCTGCACGGCGAATTGTGGAGTTTGTTAAGGATTTTGAATCATGAAGCTATACGGCATCAAAAACTGCGACACCGTGAAGAAGGCCCGCAAGTGGCTGGATGAAAACGGCATCAGCCATGACTTCCACGACTTCAAAAAAGACGGCCTCACCAGCGACAAGCTAAGCGAGTGGGAACAGGCCGTGGGCTGGGAAGCGCTGATCAACAAACGCGGCACCACCTGGCGGAAACTTCCGCAAGAGGTTCGTGATACCATTGCCGCCCAAAGCGCCCACGAGCTCATGCTGGAGAACCCCTCCATCATCAAACGCCCAGTGGTTGAACGGGGCGACAAGGTTACCGTGGGCTTTAACGCAGACCAGTGGGCTGCGTGGGCTGACTGATTAATTTTCGGCCACGGAATCCACGGAAGAACACGGAAAGAAAAGATTTTTTAGCCACTAAATCCACGAAAGAACACGAAATTCAAAAACGATAAGCTTTTGTCTTTAATGTTTTTTTAGTGTTCTTTCGTGGGTTTCGTGGCAAAACTGTCTTTGTCTTTTCATTTTTCCGTGTTCTTCCGTGGATTCCGTGGCAAAACTTTCTTTATTTTCGTTAAAAGGAGCACATTCAGATGAGCTTTGCATTCGGCATCGGCATCGGCACCCAGAACAAACAAGGCGAATGGCTTGAGGTGTTCTACCAGCAGCCCATCCTGACCCCGGCCAACGACCTGAGAGACGTTGTGGAAAGCACACTGGGCTACCAGGGTGGCAACCAGGCCATCAGCGTCACCGCCGAGCAGTTAACCAAGCTGGCCGACGCCCTGCGCCAGATCGGCCAGACCGACCAGGCCAAACTGGCCGAAAAAGCCGCCGACAGCAAACGCCCGGTCGTCGTGACCATGCTGGCCACCGACGACACCGCCTCCAGCACGCCGGAGGTGTACCTGAAGCTGCACCTGATTTCCCACCGACTGGTCAAACCTCATGGTGTCAAACTCGACGGCATCTTCGCCCTGCTGCCAAACCTGGCCTGGACCAACGAAGGCGCCGTGGACCTGAACGAACTGCCGGACCGCCAGCTGCAGGCCCGCATGGAAGGCCGCGTACTGGAAGTGAAATCCGTCGATAAATTCCCGCAGATGACCGACTACGTGGTACCGGCTGGCGTGCGCATTGCCGACACCGCCCGTGTTCGCCTTGGCGCCTACGTAGGCGAAGGCACCACCGTGATGCACGAAGGCTTCATCAACTTCAATGCCGGCACCGAAGGCACCAGCATGATCGAAGGCCGCATCTCCGCCGGCGTCATGATCGGCAAAGGTTCTGACCTGGGCGGTGGCTGTTCCACCATGGGCACCCTGTCTGGCGGCGGCAACATCATCATCTCCGTGGGTGAAAACTGCCTGATCGGTGCCAACGCCGGCATCGGCATCCCGCTGGGCGACCGCTGCACCGTGGAAGCCGGCCTGTACATCACCTCCGGCGCCAAAATCGCCCTGCTGGACGACAACAACGAACTGGTAGAGCTGGTTAAGGCCCGCGACCTGGCCAACAAGAGCGACCTGCTGTTCCGTCGCAACAGCCAGACCGGCGCGGTGGAATGCAAAACCAACAAAACCGCCATCGAACTGAACGAAGAATTGCACGCCAATAACTAAGGCGTGATTTCGCCAGGGAACGGCGAAATGATATTGATTAGCCACGGAATCCACGGAAGAACACGGAAAGAAAAGATGAAAAGATTTTTTTAGCCACTAAATCCACGAAAGAACACGAAATTAAAAAAACGACAAGTTATTATCTTTAATCATTTTTTAGTGTTCTTTCGTGGGTTTCGTGGCGAAACAGTCTTTGTCTTTTATTTTTCCGTGTTCTTCCGTGGATTCCGTGGCAAAACTTCTTTTAAGTTGTGTATCTAAAGGCCACCCCATGTCTCTATCTCCCACACTAAAACTCGCCAAAGACCTCATTAGCCGCCGCTCAGTCACGCCGGACGATGCTGGCTGCCAGGAGCTGATGATGTCCCGGCTGGCGCCCCTGGGCTTCACCGGCGAGAACCTGCGGTTTGGGGAGGTGGACAACCTCTGGGCGCGCAAGGGCACCGACGGCCCGGTGCTGGCCTTTGCCGGCCATACCGACGTGGTGCCAACCGGCCCGGAACAGAACTGGGCACACGCACCGTTCGACCCGGTAATCAAAGACGGCTACCTGTACGGCCGTGGCGCAGCAGACATGAAAGGCAGCCTGGCGGCATTCATCACCGCCTGCGAACGCTTCGTGGCCAACTGCCCGAATCACCGGGGCTCCATCGCCCTGCTGATCACCAGCGACGAAGAGGGCCCGGCCAAAGACGGCACGGTGAAAGTGGTGGAAACCCTGGAGGCCCGCAACGAGAAGATCGACTGGTGCCTGATTGGCGAGCCTTCCAGTACCCATGAAGTGGGCGATGTCATCAAGAACGGCCGGCGCGGCTCCCTGCATGGTTACCTGACCGTGCACGGGATTCAGGGCCACGTGGCCTACCCGCACCTGGCGGAAAACCCGGTGCATGCGGTTGCCCCGGCCCTCGATGCCCTGGCCAACGAATTCTGGGACAACGGCAACGACTTCTTCCCGCCAACCACCTTCCAGATCACCAAAATCCAATCCGGCACTGGCAGCAACGTCATCCCCGGCGAATGCCTGGTGCACTTCAACTTCCGTTACTGCACGGAAAACAGTGCCGAAAGCCTGGAAGAGCGCGTGGTGGCCATCCTTGACCGCCACAAGCTGAAGTACGACCTGCAGTGGCACCTGAGTGGCCGCCCCTTCCTGACCGACAAGGGCGCGCTGGTCACCGCCAGCCAGGAGGCGATTCGCACCGTTACCGGCCGTGAAACCGAACTGTCCACCTCCGGCGGCACCTCCGATGGCCGTTTCATTGCCCCCACCGGCGCCCAAGTGGTGGAACTCGGCCCGCTGAACGCCACCATTCACAAGATCGACGAATGCGTGAAAGCGGACGATCTGGATACGCTTTCAGAGATTTACGAGCGGATTCTGGTGGATTTGCTGGGGTGATTTTTTGCCACGAAATCCACGAAAGAACACTAAAAAACACTTATTGTTTTTGAATTTCGTGGATTTCGTGGCAAATTTTAATAATGCGGAGGTGGCGTTTCCTCTTCCTCTTTTTTGATGTTGGAAGGGGAAATATCCTTCAGCTGCTTGTGCAGCATCTGCTTGGCATCCCACAGCTCGCGAATGTCCAGTTCCTGCTTCGCCACCTGCTCGCTCAGGGTGTTGATCACGTCATCCTGGAACGCCAGGCGCATTTCCAGTTCGGCAATTCGGTTTTCCAGCGTGTTTTCGCTCATCAGGTTTGGTCAGCCCTTTCTGTAATCTGGTATCATGCCGCCTTTTACGGCCAGACATGCCATGTTACCCGATGTCCGGCTTTTTATCGTTAGCGTCAACCCATGGAGAATATTCAGCCAATGCGTAATCCAGCCAAAGCGATCCTTGTTTCCGTTCTGATCGCAATTCCGGCACCCTTTATCCTCGCCCTGCTGCTCACCAGCACCCCGCAACCACTCAGAATTCTGTCAGATGGCGGTGTTCTGGAGGCGCTCGGCAGTACCGGTGGTGTAGCCGCTTACCTCATGGCCTTCGTTATTTTTGCCATTGCAGGCTTTATCGCCATTGCGCTTTCCGCCAAGCAACAAGCCAGCGCTCCGGCTGCCCGTAAAAGCAACAAGGCCCCGCGCTCCAAGCCGGCGAAACCCCAGAATAACGTTGAAGAAGACGATTTCGACGACGGCTCCCCCGAGGGCGACGAAGAAGGCACCGTGAAATGGTTCAACGTCAAGAAAGGCTTCGGCTTTATCGTGCGTGACGGTGGCGATGAAATCTTCGTACACTTCCGCGCCATCCGTGGCCGCGGCCGCCGCGTTCTGCGCCAGGGCCAGCTGGTTCGCTTCAATGTGGTTGAAGCCGACAAGGGCCTGCAGGCGGATAACGTGTCTATTCTGAGCGATTAAACGAACCAAGCTTGCCTAAAAGGCACCGGGTGGGCTTTTCCAAAACACGCCCGGTGCCTTGCTCCCCCTTGGTGGCTAATTCCAAACCACCTTCTGCTCACCACGGCTATCCAGCCGCCACCACTTCTCTTCTTCCACCGGATCTCCCTCTTTCCAGTCCCCGGGGCTGCAGCGAATCTCGGTTTCCATCGAACGCCAGGCGCTGCGGGCGCACTCCAGGTCTGTGTTCCAGGGCAGTTTTTCTCCCTCCAGCAGCACACAGGTAAACCGTTTACCGAAAGCTCCAGGGTACAGGCTGATCCGCAAGCGTGCCTGGCGGTAATAGCCTGTACCCTTCACAACTTTGGATGCATCCCGGTCATCCAGCTCCAGTTGATCCAACTGCCCGGCGAGCCAGCCGGAAACCGCCTCCGGCTGAAGATCACGAATGTAAATTTCCAGGTCTTGCACCTGCGGTTTCTCCCTGCGTCAGTTTATTGTCAGGCGTATAGTGAACCGGCCCGTCCGTGCCTGCAAGCCAGGGCATCGGTTCGGCCTCCAAATCTTCAGTCAATAAGATTCGCAAGGTGCCGTTGTGTTTTCGGGCCTGCCAGCGAAGGTCTTCCCTCGCCAGCCTTTGCTCCAGGAACTTGAGCGACGTTTCCAGTTCCTGACAGGGCTCATCCCCCCTGGCCATCGCCAACAAAAAGCGGCTTTGCAGAGCCTGCTGACGGGCATCCAGAGCCAGGCTTTCCAGGGGCCCCCGGCTGGCAAACAGGTTTTGCCGGGCAGCCGCCTGTTCCAGCCACTGCAGCAGCGTACCGGGCGTCATTTTTCCATCCGCAGCGTGGGAGGCTGCAAAATTGAGGGCACCGGCGGATAACTGAACCTTGTGGCGCAGCTCGATGGTTGGCTGATGAAGGGAAGCTACAGCCCGAAGCTGTTCACCACTTACCTCTGGTGTGCAGTACACCGGACAATCCCGGGCCAATAACAGCGACAGCCGCTGCAGCACCCGTGAGTCCGGGCGCTGCCGCCGACTGATCAGCAGCACCGGGCCCGGCCAGCAGTACAAAAGCTCTGAAAGCCCGGAGCTGACAGAGCCCAGCAGGGCAAGCAATGCCGACGGTGAGGTGTGGTCCAGAACCAGCAGGCGGCTGCGCAGGTCTTCACCGGATGCAGGCCAAACGTGCAGATCCCGCAGGCAACCACACACATCCGCCTCGCTGCGGGCATCCAGAAACACTTTGCCAAGCGCGGGCGTTTTCTGCAGTAACATCAGCCAGGTGGTTTTACCGGCACCTTCCGGGCCATGCAACCAGGCCAGCGACCGGGGCCTTGTCGCCAGCGCCACAGTGATATCTTCCGCCAGCCGTTGCCAGGCCATATCCGGCATCGCCAACGGCACCGGGTGCCGCCCCTCCGGCTCGCCTTCTTCCGGTGATTTCTCCTCCGGTTTATGGGGCCAGCGCCGCACCAGCTCCAACACCGCCACGTAAGCACGGTCCTGCAGGCGCTCGCAATCATGCGCCAGAACCTGCAACAACTGCGGCCACTGCAACCAGGCCGACGGTGTGACTTCCCGGGCGCGGGACAGCCAGTAGACCAGTTGCGAGGACAGCTGGCCGTCGTTATGGACTTCACTGACAATGGGCTGCTCAGCCTGAATGGTGCGCACCAGCTCATCCAGATCCACGCCCTGGCGCACCAGAAATGGGGCAAGGGCGGGAACCGAATACAGTAACGCCAGCAAAAAATCCTCAGCGGTAATTACATAGCCGCCATGGCGGGCGACGGTATCGCGGGCAAGAACCAGTGCGCTCTGGCAATCCGGTGCCAGACATTGCTGCCAGTCTTCCATGCTGGGCTCCTTCCTTGGGTTTGGGGTGTCGTCCTGATGCTATCACCAGGTCCCGGTATTCTCCATACTCGCCCAGGGCTCTTTCGGCTCCAGCGCCTCACCTTTTTGCAGCAGTTCGATGGAAATATCATCCGGTGTGCGAATGAACGCCATGTGGCCGTCCCGTGGCGGGCGGTTGATGGTGACGCCGTTGGCCTGCAACTTCTCGCACAGGGCATAGATATCATCCACCCGATACGCCAGGTGCCCGAAATTGCGGCCACCGGTGTATTCCTCCGGGTCCCAGTTGTAGGTCAGTTCAATCATCGGGGCCTTATCTTCCCGGGCCCGGGCCTCATCTTCCGGCGCCGCCAGGAACACCAGCGTAAACCGCCCCTTTTCACTGCTTTTCCGGTTGATCTCCACCATACCCAGCAGATCACAGAAAAAGTGCAGCGTATCGTCCAGGTTACTGACGCGAATCATCGTGTGTAGGTATTGCATAACCCCTCCTCGTCAAAACTCCAGTATAAGAATCCACTGGGGTCGGGTACAGGGTCGGGTACGGGACCCGACCCCGGACCGGGTACGGGGTCGGACCTTGTACCCGACCCCGGATTAGCGGTTGGAGAGCCAGAGGCTTTGGTAAGGTTTCAGGGTGACGGTGGCAGTCAGGTCAGTAACGGGCTGGCCGGTAAGCAGGTCGGTCCATTCGTCGGTGCCGATCAGGTTGATGTCGCCCAGCGCCACCTGCTGGGGTTCACAGCTGATGTTGTGAATGCAGAACAAAGACTGGTCGCGCCGGGTGCTCTGACGCCAGAAACCAAACAGCTGCAGCCCCAGGTGCAGGGTGAACTGGGTCGCATTAGGATGGAACGCCGGCTGGGCCCGGCGTATGGCGATCAGGCGTTTGAGTTCGTGGAACACCTGGCCGTGGTGACTGCTCCGGTCTGCCAATACCTGCTCCAGTTCCGCCAGCTGGCACTGGCTGCGGTTGATCGAGCGCAGGCGCCCGGTATGCTCCACGCGGGAATAGTCATTCTCCGTTGCCAACAAACTGTGAATGTAGAACGCCGGAATCCCCTCCAGCGCCAGCATGATGGTGTGGGCACACAAGAATCGCTGCAACTGCCAGTGATCCGCACCCCCAGACGCGGTGCCGCTCAGGGCGTTCCACAGGGCAATGTTGATCTCATAGGGCTGATCCCGACCGTCGGCCGTGCGCCGGTAAGACACCTTGCCACCAAACGATTCCATGGTATTCACCAGCCGCTGGCGCTCTTCATCGTCCAGCAAGCCGTCGGTGGGGCGCAGGCCGATGCCATCGTGGGAGGCAATGAAATTCAGATAGGTGGTACCCATTTGCGCCGGCGGCATGCTCATCAGCCAGGTTTTCAGGTGACGGCAGTTACCGGTCACCAGGGTGTTGATCAACAGGGGTGGCAGCGAGAAGTTATACACCGCATGCGCCTCGTTGGCGTTGCCGAAGTACGTCAGGTTCTCGCGATTGGGCACGTTAGTTTCGGTAATCACCATGGCATCCGGCGTATGGTGCTCAATCAGCAACCGCAGAACCTTGATCAGCTCATGGGTTTGCTGAAGGTGAATGCAGGTTGTGCCTGGCTCCTTCCAGAGAAACGCCACGGCATCCATTCGAAAAACGCGCACACCGTGTTCCAGGTACTGGCGGATAATAGCCGCAAACTCCAACAACACCCGGGGATTGGCGAAGTTCAGGTCCACCTGATCTTCACTGAACGTACACCAGACCAGCCTTTCCCCGTCGTCCGTCTGAACCGGACTCAACAGGGGCGAGGTGCGCGGCCGCACCACCCGGCTGATATCATCACCCGGGCGGGCCTCGAAGAAGTAATCCCTGCCCGGGTCCAGCCGTTTGCGAAAATTCTCGAACCAGCGGCTGCGGGCCGACATGTGATTGATCACCAGGTCCGCCATCAGTCGGTAATCCCTTGCAATGGCTTCCACATCCGCCCAGCTTCCGTGGGCCTCGTTAACCGCCAGGTAATCCATCACCGCAAAGCCGTCGTCCGAGCTGTAGGGAAAGAACGGCAGAATGTGCACCGCACTCACCGAATCCCGCAGACAGTCATCGAGAAAACGCTTGAGCGTTCGCAGGGGCTTCTCCCCCTCCCGCTGCACGGAGTCCGCATAGGTAATCAGAAATACATCCCGCTGATCCCACAGATTCTGGTGGGTTGGCGGGGAAGGCGTGTTTTGAGCCAGGCCCATGGCAGCCAGCAGGCTTTCGGCCAGTGCGTCGCAATCATGGGCCGGGTACACCGCCTGCAGCATCGCCTCCAGGCGGCTGGCCAGGGGCTGGGTCATGGTCGAAATTCCTGGTTATCCAGCTCCACCGCTTCCAGCAGTTGCTCCCGGATCTCCGGCAGCGCGCTGGTTACCCGGTTCCAGCTGGGGATGAACGGCGTATCCATGGGGTTTTCCAGGAAATAATGGCCGGCTTCCATCACGTTTCTGGCAAACAGCTCCACCGCCTTTTCTTCCTTGTGGCGATCGAAATCCAACCCGTTGATCATGGCGTCGTTCTGGTAGGTTTCGACAAAATCCAGCGCAATGCGGAAATAAGCGGCCTTGATGGTGCGGATTTTCTCGGTGGAGAACACCTCCCCGTTGGTCGCCAGCTTGCGAAACAGCGCCTTGGCGATGTCCAGGCTCATTTTCGAGAGACCCTTGGTGGCGTCCTCCGGCGACAGCTCCTGATGTTTGTGGTCATACACATCGGCAATATCCACCTGGCACAGGCGATTGGTGGCGTGATTGCGCTTCATTTCCGACAACACCCCGATTTCCAGCCCCCAGTCGCTGGGAATGCGCAGGTCGTTAATCACATCCGTGCGGAAGGAAAATTCACCCGCCAGGGGGTAGCGAAAGCTGTCCAGGTACTCCAGGATTTCGTTGCTCCCACAGACCTTTTTGAGCGAGCGCAGCAAAGGCGTGACCAGCAAACGGCTGACCCGGCCGTTCATCTTGCTGTCCGCCACCCTGGCGTAATAGCCCTTACAAAACATGTAGTTGAAGTTCGGGTTGGCGACCGGATAAATCAGCCTGGCCAGCAAGTCCCGGGAGTAGGTCAGAATATCGCAATCATGCAGCGCCACCGATTTGCTCACGCCGGAGGCCAGCACGTAACCAAAGCAGTACCACACATTCCGGCCTTTACCCATTTCGGTAGGCGCCAGGTTTTGTGCCTTGAGTTTGGCATCCAGCGCCGTCAGGCGCGGGCCGTCATTCCAGAGCACCCGAAAAGGCTGCGGCAGTTCGGAGAAATACTCCAGCGCGTGCCGGTATTGCGCCTCGTCCGCACGGTCCAGGCCAATCACGATCTCGCTGAGGTACGGCACTTTGGTGAGTTCATGAACAATGTTTTTCAGCGCCGGACCTTCGAGTTCCGAATACAGTGACGGCAAAACCAGCGACATGGGCCGCGCCTTGCTGAACCGGGAAAGATCCTCCTCAATGTCGTCTACCGGCCGGCGCACCAGGTTGTGCAGGGTGGTTACGATGCCATTCTGATAAAAATCGCCCATGGCGCTGTCCTCGTCAGTAACCGTACTCGAACAAAAGGTTGAGCACGCAGTCATTCCAGCCCGCCGGGCCGGGTTTGATCGAGCGCATGGCATGCCTGCGGGCCGACAGCACCACCTGGTCGCTGTTTACGCCACGAATAACCACCGCGATATCGGCGCTCTCCAGCATGCGCTGGTCGTTGGGGCTGTCGCCCAAAGCGATCGACACCGGCTTCTTGCCAAAACGCTCTCGATACTTACCCAGCAAGAAGCGGGCCCCATCGGCTTTATCGAACTGCCCCATCACATGATAAAAACGCCCGCCCTGCACCAGGCGCAGGTTCTCTTCCGCCAGCGCTGCCTCGAAGGCTTTCAATTCCTCGTCGCTGCCCTGCCACAACAACGGCTCGGTCCCGTGGCGCCGCTGTGCTCGCGCGGCCATGTCCGGCGCCAGTCCGGTATATTCCGCCAGCTGCTCAACCGACATATCCGCGAAGCCCAGAAACGGCGCACCGTCCTCACGCAAGTCCTGGAGAACGGATAACAGCACTTCCCGGGATGCCCCAAAATGGATCGCCTTGTCATCCGCCGCGCCCATCCACGGGGCAGGCAACACCACCGCCGCACCGTTTTCGACGATATAAGGTTCGCGGTTGTCCAGTTCCTCCCGAAGCGACTCGATTTCCGCGGCAGTCTTGCTGGAACTGAGCACCACCGGAATGCCGGCTGCCTGTAGCCGCTCAAGCGCAGGCGTTGCCGGCTGCCAGGAATAGGTGTCGTGGTCCAGTAACGTGCCATCCAGATCAGTGAAAATAATCAGTTGCGGGTGTTCCATACCGGAGCCTCCATGATGTGGTCTTCGCCCACCGGAATCAGTACATCCGCCCGGGCCGGCAACTCGCGCAGGCAGTGTTCGGTGACCCGTTGATAATGCATGACAAAACGTTGCACTTCGTTGTCACTCATAATACGCAACCCCGGTGCGCCGGCGTAACGCTGTGCCAGCTTTTGCTCCTGCAGCCGTCGCCACTGCAACACACACTCCATGGACGGTGCTTTTAACATCACCAGCCAGTCCAGTCTGTGGAAGAACGACCGGTAACCGGTTTCCAGACACTCATTCACGTATCGCCGCCACAGTCCCTCGGGATCTTCATTCGCTTCCAGCGCATTGACAGGATTGATCAGGGCCGGCTCCCGCTGGGGTGTGGCGCCCAGGCACCAGCCCTCCAGAAGAATCACCTTTGCCGGGCCTTCAAACACCGGCCAGTCCGCCTCGGGAACCCGGTCGTCGGTGGCTTTGTCGAATGAGGGAATGGCGGTGATATCGCCGGGCCTCGCGGCCAGCAGCTGATCCAGTACCCGATTGCCCAGCGCCAGATCATGAGAGCCCGGCACCCCGCGGGTTGCCAGCAACGGGTGCACACTGCGGGCAAGGTGTTCCCGCTCATCTCTGGTAAGGTAGAAGTCATCAAGCGACAGGCTGACCGCCGGGCAATGCCAGTGCCACCTGAGCAATTTGCTGAGAAACAGCGCCAGCGTGGATTTTCCAGTCCCCTGGGCACCGTGAATGCCAACAATCACCGGCCGGTTTTGTCGCTTTTGCAACGCCACAATCGCTTCGACCAGAGGCACAATGGTGGTGGCCACAGTGGTTTTGTAGCCGGGCGGGAGGTGTTCCCGGGCGATGAGGGTGTTGATGGTTTTGCGGAATTCGCTGGACATGGAATACCTATTTTCTGAGCTTGCCGACATACTCCCAAGTATAGGTAGATAAACCCAGCAGAATTCATACCAGTCACTAATTGATGAACACATAGGCCCCATATGACCAACCAGAGCTTCCGCGTGGAACACCGCTATCTGGAACTGCCAGACAGCTTCTACACCCGCGTACAGCCCAAGCCCCTGAAGGGCGCCAAAATGGTCTGCTTCAACCACAAACTGGCCGGGCAGATGGGCTTTCACGTCAATAACGAGAGCGACTGGACGGCCGTGGGCGCCGGCGCCGAACTCCTGGAAGGCATGGACCCGGTCGCGATGAAATACACCGGCCACCAGTTCGGCATGTACAACCCGGAACTGGGCGATGGCCGGGGCCTGTTGCTGTGGGAAACCGTCGCGCCAGACGGCACCCGGTGGGACTGGCACCTCAAAGGCGCTGGCACCACCCCCTATTCCCGCTTTGGCGACGGACGCGCGGTGCTGCGCTCCACCATTCGCGAGTACCTGTGCTCCGAAGCCATGCACGGGCTTGGCATTGCCACCACCCGGGCGCTGTTCATGGTCAGCGCCAAAGACCCGGTACGGCGGGAATCCATCGAAACCGCCGCCGCGCTCATGCGGGTGGCCAACAGCCATATTCGCTTCGGCCATTTCGAGTTCGCGGCCTATCACGAGGGGCCAGAAACGCTGCGCGCCCTGCTTGAACACGTCATCGCCCTGCATTTTCCCCATTTGATTGAATTGCCGGAGGACGAACGCCATGGCCGCTGGTTTGGGGAAGTGGTCGCCCGCACCGCCCGGCTGATTGCCGACTGGCAGGCGGTGGGCTTCTGCCATGGCGTGATGAACAGCGACAACATGTCGATCATCGGCGACACCTTCGACTATGGCCCCTATGCCCTCCTGGACGACTTTGACGCCGGGTTTGTATGCAATCACTCCGACCATGAAGGCCGCTACGCCTACAACCGCCAGCCACAGGTGGGCTTCACCAACTGCCAGATGCTGGCCAATGCATTACTGCCAGTGATGGGCGAAGATGCCGTGCGGGCCGGGCTGGAGCACTACGAAAGCGCTTACAACGAACGGTTCTTGCAAAACATGCGGGACAAGCTCGGCCTCGCCGAAACCGAGCCGGAAGACAGCAGCCTGATCATGGATACACTCACCCTGCTGCACGAACACCACGTGGACTACACCCGGTTCTTCCGCGCTCTTTCGAACCTGCATCGCGACGGCCACGCACCTGTGCGGGATTTGTTCGTCGACCGCAGCGTGGCGGACGAATGGCTGGAACGTTATGAATCCAGACTGACCAAAGAAACCCGCGCCCATGACGCCCGGGAACACGCCATGCGGGGCGTGAACCCCAAGTACATCCTGCGCAACTACCTGGCCCAGCAGGTGATTATGGAGGCCCAGAACGGCGACTACGCACCCATGAAAGAATTACTGCAAGTGCTGGCACGCCCCTTCGACGAACAACCAGAATTTGAAAGCTATGCCGCCCTGCCCCCGGACTGGGGCAAACACCTCAACATCAGTTGCTCATCTTAACCTTTTGGGGTCGGGTACGGGGTCGGGTACAGGGTCAGACCCCGTACCCGACCCCATTCATTCAGATTTGGGGGGCGCGAGGGCATCCAGACGGGCGCCGTGCTTCATCATGAACAGCACCAGGAAGATAGCGGGAACGCCCATCAAGCCCGCCAGCGTAAAGAATTCGGCGTAGCCGAAGTCCGCCACAACAATGCCGGAAAAACCGCCCAGGAACTTGCCCGGCAGGGTCATCAGCGAGCTGAACAGCGCGTATTGAGTGGCCGTGAAAGAAGCGCTGGTCATACTGGAGAGCCAGGCGATCAACGCCACATTGGCGATGCCGCCGGATAAGTTATCGGCGCTGACCACCACCGCCAGCGTGGCCACATTGGGCGGGTATTGGGCCAGCACAACAAACAGTAGGTTGGTGGCGGCGGTCATGATGGCACCAGCGAGCAGGATCTTGCGCACGCCATAACGCACCACCAGTACCCCACCCACCAGGGAGCCGACGATGGTCATAAAAAACCCGAAAATCTTGGTAACGTCCGCCACCTGGGTTTTCGAGAAACCCATGAAATCCAGGTAGAAGGGATTGGCCATCACGCCCATGGCGATGTCGGAAATCCGGTAAACCGCCACCAGAATCAGAATGGCGATAGCCAGCTCCCGGTAACGCTGGAAAAAATCCACAAACGGCCCGGCAATCGCCGCGTAGAACCAGCCGGCAAATTTGGCCAGGGCGGGAGGAAGGTGCGTGCGCCGGTCGGCCTCGGCTTTCACCTTTTCGGCAATATCGCTGGCCGCCGCAAAGTGATTCACCGCCGGCTCCCGCGACACCAGCACCGTTAGCGCCCCCACGCCAACCAACGCTGCCATTACCTGATAGGAAACGGTCCAGGAGAAGTATTCCGCCAGATATAAGGCCCCTGCCCCGGCCACCAACAACGCCAGGCGGTACCCGAAAATATAGGTGGCCGCCAAAGCCGCCTGCAGTCGCTCCTCGGCGATTTCAATCCGATAGGCATCAATGGCCACATCCTGAGTGGCGGAGGAAAACGCCACCAACAGACCACACAATGCCAGGGTCTGCGTGGCGGATACCGCATCGACCGTCGCCATCAGATACAGCCCGGTGGCAATGCCCGCCTGCGCCAGCAGAATCCAGCTGCGCCGTTTGCCGAAAAGCCGGTCCAGCACCGGCAATTTCAACCGATCAACAATCGGCGCCCAGAATACCTTGATGGAATAGGTAATACCCAGCCAGCTGAAAAACCCGATGGTGGCGGTCTCAACCCCCACATCCGCCAGCCTTGCGTTGAGCGTGGAAAACACCAGCAAAAACGGCAAGCCGGCGGAAAACCCCAAAAACAGCAGGGCAATCACCGGCCAACGGGTGTACACGTAAAGGCTTTCTTTCAGCAGGGCCAGGCGGTCGCGGGAGAAAATAGCAGGCCTCTCTTAAACCTTGGGGTCGGGTACGGGGTCAGACCCCGTACCCGACCCCATTATTAATCGCGGAAATTGTTGAACTGCAGTGGGACATCCAGTTCGGCTTCTTTCAGCATGGCGATGGCCTGTTGCAGGTCGTCACGCTTCTTGCCGGTCACACGCACTTTATCGCCCTGAATGCTGGCCTGGACCTTCATTTTCTGGTCCTTGATCATTTTGACGATCTTCTTGGCCATGTCGGTCTCAATGCCCTGCTTAAGGGTATAGTGCTGCTTGATCAGCTTGCCGGCTTTGCTGTCGCCTTCCTCGGCCAGGGCGCGCGGATCAATCTGGCGTTTGGCAAAGGCCATGCGAAGCATTTCTTTCAACTGCTCAAGCTGGAATTCCTGCTCGGCGCTCACGGTAATGGTCTTGTCGTTGAGTTCAATGTCGGCTTCCACATTCTTGAAGTCCCAGCGGTTGCCCAGATCGCGCTTGGCCTGGTCAACAGCGTTGGTGACTTCATGCATGTCGGTTTCGGAAACGATGTCGAAGGAAGGCATGGTGGTTCACTCTCCAGAAAGGCCCGTATAAACTGCGGGGTAGTATCGCATGGTTCAAACAAAAACGCCCAGCAGGAGCCGGGCGTTTAACGGGGTTGTAACTACCCCCTCTCCCTGGCCCTCTCCCACCAGGGGAGAGGGAATGTTTAGTCAAAACTTTGTGTAGCCCCTCTCCCCTGGCGGGAGAGGGGTTGGGGAGAGGGGGCGAAAAGCCTAAAGCTTCCTTCCCTTGCTGGCGGCAATCCGCAACCGCAGTGCGTTCAGCTTGATGAAGCCCTCCGCGTCTTTCTGATCATAAGCGCCTTCATCTTCCTCAAAGGTGGCGATCTTCTCGTCGAACAACGAGTCATCAGACTTACGGCCAACCACGTCCACGTTGCCCTTGTAGAGCTTCAGGCGAACCACGCCATTCACGTATTCCTGGGTGGTGTCGATCAGCGCCTGCAGTGCCTCGCGCTCCGGCGACCACCAGTAACCGTTGTAGATCACCTCGGCGTAACGCGGCATGATGCTGTCTTTCAGATGCGCCACTTCGCGGTCCAGGGTGATGGACTCGATGGCACGGTGGGCACGCAGCATGATGGTGCCGCCCGGGGTTTCATAACAGCCACGGGACTTCATGCCCACGTAACGGTTCTCGACAATATCGATCCGACCAATGCCGTTAGCGCCAGCCACCTTGTTCAGGTATTCCAGCACTTCGTGGGGCTTCATGTCCTGACCGTCGATGGCGGTAATGTCGCCCTGCTTGTAGGTCAGCTCAATGTAGGTGGGCTCGTCCGGTGCCTGCTCCGGAGACACGCTCCAGCGCCACATGTCTTCCTCGGCTTCCGCCCACGGGTCTTCCAGGTTGATGCCTTCGTAGGAGATGTGCAGCAGGTTGGCGTCCATGGAGTACGGGCTCTTGCCCTTCTTGCTGGTCTCCACCGGAATATTGCGCTCTTCGCAGTAGGCCATCAGCTTTTCGCGGGAATTCAGATCCCACTCACGCCAGGGCGCAATCACCTTCACGCCAGGCTTCAGCGCGTAGGCACCCAGCTCGAAACGCACCTGGTCGTTGCCCTTGCCGGTCGCACCGTGGGAGATGGCATCGGCGCCGGTCTCGTTAGCGATCTCGATCAGACGACGGGAAATCAGCGGGCGGGCAATGGAGGTACCCAGCAGGTACTCGCCCTCGTAGATGGTGTTGGCGCGGAACATCGGGAACACGTAGTCGCGCACGTACTCTTCGCGCAGGTCCTCGATGTAGATTTCCTTGACGCCCAGCGCCTCGGCTTTCGCACGCGCCGGCTCCACTTCCTCGCCCTGGCCGATGTCGGCGGTGAAGGTCACCACCTCGCAATCATAGGTATCCTGCAACCACCGTACGATCACGGAAGTATCCAGGCCACCGGAATAGGCCAGAACCACCTTTTTAATATCAGACATGCCCTTGCTCCAGACTGAACAGAATGGATGTATTGAATAGAAGGGCAATATTGTACTGGAGTGCGGGGGGAATGGCTATTGTCTCCCCCTCTCTCCCGCCAGGGGAGAGAGGGGGGGGCAAGGAAAGGAACTTAAACAGCCGCCTGCTGGGCCTGACCACTGACAACGTCCTGACGAATGCCATCCCAACCGTCTTTTACGGTGCGCAGCAGATCCTGAACTTCGTCAAGTTTGGCGATGTCGTTTTTTGCACTCGCTTCCAACAGAGAACGCTCCATGTAGTCATAAAGCGCTTCCAGCTGGGTTGAAAGCTCGCCGCCTTTTTCAAAGTCCAGGAAAGAACGCAGGCCACCAATAATCTCAATTGCCTTATTGAGCAGCTGACCTTTTCCAGCGTAGTCCTTCGCCTGCATACGGGCCTTAGCCATATTAATGCGCTCAATGGCACCGTTGTACAGCAACTGGATCAGCTTGTGCGGATCGGCATCGGTGATGCTGGTTTGGGTGTTAACGCGCTGATATGCCTGCAAACCGTTCATAATCTACCTCTTTGCATCATGTTCTAAGCCGTTTAACGGCACAAAGTCGTCAAACTTTAGAGTTTAACCGCCACTACCACCGCCACCGGATGGAGCCATTGCGGCCAGTTGTTGCTGCACATAATTGCCCGAGCTTTGTATTTGGGATATCAAGCGGTCTGCCGCCGTAAACTGGCTGATCAGCCGCTCCTCGTATGAGGCAATGCGGTCCGCCAGATCGTCCCGCTGATCCTGAATATCCTGCAACGTTGCATTGAGGCCATCTGTGCGATTAGACAGCAAACCGTCACTGCCCAGAAAACGCTCTGCGGACGCCACCATCTGAGTTGCGATGCCTTCGCCCTGGTCTGAATCAGCAAACAGGGTGGTCATCGCTTCAGGGTTCTCCTGCAGCTTTTCTTTAAACACTGCCTGATCAAACTGAAGCTTGCCGGTGCCCGGATCGGTTTTTATCCCGACATCGGCCAGCATTCGAATTGGCGAATTTTCCAAACCCGAAGGAATATTGGTTAATTGCTGACGAAGATCGTTTTGCAAGCCCCGAATCGTGGCATCGCCAGAAAGCACCCCGCCCTGCTCAGAGACCGATTTGTAGCCCGACACATTTTTAATCTGGTCCTGCAATGCATTGAACTTATCGACAAAGGCCTGCACCTTGTCCGCAACCGCGCCCGGGTCCTGATCCACTTTGACCGTTGAAGTGCCGGTAGAGGAAACGTTGAAGGTGACACCATCAACCACATTCTCAATGGTATTGCTGGAACGGGTAACCGTAATGCCATTGATGTCCAGAATCGCATCCTTGGCGGCAACGGTCTCTTCCATGTTGGAAGTCGCTCCATCGAACGCAAAACGGGAGAGCCCATCACTATCGGTATTACTGCCGACATCATCAGCTACTGTTACCGATATCTCATTGGCCGTACCGGATTCATCCGAGGACATAACCAGCCGGTAGCCACTACCGGTATCGACGATACCGGCCGATACACCGGCATTGGCATCGTTGATGGCATCAGCAATGCCCTGAAGCGTGTTATTCGAGCTATCGATGGTGATGTCGGTGGAGTTGCCACCCACATTCAGGGTCAGCGTGCCGGTGCCCATCGCCGTTGTGTCACGGTCCGCCTGTTCGGTTGAGGCCAAGGACTGAGCCCGGGCAAGCTGCTGGACATCCACCGAATAGTTACCACGATTGGCTTTCGAGGAATCCAGGGTCACCCCCACAACGCCCTCATTGGACGAAGACGCCGTATAGGCCTTCATGCTATCCGACTTGCTGAGAGCCTCCATCGGGCTTTTCAGACCTTCCAGCGCACTTCGAATCTTGCCGAAAGCAGAGATCTTTGATTGAGTTTCAGCTTCCCGCCGATTGAGCCTCGTTTCGGTGGGGGCACGCTCCGCCTCAACTAACTGATTGACCAAATCATTGGAAAATATCCCGGAACCAGCCCCGAGCGATGAAATTGATGCCATGACTCTGCCTCCTGAAAAGGCTCTTTAAACTCTATACACCGTTTAACGGCTGAAAGCGGCAAACTTTTGCCTCTTATTGAAACTTTAACATTACCACTTCGAAATCTTGCTTCGCTCCAAACCGAAAAGCCGCCGGACCCGAAGGGTGCGGCGGTGCTGAAATACCGTTGCCCAATACAACCGCAAAAGCGGCAAGTTTTTACACTTTTATATTGAATAACGTCAGCGGTTCATCCTGCTGCAATTTTTCTGCCAACCTCAAAGCAACCTCATCAGGTATCTGCCGGATTACTTCCTGGGTTTCCTGATCCACCACCTTCACAATGGTCTGCCCCAGGTTGTTATCCACTTCAAACTGCAGATCTCTGCTCACAGACTGAACATAATCGTTCAGCTGTGAAACCGCTTCCCCCAGTTGCCGGCCTTCCTGAGCTCTCTGGTTTTGAGCAAGCGCCTGTTGGGCTTCCAGCGAAGGGTTCAGGCGGTTAAAGGGAGCAGCCCCTGAAGCCACTTCCTGAGCGGAGGCTCTATCGCCTTCGTTCTGAGGTGACGCGTTTGCCCGAGCCGGAGCCTGGCTGCTGGAGCGCACCAGTTTGAGATCCGGGCCATTCAGGTTCACGTCGTTCATGACTCACCTCACTCTATTCTTACGGCGGAAAGCCGGCCCCGTTTGGGAGCCGACTGTCACCGTAATGCCCCTATTACTGCAGGAGGGACAGAACCTGGTTAGGACGGGCGTTGGCCTGAGCCAGTACGCTGATGCCTGCCTGCTGGAGCACATTGGACTTAGCCAGTTTGGCAGATTCTGCCGCAAAGTCCGCGTCAAGAATCCGGCTATTCGCAGCACTGGCACTTTCAATGTTGGTTGCCAAGTTGTTGATAGTGCTTTCGAACCGGTTCTGAACCGCACCCAGGTCGGAACGGAATTCGTTCACCTGGCCCAGCGCAGTGTCCAGTGCATCGAGAGCAGCAGATGCGCCAGTAGCAGTACTAATATCGATATCAGAGACTTTGATGGAGCTAGAACCAAGCGCACTCGCATTCATGTCGGCACTGAAATTGACATCGATAGTCTGCCCAGCTTCATAACCCACTTGGAAAGACAAGCTGCTGCCGAGGGAACCGTCCAAAACGTTCTGACCATTGAAGGTAGTTTCTTCACTGATCCGTTTGATTTCAGTCTGACGCTGCGTCACTTCTTTTTGCAGCAACGCACGATCTTCCGGTTGCATAGAACCGTTGGCAGCCTGTACCGCCAGCTCACGAATTCGCTGCAGGTTGCCTACAGTTTCGTCCAGACCGCCTTCTGCAGTTTGCGCCATGGAAATACCGTCGTTGGCGTTACGCTGGGCTACCGTCAGACCACGAATCTGAGTGTCAAACTGAGTGGAGATTGCCAAGCCTGCGGCATCATCCTTAGCGGAGTTGATGCGCAGACCAGAAGACAAACGCTCCAGTGCCTGGCTATTCATACTCTGAGACTTGGACAACTGGTTTTGGGCGTTAATAGAGGCAATGTTAGTGTTGATTCCGAGAGCCATGATGCTTCTCCTTAAAACCTTAGTTTCTATGGTGAAGGCTTGGCCCCCGCTTCACTGTGGGGCGCCTCGCCCTGTTACTAGGTTTAACGGCGCACCCTCAGAAAGCTTTAAACTTTTTTTCTCTGACTTTGTAACACTTTGTAAGCCACAGACATGCAAAGCTGGGATTTCACTTTTCCTGAAACTCTGGATCCTTATCCTTCAAGGTACGTAAAACCCAAGGATCACTTTCAACAGAACGACCACTCAGCATAACCGCATAAAAGTGAGCCGGCAGTGCCTCCAAGAACTCAGTAAAACGCGCGCGCCACGTCTTTGTAAAATCAATTATTTCATGATCCTCGCACGCCATACCATGGCACAGACCAACCACCAGGAAGTGCAGGAGCGACCCCTTCGTCAACTGCGCACAGTAAAGCTGCTCTGGACGCACGGCCTGGGCGCCAGCATGGGGCGTTACAGTCATCGTTTCCAGACGAAGCTGATTAGCCAACAAACAAAGATCTTTTCTTCCACCCAACGATGCGGCACGTAATTGCCGGATAAATTTGGCGCATAATCTCTTCAGTTCTTCGTAAACACCAGCAATCGGAATATCAAGCACACCTGCCTGCAGCTCTCGCTGGTGTGTCTTAAGAAGCTCTTGCACACTCCACACGCGCTGGTCAACACTCAGAAGAGCTTTCTCAAACTGGTCTGCCGATATCCACGGAGCATTGTCAATCAACGCCCCATCCGAACAGTTGAAAACCTCCAGCTCTGGAAGCGAGCCAGACGTGACTTCGCCCAAAAAATCTTCCATCGAACGCTTGGCTGTGTAGTAATCATTTCTGGTAAATATCGGCTTTCCATCCGTACCTTCAACCTCAAAGGTCGTCCAGCTCGCATGATTTGCCGATCCAGCCTTTTCTTCAAGCTCTCGGTTAGGATTAGCGCCTTCCTGCCCCCAGACAGAGTGACGAGCATGATGATACGCCTTGTTCTTGAATCCAAAGTCTGTTCCAAAAAGGTATATTTTCTGAAAACCGAGAGCCTGACCAACAGCCATGGCGGCGTTGGTAACTGTCGGATTGCAACCAGAGAACAGCTCACCTGTTTCCACCACCAGCCCAGGCAACATATTGTCGGACTTAAAGAAATAGGTTACGTCTTTAAACCGCCGGGAAACCAAGGGGTTGATCTCATTGACAGCTAGTAAAGGAATGGACTTCAGAGCCTCCTGAGGCAGGTCTTCGTGTAGCTCATAAATCAGGTAACTGGGGTCCAACTCCATATGCAAATCCGGCGTAATTCCGGCAGCCAAAAGCGGTTTTAAACCCGTTCCCGCGCTAACCACAAATAGCCGATCTCTCATCCTCTTCAAAGATTCAATCCGACCGTCAATAGACGGACCGCTGCCAACGACTGCCATGGGAAAAGGGATCGCTTTCCGACCGAGGTTAGCCAGGTATGTCATGCCGGCTCTGGCATTATAGGCAGAATTAACCAACCGAATCAGCTCGTTATCATAATTACTCCAGTTGGTGGCGAGAACCGCCAAGTCCTTGCTGGCGTCGATCACTCCCTTGGCTAAAGGTATATCCGCCAAATGGTTATAATACGTCGAAAAGAACGGATAGAAAGGTAAATCCCGAGACATCTGGCTATAAACCAGTGCTTTGACCTCAGCGTCCGAATCAGCCTTGCCGATCGCAAATGACAGACTTTTCCCTACCTTTTTGAAGCGAGTCACGATATCTTCCCAGTCTACGGTGTACAAACTCACCGCAAACTTCTCAGGCTCCCGCTCAACAATGATCCCATGAACAATCTCCGCTTTCCGGCACACCTCTTCAATGTGATAGCCCAAGCCACAGCCTAAAAATACAACTGATGGAAAAAAGTTGCCCAGCCGATAACCTTCAAAAGTACTTTTTGTCACTGGACTCTCTTCGATCACGCGCCTCAATAAATCAGAAGCGAAATCCTTCTGCGAATACCTCTTGGTGCCTGGCGGCGCATAAGTGAAAATTTGATTTTTACGAGCAAATTCCTCAAGCATTCGCTGCGCTTCATCTACCGAGTATTCACGAGCAAGACCGCGGTAGCAGGATTGACCGCTTGCCACCATATCGACGTCTTGCTTACCAGGAGTAACCACCAGCTCCACTCGCTGGAGATCCATGCTAGCCAGCATTTTGTAAAGAGAAGGGCGGTGACGTTTAAAAAAGGCTAGGTTTCGCTCGAGGCGTTGCATGAAAATCTGACCATCATCCTGATACCCACTTTTCTCCTGGTTTCTTTTCTTAGCCATTCCCAGCTCCCCGCCGATTCAGCACACGATAAAAAGCCGACAGTTTGACACAGTAACTGACCGGATTCACGGGTCAAAAAACCGGCAAAGTTTTTCCTCTCTTTACCGACAACAGCACCAACCAGCCATTCTAGGCGACACTCCAAAGACTTCAACACACTGTTTAAAAGGGATATTTTCTCCGACAAATCTTGTTGGCACGGTAATCGCTTAACAATACGCAAACGGCAAATTACTGACATCAGCCAGCAGAGATCCACTGATACCCTCTGCGGCTTTTCTGAGCAGGGAGATAAAGATATGCCTCAGATCATCAACACGAACATCGCATCTCTTAATGCGCAACGGAATCTGAACGCTTCGCAGGGCGACGCTAACGTAGCGCTGCAGCGTTTGTCGTCCGGCCTACGCATCAACTCAGCTAAGGATGATGCCGCAGGCCTGGCGATCTCAGAGCGTTTTCAGTCTCAGATCACCGGCCTCAACATGGCACAAAGGAATGCCAACGACGGTATCTCCCTGGCCCAGACCACTGAAGGCGCGCTGGATGAAATCACCGCCAACCTTCAGCGCATTCGCGAACTGGCCGTACAATCTGGTAACGCTTCCAACAGCAAAGAAGACCGTGAGGCGCTTAACAAAGAGGTCCAGCAGCGTATTTCCGAAATTAATCGAATTTCCAGCCAAACCTCGTTCAATGGGCTGCGCGTACTGGATGGCTCTTTGCCAACTCAAACCTTCCAAGTTGGCGCAAATGCTGGCGAAACGATCTCGGTGGATGGACTCGATGCCAGAGGCAAACAATTGGGAGCCTTGGTGGCTCACGCTGAAAATCTGGCGAACACCACCACAGGCACCGGTGTAAGCCTTAATGAACTATTCGAAGAGGGAGGAACGGCTGATTTCACTATTGAACTCCCCGCGCTGGACGGAGGGTCCGCAATTCAGGTCAATGTTGACGATGCAAGCAACTTCGAGGAAATACTTGGAAGGATCAACGCAGAGTCATCCAAAACAGGCGTAACCGCCAATCTCGACAGAACCAATAACGGGCTCATTTTTGCTACTGAGCTTGATGGTTCTATCAGCGGAGCAGCACTTGAAAGTATCAACATAACAGCAAGCGGTACCAGCGCCAGCGGAGCGGACGTCACGGTTAACGGCAGCCCCTTCGGATTCGGCGCCGGTGACGCCGAGAGAACGACAGTTAATAACGTCGACATTTCGACTCAGAATGGTGCGGACAAGGCCATGGTCAACCTTGATTACGCCATTCAGAAAATCAACGGCTTAAGAGCGGATCTTGGTGCTGTCCAAAATCGGTTCGAATCAACCATTGCCAACCTCAGCACCACAACAGAAAACCTTTCAGCCTCAAACAGTCGCATCCGAGATGCCGACTTTGCTAAAGAAAGTGCAGAGCTAGCGCGAACCCAAGTGCTGCAACAAGCGGGATTATCTGTACTCTCACAGGCAAACGCGAGACCCCAACAAGTACTTCAGCTGCTTCAAGGCTAACAACCTATGAAGCCTTCCGACAAGAGCAAGCCGGGCCCCAGGCTCGGTTTGCTTTTTTAATCGATCACTGCTTTTAAAAGCTCTGCACGATAATTCTCGATCAGATCTTGGTCAGACACCCGTTTTTCGATTGATTTTATAAATTTGTCTTCAACCCAATCCGCCATTTCCCGGGTAATCGATACTGAATTGAAAGATGCATCTTCTGACTGCACACCCAAGAGATTACAAGCTTCTAACAAGCTTTCTTCGCTTGCATACTGACAAAATCGCCGATGTACCCACTTGCTGTAATTTGCATCGTTTTTAATGAGGAAGTCTATTTCCTGTCCATCAGAAACACAGGACTCTGATAATCCAGATCTCAGCACATAAGAAACACGATTCAGGCTAGACAGCAAACGCAATCGAGCCCCTTTTAAAGACTCATTCTGCACTTCAACCTGAACTTTCGGGCGGGGCACGTCGAAATGAGAAGATAGAGCCTCCCAAAATCCGGGTTCATCTTGCTTCAGATACTCAAAAGGCATCACGACGACGTTATTAAAAAATTTCTCATAACAAGACAACATGTACTCAAGGTCCAGGGCATCCTTAAGAAATTGCTCTTTGTAAGCAAAAAAACGATCCCAGTTGCCATACTGCCCCTCGTTGATGAACTGTGCATGCACAGACTTCATCCAAGCAACAGGGCTTCTCACACAAATCAAAACATTATCTGTTTCCTTATTGAGCGTGCCCAGAATCTCCGCTGCATTACCCATCATGGTGCGCACTGGTCGCTCTTCGATGGCAGTAAGATAGGCAGCACTAAATCCTTCCGAGGAAATGATAACGTTATTGTCAGCTATTGGCTGTTTATCCAGCTCGATATTCATTGGATAATTGGCGTCAAAGTCTCCTCTCAGCGTCGATTGCCGGATGTACTGAACAACTTTCCCTGCGCCCGAGAATGCAAGTGCATATTGCTCATCTTTGAGCCAAACACTTTGCAGGTAAGTAGACGCCGTCTTTATCATACCTACATGGATAAAAGACACCGACACAAGCCACCTCCAAATTTAAAATAGAATTACTATCACACTACTCATTACCAAAGCCGAATCACATACCGAAAAGACTCTCGGCAATTTTAAAATCCATGTTTTCGTCAATATCGATTGAAAATTCTCGAGGCATAACATAAGCCCGTAAAACCGGAGTAAAAACTTTACATTTCTGCATCAGAAACGTTGCCGATATCACGTATATCGCACCGTTCAAACGATACTCCTTTTCATGATCCTGAGAGCGTCCACCCGACAAATCCAAGCCACTAATAATAGAGTTTTTATCAATAGCGCCAATCCATACCGAAGGGTGATCAACCTCACTAACGGAAACAACTGAGTCAACACTGCCGGCCTTTTCGAACAGCTGAAGCGCCTCAACAATATTTTCTTTTTTTCGTAACGGTGAAGTTGGCTGCAACAAGACGATAGTGTCCGGCTCAAAACCATATTGTTGAGCAACTAAAGCAGCATCAACTACAACAGAGTCAGTCGTAGATGTATCGGAGGCTAGTTCTTTGGGACGTTTGTGAGCCAACAAATTTTTATTTTTATAACGATTTGAAATGTCTAACACCTCTTCATCATCACTGCTTACAACAATCAGGTTTTTTTCACTTAGAGGTAGGGCAGCCTCAATAGTCCAGCAGATCAAAGGCTTTCCTGCAAGATTTTTTATATTTTTTCGATGCACCCGTTTACTTCCACGTCGAGCAGGGATCACAAAGAGAATTTTTTTATCATCAGCCATGCATATATTCCATTATTTCAGTCTGTGCCTGATAGAAGTCATCGATTCGACCTATATCAAGCCAGTGCTCGTGAACTGGAAACATATTCACAACCTTCCCCTTCTCAATCTGTTCATCCAGCAAAGCAGGCATATCAATTCTTTCTCCTTTCCTGATCTCTCTCAATATTTTCGGATCAAGCAAATAAACACCAGCATTTATAAAGAATCGATGCACAGGCTTTTCAACCATAGAAAGTATTTGAGAGCCTTGACTAGTCACAACTCCGTAAGGAATTTGCTGTTCATACTCACGTACACACATTGTGGCCACGCCCTCATGGGATTCATGAAATTCAAGCAAACCGTGAATATTAAGAGAGGTAAGTAAATCACCATTCATGACAAAGACTGGAAGCTCAAACTCTTCGTGGGGCAGCAACCCCAACGCACCTGCTGTACCTAACGGCTCTGCCTCATGAACATAGCGAATACGTACTCCCCAATCTTCTCCATCGCCAAAATGACGCTTAATGATCTCCGGCATGTAATGGACAGAAATATAAAAGTTATGAAATCCAGCTTTAATAAAATTAAGTAAAATTTGCTCTAGTATTGGCTTATCACCCACTTTTAGCATCGGTTTTGGACAAGTATTGGTGAGTGGCCGCAAGCGAGTGCCAAAACCACCAGCCATCAAAAATACTGGGTTATCATGGCGACCTTTATTAAGCACGTCATCCAGGCTGGCAAGACCGACTATTTTTTCCTCATTGTCGACAAGCGGTAACTGCAGTACTTTGTAGCGCCTCATAACATCCAGAATACGATTCTCTGTCCAGTTCTCTTTCCCGGTTTTCGGGCTCGTATTCATAACCTGCTCTACCGGCGTTTCCATTGAAAAATGTTTCAACAATGCTCGACGAACATCACCGTCTGTCAACGTTCCAAGCAGAATTCCTTTTGGGTCAACAACTAACGCTATACGCAGGGCCGCCTTATCAAGCACTTTAATCGCCTGTTCGAGGTTTGCATCGCGATTGACTAACGCTTTATGCCACTGCTTCATTACTGACTCCTGCCACCAATGACTGTTAACCGCGGTTTGGGTCCAACAACCTTCGAAGCCATGGGCAAAGATTGGACTACAACCGTTCCAGCGCCAACTATTGACCGCACCCCTATCGTGACCCCCTGTATGACTGATGCCCCAGTGCCCAAATGCACTTCATCTTCTATAACGACCTCTCCAGAGACATTAACACCAGGAGCTATGTGAACGCTCTTCCCAATTTGACAGTCATGGTCAACGGTTGCGCCAGTGTTAATGATCGTGTTATCGCCAATGTGCGAACCAACCTGAAGGACGACCCCTGCCATAATTTGGCTCCCCTCACCTAATGTGACTTCAGAGCCTATCGTGGTGTTTGGATGAATAACGGTCTGAAATTCAAAACCAGCCGATTTAAATCGGTCAAAGAGACTTTGGCGCAGACAATTACCTGGTAAACCACCCACTCCGTTTAACAGAATGAACTCTTTCGGCTCTTGCCCAATAAGCCAATCATCATCACCCAGCACCTTTAAGCCTCGCCAAAACGAATGATCATTCGCCAGCTCCGGGGCAACGACGCCATCTATCTTGAGGTCTCGGCTCTTAAGAGCATCGACAACTACTTTTGCATGCCCACCAGCCCCCAAAAGCACACATTTCCTGGAATTGGCGTGTGGCTCAAAGACGCTCAATGGTGTCCCCCTTCCGATAACTCCGGTTCGCTTTTTTACCATACAAATCCCAGATATGTATTGGTGATTCTCCCCCGGAAGTTCTTGAGGTGCTCAAATTTTCCTCTGTGAAAACAGTGCCATGTGAGATATTCGTACACGCAACAATTTTCTGTCGGGCAACGGAACGAGCGTCCCATTCACTCATCTGAGGACGCTTCTGTCCGTCTCCCAAAGCCGTTTCAACATCACGAATCGCCCTCACCATTTGTCGGAGTTCAATTGGCTCAAGCGATGCTTTGTGATCTGGTCCCGGCAGAGTTTTGTCCAGGGTAAAATGTTTTTCAATAATCAGCGCCCCACGGGCTACAGCCGCAACTGGAATCAGTACTCCTTGGGTATGATCTGAATACCCCACCTCAAGGCCAAAGCTTTTCGCAAGAGTATCCATCGCTTGGAGATTCACCTCTTCCACCGGGGTCGGGTATTGAGACGTGCAATGCAAGAGAGATACCTTTTCTCTCAAGAAAAAGGCTGCGCGCGAAGAGGACCAGTACTCCCATACATCAGTTAATGACCTCGGAAGCTCTTTATGGTTGTACCCCCATGCCAAAACCGCTAATGCTTGCTCCACTTCACCGAGAGTAGCCATTCCCGTCGATAAAATGACCTTTTTTCCCGTACGAGCAAATGCCATTAACAAAGGGCCGTTGGTAATTTCACCAGAGGAGATTTTGTAGAAAGGCAAGTCCAGGCTTTCCAAAAGCTCCAAGCTGCCTAAGTCAAATGCTGTTGATACAAACTGAATACCCAGCTTGTTAGCATATGCTTTCAGGTCTTGGTGCCACTCAACCGGCATTTCCAGTGCTTTAAGCATGGCTAGCTGAGACTCTGTCGCATCAGTCGTCTGCTGCTGATAAGCTGCTTTACGAGCGCTCGTTGAGGCCAGGCGTTCCGCGTTGAAAGTTTGAAACTTAACAGCGTCCGCACCAGAGTTTGCCGCTACGTCAATCAGCTCCAGCGCTTTGGCTTTTTCGCCATTATGATTCACTCCAGCTTCGGCAATAATCAAAACAGACATGGCTTAACGTATTTCCTTGAGGGTCATAAATGCTTCAGCAGCGAGGCAATTTGCCTGGGCGCCCCTTAACGTTGCTAACGCCCTAAGGCACTCCTCACTTCGAGGGAACGGAAACTTTCCCATTTCTCCTTCAAACAGCGACATGATGTCAATTTTTTTATCCAGATAGCCGGTTATATTTTCATAAAGATTGGGACGAAAGCCCGAATCGCCCGGTCGTAAACAAAAATCTGTTTCCGACAACGTCTCATAAGCGTAGATCGCTCTCACGGACGGAGAGCGGAATGTTTTGGCGGCAGAGACGGCGGCATCGAATACAGCGGTATGGTCGCTATGGACATCGTTCCTGTAGGGAATGTAAAGGCTCCCCGGATTTACGCTCTTGACGGTATTCCCAATCGCTCCGACCAACTCTCCTTTGCTAATGGTATCCAAGGCCGCCGCAGGCAAGGAGCAGTGGTGTACGCCATCAAATCCGTAGGCCTCTCGCACCGCCGCAATTTCCCTGGCTCGGGCAGGCACTCGCTCCTGGGAAAAGCCAGAAACGCCTTCTATTGTCGTTACGATAAGCCAATGAACCGCTACACCTTGCGCCTTTAGCTTCAATATGGTGCCACCACACCCCAACGTTTCATCGTCAGGATGGGGGGCGATCACGAGACACCGATTTATATTTCTCATCAACCACTTATGTCCTTAGCATCCCAAAACCACATGATGTTTCCGTAAATCCTTAATAGGTAATGTCTTTAATAAGCAACTTTTCATCAATCGGAGTGTGGGCAAGCGTATCAGCGATGAGAGAGGAAGACCGCCCATTACCATAAGGGTTCGCGCAGTTACCCACATAAGCGCGGTAGTCGAGATCAAAGCATGCTTTGGTCACGGCTCGTTTGATCTGGCTTTTGTCATGCGAAACAAACTGAACATTTTCAGCATGGAGTCGCCCCTTTTGCCGATTGCCAACATTAATAACCGGTAGCTTTAGTAATGGAGCTTCTAAAATTCCAGCGCTGGAATTACCGAGAAGGCATGAAGACCTGCGCATCAGGTTTACAAACTCCAAGCGTGGTATGTTTTTAAACGCATGAATTTCAGGTAAATGCTCGAACTCACGGATGGCTCGAATCATTTGTTGCCCACCGGCATCAGAGTTGGGGTAACTGAGAATCGTAGGCAAACCGAGCTCCGCAACCGCCTCCAGTGTTACCCGCATCTGACGGTACGCATCGTCTATTTCGGTTGAAATAACATGCTGAATCACCATCACAATCGGTTTGTCGACGGGCACTGAAAAACCAAGGCGATCGCCAATAGTCCCTATATCCAAGTCTGGAACTTGCAGCAGTCGGTCAAGGCCCGGGTTGCCTACATTAAACACGCGGAATTCCTGCTCACCCAAACGCAAGATGCGCTCTGAACTTTCGCGGTTAGTAGTGAAATGAAGGTGAGCAAGCTTCGTTACAGCATGACGAACCTGATCATCAACATTACCTACAACTCTGTCTCCACCCGCAACATGGGCTACCGGAATGTTCATGTAAGCTCCAACCAGAGCAGTCGCAATCGATTCCTCGCGATCACCGAGCACCAGCAGCCAATCAGGCCTAACCCGAGACACCGTCTGTACCAGGCCTTGCAACTGTATCCCCAATCCTTTGACACGTGCCGCTGCCTGATCGCCATTAATCAAACTTTCAATCTCATCAACAATCTCAAAACCATCATTGCGAATATCATCTACCGTGCGCCCATACGCGTCGCTGAGATGAGCGCCGGTCACAGCTAATTGCAGGCTAAGCTCTGGATGTTCCTTAATAGCATGGAACACCGAAGACATTATGTCGTATTCAGACCGAATACCAGTAACACCCAAAACGGTTCTCATGGAGTCAAACCTCTATTAACAAGATGTATATTCGGCCCTACCCTATTTTTTTTATATTTAACTTCAGCAACAATAATAGATGAGCCAAATATCGAATCATTAACCGTGTTCTAACCAAATACACGTATCTCAATCAATCTGAGGTTGCAAAAACTTCCGAGTAGTACCTTCTCATTTTCAAACCATCTTGGATTGGTCTTGGCACTATAGGTTTACCTTCAATGATGTTATCAACAATTAAATTAATCCAGTTTTCTGTAGCTGCAAAACCCAATGCCATCCCTCCTGCTATACGAGGATTAATTTCAACGAACTTTATTGAACCATCAGGAAGAACAAAACACTGCATATTGACAGGACCGATAAAACGTAAGCGCTTACAAATTGCCCGTACCCAGGCTTCAATACCACTATGTTTTTCCACTACTCCGGCCGTTGATTTACCATCCCTCACATTGATACGACGACGTGGAACAATATACTCGGGCTGTGATTCAGCACTACAGAAAATATCGATGGTATACTCTGTTCCTGATAAAATTTCTTGGGAAATCATGCCGTCCATGTCTACTTTTTTATGGGTGACCTGGACGCCAGCACCACCACGACCGGTACGAGGCTTAACCAGAGGATAGTCTTGCGTCAAACTGGTTTCAGCGGTTGGGATGCCATGTTCCGCAAAAAACTGAAATGTGCGCCATTTATCCTGACATATAGCGACAACATCGGGGTCTGAAACAATAACAGAAATCCCACGCTGCGCATAAGATTGTTTGCGTTGAGCCCAGCCTTGAAGCGTTTCATCAAGTGAGGGAATCACTATATCTATCGACATCTCTGTTAAAGCATCATGTGCATGCTGCCAAAGACCTGGGTCACCGGCTAATGGCATTAAGATAAAATTGTCCGCTAACAATTTACCAACAGATTCTTCGTCAATATCACTTGCGATACATTCATGCCCAGCAGCCTGAATATTACTAATCAGGTAGCCAACGGCCAGACTTCCTGATGCCTCTATCATAATCTTATATCGCTTGCCAGACATTTCCTGCAACCCTACAATTAAAAATAACCACGGAAACTTATATTCACAAAATAACGTAACTAATACTGGGATCAAAACTGAATCTATTTATTTCTCTTGTATTTATGTCAAAATATTCTAGAGCGGCCTGAGTTTCTCCTGGCCACCAAGGGTTGTTAAGCTCGTCAAAAGCAAGAACCGAACCTTTAGGCATTCGTGGCAAAAAGTTTTCTAAAGCAACTTTAGTAGGCTCATAAAGATCGAAGTCGAGAAACAACAGGCTAATTAAAAGATAAGGATTATCTTCTAAAAAAACAGGGATCGTCTTGCAAGCGTCGCCCTTAACCAAAAAAATTTTTTGGAACTCATTAAGAAAACGGTTTTTGTCATAATCATTAATCAACGACAACAGTTCACCATATACATCATATGAAGCGCAAAGCCCACCCAACTTCCTGTTTTCATTTATTTCACCAGAATCTTTATCACTTACAGAGGGAAACCCTTCAAAAGTATCAAACCCAAAAATCCGACGATCTAACGCGTAGGGCTCTAATGCCGACGACATTTTCGCCCACCCCAGTAGACCACCACCATGATGCACACCACATTCAACAACGCAGCCTTTAACATTCAGCTGTAATTTAAAGAGTTCATACCGCGCCATGAATCGAGATAACGCCTGCCTCGGAACGTATTTTTCAAAATTCTTCAACTCTTCCAACGAAACCTTAAAATCACTAGATTCGGAAAACATATTTATGTTCCTTTAATAAAACAAGTTCGCCTAAGTGTTATTTCAACTTAAAACTACTCGGCAAACTCACAACCCGCTCTTCCAACCACTCAGCGTTAGCCAGATCACCACGGCGGCAACATTGGTACATCGGCAGATGATTCATCAAGGCCCAAATAGGGCGAGTCATGACACCTTTGCTGTTGGTGCTCCCCAACAGCTCATCCCGCTGCTTTTTGTCCTCACAGATAACACCATTCAACCAGTAGTTGGAACGACACTCCGGCGGCTCAGTGATGAATTGCATTGAAGAGCCCTTGAAGAATGCTTCATAGCTACTGGCGAGCGCACGCTTGGCACTAATGAATGACTCCAACTGCTCAAGCTGAGCACAGCCCAGTGCCGCATTCAAATTTGGCAAACGGTAGTTGTAACCCAGCTCGTCGTGAATGTACTCATAGGTGTGCGGCTTTTTGGCTGTGGTGGTGAGGTGTTTAGCTCTTGCTGCCGCTGCCTCACTTGCCAGGATCATCCCGCCGCCACCGGTGGTCATGATCTTGTTGCCATTGAAGCTGAGTGTGCCCAAAGCACCGAAGGTGCCGGTATGCCGGCCTTTATAGAAGCTTCCCAGTGATTCCGCCGCATCCTCTATCAAGACAATGCTCCAGCGCTGGGTTACCTCACACAAACCATCCAAATCCGCAGGGTGGCCGAAGGTGTGCATCGGGACACACGCACGAATGGCCTTGCCATCCTCTTTGGTTCTGCACACGCCTTCTAAGTCGAGCTTAGCGTTTTCCTCCAGCCAGGCTTTCAGGGCCTCAGCAGACAATCCCATTGTATCCCTGTCTACGTCGATAAACACCGGCTCGGCGCTGCAGTAAGCGATAGCATTACAGGTAGCCACAAAGGTGAGGGGCTGCGTGATTACCAGATCACCCTTCCTCACTCCCGCAAGCTTCAACGCAATGTGGAGAGCTGCGGTGCCGTTTACGGTGGCGACGGCCTTGGGCGAACCGGTGTAACTGGCCATATCTCGCTCGAATCGGTCCACGTAAGCACCTACACTGGAGACAAAAGAAGACTCGATGGTGTCGAGCACGTATTCCTTCTCACGACCGGGAAATATTGGGGCATGAAGGGGGATAAATTCTTTGGTTCCGAAATAATCTCTGATAAACCGAATCAGTTGGTCACTCAAAGCTGCCTCACATTTTGCTGTCGAGATATCTGCCGGTTTCTTTATGGCCAAAACCCGGAATCATGCGGTGAAACAGGTCAACAAGCTCCTGCTTGGTCCATGTCAGATCTCGCTTCATTCCGGCAATGCGCTCTTCAAACTCGGCCAGTAGCTGCTCATCAAACTCGGCGTCGTTCTTGATAATGCCCAGGTTCTCGAAGCGAGCCATATCCAGCGTTTCCTGGTCGGTAAAGAATTCTTCGAAGTCTTTCTCACCGGTGGTGTCACTGGAGGTGAACAGGCATGGCCACTTGCCTTGTTCCGGGAGGGTTTTCGCCAGTTCCCGAGCCTCGTTTTCATCGCTGCACAAAACGGGCTCGTAGCCCTTCTCTGCCAGATATTTCACGGCGATATCAGCAAAAGAGATCAGGTGCAGCTTCTCGCTAAGTTTTGGGAAGAAAATGTCCCGGTTGTCGCCAAAAATACAGGACATCAGGCACAGTTCGCCGGATTCTTTCGGGGTCACGAAGTAACGGCGAACATCGTTGGGCGCTACAATCGGCTGGCGTTTTTCCAGGCGCTGGTTAAACCCGTGCAGCAAAGAGCCATCAGAGAAGGCCACGTTTGCAAAGCGGGCGGTGGAAATGTCCATTTGCAGGCTTCTGCGCATGAGGAACATTTCCATGATGCGTTTGGAGGCGCCCATCATGTTGACCGGGTTTGCTGCCTTGTCGGTAGACACACAAAAATACTTGGTTGCTCCGGCTCCTGCGGCTTGGCGAACGGTTTTGTCGGTGTTGAAAACGTTTACGTCCACCATGCGCATGAGCGTGTAAGGGTCCTTCTCACTGCGCACGTGTTTGAGGGCGGAGAGGTTCAGGATGTAATCATAGCCGCCGTCGGCTTTGAAGAACGCATCATACTCAACCGATCCGATATCTAAAGCAAAGGTCCGGAAGTCGCCCGGGATGTAACCGAAGCTACTTCGGATATCGCGAACCAGCTCTACCAAGTTGTTTTCGCTGATGTCGACTACATGGAGTTTGGTGGGATTACGTTTGAAAATTTCTCTCGTGACGGCCTGGCCTATGGAGCCAGCGCCGCCGAGTACTAGGAAGCGAGAGGAACTAACGACTCTGATTAGTTTTTCTTCGCTATTCTGAACATCAGTCGAGAACAGCTCTTTTTCTCGGCCAATCAGCTCTAAAATCGATTTGACCAATGGAACTTACCTTCACCCGTGAATTCAACCCGAATCAATACCCTCTTTCCATTAATATACCCCGCCACCCCCCAGCCGGGCTACTGTATCGCGGGCTTGGCAATATACAGAATTGAACAATAACTTGTGAACACCCGGAGCTACTATACAATTTCGCAGCAAAGAGGCATAAATTAACCACAGTGAACTAACAATCAAAGGGTGTCGTTATGGAATCCATCAACATGCACGAAGCAAAAACCCGACTCTCACAGTTGGTTGCCCGAACATCAAAGGGAGAGGCGTTCATCATTGCCAAAGCAGGCAAGCCCGTTGCCCGGGTATCAGCAATCGACAGCCCGGAACCAAACCAACAAAAACGCATCGGCTTCATGGCTGGTCAGTTCACGGTTCCTGACGATTTTGATCGTATGGGAAAGAGCGAGACCACCGAGATGTTCGGGGGTTAACATGAACTTGCTTCTGGACACCCACATTCTGCTTTGGGCCGCCTCAAGCCACTACCGCAAACACGTCTTTCAATCCCTGAATTGAGCGGGACTGCTTCTCCCTGAGCACCTCTAAAAGCTAATCGTTCAAGGACGAATCGTCATTAATGTCGTCCTCCACGCGCTCAACACTCAAGTCTTTATCAACCTTACCTTTTTCACCCCTACGCCTTTGGAGCCGGCGAAACTCCGCCCTCTCAAAAAAGGCGTCGTCCAGCTCAGGGATATCGCTGGTATCGATTTCAGAGTCATCTGGCTCCGACTCTTGACTATTTTCATGACGCTGCGCCAAAAACTCAACAAAGTTGAAAACTTGCTGCTGTCGCGCCGGCGGCAGTTGGCGCACTTTATTTACCAAGTCTTCGAGATGTTTCATGTCGTAGCTTGATTTCCAGTTCAGGTTTCTGACCAACGTATCACGGCTTCGGAGCTGATTTTTTCCCCTGTGGTCGCCCTGTGGTCACCGTTCCAGACGATTCTCGTTGACCACAAACCGCTCCACTGCCTGCTGAACAGCCTCGTTCAACCCCAGCCCCTCATCCGCCGCTTTCATTGCCAGTTTTCTATGCAAATCTCTGCCAATGCGGATGTTGAAAGAGCCCTTAAAAGGCTTGTTCGGCTGTATGCCCATGGCTTCACAATCCGCAAGGTATTCATCCACGGAAACTTTAAACTCCGCTTCCAAGGCACGCAGACTTTCGGCTTCGTAAGTTACTAATGCGAAACTTTGTATCCGAACACCGGTCAACGCAACTCCCGAAAGATTATCTACGAATTTAACCTATTGATTTATCGTTGAAATAACGAGTTTTCGGCCTTTTTCAGTCGATATTTTTAAGTGTTCGGCTACTTTGTTACCCATTAGTACCAAGTCGTTAATAAACAAAAGCTTGCCGTACAACATGCCTCTATCCAGGTCATGCTCTATGGAGCCTATCTGGCCTTTGTATTTCAGTGTATTGCTGCTCATAGAAGCCCCCAGGCCTGTAACGTTTGCACCACATCTTTGATCATCAGCGGGCCGCATACCTTTTCCGGGTGCGGGCGGTGTAGCCTGATCATAACTCCCCGCTTGCCGGGCTCCGGTTCCATGTAAAACCTGACTCTTGATCCACTGCCCTGCGCTTCTTCAAAACCAAGAGATATCAGAAAGCTGCGGAGTTATGCCCACTTAATATCTTTAGGCGTGGGTTTGCGCCGCAGCCTGGCCGCTAACTTTTCCCTATTGACCATAGAATCATCCTTAATGACATTGCAACCATATTATAGTTGCTATAGCAACTGCGTCAAAAGTTTCATAGCTGACCAACTCCCCTTCCCACCCCCCAAACCTGGCACACCTTTCGCAACCACTCTCCCAAACCCCGGCAAAACGTCAAAAAACTGCAGACCTTTGCCGCTTTCGAATTTGGCTGGTAACGAGGTGTTCCATGCAAGCACAACATCAGGAAGTCCAACTCCCACGCTCCACCCAGGCGCAGGTTGCGCGGCTGGTTTTGCAGGCCAACCTGGCTTATAGCGAGTCCAACAGCCAGGGGCTGGCGTTTGCCCAGCGGCTGCAGGCGCGCAAGGAAGCCCGGGAGTACCTGCAACAGGCGCTGCAACTGCAGGCAAACAACGCCACGGCGCTGGGCCTGCTGGGCCGTGTGGAGATGGATGACGGCCAGCTGGAGAAAGCCCACGCACTGTTCAATGAAAGCCTGAACAGCCAGCCAGGCCAGGAACAGCAATACTGCAACCTGGGCTACTGGGCCCTGAAAACCGAACGCCCGGCCCTGGCGGAGGAGTACTTTGTTGCCGCTCTGGAATGCAACCGGCAATCCGCCGCCGCCTTCTGCGGTATCGCCCACGCCCGCCGGCTGCAGGGCCAGTTTGATGTGGCCTACCTGCACTATCGCAAGCTGCTGCAAACCGGTTCCGACTGGGACTCCATCTACTCCGGCATGCTCACCTGTGCCCAGCACCTGAATGTTCACAAGGCCGACAAAGAATTGGCGCAGGACGCCATCGCCCTGCTGAAAAAAGACGGCCTGCCACACCAGGAAATCGGCCGGTTTGTCGGCGCCATCATTGAACAGGAATACGACCTGGCCAACCCGAATGCCCAGGTCTTCCTGGACGCAGCCGCCAAAGACGAACTACTGATTCTGGCCCTGCAGAAAACCCTCATGCCCAACGCCGGCGTGGAGCAACTGGTGGCCCTGCTACGTCGTGGCATCATGGCCGAAGTGGCCGAAACCGCCAGCCTGCGCGACGAGCTTCAAACCCTGTGCCTGGCCATCGGCGAATACGCCGAGCGCACCGGCTTTGCCATCACCGCCGAGGAAGACGAAGAGCAACTGGCCCACACCATCAATGAAAGCATCATGGCGCAGTTCGCCGTGGGTGAAACCCAGGAAGCGATGATTGGCTCACTGATGATCAGCGCCATGTACGGCGCCCTGTTCCACCAGAATTTCGCCATGCAGCTGGGCCAGTGGAGCCTGATGGACTGGCCACTGGGCATGCAGCCACTGATGGCCGCCAGCTACTACAACCGCGCTGAAGAAGAAGCCATCAAACAGAACTTTGACGAAAAAGCCGACGAACTCTGCCTGGCCAAAACCGACGTACCCCAGGCCTGGCCGGCGTGGAGCCAACTGGCCTACCGCACCGAAACCAGCCTGAAAACCGTCATGGAACAGGAGCTGGGCCTGAGTGCCGACAACCTGCCAGACACCCTGCGCCTGATGGTGTGCGGCGCCCAATCCGGCCAGCGCGCCATGGAATTGGCGCAATACCTGGACGATGTGGAAATCATCGCCGTGGACGAATCCCTGGCCAACGTGGCCAAGGGCACCCGCATGGCCCAGGAACTGGGCATGGAAAACATCGTATTCTGGCCCTGGTCCATCGCCCAGCGCTTCGTGCTGGACGGCCATCGCGTACACTGGGTGGAAGTCGGCCGCCTGCCCTCACCGGCCATGACCGACCTGTCCCTGGCCAGACTCGTGAAAAACGCCTCCATGGCCGGCGCGGTCGTGCACATGCATACCGGCATGGGCGAACAAACCGCCGGCGACAAACAAATCCGCCAGTTGATTGCCGAACACAACCTGCAACCCACCCGCACCAGCCTGCGCCAGCTACGCCGCCTGGTACTGGCCGAACGCGGCGAAGCCGTCTGGCAGGAACTGCTGCAGGAAGACGACTTCTACAGCCTCGGCGGCTGCCGAGACCGCTGGTTCCGCCCGCAAGACAGCAAGCAACTGCAGAACCTGCTGGCCATGGTCAGCAACGAAGTAGACTGGAAACTGGTCAAAGCCCGCGACGAAGACGGCCACAGCCTGGCCACCGGGCCGGTGCAGCGGCAGATTCAGGCCGAAGCGCTGGGCAGTGAGGTACAGAGCCTGATGGGCCAGAACCTGAGTGTGTACTTCCAGCGGCGGAGATAAAGGTCCTGGGGTCGGGTACGGGGTCAGACCCTGTACCCGACCCCGTACCCGACCCCAGGTCAGAAATAGGGAACCAAAGACTCCCCGTATAAATGCAACTCTTCCAGAACCAACATCTCCGCCTCGGTAATCGACGGATCCGCCGCCAGTCGCTGCAGCTCGTGGCCATAGGCCTCCAGTGAGCGCCAGCCTTTTTTGGGCTGCATCAGGCGTTTGCTGCGGAATTGCTCCCAGCGTTCGCGTTCTTCGCTGGTCAGGGTGTGGGGATAATTTCGGGCACGGTAGCGGAAGATCATTTCCGGCAGGCGGTCGTCTTCGAAGCGCAGGGTGGCTGCGTCTTCGCCCAGTTCCTCCACCGGCTTGCTCAGCAGCCAATCCAGCTTCTCCCGGTCAGCTTTGCTGATGAAACCACCGGCGTAGAGCTGCTCGTCCGGATCAGTCAGATCCGAGCCATCAAAGCCTTGCTCAAAGGCCTCGGCAATCCGTTCGGCCAGCCCTTGTGCCGCACGCAGTTTTGCCAGATTGGCCCGCAGTACTTCGCCGTCCAGCTCCAGCTCTTCCAGCTTTTCTTTCGACAACGTGGACAACATATTGGCCGGGGCCAGCACCGGGCACTTGTTCACCTGAATGCCCTTCAAAGGAAACCGGCGCACCTCCTCGCCCAACTCTGCCTGGGAAGTAAACACCCGCTCACGAATCTGCTCAGGCGTGGCCTCAATCAGCTCTGCCGGGTCTTCGCGCAAGTCGTACACCAGCACTTCGTTTTTATTGGTGGGATGCTCCGCCACCGGTGCCACCATGGCGCAACTGCCGCGCTTGGCCGGGTACTTGCCGGAAATGTGAAACACCGGCTTCATGCCCGCCACATCCAGCATCTGCCGGGCCGAATGCTTGTCCTTGTTGTTCAACACAAACTCGAACAACTTCGGCTGTTTCTCTTTAATCAGCTTCGCCACGGCAATGGTGGCTTCCACATCCGACATGGCGTCGTGGGCCGCTTCGTGGGCAATGCCGTTGGCCTGAGTAAGCTCTTCAAGCCTGAAACTCGGACTGCCATCTTTTTTGCGGGGCCAGGTGATCCCCTCAGGGCGCAGAGCGTAAGTTAAGCGCACCATATCGATGATATCCCAGCGGGAATTGCCGTTTTGCCATTCCCGGGCGTAGGGGTCGCGCAGGTTTCGGTACAGGGTGTGGCGGGTGACTTCGTCATCAAAGCGCAGACTGTTGTAGCCCACCGCGCAGGTGCCGGGCTGGCTGAACGCCTCATTGATCCGGGCGATAAATTCCGCTTCCGGAAAACCATTTTCCAGCGCCTTTTGCGGGGTAATGCCGGTAATCAGGCAGGCCTGGGGCGCGGGCAGGTAATCGTCCGCCGGTTTGCAGTAAATCACCAGCGGGTCTTCAATAATGTTCAGATCCGCATCCGTGCGCACCCCGGCAAACTGCGAAGGCCGGTCGTGCAGCGGGTCGACACCAAAGGTTTCATAGTCGTGCCAGTAAAATGTGCGGATCAAAACATCGCTCCTGCGCAAAAGGTTTCACGAATTTTGGGGTGGTGTGTCAAACTTTGCAAATCCTTGATGTAGCCTGCTCATACATGTATTTACACTGCTATAATGGCTACCTTTAACAAACAACCAATAACAACTTTGGCGCAATGACCTCCCAAATCCTGATCTGCGACGACTCCTCGCTCGCCAGAAAACAGATGGCCCGCGCCCTGCCCCCGGGCCTGGCAGACAGCATTGCTTTCGCCCCCAGTGGCGAAGATGCCTTGCGCCTGGTTCGAACTGCCACCATTGACCTACTGTTTCTGGATTTGAACATGCCGGGCCTGGATGGCTACCAGGTACTGGAACAGATCCAGAAAGACGACCTGCCCGTGCTCACCATCGTGGTCTCCGGCGACATCCAGCCCGAAGCCCGGGCTCGCGTACGCAAACTCGGCGCCATCGATTTCATCAAAAAGCCGACCGACACTGCCCACGTTGCACAATTGCTTGAAGAATACGGTTTCTACCGCCCCAACGAGCTGGAAACAGCCGCGCAGAAAGACGGCTGGCTAAATGCGAGCAGTGGCGAGCCCGCGGAAATCTCCGTCAGCCTGAACGACTACCTTCAGGAAATCGCCAACGTGGCCATGGGCCGCTCATCGGATTTGCTCGCTCGCCTGCTAAAGGTCTTTGTCCGCCAGCCCATCCCGAACGTGGCGTTTATCAGCAGCTCCGAGCTGAGTATGGCCATTTCCGCCGCCGAGCGGGAAAATGAATATTCCGCCGTTTGCCAGGGTTTCACCGGCTCTGGCCTGGCCGGCGAGGCGCTGCTGTTGTTTGAAGACGCCAGCTTCCGTGAAATGGCTGAGCTGCTGCATTACGACGTGCTTGAAGGCGAAGCCGTGAACGTGGAGGTGCTGATGGACATGTCCAGCATCCTGTTTGGCGCCTTTCTCAATGGCATCAGCGACCAGCTCGACATAAAACTGGGCCTGGGCCACCCGGCAGTCCTCGGCCAGCACCGCCCCATCCATGAGTTGCTGGAGCACCACAACAGCCGGGAAGAGCAACTGCTGTGCGTCGAGATCAGCTACGCCATTGAAAACCGCGACATCCACTGCGACATGCTGATTCTGCTCACGGAAGAATCCATCGCTTTCCTGGAAAAACGCCTCAAATACCTGGTGAATTGATCATGTTGGCCCTGAAAAACACCGATACAGAAGCGTTTCACTGGCTGTTCGACATGCTCGAATCGGTCGAAGTTGGCCTGGTGGTGCTCGACCAGGACTTCCGAGTGCAGGCCTGGAACGGCTTCATGGAAAACCACAGTGGCATCACCCCCGGACAAATCCGCGACAAAGTCCTGTTCGACGTGTTCCCGGACATCCCGGAAAGCTGGCTGAAGCGCAAGGTGGACTCCGTGGTCACCCTCAACACCCGCGCGTTCACCTCCTGGGAGCAGCGGCCTTACCTGTTCCGGTTTCGAAACAGCCGGCCGATCACCGGCATCGAAAAGTACATGTACCAGAACCTCACCATCAGCCCGCTCACCAACACCCGGGGCGAGGTGGACCGCGTATGCCTGCTGATCTACGACGTCACCGAATTCGCCAGCAGTAAACGGGCGCTTGAACGGGCCAACGAACAACTCGCGAAACTGAGCATGACAGACCGCCTCACCGGCCTGCTGAATCGCGGCACCTGGGAAAACCTGGTCGACGTGGAGTTCGGCCGGTACCGCCGCTATGGCAACCCTGTCAGCCTGGTCATGTTCGACATCGACCATTTCAAAAAAGTGAACGACACCCACGGCCACCTGGCCGGCGATGAAGTGATTCGCCACACCGCCAAAATCACCCGCGACAGCATCCGCCAGACCGACAGCGCCGGGCGCTACGGCGGCGAAGAGTTCGGGCTGATCCTGCCGGAAACCGACGGCGAAGGTGCCGCCATCATCTGCGACCGCATACGCATGGCCATTGAAGAGAGCGTGGTGAAAACCACCGTGGCGGATATTCAGTACACGGTAAGCGTGGGCATTGCCGAACTCGATTCACAGCCGGAGAACTACATGCAGTGGCTGCAGCAAGCAGACGAAGCGCTGTATGAAGCGAAAGAAGGTGGGAGAAATTGCGTGGTGGTTTACCAGGGGTGGGGAGTTTAGGGGCGCGCAAACGCGATTTTTATCCCCCTCTCCCCCAACCCCTCTCCCACAAGGGGAGAGGGGAGATGAGGATTCCCCGCAACCATTCCCTCTCCCCTTGTGGGAGAAGGGATGAAGGCTCTCTGCAACCATTCCCTCTCCCCTTGTGGGAGAGGGCCAGGGAGAGGGGGATAAATAGAAGGCATTTATGCCCTCATTCACTCCAGCTCTGAACCGCTTCCTTGCCCCACTTCTCACGCCACTCATTCAGAGTCTTGTGATTACCACCGCGGGTTTTAACCACCTCACCGGTGTGGGGGTTCTTGTAAGTCTTCATCGGGCGCTTGGCACGGGTACCGGAAGTATCCGCTTTTGCACCGGCAATGGAAGGATCAATAGCGGCAAGAATCTGCAAAACATCTTTCGGGGCTTTGTCATATTTTTTCATCAAATCCCGAACTTCATTTTCAAAAGCCAGCTCGGATTTTAATGCCTGATCCTGCTCCAGCTTTTCGAGCTCTTCCGCCAGCTGTTCCATCAACTGTTTCTTCTGGTAATAGTCGTTAATTTTGGTAGCCATATAAATAAACCCTGTTCCGAAATAAAAGTGGGCATTTAGTAACGCACACAAATAATAATGAACAAAGGCCAAACAGGCAAAGTAAATTATTTAATAAATATTAACTCAGTCTCACTAAATGGGGTCGGGTACGGGGTCGGGTACAGGGTCAGACCCCGTACCCGACCCCGTACCCGACCCCATTAGATTAAGAAAGGTGGAGAACTTTGGCGGGAGTTTCTGGCGAAGGCAGGTTGCACCACACCAAATCCGCCATGTCGCTGCTGGGGGTATAGGCGGTGCGGGCTTTCTGGAGGAGGTCTACCACGGCCTGGCAGTCGAAGTTATGGCTTGCCTGGGTAAATCTGGCCAGCAGTGGCTCCAGCTCCTCCCAGGGCAGGGACACTTCCCGGGCCATCATAATCCGGGGGTGAGCGGTGCCTTGCGGGTCATTGCCAATCAGCAACTCTTCATAAAGCTTTTCGCCCGGGCGCAGGCCGGAGAAAACAATTTCGATATCACCGTCGGGGTTATGCTCGTCTTTTTCATCCAGACCCATCAAATGAATCATCTTGCGGGCCAGATCAACAATTTTCACCGGCTCGCCCATATCCAGCACAAACACTTCGCCGCCCTGCCCCATGCTGCCTGCCTGCAAAACCAGCTGGCTGGCTTCGGGAATGGTCATGAAGTAACGAATAATATCCGGATGGGTGACCGTCACCGGCCCGCCATCGCGAATCTGGTCACGGAACAGCGGCACCACAGAGCCGGAAGAGCCCAGCACATTGCCGAAACGCACCATGGAGAACACCGTCTCGCTCTGGCGCCGGGCCAGGCCCTGCAACACCAGTTCGGCCATACGCTTGCTGGCGCCCATCACATTGGTCGGGCGAACCGCCTTGTCGGTGGAGATCAACACAAAACGCTCAACACCAGCGGCAATAGCGGCCTCGGCCGTGTGCCAGGTGCCGAAGACATTATTCTGCACACCTTCAATAATATTGTGCTCTACCAGCGGCACATGCTTGTAGGCCGCCGCGTGGTACACGGTATTCACGCCAAAGGCCTTCATAACCGCCTCACAACGCCGGCGATGGGCCACGTTGCCCAGCAACGGGTGAATCTCCACACCCAGGCCTTCAATGTCGTTAATCGCCTGCAGTTCGCGCTCAATGCTGTAAAGAGAGAATTCCGACTGCTCAAACAACACCAGCGACTTTGGCCGATGCTGGATAATCTGGCGGCACAGTTCCGAACCAATGGAGCCACCGGCGCCGGTCACCATCACGGCCTTGCCCTGCAGACTCTGCGCCACCTGGGCGTTGTCCGGGCGCACCGGATCACGGCCCAGCAGATCTTCAATTTCAAGGTCCCGGATATCGTTAATGCGCTTTTGCCCGGCCACCAGCTCAGACATGCTGGGCACGGTCTGTACCGGTACTGAAAGGGGTTCAAGCTGGCGAAGCAACCGACGGCGATCCACCCCGGAATCGGCATCCAGAGCCAACAGGAGCCGCTCGCCCCGGCGCGCACTAACAGCTGTCTCAATATAATTGATGTCGTATACCGGCAAACCATTAATCAGTGTTTTGTGGTTGCCAGAGTGGAAACTGATAAACGCAACGGGGTGAAACTCGGTGCCCTGCTGCAAGGCCTGGCACAATTGCAGGCCAGTTTCACCCGCGCCAACAATAATCACACGTTCCTTGTTCTTGCGAAGCGGCCGCGACACAATCATGCGAATACTCAAGCGGCTGCCCGCCACAAAAATAAAGGCCAGCGCGGCATAAATCACCGGCACGGACCGAGGCACCAGTACCTCAAACCAGAAGCCAAGAAAAATCAGCGCCAAAGCGGAACTGATAACACCCAGAACCACGGTGCCGAAGGCCTTGTCACTGAGGTAGCGAACCACCGCACGATAAAGCCCCAAACGCACAAACAGCCCCACCGTGAAAACCACCGTAAGCCCGCACACCAGCACCATATCCAGGCTCGGCACCCAGGGCCACTGGTCCAGACGCAAAGCAAAAGACGCCCAAAGCGCAAACGACAGCGCCATCACATCTGCCGCGACGGATATCAGGCGCTTATACAGGCGCGGAAGATTCAGGAACTTTTGGAACATGCATGTAACCTTTCAAGGACCAACTGATGTGATTAGCCACGAAATCCACCAAAGAACACTAAAGAGCTTCGCTCTGAAATACTTTTCTGCTTTAAATTTCGTGTTCTTTCGTGGATTTCGTGGCAAAAACGGTTTTTTACCGCCCCACGAGCTTACCAACAATCTCTTTAATCGCCCGGCTGCTGCCATCCAGTGCGTCGGTATGGGGCAGCCACAGGCGCCAGCCAGGGGCGCCGCGCACTTCGTGGTCGGTGGCGGCAGGGATCACTTCCAGCCCCTGCGCCTCAAACAGTGCCACAGAACGCGGCATGTGCAGGGCCGAGGTTACCAGCAATATCCTGTTGATGCCCCGCCTGGCCAGAATCCCAGCGGTAAATTCGGCATTCTGGGTGGTATTACGGGCTTGGTCCTCCAGCACCATGGCGGAATCCGGCACGCCCAGATCCGACATGAACCGGCGCATGCTTTCAGCGGAGGAGCTGGCGCTGAATCGGGGATCGTAACCGCCGGTCAGAATCAACAACGGCGCCTTGCCAGCCTCATACAAACGGGCACCGTGCCATTCCCTGTCCGAAGCGGCGCCCAGGTTCGGATAATCCTGATCATACTGCATGGGCCAGGTGCCGCCGCCCAGCACCACAATAGCCTCTGCTTCCGGCGTGGCCTCCACCGCCATGGGAGGGTGCTGGCTTTCCAGATAGCCACGCAGGGCGTAGCTGGTCGCCGGCAAAGACCAGACCCACAGCCAAGCCACCGACAAAACGCCAAGCACCAAAGCCAGGCGACGAAGGCCAACAAAGCCCGCGATCAGCGCCAGCAGGCCTCCCAACAGCGCTGAGCCTAAGGGAGAGATAATGGCGATGGCAATTTTGGAGATTACAAACATTAAAAGACTCTTTTTTGCCACGAAATCCACGAAAGAACACTAAATTAAAAACAAAAAAGCTTTTCAGAGCGAAGCTCTTTTCGTGTTCTTTCGTGGATTTCGTGGCTAATCAATCTTTTACAACAACGCTTCAGCCTGCCCGAAAATCTGCTCCAGGTGCTCCGGCCCCACAAAGCTCTCCGCGTAAATCTTACAGAGATCCTCAGTACCGCTAGGCCGTGCAGCAAACCAGCCATTTTGAGTGGTCACTTTCAGGCCGCCAATGGCTGCACCATTACCCGGGGCTTCGGTGAAGACACCCAGAACGGGGTCTCCGGCCAGCTCGGTAAACGGCACATCGTCGGGTTTTAACGCCTTCAAACGCTGTTTCTGCTCCGCCGTGGCGGGGAAGTCCTTGCGCTGGTAGCGGGGCGCGCCGTGCTGTTCGGTCAGTTCTCCGTAGTACTCACTGGGCAACTTTCCGGTTTTGGCCGTTATTTCAGCGGCCAGCAGGCAAAGGATGATGCCGTCCTTGTCCGTGCTCCAGGGTTTGCCGTCAAAGGTCAGGAAGCTGGCACCAGCGCTTTCTTCGCCGCCAAACGCCAGTGTGCCCTGATGCAGGCCTTCCACAAACCACTTGAACCCCACCGGCACCTCGTACAACTCACGGCCATTGGCGGCCACCACCCGGTCAATCATCGAAGACGACACCAGGGTTTTGCCAATGGCCAGGCTCGCAGGCCACTGTGGCCGGTGCTTGAGCAAATAATCCACGCACACGGCCAGATAATGGTTCGGGTTCATCAGCCCGGTCGCATCCACAATACCGTGGCGATCGGCGTCCGGGTCATTGCCGAAGGCCAGGTTAAAGCGGTCTTTGATCGTCAGCAGATTGGCCATGGCGGCAGTGCTGGAGCAGTCCATACGGATCTTGCCGTCGTGGTCCGGCGGCATAAAGGCAAACGCCGGGTCCACAGTGCGGTTGACCACCTCAAGCGCCAGCCCATAATGCCCGGCCAGCGCTTCCCACACCGCCAGAGCAGAACCACCCATGGGGTCCACCCCCAGCTTCAGGCCGCTTTTGGCAATAGCCGGCATATCCACCACTTCACCCAGCGCCTGCACATAGTCACCCACATAATCGTGACGCTGCGCTTCCACCACGGCAATGCGCCGGGGCGACGTGCGCACACCGGCAAGCCCCGCAGCCAGTAATTCATTGGCGCGGTCTTCAATCCAACCCGTGGCGTCTGTGCCTGCCGGGCCGCCGTCAGGGCCGTTGTATTTAATGCCACCATCTTCCGGAGGATTGTGGGACGGGGTGATAATCAGCCCGTCTGCCAGCTCACCGGTGCCACTGGCGTTATGGCGCAAAATGGCGTGGGATACCAGCGGTGTGGGCGTGAGGCCACCGGCCGAATCCACCCGCATGGGCACATCATTTCCCGAAAGCACTTCCAGCACCGAATCCATCGCAGGGCCTGACAGCGCATGGGTATCCTTGCCCACAAACAACGGCCCGGAAATGCCCTGAGCCCGGCGCCAGTCCACCACCGCCTGGGCAATGGCCAGGATGTGATAACGGTTAAAACTGCCTTTCAATGAGCTGCCCCGATGGCCGGAGGTGCCAAACGCCACCTTCTCCGAGGGCTCATCCGGGTTCGGTGTGCGTTCGGTGTAGGCGGCGAGGATTTTGTTAATCTGGGACATGGAATTCCTTGTTCTTTTATGGCGCTTACAAGCTTGCGGCCAGCTGTTTCAAATCGTCTGCCGGCACACGCTGAAAATCACGAGCCATATTCAGGCGCATAGTGAACTGGGCAATTTCTTTGGAAGCTGGGCTCGTAGACTGGTCTCGATATGCCTCAAACCACTCCAGCACATCGGCCAGATGCCACAGCGCTGCGCGGCCCTCGTGCAGCGGTAACGGGAAGCTGTTCACATGGGTTTGTAGCAGCTTTCGCATATTCTGGCGGGTGAATCCAAACATCTCCGCAATGTCCGTAACACCCACCAAGTCCGGCTCAGCTTCTATCAGCTTGGCATCCGGGATCGCGCTCTTCACATCGGTAATCGCGCTGATGATCGCCTGGTTCGCCGAGTCGCTCTCGCGGCAAAATGCCAAGGCCAAGCGCCCTTTAGTGCCGACACCAATCAAAGCGTCGTCACAACCGGCCTCAAACAACTTGTCCTCAATCACACCCTGAGCCAAGTTTTCAGCTACTGAAAACTTCAGCGTAAATTCATACTCTGCCATTTTAACTGCCCCCTCTGGAGGAACTATCCTCGCCAGTACAGTTATCTACTACCCGCCGAATCTGCTTCGCATGGTTCTCCGCATTGCGCGGCGTGCTCCAGATACTGGTAATGCAGAACTCACCGCAACGACAATTCTGATCATTAAACGGGCAATACATCCGCCCCCAAGCATGCCCGGAGGCCGGCTCTATTCGCCAGCCACAAGCTTCGGCATGTGATAGCGCTTGTTCGATAACCTTGTTCTTATGGCGAGAACGAGCCATGTCTAAATCCTTTTAGAGCATAGAAAGGAAGCATGAAGTTGTCAACTGACAACCCTGTCAGTCACTACCAAACAAATCCCGGGTATAAACCTTTTCCTCCACATCCGCCAGATTCTCGCTCCGGCGGTTGGCGACAATCACATCCGCTTCCTGCTTGAAGGCTTCCAGGTCACGAATCACGCGGGAGTTGAAGAAATCGTCTTCCTTCAGCTCCGGCTCGTACACAATCACCTCAATGCCCTTGGCCTTGATGCGCTTCATAATGCCCTGAATAGCCGACGCACGGAAATTGTCCGAGCCGGATTTCATCACCAGGCGATACACGCCCACCACCTGAGGCTTGCGGGCCAGAATATCGTCTGCGATGAAGTCCTTGCGGGTGCGGTTGGCATCCACAATAGCCCGGATCAGATTATTGGGCACTTCTTCGTAGTTGGCCAGCAGTTGCTTGGTGTCTTTGGGCAGGCAGTAGCCGCCGTAGCCGAACGACGGGTTGTTGTAATGGTCGCCAATGCGCGGGTCCAGGCCCACGCCATCAATAATCTGGCGGGTATTCAGGCCGTGCCGGGCCGCGTAGGTGTCCAGCTCGTTGAAGTAGGCCACGCGCATGGCCAGGTACGTATTGGAGAACAGTTTGATGGCCTCGGCCTCGGTGCTGTCGGTAAACAGAACCGGCGCGTCCTCTTTTACAGCGCCCTGCTTCAGCAGCCCGGCAAACACCTCGGCACGCTCGGAACGCTCGCCGACAATAATGCGCGAGGGGTACAGGTTGTCGTGCAGCGCCTTGCCTTCGCGCAGAAACTCCGGCGAGAAGATCACATTGTTGGTTTCAAACTGCTCGCAAATCTCTTTGGTATAACCCACCGGCACCGTGGATTTAATCACCATCACCGCGCCCGGGTTAATGGCCATGACATCCTGAATCACCGACTCAACGGTTTTGGTGTTGAAGTAGTTGGTCTGCGGGTCGTAATCCGTGGGCGTGGCAATCACCACAAAATCCGCGCCCTGGTACGCCTGTTCCTTGTCCAGCGTGGCGGTGAAGTTCAATTCCTTATTGGCCAGAAAATCGGAGATTTCCGCATCAATAATCGGGCTCTTGCGGTTGTTCAGCAACTCGACTTTCTCCGGATCAATATCCAGAGCAACCACTTCGTTGTGCTGGGCCAGTAGCATGGCATTGGAAAGACCAACGTAGCCTGTACCGGCGATGGCGATTTTCATAGTGTTACCTCAATCTACAAAACAGAATCAAACAAAACGCCAAGGCTCTGGCTGCGCAGAATACGAACAATTAAAACCACTCCATCATCAACTCGATAGTAAATGGAGTGGCTCTTATACACGCTGAGCCTATAGCCTGGCTTAATATGGTCTACAGCGGGGTATAATTGCGGCTGATCAGCGATCTGCTTGAAACGGTCTTCCATACCGTCCGCGTAGACATCGGCCTGCAAAGAACCGAAATTAATCAGCCCATACATGTAAATGGATTCAAAATCCTCATCGGCACGCTCACTGAGCCTGTAACTTGCCATCCTTAATGAGCCTCTCCCTGGCTGCTTCACGAATCTCCTGCGGGGTCCGGTCACTCAACCCGCTTTGCTCGCCCTCTAACAGAGCAGCACGCAACTGGTGCAGCCAGGCATTACGCTCCTGATCTCTTCGAACTAAATCGCGAAAATACTCGCTGTCATTTGTAAAATCACCAGAGGTAATACGGGATTTAACCCAATCGCCCTGGGTGTCGGTCAGGGTTATTGTCTTGCGTATCGTCGCCATGCGAGACCTCTGCATCAATATTCATACTTTTGGTGCAGTATAGCACACTTGTATTTTGCCCCAGTCCCCACCAACCCTCTCCACCGCCCGAAAAGCCGGACGACAGAACTCTCCCTCACCCCCCCCAAACCAACGGAATCAACCCAATAGCCTGTGATCAGAGTGGTTTCGGCAGGTTCTGCCAGGCGCAGTTGAATCAGGGCACAGATGCCGTCGGCATCGCCGTTAAAAACGTCGTAGGTAGGCATAAACTCTCTTGGAAGGAAGATTCTTAACGAGTAGCGGATCAGCAGTCACGCCAAGCGCTGCTTGATATGGGCCTCAATAACCTTTTGATAAGAGGCTGAGACACGTTTCTTTTTCTGGCTTAGCTTTCACGCTGCATGATCTTGTTTGGGGTGCGTTTGGTCACCCTGACCCGCCAACAACCCCTGCACACTGATATCTTCATCAAGGTCATCCCAATGAATACCGTGCACGCTCAATTCAAAACCATCGCGGGCAGCTTTGTCGGCATGCAATAGCCGAGGAAACCAGGCCAAAGGCGCGCCAATAGTCCGACCATCAGACAAAATAACCCAAAGGCTATCTTCGTCAAACCAAACTTTTTCAGGCGAAATAGTCATGCCACGCATCCTCCAAAACTTCACGGTGGTGTTCCGTTACCTCCAACAATACCCGAATCGTACGCGCATCAAAACCATCATTTCGGGCCAACGATACGTCTGGAGATAGCCAGAATTTTGCTTCCTTGCCAGCGGCTCTAACATGAATGTGGGCCGGCTCCAGCGGATTGCCTTCGTTTGAGTAGAAAAAGAACTTAAAACCTTGATATCTGAAAACAACGGGCACGGCTTTGCTCCTCTAAACTATTATGCTCCCTGCTCTACGCCCAAACCTCGTCCTCTGCCGAGCCCTTCCATTCATCAATATTCCCTGCCGCATGGTTTGAAAGCGCACGCACCTCTGAATCTGAACCCTCTAGCAAAACCACGATTCGTGCATGCGTATTTTTCAAACGGGCGTACTGTTCCGGGATTTTGACGACACCGTCTCGAATGTCAGCTTCAAATTCGACAGCGTACATACTTTCCTCCACCGCAAAGGCTTCATAGCCACCATCATAACAAGTATATTCGCTCACAGTACCACCCGCTTCACCACCGCCTTCGGAAACGAAAAATTCACCAGTAACCCAAGCTCCTTCCCGGTGGCCTTCAGGTAGTTGATCAACTGAGCCTCCGCCGCCAGGGGCATCTTTTGCTGGGCTTTGAGTTCGATGATAACGGCATCCTCCACCAGCAGGTCCAGCCGGTGCTCTGCAATGGACTCGCCTTTGTAGTGAATAACCACAGGCACCTCACACTGCACCGACAACCCCGCAAGCTGCAGCTCCCTAACCAGCGCCTTCTGATAAACCGACTCCAGAAAACCTGCCCCCAGGTGCCGGTACACTTCATACACACAACCGGTAATGCGGTAGCAGAGCTCTTTTTCCTTGAGCATTTTACATCCTTATTTTTAAAGATATTTTTGCCACGAAATCCACGAAAGAACACGAAATAAAGGCAAGGAAATCCTGATTCTTAATCAGTTAATCTTTGTTCGTGTTCTTTCGTGGGTTTCGTGGCTAAAAAATCACTTGTATTTCATCCCAGCTACCACCGACCCTCTCCAACAACCCCCGCAAAGCCGGGCTACGATACGAAACCCCATCATCCTCCCACCGCTGCCGAACACTCACATGCACCACCGGCTCCACCTCCCGTACGATGCGCCGGCGCATGGCGCGGTAGAAGCCTTTGTATTCGTTGTGCTGCGGGCCGGTGTGGTCCGGGGCCAGGTTATCCAGGAAGTGGGGTTCGAAAACCAGGCCGCAGGTTTCTGCCTCACGGGCCAGCCACTGGCCGGCGTGGTCGCCCAGGGCGCGGTTGCGGTAGCCGCCGCCAATATCAGTGTGCACGCCGGCGAACCACACCTGTTTGAGGTCTACCCCGGCTTTTGGGGTCCACAGGGTTGGCTCGAAATCCTGGCGGTTTTCATCAATGGAAACAGCATGGCGGGCATGATTGATAATGCTGCCGGGTTCGGTGTCGTGGAACAGGTAGCGGGAGGTGCCCAGGGTTCCCAGAAACGGCGCGGGAATGCCCAATGCGCCGACAGTGTCGAACACACCCACAAAGTGGACCCGGCCGCCACCGGGCACTGCGTAATCCCGACGAAAAGCAGCGGCTTTGCTGCTACCCGGTGCCGAAGCGCGGCTGCGTTGGCGGTACAGCGAATACGCCTTCGCGGCTTTGCCGGCATGTTCCCGGCGCAGAATACCGCAATTGCCAATCAACCCCGCCAACGACCGAACCGTGTAAGCACCCCGGCTGAAGCCAAACAGATATACCGCATCGCCGTCATCGTAGTTGTGCACTAGAAAGCGGTAGCAATCCAGAATGTTCTTGTCGATGCCCTTGCCCGTGGCCCCGCCGGTCAGCGGGTTGCCGTCCGAGCCCACGCCCCAGTCATAAAACACCACCTGCTTGTTGCCGGCGGCATCTTCCGGGGCAATGCCACGGGCGATGCGCAGAATGTGGGTGGCCGTGTCAGATTCGGGGGATTGCCAGGTGCCATCTGAGCAGATGATGATGTTTTTCATAATGCCTCCTGTTCCTTGGAGTTGATAAAAATTCCTTTTTTAATCTTTACCAGGCACCCGATCCCCGGCGCCCTTACCCGCCACAGTCATGAAGATATATTTGAAGTAAGCACCCACTGTCAGGTTCTCTAGCATCTTCTGGTCCGTCTCCGCCAACAACACCGGCGTAGACATATCAATATCATTCACCTGCGCCAACCCGGTAATACCCGGCCGGGCAGCCAATACATCCCGTTGCTCACGCTCGCCAATCAATTCTTCCTGATTGAACAAACAAGGCCGAGGGCCCACCAGGCTCATTTCACCTTTCAGCACATTCCACAGCTGCGGCAACTCATCCAGCTTGGTGCGGCGAAGGAAGTGCCCGAAAGGCGTAATCGCACTGGCACTGGCCAGGTGGCTGGCGACAGAGGCGGTGTCTTTTTTCATGGTGCGGAACTTAACCAGAGTGAACGGCTTTTTGTTGCGCCCTACCCGCTCCTGGCGAAAAACCGGAGAGCCGGTATCGAAAAAGCCAATAACCACCAGAAGCAACAGCACCGGAAAGCCAAACAGCAAACCAAATAACGAAAAGAAAAAATCAAATAAACGAATCAAGAAGCATTCTCCGAAACAAAACAACGCCGAAGCCCTTCCTCCACAGACAGTGGCGGCTCCCAGCCCAATAGATTACGTGCCTTGGAAATATCCACCTCCAACGAACCCAGCAAACGATGGGCAACGGCTTTCTTACCCAACAAACCGGCACCGAACATCAGCATACCCGCAGGCACGGGAACCAACCGGGCGGGCTTCCCCATGGCCCGGCCAACGCCGCGCAGCAATTCCGTGGTAGACACATCCTGGCCATCACCGGCGAGAAATACCTGGTTGGCCGCAGCGGGGTGATCAATGCAGGTAATGATTAAATCAACCAGATTGTCCAAAGCCACAAGTGAACGTTTGTTGTGGATGGAACCCAAGGGCAGCGGCAACCCTTTCTCAACTAACTTGATCATACTCGCGAAGTTGCCTTTTACACCCGGCCCGTACACCAAGGGCGGGCGGATGATGACAACCTCCATCCCGGTTTCAGAAGCAATCTTATGCAGGCCGGTCTCAGCTTCCAGCTTGGAAACACCATAGGGGTCCTCCGGTGCAGGAACATCCTCAGCAGTATAGGGTTTGCCCAACGGAGTCTGTTCACCGTTAACCTTGATGGAACTGATATAGATAAAACGAGACACTCCCGCCTCCGCAGCCTGGCGGGCAAGATTAAGAGTGCCTTCTACGTTAACTTTGCGGTACTCCGCCAATGGGTCTGGCACTTCATCTTTCATGATGTGGGCGCGGGCGGCGGTATGGGCAACAACCTGTTGATCGACCAAAGCAGCAGACCAATCGGTATCCCCGCTCAAGCTTCCAACCAATACCTCACGGCCATTCGCAATTGCTCCGGGCCGCCGAACCGAGCAGGTCAAATCAAAGCAATTTCGGTGGTCAATCTGCTCAGCGACGCGGGAACCTACAAAGCCGGTTGCACCCGTTAATAAAACATTCACAAAAACAACACCCTATTCAGAAATGCCGCCAGGGCGCTTCCGAAGCTCAAGAAGTTTGAAAGGGATTTTGGTCAGCACCATTAACAGATTGGTATAGAGGTTGTTTTCCCTACAGGCCCGTACAATTTCCTGGTTGAGTATCAGGCTGCTTTTTATGCCTCCAGTACTTACACCACCGGCCCTCATCCTGACAATTACCCGATCCAACCAGCGATAATTCAGCTTGGCCTTAACCAGCCAGCGCACGAAAATTTCATAATCCGCTGAGATTTTCATATCCAAACGGTACTCGCCATGCTGCTCATAGACTGCTTTTTTTACAAAGGTGGCAGGATGGGGGGGCATCCAGCCAAACCGTAATTTCCAGGGCCGGAAGTGCCCAGCATGGTAGAACCGGCTTACCGTTTTCAGGTCTGGAGGAGTAACAAAAACAACGTCACCAAAAACGATGTCTAGCGTTTGGTCTGCCTCGAACGCCTCTACAATCGCGGCAACCACCTCATCGCTCTCGTAAAAATCATCAGAATTGAGGATGCCTACAATATCCCCACTCGCCATACGAATGCCCTTATTCATGGCATCGTAAAGCCCTTTGTCGGGTTCGCTGATGACGGGCCCCAGAGACTCCCGATAATCCGACACCATATCCATAGTGCCGTCATCAGAGCCCCCGTCTACCACGATATGCTCAATATTTGGGTAGGTTTGAGAGCGAACGGACTCAAGCGTATCGGCAATGGTTTTTGCGCTGTTATAGCAAACAGTCACTATGGAGACTTTAGGCAGCGCCTCATCAGGTGCGTCCATACTGGTCCTTCAGCCTCACAATATCGTCCTCACCAAGATAAGAGCCGGACTGAACTTCAATCAATTCCAACGGAATGACACCGGGGTTCTCCAGGCAATGCACTTGGCCCACCGGAATATAGGTAGACTGATTTTCCGTAACCAGAAACTCCTTCTCCCCAACCGTCACTTTTGCGGTACCGCTTACAACAATCCAATGCTCCGCACGATGGTGATGCATCTGTACCGAAAGCCTGGCTCCAGGTTTAACTGTTATTCGCTTGACCTGATACCGCTCACCGTTGTCAATCGAGTCATACACGCCCCAAGGCCTATATACCTCACGATGGTTCATATGCTCATGGCGGCCATCATTTTTGATGGCTTCAACCACCTTTTTGACATCCTGAACGTGGTCTTTGTGAGCAACCAACACTGCATCTTTGGTCTCAACAACAATCAGGTCTTCCACACCCACGGTAGCAACCAGTTTATGTTCGGCATGAATCAGGCTGTTACGGGTATTAATGGCCAGCGCATCACCTTTGCACACATTGCCCTCAGAGTCTTTTTCGCCAATCTCCCACAAGGCCGACCAGGAGCCAATATCACTCCAACCCGCATCCAGAGGAATCACTGCCGCATCAGACGTTTTCTCCATTACGGCATAGTCGATCGACTCTTCGGGGCATTCAGCAAAAGCAGCCTCGTCTACCCGCACAAAATCCATGTCCTGGCTGCCACCTTGGAATGCCCGGGTACAGGCTTCCAGAATATCCGGACGAAACTCACACAGTGCCTCAAGATAGACACTCGCCTTGAACATGAACATGCCGCTGTTCCAGTAATAGTCTCCTGAGCCCAAGTAATCTTGTGCTGTACCCGAATCAGGTTTTTCCACGAACCGCGCTACCTCAAAACCCTGCTGCGGCAGTGATGCCCCCCTTTGAATGTAACCATACCCGGTTTCAGCATGAGTAGGCACAATACCAAAGGTCACCAGTTTGTTTTTACGTGCCAACACCTCCGCAGCCTGAACGGCTTGCTGAAAACCTTTTTCGTCAGCAATAAAGTGATCTGCCGCCAAGACCAGCAGCACTGGATCCTCGCCGTTAAGTGCAGCGTTCAAAGCTGCGAGCGCTATGGCTGGTGCGGTGTTGCGACCAGCGGGTTCAAGTAGAATGCTGGCATCGGTAACTGCCAACTGACGCAACTGTTCCGCCACCATAAAACGGTGAGATTCATTGCAGATAATGGACGGTGGTGAAGTTTCAAGCCCATCCAGGCGAGACAAAGTCTGCTGCAAGAGGGTGCTATCCCCGCAGAGTTTCAGAAACTGCTTGGGGTTCAGCTGACGAGACAAAGGCCACAGGCGCGAGCCAGTGCCGCCGGCCATGATTATCGGTAGAAGCATGTTAAGCCTTTAGTTTTGTATCCAGAATAGAAACCGAAACGGTATGCCCCCATAAAAACCGCCGCAAAAACAATAAATATGAATAAATGCGACATCATCACGATCGAGAAGCTGAACAGCCCAGCAGTAAATGAACATAAAATCAAGGCGGCAAGAATCCTGTTTTCCAGAATTCTGGACATAAAGCCAATTATGGTGTAACTCAACACGAAATAGACCAGTACCATCGAAGCTATACCACCCAGAACGCCAAATCTGAAAACCAGCTCAATTATAATATTATGAGGATAAGCAAGGCCTGAGCTAAACCCGACTCCCCAAAAAGGACTCTCTCCGAACGCCCTCAACCATTGGTTAAACAGTTCTATACGCACACTTCCGGAAGCCCCGGGATTACCGGAAAAAAGTGAAAAAACTCCACCAACTGCCCGTGATTCAACAAAATAAAAAACACCAACCACAGACATCAAAAGGAAAGAAATCAGAAATCTTAAATTAACTCTTTCTTTAACTTTCCCACTAAAAATATATGAAGAAGAAAAACAGATACCATAAAAAAGTAGAGTAACAATTACGGACACAACTGCCCCGCGCCCCCCAGACAAAATCAACCCCAGGAAAGACATAATCATAGAAATGAGAAGAAATGAGCGAACCACAAAACCAAACTTGACTTTACTTATGAGGCAAATAAAAGAAGCTGAAAAAGAAAGACCACAAAGCAAAGAAAAATATATGGGGTTTCGACCAGCCACACTTAACCTACTACCGTGCGACTCTCCCCATAACATGAGGTAGACAACGAGTAAAGAGACAACCAAGCAAAAATACAGATAAAAATGGAATAAACTGAAAGACTTATCAGACGCAATCACCCAAGCAACTCCGCCCAGGAAAATTGCAGCATAAAAGAATCTTAACGAGAAGAAAATTGACTCCTCAGGGGCAAAATTTTTAATTGCAGAGAACACAATGAAGAAATTGATAAAAAGAAAAAGCATCAAAATCTTGCCGCCCCGATCGACAAGTACTCTTCCGGAAGCAAGGAATCCCAGAATGACCAAACTCCCGAAAATCAAAGGGAACGCGGATGCCAGAAGCTCGACATTGCTTCCCAGATACGTACCCACTATCCCACTGATGTAATAGGAACACAGCACAAAAGCCAAACCAAGTTCTACGGCAATACCTGAAAGAAAGCGGCCGGGATTTCTAAAAAATGACATGGAAATCATTTAGCTAAACCACCGGAACCTGTAGCAGGGCATCAAGAGCCGTCCTTGGAATCTCGATCCGTTTTCGCAAGAAGCCGATATGCAATAATCCTATATGATAGTGCCCTGAATATCCCCACCACGCCAAAGTTTGAATACACTGAAAGATACTTGTCTTTTCGCTTCTGGCTGGAAACATCCGATGAAATCCCGCCCCCCTGAAACACGGAAACCGGAGACCGGTGATAGAAAAATTTGCATTCGTTCCTATAGAATCTGGCAACCAGATCGTAGTCCGAGTATATCCGATAACGCTCGTCATATCGGAGCATGTCCAAGGTCTCAATGTTTTTCCGAAAGAACATGGACTGATGGCAGGCGTGGATAACTCCCGATCTCAAAATCTCTAAAGGAAAGGACTTTACAACCTCATTGTTCTGGAATTTATCTCCATAAATAAATTCGTAATCATTCAGGTCATCAAACGGTATTTCTGAAAGGCTATTCTTTGTGAAAAATCTATCGCCAGAATTCATGAAGTTAAGCCACTCGCCAGACGCGAGAGCAATACCTTTATTCATTGCGCTGTAAATACCGCTATCTGGTTCGCTTACCCAATAATCAATAGCGTGTTCATATCGCTTGATAATATCCTGTGTAGAATCTTTAGAGCCGCCATCGATAACAATATACTCAACGTTGTCGTAGCTCTGTTCGATAACACTGAGAATGGTCTGTTCAATAAACTCCGCACCATTGTAAACCACCGTGATCACAGTGATCAGAGGCTTTTCGTTCTGACTGACTTTATAGAAGCCCTGCAAACGCAGACCGCCCTCAGCGACCTTTTGTTCGGAATCAGGGGTTTTCAATAATGCAGACAGGGCGCCAGATTCCGGTCCGAAACAGGAAGGCCGATCAGTAGTCAGGCGACGGGTGGTGGAGTACCCCGAGCTTGTCATAGCTGTGTCTTCAAGCAAGTGATCAGCCACGTAGTTCTTCCTGATGCTTCAGAAACCAATCATAGGTCTGCCGCAGACCATCTTCCAGAGATATGCTCGCCTCCCAGCCAAGTGCTTTTAACCGTGAAACGTCCATCAATTTACGCGGCGCGCCGTCTGGTTTGCTGGAGTCAAACACCAGATCACCCTCGAAGCCAGTCACAGCTTTCATGGTCTGAGCCAACTCACGGATAGTGCAATCCAGACCCGTCCCCACATTGATGTGCGACAACGTCGGTTGGGTGTTAGCCTCGTATGTTTCAGTCTCCAGGTTCATTACATACACACTCGCCGCAGCCATGTCATCGACATGCAGAAACTCTCGCATGGGTTTTCCGCTGCCCCAGACTACCGTGCTGTCTGACCCTGTGGTTCTGGCCTCATGAAAACGCCGCATCATAGCGGGAATTACATGGCTATTTTCTAGATGAAAATTATCATTCTGGCCGTAAAGGTTCGTCGGCATTACGCTGCGGTAGTCCCGGCCGTATTGCCGGTTGTAACTCTCACAAAGCTTGATACCGGCGATCTTTGCAATCGCGTAGGGTTCATTAGTGGGCTCAAGCGTGCCGGTAAGCAAAGCCTCTTCTTTCATGGGCTGCTCTGCCATCTTCGGGTAAATGCACGAAGAGCCCAGGAAAAGCAGCTTCTGCACGCCAGCAAGGTGGGCAGCATGGATGATATTGCACTCCATCATCAGGTTTTCGTAGATGAACTCCGCCGGATAGGTGTTGTTAGCATGTATGCCCCCGACTTTCGCTGCGGCGAGATAAACTTGGTCAAGGTTTTGATCCTGGAAGAACTGTTGCACTGTGGCCTGATCCAGCAGATTCAACTCCGACCTGCTACGGGTGACCAACTCTACATTCGGATTTTTCTGCAGCTGCCTTACAAGTGCAGAGCCCACCATACCATTGTGCCCTGCTACAAAAATACGTTGCCTCGCCATAACTGATTAATTCTCCAACGAAACTGGAATTTCGTAACCGTGCCGTTTAAGCAGCGCATGGCGCTTGGCGGTCTTAAGGTCGTCTGCCACCATTTCCGCACACATTTCCTGCGTGGTAATTTCCGGCGTCCAACCCAGCCTCTCTTTGGCTTTTGAGGGGTCGCCCAGCAGGGTTTCGACTTCCGCCGGGCGGAAATAGCGCGGATCAACGCGTACAACCACATCGCCAACGTTCAGCGCGGGGGCATCGTCACCTTCTATCGAATCAATCACTGCGACTTCATCAACACCCTGACCTTCAAACCGAAGCGTGACACCCAGCTCTCTGGCAGACCACTTAATAAATTCACGAACCGAATACTGCTTACCGGTCGCTATTACAAAATCCTCCGGCTCGTCCTGCTGCAGCATCATCCACTGCATACGCACGTAATCCTTTGCATGCCCCCAATCGCGTAGCGCATCCATGTTGCCCATGTACAGGCAGTCTTCCAGGCCCTGGGCGATATTGGACAGGCCACGGGTAATCTTGCGGGTAACAAAGGTTTCACCACGACGCGGCGACTCATGGTTAAACAGCACACCATTACAGGCGTACATGCCATAGGCCTCGCGGTAGTTCACCGTAATCCAGTAGGCATACAGTTTGGCCACGGCGTAGGGGGAACGCGGGTAAAACGGTGTCGTTTCCTTCTGGGGCGTTTCCTGTACCAGACCATACAGCTCTGATGTAGAGGCCTGATAGAATTTCGTCTTCTTCTCCAGACCCAGCAGGCGGATAGCCTCTAGCAGGCGGAGTGTGCCCATGGCATCCACATCCGCTGTGTATTCCGGAGCTTCGAACGAAACAGCAACGTGGGATTGCGCGCCTAGGTTATAAACCTCGTCTGGCTGAACTTCCTGCAGAATCCGCGTCAGATTAGACGAATCAGTCAGATCCCCGTAATGGAGAACAAAATTCTGGTTTTCGACATGGGGATCCTGATAAATATGATCCACTCGCTGGGTGTTAAAAAGGGACGCCCGGCGCTTGATGCCGTGTACTTCGTAACCTTTCTCAAGTAGAAACTCAGCAAGGTACGAACCATCCTGGCCAGTGATTCCGGTGATAAGGGCTTTTTTCATTTTTTCGTCCCAAATATGCGGTACATTTTCCTGTAAGCTCGAGCTGGCATTCTGCGCAATTGGTTCAAGAAGATCAAAGATACTAACAAGTAATTGACATTAACTTCTCTAAAGAAAAAGTCATCTACCTTCTCAATACCGAAGCGGCTGTGCCTAGGATAGGCTTTTAGCAAAATCCAGGTTTTAGCAACAACTCTGTCGACGATATCTTCTTGATAACGCTCTGCAAAATATGCACGAACCAACATGTAATGGAGCGGCAACTTTCCATCTCCGGAAGAAATACTTATCGAGCCTGGGTGCGACCTAAAAAAAGACAAAGGCTCCGCCACAAATCCAAATTTTTTATAATCCTTTGCTGTTAATAAAAACAGGAGAAGATCATTTCCGATTGCATGCATGGCGAAATCACTATTGACTTTCGTTTCAACATCCACTAGAAGGTTATTTATTACATCTTCCAAACGGAAAATCGCACAACCAGGGGAAACTGGTACGTTATCGGCTAGTAATGCCTTGGTTAGGTACTCAGATGAAGACCTATGCCCGGTTCTTCCAATAAAATAGTGAGGCGAACCTCTATCCGGATCGCTCATGAATATTTTTACGCCACTGTAAACAAAGGCGGTTTCTTCATCCATTAAAGGTATGCATTTTTCGATGAAGTCATGGGAGATTAGATCATCAGACCACAAAATCTTTGCGTAAAATCCCTTAGCCTCCTCAACACACCTTCTCCAGTTCCTGACCGGACCGACATTGCTTTCATTTCTAAACGCACGAATTCGGGTATCATTCTTTGATAATTTTTCAATAACGTCCCATGTGCCATCCGTGCTTGCATTATCCACAACTACAACTTCTATATTCTTATAGGATTGACTTAGCGCCGAACAAATGGTCTCAGCTATAATTTCTTCCCGATTAAAAACGGGAATTAAAATCGAAACTAACTTATTCATTAAAAATGTTGGCCTCGAAGAATAATGGCTTAAAATTTAAAAATACAAGGATGCATTTATGAAAAATAGAAACCAGACAAAGATCACCTAATACCAAATAATCTCAACATATTAGCTACTAGCTTTCTATCCATTCTATCATTTTCTTTATACCCAATGTTTTACTAACTTCAGGCTTCCATCCAATTAGCCGATAAGCCTTATCAATATCAGCCACAAATACTTTCTGATCGCTCTCTCTTGGAGGCAACTGATCGTAGTCCATCGACACTTTGAGCTCTTTCTCCAAGAACTCAAACAGCTCTAGCAATGACGAAGAATTCTTAATTCCACCACCAATATTGAATGCTTGACCCTTAATACTCTCAATATTATCAGCAGCCTTAAGATAAAGTGATACACAGTCGCTAGCATAGAGGAGGTCACGAACTTGCTTTCCGTTTCCGGAAATTGCAAATCGCTCTTTCACCGAACCGTTTTTTATCTCAATGGCTTTCTGAGTAAACCATCCCAACCAACCCTGATCGAAAGTTGCAAACTGTCGGCCTCCATACATTGATGAATGACGAAATACAGCCGTTTTCAAACCATAAATTCGCGCAAAATCTAGCATATATTGATCTACACTTCCCTTCGACGTACCGTAAGGCGAATGAAAATCGAGATTCACACCTTCATCAAACCCGTTAGGTTTTTCTATACATTCATATCGTGTTTCATTCTCACGATAACTGAATTGCTCTAGATCTCCGTATACTTTATTTGTTGATGAGTAAATAATCGCGCTTTCAGGAGAATAAAGCCGAACGGCATTCAAAAGGTTAAAACTTCCGCAAACGTTTACCTCAAAATCCATGCGAGGATTGGCTATAGAGGTTGTCATTGCAACCTGCCCAGCCAAATGATAAATCACTTGCGGCCGGTGGTTAATGATAGATCGCTCTACATCGTTTGTACTACGGATATCGCCATGAATGAATTCAAATTCACCTTGTTTTTTTAACCACTCAAGGTTCTGGTAGCTTCCAAATCGATATAAATTATCAAATATTATAACTTCATGACCTTGCTTCAATAACTCGCTAGATATATTAGAGCCTAAAAAACCACAGCCACCTGTAACCAAAAACCTCATAAAACCGCTCCTATCAACCTCTCCAACCCTTGTTCCTGAGACACTTTCGCTTCCCAGCCTAAACGTTTCAATGCTGTATTATCTACTTCTACAGACATCAACTCGCCCTCTCTCATTGGTATATCACCAAAGCCAAGCTGAGTTTTAATATCAGGTCTTTTACTTTTATATATGTCGTACAAAGTGGCCACAAAACTTCGCACACTGCTTAATTCACCAGTGCCAACATCGAACTCGCTATATGATAGTAGCTGTTCAGATTTCTTCAGTGCTGTCAAATAGGCCGAAACCACATCATCAATGTATATGAAGTCCCTTAATTGCCTTCCATCTGTTAAGGGAATTCGATCACCGCCTTTTTCTAACTGACTCACTAACCATGGCACGAACTTTTTCTGATCGTCCCCAGGGCCATACATATGTTCCAGCCGAAAATTTACCACCTTAATATATTCGCTTTTCCTCTTGAGCCATTCGGAAAAATGCTTCTTCGACAATGAATAGGCATTCAAATATTTGGGGAGTAAAGTGTCAGTATTAAAAAAGGTATGTGTATTGGAGGAGATGGCGGCGTCAACTACCTTCAAACCGAATAGTAGATTGCTTTCGATAACCTCATAATCCGTCTGTCCATGACGCCCATAACTACAGGCTGTATGAATAACAAAATCGACTTTTTTGGATTTAAAGGCATGGTCTATCGCCACCAGATCAACGTCAAACACGCTAACCTGGTCCAGTAGGTGTTTTATTCTCCAGGTATCCGAAGTAGAACGCTTTAGAATCGTCACTCGGTAGCCCTGCGCAAGCAGAGCTTCCAGTAAATGACTACCTAAAAATCCGGTCGCACCAGTGAGGAGTACGTGCTTCATCAGAAATTCAGCCCAAAAAACTCTTCGAGCTTTTCACCAACAAAATCGAAGTGCTCCTGGCCCAATGACGGCTGAACACCCAGCCAGAATGTCTGATTCATCGTCCGGTCAGTATTTGTCAGCTCACCGACTACGCGATATTCCACATTCTGAAAATAAGGCTGACGGGTCAGATTGCCGGCGAATAACAGGCGGGTGCCAATCTTGTGTTGATCCAGAAACTTCAGCAGGTCAACGCGCTGCACCCCGGCACTTTCTTTCAACGTTACCGGGAAGCCAAACCACGAAGGATCGCTGTTGGGCGTTGGTTCAACAATCTCCAGATAATCCCCAAGACTCGCAAGCCGGGCCTTCAGGAGGTCGAAATTGCGCCTGCGGGTGGCGATGAAGTCAGGCGCCCGTTCCAACTGGGCCAGCCCGCATGCCGCCTGCATATCGGTAATTTTCAGGTTATAGCCCAGGTGCGCGTACACATACTTGTGATCATATCCAAACGGCAAGGTACCAAACTGCTGACCGAAACGGTTACCACAGGTATTGTCGCAACCCGGCGCACAGTAGCAGTCGCGGCCCCAGTCCCGAAAAGATTCGGCAATCATTTTAAGTGTCGGATTATTGGTAAAAACAGCGCCGCCCTCACCCATGGTTATATGGTGCGCGGGATAAAAACTCAGTGTGGCAATATCACCCCAAGTACCCACCATCTGGCCATCGTAGGTTGCACCGAGCGCATCGCAGCAGTCCTCTACCAGCCAGAGGTTGTATTTCTCACAGAGGGCTTTGACTTTTGCCAGATTAAACGGGTTGCCCAGGGTGTGCGCCAGCATGATGGCTTTGGTTTTCGGGGTAATTGCGTCCTCGATAAGGTCAGCATTGATGTTATGGGTTCTACCATCGACATCCACGAAAACCGGCACCGCGCCAAACTGGACAATAGGGTTTACCGTTGTCGGGAAGCCAGCCGCCACACCGATGACCTCATCGCCTTTTTTAATCGCACGTTCGCCCAGCTTGGGCGACGTCAAGGTGCTGAAAGCAACCAGATTGGCAGACGAACCGGAATTAACCGTGAGCAGGTGCTTTACTCCAATGAATCCAGCCAGTTTCTGCTCAAATTCTACGTTGAACCGGCCAGTGGTAAGCCAACCATCCAGAGAAGCCTCAACCATCAGCTGCAACTCTCGTGCGCCGATGACCTTACCGGATGGCGGAATTACTGAATCGCCCGGAGCAAAGGGCTTCGGGGCCAGTGCTTCACTGGCGTACTTCTCAACCAGTGTACCTATCTCTTCGCGAATGCTTTCTAGTGTCATGAGTTGCCTGCAATAAAATCTTTACGTGAATATAGAATTCAGTGAGCCTGATACCGGGCGATCTGATCCAGAGTCATCTGGTGGACGTCGCCCTGCCCTAGCCAGCATTGGTGCCACTCTACAATGCTGCCCAGAGTCCGGGCCAACGACCAGCGAGGTTGCCACTTCAGGCAGGATGTCGCCTTCGATATGTCCAGCTTCAATAATTGAGCTTCGTGGGGCTGCGGGTTGTTATCCAGTTGCCAACTGGCACCATCCCCCCAATGTGTGACCATGTGATCCAGAATCCATTCCACTGGTTGAACGTCTTCATCCCGCGGGCCAAAGTTCCAGCCTTCAGCGTAGGTCTCACCTTCGCTATACAACTTTTCAGCGAGCATCAGATATCCGCTGAGCGGTTCCAGAACGTGTTGCCAGGGGCGGGTTGCCAAGGGGTTACGGATCACAACCGGCTGTTTCTGCTCAAAGGCCCTGAGGATATCCGGAATCAGGCGATCTTCCGCCCAATCACCGCCACCGATTACATTACCAGCGCGAGCTGAAGCCATCGCTGCCGAGTCCGGTGAGTTAAAAAAGGAACTTCGATACGCCGCCGTCACCAGTTCCGAGCAACCTTTGCTGTTGCTGTAGGGGTCGTGTCCGCCCATTGGTTCGTGTTCACGGTAGCCCCAGACCCACTCACGATTCTCATAGCACTTATCTGTAGTAACATTAACAATGGCTTTCAGGTCTGGGCATTGGCGTGCCGCCTCCAGTACATGTACCGTTCCCATTACATTGGTGCTGTAGGTTTCCACCGGCTTCCGATAAGACAGTCGCACCAGAGGCTGGGCCGCCATATGGATCAGAATGTCCGGGCTGAAAGCTTTCATGCTAGCACTAACAGCCGCCAGATCACGGATATCGCCGGTTTCAGATTGCATACCATCTGCCACCCTGGCTTCCAGAAACAACGCGGGCGTGGTTGGTGGCTCAAGTGCGAAACCTTTTACTTCTGCCCCCATACTTTGAAGCCACAGTGACAACCAGCTGCCTTTAAACCCGGTGTGGCCGGTTAGAAATACCTTTTTGCCTTTCCAGAAGGCTGGATTTACCGCTGAAACCATGCTGTTTAATCCCAGATTTTCCAGGGAGCATTGCCACTTTCCCAGAGTTCTTCAAGATGGTTTTTGTCCCGCAGGGTATCCATTGGCTGCCAGAAACCCTGGTGTTCATAGGCCATCAGCTCACCGTCTTCTGCGAGGTTAATCAAAGGTGACTGTTCCCAGATGGTGCTGTCGTCAGCCAGATAATCCAGAACCTTTGGTGTCAGCACGAAGAACCCGCCATTAATCATGGCGCCATCCCCTTTGGGCTTTTCTTTAAAGTTCATCACCTGCCGATTCTGAATATCCAGGGCTCCGAATCGCCCCGGCGGATAGGTGGCTGTCAGCGTGGCCGCTTTGCCATGATCCTTGTGGAAACGAAGAGTATCCGCAATATCAATATCACCGACACCGTCGCCATAGGTGAAACAGAAAGCTTCTTCATCCTGAACATATTTCGCAACACGGCGCAGGCGCCCGCCGGTCATTGAGTCCTCGCCTGTATCCACCAGAGTTACGTTCCAAGGCTCGGCCCGCTTGTTGTGTACTTCCATATTATTGTCACGCATATTGAATGTGACATCCGACATATGCAGGAAGTAGTTGGCAAAATACTCCTTGATGACGTAGCCCTTGTAACCGCAGCAGATCACGAAATCATTGATGCCGTGTGCAGAGTAGATTTTCATGATGTGCCAGAGAATTGGCTTGCCACCAATTTCCACCATCGGCTTGGGGCGCGTGCTGGTTTCTTCACTCAGACGCGTACCCAGACCGCCTGCCAAGATAACTGCCTTCATCCTTCCTCCAGAATTGAATTAGTTCGAGCTTACAAATGCATCAGAATAGAACCGCGAGGCCGGAAGACCCGCTTCGCCAAGCATTTCCCGTGCTGAATGGATCATTACCTCTGAACCACAGGCGTAAACGATCGCTTTCTCGACGTCGAATTCCGCTTCAAGCAGTGCGTCCTGCACGTACCCGGAAGCGCCCGACCACTCATGGCATGCTTGTGACAAAACGGCCGTGAAGTCAACGTTGATATTGGCGAAGTCCGGTTTCCAGAAAAATTCTTCAGGGCGGCGATTGCCCCATAAGACAAGCATCCTCCGGCCATCGACTTCTTCAGGGTTTGCATCCAGGTGCTCAAGCAACGCTTTTACCGGTGCGATACCTGTACCCGTGGCAAGGAACACAACCGTATCAGGCGGATCCTCCCGGAAGAAAAATGTGCCGAGCGGCCCTTCCAGCCTTAGCAGGTCATTTGTCTGGGCCTCGTTGAACCAGTAATGGCTCATCTCCCCGGCTTCAACCTTTTTTATATATAAAGCAATGCAGCCATCCTGCCTCGGTGAATTGGAAATCGAGTAGCTTCTTCTGATGCCGCCTTTACCAATCACATCAACGTATTGCCCCGGAAGAAACCTGACCGCCTGCCCCGGGGGAAACCGGAGCACTACCTCTATAACCTGTTCAGTCAGCTTCGTGAGCGAGCTGATCCGGCAAGGGACCGTCCTGGCCGGGTAGTCAACCAGTACGCCAAGATCCTCCGCATCCAGGGCAACATCGGAAACAGCCGTTCTGCAGCAGGTTAAAACAGCCCCACTCACGACATCTTCAGCTGTTATGGACTCCTCAGCTTTGATTGCCTTCGTTTCGCCTTCAAGAACCTTCGCTTTACAAACCCCGCACCGGCCAGTCCTACAGCTGTACTCGAGAAAAATACCCTGCTGAAGTGCGGCATCCAGGATTGTCTGCTCGCCACTGACACTGAATGTCTTACCATTGGCTAATTTTACTGAGGCCATATTTTAACGTTTCAATGATCTTTTGAGTTTGCCGGCCAGCCTACGGGCAAAACCAGGACGTGACTTCCACAGGAAATCCTTGATTCGGCTAACCACTTCAGGGTCTTCGCAAATATCCGACGGTAGTTCATGAACCGCTTTTTCTGAGACCTCTACCCGAAGCGTGCTGTTACTTCCACAGTGCTCACCAGACCCGTCAAACCCGATATTCTGAACCAGGGACTGGGTCGGGCCCAGGCATAGCCCACCGACCTTGAATATCGAAGCGTACCAATAAATTGCCCAGGTATTGATGCTGCCAGATTTATTCAACTCAACCTGTGACCAGAAATTATGATTGTCATCCAGATTGAACCGATACCTGTCCTGGCTGGAAAACTCAGAGAACAACTTATCTGCATCTTTTTCAAAGTGCGCCCACCGATCACTCCAGGTTGCCCAGCCCCAGCAGTTCATAACCCGCCAGAGGAAAGCATCGGCCAGGCCCGCAGTATCGATAGGGTAATTCCAACCGCTAATATGCCAGACTCTTTTTTCATCTTTATAGAAATCAAGCGCATCGTTCATAAACCGTAAAAACACCGGGCTGGTCACCATATCGTCTTCCATAACGATAACCATTCCGTAACGCCCAACAACATCCGTAACGCCATCAATGATGTTTGCAGCCAGGCCCCAGTTCTGCTCCCGCTCAACAACCGTTATGCTTTTAAAGCCAGTCAATGTGCTTATGTAATCCCGCACTTCCTGAACCTGACCGGTAGCCTTAGAGTTTTTCGCTCCATCAGCATAAATAATCAGGTCGCTATCGCTGGCAAGTGCATTTTTTTTCAAGGATTCCAGAGTCTGACGTGTATGCCAGGGGCGGTTGTAAACAAAAACCACGATTGGGGCTACTTCAGATTGCACAGATTCACCTCTAGAATTAAGACTTCGCACCTTCCAGCCTCTTGAAAAATACAGTATTCATCGATTTTGCGAAAATTGAATACTCATACTGCATCAGATAGTTTGAGACTTCAGAGTCTCTCAAGCCATCCAGAGAAGTTCCCAGTATTTCGACAAGAATAACACCCGGTGTGTATTTCTGAAGATCCAGAGACTTAAGAACCGCAAGATCCAGCCCCTCTACGTCCACACTCAAAAAGTCTATCTGCTTTCCGTGAGGCAGATGCTCATCAAGTATTTTATCAAGCCTCATGGTCTCTAACTCAACGACGGACTCAATCTCATATCCACCCTTACCATTTCGCTCTTCTGAAATAGCCGGGTCAAAGCCGTTCAAGGCAGGTTCGTTGAACATATAGTATTTGAGTTTTTCAGGCTGCTCTGAAACAGGGACTTCAAGGTTGACATCCCGGGGCCTAACCCTGGAGAAATCCTGCATACTTCCCGGCCTTGCATCTATATTGATGCCATTCCACCCTTTTCTATAGAAATAGTAGGTGTTAGAAAATCTTTTCGGGTGATGCGCGCCTACGTCAACGTAGAAACCAACGCTTTTTCTATCAAATATTCTTTTTAGAATCATATCCTCACCTTCCTGAGAATATGACTTTTCCCAATATCTCGGGAAATATTTATTCCTTATCCTCGAAAAAACACCGAAAAGGAATTCAGGCATATACTTTTTAATCGTTCTTTTCAACCAGTGCCCCTCCAAATATGCTTTTATTCAATCGATAGAAATTCGGCCTTGTTTCTACCCAGAAAAGATCAAAAAGGTACGCGGCAAATGCGTATGAAATAATTGTTGATAAAGCTGCGCCGAGTAATCCATAGCTCTCAATGAGATAATAATTGAGAATGATATTCATAACGGCGCCCAGAAGCTGGTTGATAAACCTGTACTTTTGTAAGTTTTCAGACAAGTACCACTTCCCGCTCGCAGCTCCCGCGAAGACGAAAATACAGGCCCATATATGTATCTCCAGAACCTGAGAAGCTTCTTTATAATCCGGCCCATACAGAAACTCGACCAACTGGCCGCCGAGAACGGAAAAGGTTACACCGAAAAGAATCGCTAGCCAGATCAGGAAAAAGTACAACCTCGACAACCGCTTTTCGTACAAAGCTTTCGACTGCGCTTTGGCATTCAGAATTGCCGGAAATAACGAGGCAGAAATCATCACTGGAACGAAATAAACCGCTTCGCTCAGGCGAACCGCGGCAGAGTAGATACCAACTTCATGCGCCCCGAGCATTTCCTTTACCATGATCTGATCGATGCGCATATAAATCATCACCACCAGTGATGACAGGATCAAGGGCCACGAATCTTTCAGTAACGCTTTTGCAATATTCCAGTCAAAGTTCCTGAAAAAGCCAGTATCTGTTTTCAACCGGAAAGCAACGAAATAGCTTAGAGCCAACCCGAGAACATCAGAGGCAGCCACCACCACAAACCAGAGAAGGTCTGCCTCCGTGAGCACCAGATACACCTTGATGAGGGACGACAGAGTAAGCTGGAAAACCTTACAGATGGAGATGAGTTTACCCAGCACCTGCGACTGGAAGTAGAACTCCACTACCTCAAAACCCTGAAAAACCAAACCTGCTGCAATAATGAAAATATACAGATTGGTGGAGGCATCGTTAGAGGTAAATGGCATAACCAATGCCATTATAGCCATCACCAGAAACGCGCCAGCCACTTTCAGCCAGAAGGCAGTACCCAACCAAGTGTCTCGCAACTCGGGCTGGTTGACCAGCTCACGTATCAGAATCCCGTCCAGCCCCAGCTTGGCAATACCACCGAAGATTGCGGTGAAAGCCAGCACATAGCTAAACACGCCAAATTGTTCCGGCCCAAGATAACGGGCGACCCAGACACCAACCAACAGGCCGGCGAAGATACGCAGTATTTTCTCAGCCATCATCCATGAGGTATTTGCCGCGTAACGCCGAAAGCCTTTGTGGCGTTTCAGTGCCCGAATCTTTCCGTGTAGAGCAGTTAACACCGGCCAGTTTCCAACAGTGACCTGAGTTCTTTTACTTGCTTACCTGCTCCGTATAGATCAACACTGACGTCAGTATTCGCCCCCAACAATAACTTTGTTTCGGAGTACCGCCACAAGTTTACGAGCAAATTCAAAAAATCCATGCTTAAACCGTCGCTTTCATTGACCTTCGGAGTTTCGGGTATAAAGAATTCGGCGCTTTCATAATGCAGGTCTGTAGATTCCCCACCTTAAAATTGATTTCTCGACTGTAGTGGTAGAATTTCTGGCGTTAATCAACGAACACTGATAGCGAATAGTCTTTTCGCACACCAAAGCCTTGACTCTCGATCAACTTTTCAATGTTACTCAAGACGGTGCGACCTGTTCCAGTAACGGGCTTGGAAGACGCTTCACCTTTTCCAAGTTCCAAGCCATCTTAGTTATGCGATAGCACTATCCAACCATTCTTTAAGGGCTCGCTTGGCACACTCTTCACCATGCACCAACCGGATGTCTTTCGGCATGCGGTTCATGCCCTTCACAAAACCCACCAATCCCTGCTGATCAGCATGCGCAGAGTAACCACCAATGGTTTCCACTCTGGCACGGATGGTGTGTTTTTCGTCATCCAGCCACACATAGCCGTTGTTGGGACCGTAGCGTTGTATGTCGCGGCCGGGGGTGCCTTCGGCCTGGTAGCCTACGAAGAGTACATCGTGCCTTTCATCGCCCAGCATCGCCTTGAGGTAGTTGACGATGCGCCCGGCGTTGCACATGCCGCTGCCGGCGACAACGATGGCCGGGCGGGCGCTGCGGGCCAGGTGGTGGACCATTTTCAGGTGTTCGTGGTGGCCTTCCACGGTTAGCAAGTTGCTGAAGGCCAGCGGTTTGCGGCTCTGTTGCAGTCGGGCGTGAGCTTCTTCGTCCCAGTAGGGTTGCAGTTCGCGGTAGGCGGCGGTGAATTTGGCCGCCAGGGGCGAATCGAGTATTACGGGCAGTTCCTCGCTGATGATCTCTTCGAGTTCGTACAGCAATTCCTGTGTTCTGCCGATGCTGAAGGCCGGGATGAGTACGGTGCCTTGGTTTTGAAGAGCCCGGTCTATGGCGGCTTTCAGGCGGTGTTTTCGGTCTTCCCGGCTTTCGTGGTTTCGGTCGCCGTAGGTGCTTTCGAGTACCAATACGTCGGCTTTTTCAGGCGACTTTGGCGCCGGCAGCAGCGGTGTGTGGCTGGCGCCCAGGTCCCCGCTGAAGACGATGCGGGTGCCGTTGTGGTCAACCTCTACATAGGCGGAGCCGAGTATGTGGCCGGCCCGTTGCAGGCGTATGTCTACCCGGTGTTCCGGGGTGTCTATTACAGTGTGCCATTGGTTGTAGGGTAATGGCAGCAGGCGTTGTTCGATGGTGGCCAGGTATTGTTCCACCAGTTGCCTGTCGCGGCTGATGCCGAGTTTGAAGGCGTCTTCCAGTACCAGGGGCAGCAGTTTGGCCGAGGGCCGGTAGCAGATGATGGGCCCGGTGTAGCCTGCGGCCAGTAGCCAGGGTATGCGGCCCACGTGGTCTATGTGTACGTGGGTGGCGATGAGCGCCTGGATGCCGCCGGTGCCGAAGTCAATTTCCTGGGTGCTGCGTGTGTTGCCGGCTTCCTGGCCCTGGAACAGGCCGCAGTCTACTAGCAGGCTGTTTTCGGGGTTGATGTGGAGTTGGTGGCAGGAGCCGGTTACGCCGGTTTTGGCGCCGTGGTGTTCTATGTTTACGTTTGGCATTTCCTTTGCCCTCTTTACTGATACTGATAAAGATTGTTTTTTGCCACGGAATCCACGGAAGGACACGGAAAAAGACAAGGATTAAAAGATTTTTTTGCCACTAAACCCACGAAAGAACACGAAAAAAAGATTTACTGCGGTAAGACGGTCTTTGTTTTTCTTTCCTGGGTTTCCACCGTGCCGTTCTGGGGGTCAGCTTCATCTCAAGGGTTGCTTAGCTGGCATCATGCCCTGAGGCGACGACTTCTTCTTTTAACTGTTCTATCTCCACCCTAAGCCGCTCATATTCAGCCATCTTGGCCTGCAAGTAATTGGCGGTAAGCCGGGTTTTATTCTCGATACCGCTGGGCGTCAGCAGGTAGGCGTATTGCAGCTTGTTGTCGTTGTTCTTGAAGTTACGTGCCTTTACCCACCCTTTTTCCAGCAGTGCTCGCAAGCAATAGTTGGCTTTGCCCAGGCTAACGCCGAGCTCTCTGGCCATGTCTCGCTGGGAGATGCCGGGGTTTTGTTCAACGAGCCTCAATACCCGGAGGTGAGTGTCTTCATTCATGGGTCACGAACTGAAATTTGGGCACGCTACCGCCCTACCCTGTTGCAGGCATCATGGACGATAAAGCTGTGACGATTTGTTGCGTTCATTGATTGAACGCATGGATGCTAGTGATTTGGGGCGTGGGTTGCAACTGGAATTGGGGGAATAAAAAGTAGAAAAAAGCATTAAAACTGTGAAGGTCACCCAACGTCAGGCCCCAAATCCTCATCCCCTTCTCGTAGAGACAAGTAATCCAGGTTGATTTTCATATATTGGGTCAGCTGCGCGACGGTGACGGCACTTTCTCTTTCAGCGTTGCCGGGCAGACTGGAGTGCTCCGCCAGCGTGAAGCCTTCTTTCTCTTCCAGCTCCTGAATCAGGTCTTCTACCTGTTCTTCGATGGCAAGCCTCTGGGCGTCTGGTGTTTCGTGTTTCAACAATGCGAGCAGTGCAAACTCGTAGTTGGCTGCATCTTCCTCAGAAGTATCAAGGTGCAGGTACAAGCCTCTTACGCAGCAGTTACCGTTTTCTGTGGAGTAAGCACCCAACTTATCGGCGTATTTTTCAAACAGGGGAATGAAGGCATGGTTAAAGCGGTCTGGGAGCGCGGCACGCTGATAGCGGTTTGCCTTCCATGCGGTCAAAATGCGCAGGTTTTCCGGAGTTAGCTGCGCAATATTCGCGCTTTCCGTATTCGCCTCTAACCATTCCAATAGCTGTCGCTTTGGCACAGTGACCGTAGCTCGAACCTTACCCTCATGGTTCTGACCATCAATGTTTATTTGTAGCGTGCGAGAGCTCTTGGCGTACTGGTTACCCGGGAAGAGTTTTTTCGGTTTGATGGGCGCCAGGGGTAGCAGTTCTATTTCTGGCTCCAGCTCATCTTTCGCAGCGATGTCGCAGTCCTGGCTCTGTACCAGTAGCAAGCAGTCTTTTTTAAAGCCTTTATCTCGCATTTCAGGATTGGGGCGAAAATGGCACCAGTCTTGCGGATATTCCGGAGCTGCAATGTAACTTCCCTGGCGGATACCCCAATTGACGAGCAACTGCTTCCCTGTTAAGTCCGTAGTCATCAGCAGTGCCGTGTCAGCTCATCCAGAGTGCTTTGATGGTGCTTTGCCGGTGCGGCGCTATCCATTTGTTCCACCAGCTGGTGGGCCAGCGCTTTCAGTTGCTCCAGGTCTGGTTTTTTCTGCTTTAACAACGACAACAAGGTTTCACCTTGCTCGTTCGCAACTCGTTTGGCCAAAGCACCAGGGCTGGCTGGGAAAATATGCCCCAGCTCGCTGATTTGTTTATCAACTTCCTGTAGGCGCTTCCAATTCGCATCGCTCGATTGATCTTTCTGTTTTTTGTAGTTGTAGAGCGTTTGCCGAGACACGCCATACACAGTTGCCAGGTCTTTCAGGCTGAGGCCGGTCACGGTTTGCGCATGAGTAATCATGCTAGCGGCGGTGATACTCGCACTGCCGTTCTGCGCTTCACTGGCGACTAGCCTTTTGGTGAACACATGTACAGTGGAAACCGCATTATTAGCGGCGTCAGAAACTACCCGCACACTTTCCCAATCTGACTTTGGAGCCTCCCACTCTGGCCAGCTTGGCTGGTCAGTAGCCAAGGTGCTGAGTGGAGGCGCTCCGGCAACCACTTGCTGATCCTGAGAATGGTAGGTGCTCAACAGCATTGCTTCTGCAGGCATGTCGGCGGCAAGCATGATTGGCTCCTTTTAGGTCCAACTGGCTATGGCAGTTTCGGTGGTGACTTCCCGGAATACGCTACTACAAGTTGCCTGGAGCTCCCGAAACTTGCCCAAGATATCAAACTCCTGTAACTGCGGGCTTTGCTGGAGCTGGCATATGTGCTGAGTATCGAGAATACCGTAGGTTTCAGTGGGTATGTTCCACCAATGCTCTTTTGCCTGAATACTTAGGCCACAGCGCTTGTCGTGCTCGGCGAGGTGGTCTGGCAGCACCTTTGTCAGGCCTCGGTTATTAACCGGAACTTCCTCAAACGCCACTCTCAATCTTTGGTCAGGTGCGGTTTCCACCAAGCGGAAGCTGCTACCAAACAGGAATTTCTGATCTTGCACGGCGGCTAATTGCGGCGGGCATATTTCCGGGGTGACTAGCTCACCCATTGTCTGGTTACCCGCTGGAACGATCAGGTCTACGTAATTGAGGGCGACACCTTTCAGGGCCGTTTTACCGAGTTGAGGCAGGCAATGTTTGAAAATGCCCAGTAATTGCTCCAACAGAGCGAAAAATTCTTCTTTACCCTGGTAGTCCGTGACTTTAAGAATCAAGCGGCCGGTGCCTTCCACCTGGTTCTGGGTAAACTCCACCAACCTGGTTTTACCCGCGTTGCGAAACACCAACCTTTTTATTTGGGTGACTTTCTGCTCCGTTTGCTGCTCAGATTCGGGAGCGGAAACCACTACCTCTACAGCTTGGCGAATTGTGTCAATCCGTTCCGGGAACCCGGCATCCAGCAACTCTGAGTGCAGGCGCTCAATCACATCTGAGGCGGGCTCAGGCAGACGCGAGAAGCTTATGTCGGCGACCACGTGCACCAGGGGTGCGTTTTTCATCACAGGTGTCATAACAGGCTATCTTTGGTTGCGGTGGGCACAACTTTACACGTTTTTTGACAGTTTAGCACTTGATGGCGCTTATAGCCGGGCGGGCGCTGCATGATTACCTGCTTGAATCAGCTTTTTCGTCAAATTCATGTCGCAACCGCTCATCTTCGTGAGCCATTGTGGACCACTCCCACTGGTGATCATCGCTCTTCCAGATAACCGCTCGGTTCATCAGTTTTGTAGAGGATTTATAATGCCCCAATTCTTCCAGCCTCATGATCCATATAAATCGGGTTAGACACAGATTTCCAGCCGTTAATGCCCTCCACCACGTCGTATACCAGGTCGCTCAGGGCTGCATAGTAATCCGGATTCACCACGTAACCATTCAGTGGCTCTGCGCTTGGTTGCGTGTCGAGGATCGGCTTGACGTCTAGTGTTACCGATTCGCCTGTCCCCAGGTTGTCAAAAATCAACGCGCATAGATCTTCCTGGACGATTTCAGTTCGAAACCCGTGAAGCTTCACACTGGACTTGAGAAAGACGTCATGATGAAGGGCGAGGAAAGCTTCGAGCATTTTGACCACTTCAATAAGGTAGATAATGGCTCTAACCTGGCTGTCACTCAGCCGTTCCATGATGAAGGCATTGGAGAGTACACCCTCAAGCCGGTTTAGTTCATCGCGCAGTGACAGGTCGGTCAGTTGAAATGCCAGATAACGCCCATCTACCAGGGCTTCAAATATACTTTCCCGTTCAAAGTCCAACAGGTTATCGATATCAGGCTTTACGTTTTCGGCTTCCTCTTCCTGAACGTAGATTTTGAGGTTCTCAATGTCTTCATCGTCAATCAGGAATCTGCCACTTTCGAAATATGCGAATGCGCCGCCGACTAACAGCTCAAGCTTTGATTTGACGGCTCTGATGCTTACTCGCATCTGGTTTTCCGCAAACTCGTACACGCTGTTGTTGAGCTTGCGGTGGGATTTCTCTTGCCAGATTTCGTAGAAGATGAAAGCCAGCGGAATAGAGACCAAACCGCCACCGATGCCGATTACCAGGCTTTTGAAGTCGCCTTGGAGCCAGGTTACGGCCAATCCGTAAAGACCAAAACCGGCGACAATGACGAGCAGCTTTGGCCAGAGGTTGTGGATTGCGGTTCTTAGTTTGGTTTGGGGCATTGGGTGTGCACGTATTCACGCAGCGCGGTGAAAAAACTCCTTTCAATGAGTCTAAGGGCTAGAAATATAAGATGCACCCCTCTGACTATAATGTTTTTAAAGCTGATAAGGCCTGCTTATCCGGGTCTAATCCAGCACTACAAACTTGCAATCCGCACCTTTTCTCTCGGCCATTTCTTTAACAAATGCTCAACAAACCAGGTTGGCTCTACCTGATTAAACTGCTTTTCGAAAATGTCGAGGTAGCCATCTGGAGTGATTTCGGAGAAATGCAGGTGTCGCTGGCTGGAGTTGTCAAAGAAGTACACCCTTCTGCATTTTCGGGCCATTTCACACAACAAGCTCAGGCTGCGATGGTATCGACCAAGAATTTTGTCTTCAGGTACTGGGTGTCCGCCAGATTCCACACGCTGCGCCACCCTTGCTTTATTGATATCCGGGTCCGAGGTGCAGATGTAGTACAGATAAGGCTCAAACCCTGATTCGATTGCCTTATCCACAAAATCCAGGTGACTTTTGTGGCTCATCACTGATTCGTACGTCAGCGAGAGATTGTAGGCCAGCCAGTCCTCACGCAATCCTGTGGCGATGCTCTGTGCCATGATAACAGCGAGATAGCGCTCAACTTCCACCGAGAAATCCTGGCTGTTCTGGCCAATGCCAAGTTCTTGATTGGTGCGTTTTAGGGTTGAGTTGAGGCTTATGTGGCGGGCGATGTCATCAGGATTGATGTACTGCCCTACTGGCACTTTGTTTTTTACTAGAGTTTTAAGCAGTGTTGTTTTGCCAGCCCCGTTTGGGCCGGCGATGAGCCTTATCCGTGGCACAGGTACTCCCTCAGGTCGAACTTTTCCTTGTTCTGCAGTTTCTTGACCACGGTTACTTCGTGATCCGGGTCTTCGCGAACGAGCTGTCCGTCTTTCATGTATACAACAGAGATGCCGGCTTCAAACGACTCACCTATCGCGTTACGTGACGCCAGTTGGGCATAACGCAGTAATTTTCGATTATCGTCAAAGGCGTTGATTCGGTTGTGTTTGCGTATTTTGGTCACGGTTTGTTTTTCCTTGCAGGTACTCATTTGAACACCTCCAGTCACATCAATTCTCAAGAGCATACGCCTTTGGCTATTTGTTCGCCAGCTTTGCTCGCAGGGCCTGTTTGGCGTGTTCTTCGCCGTGCACCAGCCGTATGTCTTCCGGCCTGCGCCTCATACCCTTAATAAAGTTCACCAACCCCTGCTGGTCAGCATGCGCGGAGTAGCCACCAATGGTTTCCACTCTGGCGCGGATAGTGTGTTTTTCGTCATCCAGCCATACGTAACCGTTATCTGGCCCGTACCGTTGTATGTCTCGGCCCGGAGTGCCTTCGGCTTGATAGCCCACAAACAGCACATCATGCCTTTCGTCGTTCAGCATCGCCTTGAGGTAATTGACGATGCGCCCGGCGTTGCACATGCCGCTGCCGGCGATAACGATGGCCGGGCGGGCACTGCGGGCCAGGTGGTGGACCATTTTCAGGTGTTCGTGGTGGCCTTCCACGGTTAACAGGTTGTCGAAGCCCAGCGGTTTGCGGCCCTGTTGCAGCCGGGCGTGGGCTTCTTCGTCCCAGTAGGGCTGCAGTTCGCGGTAGGCGGCGGTGAATTTGGCCGCCAGTGGCGAGTCGAGTATTACGGGCAGTTCGTCGCTGATGATTTCTTCGAGTTCGTACAGCAGTTCCTGCGTTCTGCCGATGCTGAAGGCCGGGATAAGTACGGTGCCCTGGTTTTGCAGGGCGCGGTCTATGGCGGCGTTCAGGCGGTGTTTTCGGTCTTCCCGGCTTTCGTGGTTGCGGTCGCCGTAGGTGCTTTCGAGGACCAGTACGTCGGCTTTCTCTGGCGGCTCTGGCGCTGGCAGCAGTGGCGTGTGGCTGGCGCCCAGGTCGCCGCTGAAGACGATGCGGGTGCCGTTGTGGTCTACCTCTACATAGGCGGAGCCGAGTATATGGCCGGCCCGCTGCAGGCGTATGCTTACCCGGTGTTCCGGGGTGTCTATTACGGTGTGCCATTGGTTGTAGGGTAATGGCAGCAGGCGTTGTTCGATGGTGGCCAGGTATTGTTCCACCAGTTGCCTGTCGCGGCTGATGCCGAGTTTGAAGGCGTCTTCCAGTACCAGGGGCAGCAGTTTGGCCGAGGGCCGGGAGCAGATGATGGGCCCGGTGTAGCCGGCGGCCAGTAGCCAGGGTATGCGGCCCACGTGGTCTATGTGTACGTGGGTGGCGATGAGCGCCTGGATGCCTTCGGTGCTGAAGTCAATTTCCTGGGTGTTGCGTGTGTTGCCGGCTTCCTGGCCCTGGAACAGGCCGCAGTCTATTAGCAGGCTGATCTCGGGGTTGATGTGCAGTTGGTGGCAGGAGCCGGTTACGCCGGTTTTGGCGCCGTGGTGTTCTATTTGGACTTCTGTTGTTTCTGGCATTTCCTTTTGCCTCTTTTTGGTGCTTCCTGTTGGTTTTTCTGTTCGGTGCATCCTGTTGGATGGGGTCAGCCCCCTGAAAGGCGGGGTCTGACCCCGTGAGGGCCGTGACTCTTTCGTCCCTCAGGCTTTTTCTTTCATTGCCTGGCGGACCTGGCTGGCGAATTCGGCCATGAAGGCGGCGAATATGCCGAGCATGAGGCCGAGTACGATGGCCAGGGCAAGGATGAGCTTTTTGCTGGTGCCTTTGTTTTCCAGGCTTTCGCGGGCGACTACCAGGGTTTCGGCGGGCTTGAGGGATTCAAGCTGGGCCTGTACATCAACCTGCTCTTGTATGGTTTGTGCGAGTGCTTCGCCGGCTACGTCCTGGCTGCTTAGGCGCTCCAGGGTGTTGCTGATGGACTCCAGGCGTTTCTCCAGCACTCGTTGCTGGCGTTTGAGCAGTTCAGACTGGCGCTGGGTGATTTTTTCTACCAGTTGCTGATGAACTGTCTCTACCTCACCCGCGTTTTCTGGTGACGTCTCGGTAGACAGCTTGATCAGCGTGGTTTCTTTGGGATTGCTGGCGTTGATACGGATCGGAAGCCTTTCGCCTTCAGTTTCCGCGTAGACCGCCTGCAACTCCGGGTACCAGCGGTTTTCAATAGCCGCTATAACCGTGGCGGGTTGTTCCAGCGGCTCCCGGCTTTCTTCTCCCTGCTGTTCACCCAGTTGAATCAGCGTGCTGTATTCCTTTACTTCACCCACAAAGACCAAAGCATACGCCGCTGCCAGTACCACCACGGAAACAACCACGGCATAAAACACCCGCCTACGACGGATAAAAGTGGTGGCCAAGTCTACCAGGCTGATCTCGTCGTCGTAGTACGGTTGCTGAGGCTGTTGCGGCTGCTGGTTGTTCTCGTTCATCGGTTTCCCTGTAATTGCCTGTTTTCCACGCTACCGCCCCACCGACCCGTTCACAGTGCATTCTGGCAATAGCTTTGGTTGTTGGTAATAGCGTGGGCCTAACTCGGCCATTAAAAATTATGGCGCAATTCTACGCACCCCACCAAGGGTGGCAAGGCGACCTATTAACTATCTCTGCCGGGATATGTGTCTTTTGGTAACGAATGAAACAGGCTCGCGTTAAGCCTTCCAGCCAAACAGCTCGTACCCTTCTCTTTAACGCACCGGGGTAAATTCCACCCGGGCCGTCCTTCCACTACAATCACCCTTTCCGCGGGAGGCAGCACAGGGAGCCATTAACAGTGAACCAACCGAGTATAAAAATAACACAGCGGTTTTTTGCCGCTTTTATCCTTTTTTTAATGGCGGGTTTAATGTGGGCCGGGCCGGTTGCCGGCGCCCCCCAGGACCGCCTGCAGCCACTGGACAGCGGCTGGGCATTTTACTGGCGGGAGTTTGTGCCACCGGGGCAGGTGCCGGAGGCCGGCAAGCCGCTAACCACGCAATTGTCGCTGCCCGGCAGTTGGACGCAACTGGCGGTTTCCGGCGCACCCCTGCCGCCTACCGGTTATGCCACCTATCGCAAGGTGCTGACGTTGCCCGACACCGCCGGGCCCATGGTGTTGCGCATTCCCATGGTGTATTCGGCCTACCGGTTATTTGTGAATGGTGAACTGGCCGCCCAGGTGGGCACGCCGGGCACAACAGAGGCCGCCACCCGGGAGGATTACGGCGAGCGGCAGGTGATTCTGGATACCGCCGGTGAGCGGGTGGAGCTGGTATTCCATGTAAGCAACTACCACTCCCGGAATGCCGGCTTTCCGAAAGTGCCCATGCTGGGCGCGCCGGATGAGATCAAGCAGAGCCTGGCCGCAGAGTTGATCACCAACAGCGTGCTTACAGGCGGCTTTCTGTTGATAGCCCTTTTCCAGCTTGCGCTGTTTTTTATTCGCCGGGAGTACACTTATCTGCTCTTTTCGCTGTCTGTCGGGGCCTGGGCGCTGCAAACCCTGCTCTCCGGGCAGTTGCTGAGTTATTACGGGTGGCATGTACCGCTTTCTGTTGCCCGGCCCCTGGATGGCTTTACCGCGCTGGCTTCCGGCGTTACCTACCTGCTGTTTCTGTCCACCCTGTTCCCCCGTTATATTCCCATGCGCTGGACCCGTTGGGTGGCGCTCACGCTGGTGATTTATGGGGTGGTGGCGGTGTTTTTCCCCGGCATGCCGCGCAGCCTTACTATTGGCTGGTTGCTGTATTTTGTGGTGGCCACCCTGGTTCTGGCCCTGGCGGGCGTGGTTCGGGCATGGTTGAACAAACATCCGGAATCGTCATTGATCTTGCTGGCCAGCGCGGTGATTGCGGCCACGGCCACCATTCAGATTTACTGGATGAACGAATCCGGCATTCGCGACATTATTGTCGGCTTTGGTTTGTTGGCGGCCATTGGCCTGCACGCCATTACCCTGGCCCGCCGTTACGCACGAGCCTTTGAGCGCACCCAGGCGCTGGAGGCGGACTTGCGCCGGGCTGACCGGCTGAAGGACGAATTTCTGGCCAATACCTCCCACGAGCTAAAAACACCGCTGCATGCCATTGTCGGGCTGGCCGACACCCTGCCCCGGGATAACCCGGCACAGCGCAAAACCATTGACCTGATTATGCACAGCGGCCACCGGCTGGCGCGTTTGGTGGAAGACATTCTGGCGTTCACGAAGATTCGCAACGATGCACTGGAGATCACGCCCGAGCCCGTGGCGGTCGCCCCGGTTGTGGAGGAGGTGGTCACCACCTGCCACCCGCTGATTGGCCAGCGCCCGGTGCGCCTGGTTACCCAACTGCCCGACGGTTTACCGCCGGTGATGGCGGACAGCGACCGGCTGTACCAGGTGCTTTTCAACCTGATTGGCAATGCAATCAAGTTTACGGATGAAGGCACAATTACCCTGGCGGTGGAGCAAACCGGCGAGGCATTGTGCTTTCGCGTGGAAGACGAAGGCATGGGCATTCCGCAAGACGAGCTCAGCCGCATGATGAAGCCCTACGAGCAGGGGCAGGATTCTTCTCTGGATGGCCACGGTGGCGTGGGCCTGGGCCTGGCGATCAGCCGGCAGATTCTGCTGGCCCATGGTTCCGACCTGACCCTGCGCCCGGCACAAACAGGTGGTCTGGTGGCGTCTTTTTCCCTGCCCGTGAGCCACGAGCCCGTGGCCGGCCAGGGTCGCCGCCTGCGCCGGGCGCCACCGGAGGCCATCATGCAAGGCGGGGAAACCGCCCATGACTCCCCGGCAGTCTGGCCCGGGGCCACGAAGTCAGCTGCCCCCGGGGCTTCAGCGGCCCGCATTCTGGTGGTGGATGACGACGACACTTCCGCCATGGTGCTGCAGCAACAACTGACCCAGGCCGGCTATGCCGTTGACCGGGCCGCCAATGGCCCGGAGGCGCTGGCCGCAGTTGCCAAGGCACCTCCACAACTGGTGTTGCTGGATGTGATGATGCCCGGCATGAGCGGCTTGGAAGTGTGCCAGCGCCTGCGTGAAGAGCACGACCCCAGCACCCTGCCGGTGATTATGGTGACCGCCAGAACCCGACCGGAGGATGTGCTGGAAGGCTTCAACGCCGGTGCGAACGATTATCTGGCCAAGCCGTTCTACCAACAGGAAATGCTGGCCCGGGTGCAGGCCCAGTTGACCATTCATGAAAATGAGCAGATGCGCTGGGAGTTGCAGGAGTCTCGCCAAAGCCCCGTACAGGCGTCGTCTCAAGACGAAAAATGCCCGCGCGCTTTACTGGTAAGGCTTTTGGAACAGTGTGTGCAAACCTGGGAACTTGAAACCGGCCAGCCCCGGGCCGATCTTGCCGAAGAAAGCGGCCTCTGGACCGTTACGCTGGATGGCTCTGTGCGCAAAACCCGAACGCTGGACCGCTATCTATCTGAGGATTCCCTGCCCAAACGCCCCCGCTGGGGCGTGGTGAGCAAGACGGCGGATTTTGTCAGGGAGCAGTTTCCGCAGTCGGCTCATGCCCAGCAGGTGGAGCAGTTGCAGAAACGGTTGCAGAAGCTCCTGAGCGCCGGCTAGGGGCGCTCAGGGGTGTTGGGGAAATCCCGGAGCAATCAGTGCAATTCGGGCTCTGGTTCGGGGTGGGTTTTAGGGGAGCCCTGCCGGCGTTTGAGATGGCTGTCAAACAGGCGGTTGGCGCTGCCCAGGGAGATCAGGTGGGCGTAGACCAGCCCCAGGTAGCCTTTCTGGTTGAGTTCCAGCACCTGTTTGTCATCCAGTTGCGCGAACTTTTCTTCATCCACCGCGTGGAAATCGTCAATCCGGTAGGTGGCGCCCTCCGGATGCTTCAGGTTCAGTGTTTTCCTGCTGAGCAGGTCCATATCATTCAGGGTTTTCACGAAATCGTCCGTGCGGTTCATTTCGCCAGTGAACCCTTTCAGGAATTCGATAACTTCATCCAGAAACGCGGTGTTCTTGCCGTCGCCATCAAAGAGCGGCTGGCCCTCTTCTTCGTTCCAGCCTTCAAAACCGGCGTCAAAGCATACGGAGAAACGGTCCTCGGCGTTGGTGGCCAGCACAAACGGGTAACGGCGGATAAAGGCCGGCACATAGGCACCCTGGGTCCAGGCACCCTGCTCGTCTATGTGCAGGTTAACGCCCTCTTCAAGACCGAGCAGCGCCAGGGGCGCCATGGTCTCGCCCTCTCCCACGAACAGGATGGGGTAGTCCCTCGCTGCCTGGTAAAACTCCTGGGCCGCCAAAGGTACGTAATGGGTGCCTGCGGCAAAGCTGAAACTGCTGGCCGGCTGCAAACGCAGGTTACGGTGCCGCTCACGGTTCAACAGGGTAATTTCATCGTAGAGCAGTAAGGTTTTCATTGTTCAGGTTCCTTCTCGGGGTGTTTAAAACGAGTTGCCTGGCGGCCAGTCACCACCGCCATTGCAGCTGGACGTAGAGTTGCCCGCTGTCCTGTTCGGGGACAACGTCATTGAATGCGCCGGCGTAGAGGGCGCTGAAGCTGAAAGGGCCGCCTGCGTTGTAGCCCAGGCCGAGGCCGGCACTGGTAATGGTGCTTTCCGGCAGGTCGTCGTCCACTACGTGCCCGGCGTCGATCAGCATGGACAGTTCCCACCCCTCGGTGAATGCCCAGTGGCCCTCAAGGCTGAGGTCTATACCGTGGGGCGCGGCCAGAATGCCTGATTCATAGCCACGGGTGCTGGCCAGGCCACCAAGCTGAAACAGTAGCGTGGAAGGGAGATCTTCCTCGGCGGACGCCCATTGCCAGCGGGTTTTACCAACGAAGCGGACCGTGTCTGTCCAGCGCCACTGGGTAAAACCGTTGCCCATCAGGCGCTGGTAATTACCGGTTGCGCCGTTCACCTGGTTCTCGGTGGAAGACGTATCGATTATTTGCTGGTATTGGGCAAACCAGTCGCCCTCGCGATAACGGGTGGTGCCTGTAAGCCGGAAACTGTCCACTGTGGTTTCGCTCAGGGTGAAGCCATCAAGCAGGGTGGTTTCGGATTCACTGCGCAGGTATTCAAGCCCTCCAGTGAGGGTCCATCGGCGGTTCAGCCACCAGGGCTGCTCATAACCAAGCCGGTATTCCATGGATTCACCCTCGATTTCCAGGTCCCGGTACGGACCATTGAGGATTTCCAGTTGGTTGCGGCTGACACCAGCAAACACTTCACCGTTGTATCGGTTCACCGGAATCCGGTAATCAAAGTCACCAAAGATGGTGCCCTCGGTGGCCTGCACCGTGGCAGAGAGAGTGTCCGCGTTGTTGGTGGGTGAAAACCATTTGCCCCGCAGCCCGGCCTGGTACTCACCAGAGGATTCGCTGCCGTAGTTGTTGGCGTACATGCGCAAGCCCCAGGGTTCTGGTTCGAACGGCTCCAGCGCCAGGCGGCTTGTGCCGAATTCGCTACCAGGCTCAAGGTTGACGGACAGCTGCGGGCCGGGTGTGGTGGCATTCAGCCGCTGTACGTCGTTCAGGAGCCGGGCGGTGTCCAGGGTTTCTCCCGGTTTGACCCTGATCCGCTCGGTGAAGAATGAGGCGGGTACCTGCTCTGGGTCTTTGGTCCACGCCACCCCTTCGAGCCGGGCTTCCACCAGCACGACTTTGAGCCGACCGTCGCCAATATCCTGGGGTGGAATCACTGCCCGTGACGTGAGCTGGCGTTTTTCCTGGTATATGGCGTTGATCTCATCCAGCAGGGCATTCAGGTCTTCGAAGCCAATGGTTCGACCCGTGTACTGGCTGGCGATGGCTTTCAGCCTTTCTTCGGTTATGTAGACCGAGGGGTTAAAACCGATGGCGTTGATGACAAACCGTTCGCCGGTTTCCGGCAGTTGCTGGCTGCCGGCATCGCCCCCACGCAGGGCCGGCACCTGGATTTCGTCCGCCTTGTCACGCAATTGAATGTCGCGCTCGCGCTGTTGTTTGTCCTGCAGGTCAAGGCCGGGGTCAAACAACCCGGGCCGGTCTGCGGGTATGGTTTGCTGCCCATGGGCGGTCCCGATGGCCATGGGCACGATCAGTGAGGCGTTGATCAGTAATGCTCGCATCAAATCTCCCGCCCCTTTTCCGGGCGTTGTTCGGTGTTGTCTGCAACGTCTGGCGTCAGGTCGAGGTTGACTGCGTTCAGCATGACACTGCCCGTATCCGGCACGTTGATTTCCGGCATTGTGGGCGCGGGAATCACACCGGTCTCCGCCACGCGGAACTCCCGCTCAATGCGGTCGATGTAACGGGATGCGGAAGAACCTGTGTAGTCCACACCTTCGGCTTCGTTGTGATCGGCCGTGAAGTTGGGCACGGTCACCTGGTGAGTGGGCTTGCGGTGCAGCACGTAGGCGTTGGTTTCACTCCAGTTGTGGTCTTGTGTCAGCCAGAAGGCTTTATCCAGCTCAACCAGTTGCACATCGGCACCGGCCCAGGCCGAGTTGGTGTTGTCCATCACTATCCTGGCCTGGTTGGTTTCCAGGTCCAGAACATCAATGTACTGGGCATCGTCAAAGGCCGCGTAGGTGCCATCCTGGCGAATCCGGGTATTGCGTGAGTAGAGCACGTTGCTCTCCACCCGCTCGGCTGTCAGGTTGGCTTCAACACGGTTTGCCGCTGCGCTGTTGAGACCGCGCACATCCAGGCCCAGGGCCTGGTTACCGGTGTAGATACCCCGGCTGATGTCTATCCAGGTGCTGGCGATATCGAGCAGGTCTGAGGAGCGTACTTCGTCGATGGATACTCTGTCGGCGGCCCGCAAGGTAATGGCCGAGCCGGTCATTTCACCCACTGAAAGCCCGCCATTGTCGGTGTATTGTGTGCGGTCGCGGCTGCCCACGTTCATAGTGAGCGCATCACCGGCCAGCGCCCGCTCCAGGTCCAGTTTCGGGCCGCCGGTAATGACATCCATGCGGGTGCCGGCGTGCAGCTCGCGGGTTGTGAGGCTGTCGTTGACATCGATATCCATGGTGCCGCGCTCTGCGGTGATGGATTCGCTGACGTCGAGATCACCACCAGAGCGCCAGCTCAACGATTCGCCGGCATTCACTCGCTGGCCAACCACACTGAACTGTCCGGATGTAAGGGCAGCCGAGCCCCCGGCAGTAATGAAGTCACCCACCTGCAGCTGCTCGCCGGTGGCGATTTCGAGATTGCCGCCAGCTGTGATGAATTCACCCACTTCCAGCCGGCCGCCGGCGTCGATCTGCATTTCGCCGCCCGCTTCCAGTTGTCGGTCAAACAGGATGTCTTCGCCCGCCGACAATGACATATTGTTGCCCGCCTTGGCGCCATCTGCCCGGATAAAGCCGGTGTGGGAGGTGATCTCCATATCGCGCCCGGCTTCTATCTGGCCGGTCAGGTCAATATCACCACCGGTGGCGACGGTGAGATCCCGACCGGCTTTCAGTGAGAGCGTGCCGCCCCAGCGAGTGTCGTCCAGCTTCAGGGTGTCGCCAGCCACAATGCCCAGGTCCCGGTGGGCCACTACACGCGCACCAGTGACGTTGCGTTCGGCCTGCAGGAATACATCCAGGGCGGAGCTGGTGACGTGGCCGAAGTTCAGGTCAAAGGCACGCATGTCGAGCCTGTTTACCGCGCGGGCGTTGCCACCGTAGATGTTGCCGGTGGCCAGCATATGCAGGGTATCGCCGGCATCCAGGTGGAAGTTGTTGTCTATCGGCTCGTCCGAGTTTTCCGGATAGCCGAAGGTGATGTCGCCAGCGCTGGAATGACTGGCCTCAAGGCGCATGGCGCCGCCGGTGCTGGCCTCACGTACGGTCATGTTGCCGTTGGCGGTGAGGAAGTCGGCTCTACCGGCGACATCGGCTTTCCGGACGCTCATGTCGCCCTGATCTACGGTGGCGTTCAGCTGGCCACCAGTCTTGAGCCTGTCTGCGCTGAGGTGGTTGGCTGCCTCCAGCACCATATCGGAGCCGGCTTGTGCCCGGCTGATGGTGGCTTTACTACCGGAACTGAGCGACAGAGTTTCATCCACCTCCATGGCCCAGTCGGTGTCGCCATCCTGGCCGATGACCACTTCGCCGGCATTGCCGTGGTTAATGGTGGCCTGACCGCCCACAACCGTGTGCTTCAGATAGAGGTTGCTGTTTCCGGTGCCGGTAACCCTCAGCTCAGAACCCGCACTCAGAGAACCAACGTTCATATTCCCTGTATTTATGGTGAGATCGGCCAGAGCCTGAACATCCGCGTCATTCATGAGCAGATTACCGGTGTTGACCCGGATATCGGCTGCGCCATCCACATCGGCGTTCACCAGCGACAGGTTGCCGTTAGACGTTTCCGCATCCAGGTTACCGGATACTTGGAGGTCGGCAATCTTCAAATCACTATTGTCACCGATCAGTGACGCCCGACCATCCGCTTTCAGATAGTCGGCTTCAAAGCGGCCGTCGCGGGTGGTGAGTTCAAGGGTGTTGGCTGCTTCTATCCGGCCGCCCTGAGCATCACCCTGCCAGTTCAGGTGCAGGCTGCCCGTGCCGGCTTTCACAATATCGAAAAAGGGCACACTGGCCAGCATGGGCGCATTCGCCATGCCAATGCTGCCGCCGGCAATCAGGCTCAGCGTGCCGGTATCAGTGCTGGCCAGGTTGGCACGGTTGGCGTCTGCCCGGGTAATGTCGCCGTCTGCACGGATGGACAAGTCGCCATTGCCCACAGCTACCTGCGACAGCACAGCATCGCCAGAGGCCTCCAGCGAGACCAGGTTCTCCCCGTAAATCCGGCTGTTTTCGGCCATAGTGAGCTGTTCCGTGATGCCAAGCAGCTTGGCTGCGTTGACACGAGTATCGATGCCAAGTTGCCAGTGATCGGCGTCAATCCGGCTCAGGCCGGCCACCTCCAGGTTGTTGTTGGCACCCAATGCCAGGTCCGCAGCATTCAGTTGCAGCTCGCCACCGTTTACATCCATGGTGAATCCGGTGCCGGTGGTCAGATTGCCGCTGCTTGTTATGTCCGCGTCATCGGCAACAACCACCGAGGCATCGGCACCGAAGTCTATTGTGGCAGCCGACAGATCAAGGTCATCGCCGATTCGGAGGCTGGCGTTATCCAGTAGTGAAAAGCCTTCGGTCACATCAAGCTGGATGCCGCCGCTGGCATCCAGCAGGCTCGTCCGCAGGGTGTTTTCGTGGCTTGTCAGGTACATTGGGCCATCCGCCGTGGCACTCAACGCACCATCGTCGCTGGTCAGGCGCAAATCCAAAGCGCTCGACGGCCCGCCGATGGCTCCGCCAGTGGCCAGCTCGATCGACTGCCCGCTGATGTTCAGGCCGTCGACTGTGCGGTACAGAGACCCGTTCGGTACGGATAACAACACGCCACCATTGGCGATAATGCGCTCAATGCCAAGATCGCCGTTGAGCCATTTGAGGGCGATATCGCCGGACGCCGACGCACTCAGCAGTTCACCGGCCACATCCAGCTCAAGGGCCGAACCATCCACGTTACCGATGGAACCTGCAGCCGCTCCGAGGGTCAGATCTCCGCCTACTTTGATCAACCCTGGCGCATTACCGGCCACAGTGATGTTGTCGTTGGTCAGTGCACGGACGTCGCCGGCAACGTCTATTTCCCCAATGCGCAGGTTACCAAGCCCCTGAATAAAGGTTGAGCCTCCGGAAAGCAAATCGAAACGACCGGCGGAATCCACATACAGCGGAATGGTCTGGTTCACACTCAGTGAGACGATGTCGCCATCGACGTTTTTCTCCAGGGTAACGTCGCCGGCTGTCCGTGCCATGGCGAGTGCACCAACGGCGGATTCGCTCAGGTTGCCGTCGATCAGGTCCTGATAATTGATCGTCAATGGGTCTGCAACTTCACCGATATCGCGGGCAGCTTCCAGCGTAACGTCCCGGGCCACAACATTCGGATTTTCAATATCGATGGTCGAGCCAGTGGTCGCTGCCTCAAGGGCGACCACATTGATGGAACGTCGAAGCTCGCTGTCTGTCCAGATTGCGTTTTCTGTCAACTGTTCCTTTTGGGCTGCGCTGGCCTGGAAGGAGAAATCTTCCCGATACCCGGCAAGCCGGTCATCATCGCGCCAGTCATTACCGAAGGCCTCTGTGAAGATTTCAGTAGCCTGCCGGTATTGCTCCGCAGCATAGTCTTGAACAGCTGTATCATCGGAGGATTGGCCCCGGGCGGCGAGCAAAGTGCGATAGTGTTCAATGCCATCTTTGCTGAGGTTTAGCTCTCCATTCTCGACAGTGCCTGAGTCAAGCAGGCGCCAGTAATCGGCATAGGCTCTTTCCACTTTTGCCTCGAATGCCGGAATGGTCAACTCACGTGCCCTGGCCTGGCCTCCGTCTTCTGCCCTCAGCCTGAGGCGTTTCCAAATTTGTTCGCGGGTTTCGGCGTTTACGGAATCACCGCCAACGCGGCGTTCAACATCCCGAATCCGCCCGGATTCTGCTACCAGGCGGGCATCGCCAAGTTCAGAGGTGACAGAGCTCACCCACAGGTCTCCCTGCCGGTCTTTAATACCTATATCCCGGTTGGCATTAACACTCAGAATACCGTCACGGGGTGCACCATCACCATTACTCCCTTCGTACAGATCAACCACCAGGAGTTCAGTGTTATTGATGCCACCTATCGAACCCAGCTCACTTGAGAGATTCAGATTACGGGCTTCAATATGGGCAACACCGCCCATCCGTATACCGGCCAAAAGTGAGTCGGTGGCGTTGATGAAGACATCACCTTCGCCCTCGCCGGCGTGGATACGATTCAGCTTCGCCCCGGAGTCAATCATCAGGTTGATGCCTTCAGCGCCGGATACGGCGTCAAGGTAGCCTTCTCCTGCCAGGTCGAGCCGCAATGGCAGGGTGGATGAGCCAATCGCTTTTTCCGCCGCCAGGCGGACTTCAGCGGACTCAATCATCCGGTCACCGGAGAGTATGGCGCCTTCCCGGGATGTAATATCGGTCAGGCCGGAGCTGTTCTGGATATTGCCACGCAGGCGAACGTCTCCGCCGTTATCTATTTTTACGCGGCCTTCATCAAAACCGGCAAAGTTGATGCCGATTTCATAATCGGCGCGCACTGAGCGGCTAACTTCGAGATAGCCTTTGGTGGGAAATGCTGCACGCCAGTAGGCAATACCGACATCGTCCCCATCGCTGTTTTTTTCGATGGAGGAGACCAGCATTCCGTTATCGCATTTGCCATCAAGCTCTGCCGGGCAGCCTTTGGTATATTTTCCTTTCCAGGCCGTTGTCCCGGAGAAGCGTCCATTGGTCTCCTGGCGATAGGCGCTGCTGTCACCCGTGTCCCTGACCAGGCGACCCGACCGTGAAACGTCCCAGGGATCCCTCTTGTCCTCGAAAGTCCAGTTCCCGATCCAACTGCTCAGATCTTTTGATTTGTCATAATCGCGGGAAAAGTCTGCCCGCTCTGTCCATTCCCAACGGATACCGGATTGTGGGCTGAAAGAGGCAGACTGGCCACTGAGGACCTGGCGGTTTGCACTGCCCATGGACACATTTTCTGTGCCTTGTGCAACAAATTTTTCCAGCCCTTCTCCCTGGGTATAACGATACCAGGCGGTCACGTCTTTCAGTTCATCGGCGATAACCACCATGCCTACCGAGCCGCTGCCGGTATCCAGCCGATTGACTTCGAGATCCGCCGACGATTCGTTGACGATGTCGATATGGCCATAGCCACTTTCAACGTCGATCTGCCCCATGCCGGTGGAGTTGATTACTTTGCCTTTCATGTAAAGGTAACCACCACCGGTGGCTTTTACATCGTCAACAACCACCTGATCACGGGCAAAGTCGTAATACACGGTCAGTTCTTCGGACCAGTCATCCCCCGGAGCCTTCGACAACGTCTTTACTTCCCCGGCCGTTAAGCTAAGAAATATCTCAGGAATTTCGACCCGGCCCGATTCCACTCCCAGTAATTTGAGTTCCTCAACCCAGTCATCCACTGCGGAAAAAAGGTGAATGCCCTGCGCGGTTTTTCGCCCGGTTTTCATGGTGCCGTTCAGATCGATCACATCTGCATCGATGGCGATGGCCTCACTTCCCTCCCAGTCCGCTGTGCCTTCATATCCGGAATCACTGCGTTTGTCCGCAACTTTATCCAGAGACCAGCGAGGTACAACCGGCACATGAGACTGGCGATCAGCATCACCTGTGCCGTTGATATCCAGGATCTGGGTGATTCCAAACCCGTATTTTTCGGCAGTGCTTTTCGTACAGGCATCAGTGCCGTTGCGGTCATAGACACCCGGCACACAGCCACCAAACAGAATAATGCTTTCGCCATCGTAGTCGGAGAAGTCTGTGCCGTCTTCAAGTAACGGCTTGTTTTTATTGTCAAGTTTGTCGTCGTAATACACGTTAGCGGCGTAGACAACCGCGTCTCTGGCATCCGTTGGCAAGTCGGCATAATTATCCCAGATATCCATAGGGTGGTTACCGGGGAACCAGTAACTGCCTTCCTGGGGACTGACAATCATTGGTCCGTCAACGTTTACCGAGACCAATCGGCCACGCAGAGTAGACAACGCGGCGAAGGCACCATTGGCGACGTTGATTTCAACAGTACCACTCTCGTTGGTAATTTCGTCTTCCTGGAAGAGTGCGGCACCGTAATCCGCACCAGACAGGTTGTCGGTGCGCGTATTTCGAATGGAGATTTCCGCACCTTTGTCTGCACCGGTTTTCGTGACGCTGATGGAACCTGCCACTGAGTCGGCCACGCCTTTGAACTGCAGGTTGCCGCCAGGGTTGTCCGGTATGGTGACCTTGCCAAGACGCAGGTATTGCAAGCTGTTATTTTCAACAGTGATGGAGGGGCCACCCCTGGCTTCAATATCGCCAGTGCCGTCCACGGTATCGGCCCTCAGAATGACATCGCCGCCCGAGGCAAACAGGCCATCGAGGAACCAGGCCTCTACATCCCGATCAACAATGCCTTTCTTGACCACTTCGGCTACTGCGGCATCCATATCAGCGCTATTGATCAGGTCTGTCGGGTTGAATTTCTGAGCCACGGCCAGGAAGGGCGCGGCGGAATCCTCGTTGTACGAAAGCATGCCATATTCGTCGATGACGATGTCGAGCCGATCGAAGACACCCGCTTTCAAGCTGCCATTCAGCCGAATATCGGAGCTAACTTCCTTCGCGCCTTCGCGGGAGTCCTTGTCTTCAATGGGGATGAAACCTGCCTGATAGCCTTTGGCCATTCCCTCGACGGTGTAGGAAATGGCATCGTTGTAGGCCGTGAGTTCCACATCACGACCGGCACTGAGGCTGGCCCCGTTACCCACGGAAATGCTGGCGTTGCTGGCCTGGTTGGCTGTCGCGGTGGCATCTGCAATGGCAATAATGCCCCTCACCAGGCTATTGGCTGTGGTTATGGTGGACAAGCGGTTTTCCTGCCCCCAGTCTGCCGCCAGGCCCGGTGCCAGGCTGAGGTAACCCCAGGCCAGCAACGATGCATTATCACCTATGGTGATCGACTGGTTATCATTGATGTTGGTGGTGGCTTCGGCATCCGTGGCCGCCACGCCGCCCCAGGTATTGGCAGAGGCATCGTGAAGCACGGAAGACCGTGTCAGTGTACTGACGGTAATATCACCACGGGAAGACAGGGTTGCTTCGCCTACACGAACACCTGCATTCAGATCGGCCTCGACTTGCGAGTAAACACCGCCGCCGGCCAATGCCCCGCCGGTAGCGAGTGAAGCGTTGGACTGAACAGCGAGACTGTTGACCGCTTCAATTATTAACTCGGGCACTTCACTATTGCCTCCACCGAGGAAGCCAACCCGGACAATCGCGTCATCCTGAATGATAACGTCGGTATCCAGGTCAAGGTCCGTTTTGTGATCCACCGCCTGACCGGAAGCCACACCTCCACCGGCGGCACTGGCGGATTGGTTCCCCGGATGGATGGAGCGTACGTCACTCTCGGCCACCAGGCTTGTGCCATTGGCCACATCCAGTGCGCTGCTACCAAGCGTCAGCGTATTGCTGCTATCAAGACCCGCCCGCGAGAAGGCACCGCTGGCTCCGAGAGCCGACGCGTTGATGCTATTGGCATGGGAGCCAAAATCGCCCCGGTAATCGCTACGGAAACCGGCATCATCGGATACGATGCTGCCACCATTGCCAATGGTTAGTGAAACGGTGTCGGCACCACTCTGCCGGGCAACGGATGCATTGCCAGACACCAGACCACCGCTGCCGGCAAGCGATTCCGCCAGATACTGTTCATGAGCATCGATGGCCAGGTTCACCCGTTCCATGGCAACTCCATCGCCAAGAGCAACGTTGTCACCCAGCGTCAATTTGGTGGTACTGCCACCCCCGGTTTCCGCCCACGCGGTGCCGGCAGCCAAGGCTCCACCCACGGCAAAACCATGGGCCCGGGATTCACGACGGGCATCGGTTGCCACACCCACGTCCAGGACAGCGTCGTTCATGGTCAAGCTGCTGCCCACATCCACTTCGGTGGTATCAGTCCCACTCACAAAAGCCAGGCTGGCATCCGCCCCCAGGAACGCCCCACCAGTAGCACTGAAGCTCTCCGCGCGGACATTGGCATCATCGCCTTCGCGCTTCTGTTTGGCGCTAACCGTGAGGTTATCGCCATCGTTCACCGTGACGTTATTGCCCAGGGTGGTTTCGATGGTGCGTTCGCTGTCGGCAAACGCGAGTGAAGCCCCCATGGACACGTTAAGGCTGACAGAGGCGCCCTGAGCCACGGACTCGACCTTGCCGCTACCCACCGAGCCAATCGAGGTGTCGCCCTGCAGATTGACGCCATCACCAATCACCGTGCCCACCGATGCCTCATCCTTGGCCACGGAAACCGCGCCGTTAAGCGCGACGCCAAGACCACCCGTGGCACTGCGTGCCCAGGCTTTGGAGCCGCCGCTGCTGTCGCTGTCGATGTGAATAGTGGGCGCTTCAAGCTGACTGTTTGCCGCCACCTTGCTTTGGATGACAGAGTCACGCTCACTGACCGCGATGGACACGCCAGCGGCAGCCGCCCCGGCAGCCGCACCATCGGCGCGACTGCGCAGCGACAAGGCGTCTTCCGCGTCAACATCGATGGAGGCACTGTCGTCGTCGCTGACTGACTGGTTGGCGGTGATGGTGCCGCCGAGGTTGGCGTTCACGGAATTTTCGAGGCTTCCAACGGAAACGGCGGCACCCAGGCCGGCACCAAAACCGGCGGCACCGGATACGCTATAGACATCGACGCCCCGATCACCGCCCAGATCGCCGGCCGTGGCTTTCACCCGAACGGTGTCTGCCTCGAGGGTTGCGTTGGTTATTTCCGCAGTCACGGCAGACCGGAGGAAGGTCATGGCGCCGGCAGCGCCCAAACCGGCGGACCCGCCCTGGGCCGAACCGGACAGATTGTAGGTGGCAAGGCGTTCGTCGGCATCGACTGATACATTGCCGGTGCTGTTAACGGTACTGTCGGTGATGGTTGCACGGGTTTCCTGCTGGCTTTCCTGCTCCAGCCGGTTGCCCACGGCAAAACCGGTGCCCTGATTCACCCGCGTTTCGGTCTCGCCGTCCAGCGCATCGCCTTCGATGTCGGCGCCATCGGCAACGTTTGTCCGCTGTGTAAGCGCCGTGCCATCGCCGGAACCGATGCTGTCGAAGATACTGAGTGTGCCGCTGCCGCCTTTGTTGAGCTCGTCCCGGGCGTCAACGTCCACACTGCCATCGTTGCCGGTATCGTCACTGTATTCCTGAACCGGCGCTCCCGGGCCAACCAGCAACAGGCCAAAAGAGCCGCCAATGGCGGCGCTTGAGGGAGACAGTCCGCCTGTGGCGGTGATCAGGGATGCGTCGAGTTCGTGAACCGCATCAAGATCCACCTTGCCGCTGGTACGAAGGTCACTGCGTTCAACAATGGCTCGGGTGGCATTATTGGTTACCACCACGTTGGCGCTGGCACCCAGGGTGCTGCCGCTGGTGGACACACCCGCCGTGCCGGAGTTGCTGAGAATGTCGCTGCGGTCTAAGGCATTGACCGTCAGGCTGCCGGCACGGGTGTCACCGCCATTCTCACCCCTCAGAGTGGCACCGGTTACCCGGGCCTGGGTAATGTTCTCAGCCGCTATGACGTTGGCGCTGCCGGCAATGCTGCCGCCGGCGGTGAAGGAACCTGCCGCCGAGTTAACCAGAAGATCGGTCGTTGAGTTTGCATCAACCGTGACATCACCGTCGGTGTTAACCCGGGTGTCTCTGTCTTCGTCGTTTTCGTCCGTGTCGCCGAGCAATGCGCTGACTTCGGATTCGTTCAGCCCCAGTGAAAAGGCGCCACCAGCAGAAACGCCGCCAACAACCACCGAGCCGGAGGTGACGCTCATGCGGGAATCGCCATTGGCGCGGATATCGAGCGAACCGGTTTTGGTGGTGCCACCCACAACCCGGGCCTGAGTCAAACCGGCCAGGCGGATCACACCAAGGGTTCCTGTGCCGTTGGCCACGGCACCGCTGGCGCCGGTGACGAAATTCGCGGCCGAGCGCACGCTGTCGGCCTGTACCTGCATGTCGCCTGCGGCCCGGGTATCGGCGCCGTCGACATCGGCTTTCGTGTCGTGATCAATCAGGGTGACATCAAGCGTGCCGCTCAGGGCCGCTGAACCAGACAAGGCACCGGCAAAGAGATAACCGACGCTGTAGGCGTTGCTGCCCGCCGACACATGCACATCCTGGCCGGCGCCAAGGAGTTCTTCATTGATTTGCGCATCTTCAATTCGGGCCTCGGTGCGTCCGCCCAGAACAGACGTGGTGCTTACGCCGGCCATGGCGGCGGAACCGAACGGATCTGGAACGGTGCCGGAAACGGCCGCCGAAAGAGAGCCAACCTGCTGGCTGCTCGCGGCGTTGACGGACAGGCCGGTTCGCTCTTCACTGCCGCGTTCCAGATCGGTCACCGGATTGAAATTGCTGGCATCGGACCAGTTGGTTACATCCGGGGCGTTGGCGATGTCGGTGGTGCCAACCGCGAGCCTGTCGTCGGCCAGGGAGCCACGGGCTTCCACCAGGGTTTGCGCGCCACTGATGTAGGCTTCGGTGACCGAATCAATCACATTCACCCCGACACCACCAGCTGCCCCGAAACGGGAACCGCCAATAGTCAGAGCACCGCTGACCGCCTGAATACGGCTGTCGTTGGTGGCATTCAGGCCGATATTGCCCACGGCCCGGACCTGCGCGCCCTCGGTAATGGCGGATGACACGCCGGCGTTAATCACGTTGACCGCCAGCGAGCCGGAAACACCGGCCGTACCACCACCGCCAGCCCCGGCGGCGACGGTGCGAATGGTCTGGTCCGCCTTGGCGTTCAGAGTGACACGGTTGGCATCCAGCGACAGCGGATCGTTATTGGTGTCCAGCGCATGGCCGGTGATACCGACATCCGTGCTGTTGCTGATGTAGTTAACCGCAGAGGCCGCGCCGCCGCCAAAGGTGCCGCCAATGCCCGCCGCCAGGCCAAATGAATAAATGCTGGATTGGTCATCAGCGGTCAGCGATACCTCGCCGGCCTGGCCATGAACGCTGTCCAGCATGACTTCATTGATGGATTCGATGGTGCCCACTGTGGCAGCCCCGGCCACACCGCCACTCTGTGACGCCGAGCCGGCGACTGACAGGCTGTATATTTCACCGGTTGCGCGGGAATTGAAGTTTGCTTCGCCCTCAACGTCGAGTTCAGTGTCGGTCAGTGAAATCGACCGTTGCTGGGCGATGGACGCCTTGGCCACGGAACCGCCCACGGCAGCGCTGCCACCACCGTTAATATTACCCGCGAGGGTGGCGATGCGGCTGGCGCCGTCGGTTACGTCGGCATCAACACTGTCTGCCGCCAGTCGGCTGCCGGTTACCGATACCAGCGACTCATCGTTAATGTAGTTGAAGGAAGCCGAGCCACCGGCGGCCACTGACTGGCTGGCCTGGCCACCCACCGCCAGGGAATAGATTTCGTTGGCGGTGCCGGAATCCAGCACCAGTTTTCCACTGGCATCGAGCGTGCTGTTTTCCACCCGGGTCTCTCGCTTGCCTTCGGTCAGGTTGATGGCGATTGAACCACCCACAGAGGCCGAGCCGGACGCCGCAATACTGCCAGCCGCTGACCAGATACTGGCGCCGGTTTCGGGCTGGGCCGAGCTGACGGTTAGCTGACTGGCATCGAGCGTTGAATCTTTTACCAAGGCGGTGGTTGTGCCATCAATACGGTTGTAGCTGAAGGCGCCACCGATGGCGGTGCTCTTGGATACGGCACCACTGACTGCCGCCGAGCGGATAACATTGGCACCGGAGGCAGTCACGTTCAGATTGTCGCTGCCGGTGTCGATATCGGTGTTGCGCAGGGACGACTCAACGGTATTCTCAATGTCGGTAATGCCGATAGCCGCGCCACCGGCGGCGGATTTGGAGGCCGCCAGCGCACCGGCAAAAGAATAGTAGCCGCCGGAGTGCAGGGCGTTCAGGTTGACCTGTCCTGTTTCAACATTCTCACCGGTGGTGTTATCCGTGAGTTCAGCGCTTACCTGGCCCCGGTCAACCAGTGCGGTCGCGGAGCCCAGCATGGCAACGCTTTTCGAACCCGCCGCACCCACGGCAACGCCAAGTGTTTCAACGCCATTCTCCGCCTCCACGTCCAGGGCTCCGGTGACTTCCAACTGTTTTACATTGCGCACGGTGGCGGAATAGTCAGAGCCGGAATAGATGACACCGGCTGCGCCGCCACCGGAGCCTTTACCACTGGCAGCCAGGGTGCCGGCGATCCCTACCACGAACTCGCCGGCCAGGTCGGAGTCAAACAGTGACTGGGTTTCAACGCCGGCTTCTTCATCTTCGTTGGCGACGTTTTCATCTTCCACTTCAACGTCGCTGTCCAGGTCTGCCAGCACGTTGCCTTCGAAATCCAGCCCGGCGTCGGTAACGCTGGCGTTGGCACCGGCCTGGAATAGCGAATCAAAACCCGAAAGCCCTTCCACGCTGTGAGCCCGGACCGACAGCGCGTCGGTTTTGATGGCTCCGGTGTTCTGGCCGTCCACCAGTGCTTCCACCGTGTTCGCCATGTAAACGGTGAAGCCGGAGCCCGCCAGGGCGGCGCCCTTGCCACCGCTGACGGCCGCCCCCAATGCGCCCGCCAGCACTCGGGATTGCGAGGCGGATTCCACAGAAACATCCACTGCATTTTCAACATTGGTACCCGTCAACCCGGCGGCAAGCTCGTTGGCAAGATAGCCGACAGCTACTGAACCACCGGCACTGCCACCTTTGCCCGAAGCACCGGCCAGGGCACCGCCACCGATCAGGTTGCGGGTGCGGTCGTAGCCCCGGATATTCAGTGCCCGATCGGCCTCTTCCGAATCGACAAATGTAAAGTTGCTGTCGAAGACTTCCGCCGCTGTGCGGGTCTGGTTGGCGGCCACGGAACCGGACATGGCGACGCTGATGCCGTCTGTTGAGCTTGTGTTCACCGACAACCCGGCGCCAAAGGCGATGTGGTCACCACCGGTGATGGCTGTGGTATCCAGCCGATCCAGCGACAGCGCTTCTACATTGTCGACGGTGGCGGTGGAACCGCCCTGTACCCAGTTAAGCGACAGTGCGCCGGACAGCGCAGAGCTGAACTTGCTGCTGTCTTTGCCGCCCATGGTCAGCGCGCCAGCGCCGGAGCCGCTGTATTGCTGCATCTGGGTAAGCGCACGCACATCCACATCCTGGCCTGTGGCCGGGTCAGCGTCATAGCCTTCAATGACCACATCGGCAACGCCAGCATGGGTGCGTTGGTCGGCAATATTGATCGAAGCGGAGCCAGCGGCCGACAACTCCACCGGCAGGGACTGGTCTTCGGTTTGTACGTCGGTGCTTTCGGCGGGTTTCTTGTCACCGGATTCCTGGTAACCGGCAAGCTTGCCTTTCCATTCACCGAACTTTTCGGTGACCGGGCTGACCGCCGATTTCAGGGAGCCGAACAGTCCCTCGCTTTTACCCTGTGCCTCGTCGCTGGATTTGGCGGTGTCGTCTTCGTTTTTGTCTTCTTCCGAACGCGCCACTGCACCGGCGATACTGAACGCCCCGCTTTGCCCCCGGGTCTCGGAACGCACCACCAGCGCGTCTATTTTCCAGGTTGCGTTCTCACCCGGTTCCCTGCCCGGCAGTCGTGTTGGCCGCCAGGCGGTCATGTCACCGACAACGGACTGTACATCGGTATCCACCTGGTTCACGGCAAGGCCGGCGCCAACACCGGCGTTCTCTGCGGCGGCAACCGCTCCGGCCACGCTCCACTGGCCAATATCGTGAAACGCCTGCAGACGCGCAACGGGGGCCTGGACGGATGTGGAAGAATCAACACCTGCAATCACATCACTGTCAACCAGATTGATGATCGCCGTGCCGTTGCCGGCAACGCTCTTGCCTTTGCCGGCAGACGGGGCCAGCATCATGCGCAGGTTGCGCTCGTCGGCCAGGACATCGAACCGGCTTGCTGAATGAACCTGACCATTGACGCCCATGCCCGCCAGGGTTCGGGAGTTGTGGTTGGCCATGTTCAGGGCCGCGCCGACAGAGCCCCCCTTCCCGGATTTGGACCCGAAAATCAACGCACCCAGATTACCGGCAACCGCCAGGCGCTCCATGTTGCTTTCCGAAACGATCTGGACACCACCCTGCCAGTCATGCTGGTCATCTTCCCGGTCCGCCGGATCGGTCTCGCTGCGGCCTTTCGCTGTCCACACCGCTTGCTGATTGCCATCTTCATCCAGCTCCCGGTACAGAACACTGCTCCAGGGCGTGGGATCGGTGGCGGTGGCTGTCAGGGAAACGCCATCGCCGGCCCAGGCTTCGGTGTTGGTGGTGGTGTTCATGACCGAGATGGCGCCGGCCATGGCGAGTTTCTCGCCCTCACCACTGGCGTTGGCGTATTGGCTGGGAAGATCCGCAACTGCTTTGCCGGCGTCCAGAACATCCTGTTTTGCGCGCTGAATGACCGACTGAAAAGAATCCCATTTGGAGAAATTACCCAGCACTTCACCCAGAGCGGTTGTCAGTGGCATTTCGGTGCGCGCGCCAACGGCGATGTTCGAGGCAGTGACTGTGCTGTCGTCGCCAATCCAGGCCCAGGTGTCCTGCCGGGTGTCGCTGTAAGCCAGCGCCACGCTCAACGCGATATTGGCGGCATCTTTGCGCTTGGCGGTGGAATTGACTGTACTAAGCGCGTGATTTCGCAGTTCTGCCTGATTCTGCAGGGCTACCACTTCCACATTTCCACCGGCATCGACGGTTGCGCCGCCGCCACTGCCAAGGCTGGCTTTGGCCTGATGGTGGGAGTCAGCCCAGGCCATGGCCGAGGCCAGCCTCAGGCCAGTGCTTCCCGAATCGTTATCGCTGGAGGCAAGGTTGAAGGTGTTGTTCACCTTTTTCGTTACGAAATCCAGATAGGGCGCTTTCAGCCCGTGTTTTTCCCGGAAGGTTCGCTGGACATGATCTGCGATACCACTACCGGCTTTGGTCTTGGCGCTGTTGCGTTGCTCAAGTACCCGGTTCAGCGCCAGGACTGAGAGGTCATCACCCCGGCTCAGGTCGGTATTAAATGCGGCTGACAGGGAGCTGTCGAAGTTGGCATAGGCAATGGCCGGGGCGGCGCTTGCACCCTTGCCAATGGATGAAAAGCTCACTTCGTTACTGAACATCTGCTCTGCCCGGGCACGCACCTGCACATCGGAGCTTGCCGATGTGGTGACTGTCGCACCGTCAGCCACTTCGGCTGATGTCCGGGTGTCAGCCATGGCGATGCCCACGGCCAGGCCGGTTGTTGTCAGCGGGTTGCCTTCGGCGTCGTGTCGATTCAGGCCGGCAGCGGTCTGCATGAGGGTGTTCTGGCTGCTGGCATCGAGGGACAGGTCTCCTTCAACGTTCAGCACCGCGCCGGAGCCAACGTTAACGGATGTTTCGCCGGCCAGTTCGCCATACGAGAAGCCGAAGCTGAAGGGCACGACGGCGTTGTAGGACTCAAGGCTGCCATCGGCGATGTTGTCGATGTGCCGGGTGGCGTGGGCATCGATATCCAGGTCACGTTCGGCAGTAACAGTGCCATTAATATCCACACCTGCATCAGCATCGGCAATGGAAACAGACACGATATCCTGGATCGACTGCAGCTGGGTGAGATCGTCTGCTTCAACATCAAAGGCGTCTTCAACTCCGGTGAATCCGGTCCTGTCGATAGTGGCGAAGGTGTCGTACAGGTTGACGAAGGTGTCTTCGTCATCCAATGCGAAATTCTCCAGAAAGCCGGCGCTGGTCATGGCGAGTGACCGGGCTTTGATGTCCACGTTGCCGCCGGCCACGTCGCCATCAACTGTAACCTGGGCACTGGTGGCTGCCTTGCCGGAGATCTGGACATCCTCGGCCTCGGCGGTGATTTCGACATCGCCGGATTTTGCGGCATCTGCCTTATTCCTTGCGTCGACAACGGCGCCGGCTTCAATGGTGACGCTGGCCCGGTTTGCACTGGCGTTCAGAGCGTCCGGGGCTTCGACCTCGCTTGTCTCAACCGTTGTGTTCTCTGGGTCACACGCCAGGCAACGGTCAATGGCGCTGGCGTGAAGCCGAATATCGCCGGCCTGATTGTTGTCAACCTCGCCGCTCACAACAGAGCCCGTGGCCCCTACGGTGATCTCGGAGCCGCGTATTTCCACATCGCCGCGGCCAGGATCGTCATCCCATTGGTTTTCCGCCTGCTCCATCAGGGTGGCCAGCCGGCCATCCACCTCGACCGTGTCCCCACCGATGGTTATGGCGCCAGCCGGATCTTCCAGCCCATCCACGTTCACTGCGGAGCGGAAGACTTCCCAGGCGTCGTCACGAACACTTACGGAGAGCTCGGCGCCATCGACAATGACTGCATTGGCGGCAAACAGGTTGATACCACCTTCCGCGTTGACCTGGCCCTCAATGCGGATCTCACCATCGGAAGAGGATTGATAATCGCCCCGCATCAGTCGGGCAACCTCTCGGTCCATGGCGGCGCCGTCGACTGAAGCATTGGTGGCAGAATCAAGTATGGCGTCCATTTCGCCCTTGGTTGGCGTGGTCACTACCAGGCTGCCAACGTTAACGACGCCTTGTGACCCAACCACAAGGCCATGAGGATCGGCGAAGATAATATTGCCGCCGATCTGGCCACTCTTCATGCCATTCAGGGTGCCGTTGATTTGCGCCTGGGCGTCATGGACAAGGTTAACCAGGTTGTCTTTGCCCGATGGGACGTGCAGATTGACGGTGTTGCCGGAGGCCACTTCAAAACGGCCGAAGGAGTTGAAGCCCGAGTTGCCTTTTATCGTGCCTGTTCTGATGTCTGTCTGGTTGCCGTCCACCTGGATCGAGGTGTCGGTTGAGCCTTCTTTGGTGATGTTGTTACCGAAAACAACCGCCGGCGAGGCCAGCACTGAAACCACCGCGGCCGAGAGCGGGTGCCGGCGAAACATTCGGTTAGCAGCACCTACGCGCGCGTGACGGGGTTTGGCAGGATGTGGACGGGCAGAACGCGAACTGGCCAGCGGCATTAACGGAACCTCCGAGATTGTTCTTTTAGTGCAGACACCCAACGGGTGATGGCCACGAAGCACTCCAGGCTTCCGGCCAAACCTTTACACTTTGTTACTGGCCGTTAACCCTAGTTTATGTACGACCAATGCCAAGGAACAATTCGGAACAGGAACTAAATATCGTTATATTTCAAAACCTTGGAAATCCATAAGGCCGTCAGGAACTGGAACCCTGTAAAAAAAATTGAACACACAACCCGTCACATCCTGTTACACATAACTGACAAAACGATGGGGTCGGGTACGGGGTCGGGTACAGTACCCGACCCCGTTAGATTAAGGCTTGATGGCGGAGACGGGGACTTTGACGGTTTGCTGCTTCTGCATGAAGGTGATGAGGACGATGGCGCGTTCTTCGCCGTCGTAAGCCTGGAAGATGGCGTTGATGCCTTTGAAGGGGCCGTCTTCGAGTTCGACTTTCTGGCCTTTTTTGATGCCGCCCTGGGCAGCGACTTTTTCCATGCTGGCTTTGATCTGGTCGATCACGGCGTCTGCTATTGGGGCGGGTTTGCCGGAAAACTTTACGACACGCAGCACACCAAGAGTGGAGCGCAGCTTGGCCCAAACAGGATCGGTTTGCTCAAGGTTTATGAAGATATAGCCGGGGAACAGCGGTTCCAGGCGTTTTTGGCGTTTGCCCGCGCGGATCTTTTCCACCTCGATTTTCGGGTAGAAACACGGCACCTCCTGGTTCTGGAGGTTGTGTACAGCGCGGTCGCCCTGGGCGGGTTTGTGTTGGAGTGCATACCAGGTCATGCGCCTAAAAATACCAGTTGCCGGCGGCGATGAAAAACGGGTTTTCAATATTTTCTTTCCCGTATTTCAACGGCTTGCCGTCTGGCGTTTGTACTTTACCGCCAGCTGCGAGCAGCACGGCGTGGGCCGCGGCCGTGTCCCATTCGCTGGTTGGACTCATGCGCGGGTAAATGTCGGCGTGCCCTTCGGCCAGGCGGCAGAATTTCAGCGAGCTGCCGGCCTGTACCGTTTCGTGGGGACCAAGCCTGGCGATAAAGGCACGGGTTTCTTCGTTCAGGTGGTTTTTGCTGGCCACCACACGCAGGCTGTCGCGGAGTTCGGCCACGCGAATACGATGCGCTTTGCCCGAGCGGTCTCGCTTGTAAGCGCCCTCGCCCTTCACGCCCCAGAAGGCTTCTTTCAAAGCTGGCGCGACAACCACGCCCATCACCGGCTCACCGTCTTCAATCATGGCGATGTTGATGGTGAACTCGCCGGAACGCTGGGTGAAGTCTTTGGTTCCATCGATGGGGTCGATCAACCAGAACCGGCGCCAGTGCTTGCGCTCTTCCCAGGGTGTTTCCGGGCTTTCTTCGGAAACAATGGGAATATCAGGGGCAATACGGCGCAGGCCCTTGACGATGATTTCGTTGGCTGCCAGGTCGGCGGCGGTAATGGGGGTTTGGTCTTCCTTGAAATGCACCTTGAAGTCGGACTGGTAGATATGAAGCACTCGTTCGCTGGCTTCGTCGGCGATTCTGATAACGTCCGTAAGGATGGTGCTGTAGTGCATTTTGGCGTCCTGCTTGGCATTTGCCGGTATTTTAGCAGAGTTTGGGGTCGGGTACGGGGTCGGGTCCTGTACCCGACCCCGTACCCGACCCCCAAAAAACAGTTGAAATATTCCTGCTCGTGCGGCAAGGTTTTAATTCCATTCAGTTCACAAGGATTTTGTGATGGCTCGCCGAACAAGGATTTGTCCGGCCGGGATTCCCCAGCACATTGTGCACCGGGGTAATAATCGGCAGGGCTGTTTCCATGATGTTTCTGATTTCGCCACTTATTACGCCTTTCTCGAGCAATATTCTGATGAGTTCCCGGTAGATATTCACGCCTGGGTGCTGATGACCAACCATATTCATTTACTGGTTACGCCACGTGAAAACGATGTGATCGCGCCCTTCATGAAGGCGGTTTCGCAGCGGTACGCGCAGTATTACAACTTCAAGAACCAGCGCACCGGCAGTTTGTGGGAAGGGCGGTATCGGGCCTGCGTGGTGGATACAGAGCCCTACTTTCTGCATTGCCAGCGCTACATCGAGCTGAACCCGGTGATGGCGCGCATAACCGGCCACCCGGATGGTTATCAGTGGTCGAGTTATGGAAATCATGCCCATGGCATGGCAACGGCGTTTCACACGCCTCATGAGTGTTATCTTGAGCTGGGTGCGCCTGGGCGGCCCAGGCAGCGGGCCTGGGAAGAATTTGTTGCCAGCCAGACACCCAAGGGCATGGCCGACCAGATTCGGCATTCGGTGATGTCCAGTTGGGCTCTTGGCTCACTGGCATTTAGAAAGCGGGTGCAGGCGCTGGTGGAATAGCGCCTGCCCGGCCCTCAAATCTCCACTTCTTCGAACAGCTCCGGCACTTCGGCATTCCAACCGAAGCGCTCCCGGATTCGCTTGCGCATGATGTCGCTGGCCACCGGCTCTCCGTGGGTTACATACACTTTCTCTGGCCTCAGACTGCCCTGCCCCAGCCACTCAAGTATTTCGTTGTAGTCCCCGTGGGCACTCATGGAATCGAGATTGTGGATTTCCGCCTTCACCGGCCAGTATTCACCGTGGATTTTGACTTTCTCCGCGCCATTCACCAGTGCATCACCCCGCGTGCCGGGCGCCTGGAAGCCGGCGAAAATCACGCTGTTTCTCTGGTTTGGCAGCAAGGTTTTCAGGTGGTGCAACACACGACCACCGGAGGCCATGCCGCTGGCCGAGATAATAATGCAGGGATATCGCACCATGCCCAGCTCGATGGACTCTTCAACCGTGCGCACAAAGTTGGTTTTATGGTCCATCAATTCGCACTGGGCATTGTTCAGTTTGTGTTCTTTGTGGTGCTTGCAGAAAATTTCAGTGGCGCGGATGGCCATGGGACTGTTCAGGTACACGGGCAGCCTGGGAATGCGCCCTTCACCCATGAGTTTGTGTACAACGTAAAGCAGCATTTGGGCCCGGCCGACGGCAAACGCCGGCATCAATACCAACCCGCCACGGTTAGCGGTGCGCGAAATGATGTCCGCCAGCTCCGTTTCCGGGTCACTGTCGCCGTGGGTGCGGTCGCCATAGGTGGATTCACACACCAGCACGTCTGCATGGTTGATCGGTTCCGGCGGGCGCATGATCATATCGTTCTGTCGACCAACATCACCGCTGAAGACGACGGTGCGTGCGGAACTGTTGTGGCGAACATGCACGCAGGACGAACCCAGAATGTGGCCGGCGGGAGTAAAGCTCACTTCAAACCCTTTTACCGGTTCGAACGTTTCATGGTAGTGCAGTGATTCAAAGTGTTTGAGCGCTTCCCGCGCATCTTTTTCGGTGAACAGCGGCTCCGGGTGCTCGTGTTTGGAAAACTTCTTGCGAGCCGCGTACTTGGCGTCCTCCTCCTGCAAGTAACCGGCGTCCGGCAGCAGTACTTTGCAAAGCTCGTGAGTGGCTTTGGTGCAGTAGATCTTGCCCTTGAACCCGTTTTTAACAAGAGCCGGGAGGTAACCGGAGTGGTCGATATGTGCGTGCGTGAGCACAACCGCGTTAATACTGGATGGCTCAACCGGAAACTGGGCCCAGTTTCGCCGGCGCAGGGTTTTCACCCCCTGGTACATGCCGCAGTCCACCAACAACCGGTGTTTGTCATCTGAAAGCAGGTAACGCGAACCGGTCACCGTACCGGTACCACCGAGAAAGCGTAGTTTCATGGAGTGTCCTTGTTCCTTGTGACTTCACCTCAGCATAACCTATTTTTTGGGGTCGGGTACGGGGTCGGGTACAGGGCCTGACCCTGTACCCGACCCCAGTGATAAATGCAGAATTTCTTGATCTTTCGCAAGAAGCGGCTAGGGTTGGCGGTTTACCCTTTAGACTTCATGACAGTGGTAGGAAAACTATGCGTCGAAATTTCTGGACGAAAACTCTGATAATTGCATTGGCTATGGCGGCTTCACCGGCGGTATTTGGCCAGTCCGTTTATAATGCAATTCAACAGGTTGAAGCCATTATGGCTGACGACGAATTACGCCAGCAGGCCTACGAAGAGGGCCATACCCGTATCCGTTTCTGCGGCTATTGTCACGGGGAAGACGGTAACAGCGAACGCACTTATATTCCGAACCTTGCCGAACAGCACCCGCTGTATTTGTTTAATCAATTCGAGAAATTCGGTGACGGCACCCGCGAGCATTACGTGATGACCAAGCTGGCACAAACGTTGACGCTGGAAGAGCGCATTAACGTTGCCATTTACTACAGCCAGCAGGAAGCCAAGCCCCGTGAAGCCGAAGACCCCGCCCTTGCCGCGGCCGGCGAGCCGATTTTCCAGCGCCGGTGTCAGGCCTGCCATGGCAGCAAAGCGGAAGGGTTCCAGGATATGCCACGCCTGGCCGGCCAGCCCGCCCGTTATGTGCGCGAGGCTCTGCAGCGTTTCAAAGACATGGAGCCGGGCGAGGACGACTCACCCATGATCGGCATTGCCGAACCGCTGTCAAAGGACGATATCCGCAAACTGGCCGCTTACGTGCAAACACTTTAAGCATAAGGGGCGCCGGCTGGCGCCCTGTTTTTATGTAGAATACCTTCCGAGGGTTAGCGGCCAGTGGGCGTTGTGGTACCTTAGCGCCCACCAAACTTACCGCTTTGCTGATTCATAAGGTACCCCTCTATGCGACCGATTATCCGCGCATTCTTCCGCCTGCTCCGGCTCGTGCTCACGCCGTTCATGCTGCTTTCCGAAAAGCTGTCCACTCCCAGGGCTGAAATCAAACGCAACCCGGAACAACAAGCCGAAGTGGACAAGCAAACCGCGAATCTCGCGCTTTACCAGTTCCGCGCTTGCCCGTTCTGTGTAAAGGTCCGTAAAGAAATGGCCCGCCTGGGACTGAACATTGAACTGCGCGACGCCCAGCACGATCCCACCCATCGGGAAGAACTCGAAAAAGGCGGCGGCCGCGTGAAGGTACCCTGCCTGCTGATTACCGATAACCTGGGAAACAGGCAGTGGATGTATGAATCAGATGACATCAATGCCTTTCTGAACCGCCAGTTTGGTTGATGATTTGGGGTCGGGTACGGGGTCTGACCCCGTACCCGACCCCAAAAAGAGCGGCTTACAACCTCTGTGTAACTGCAACAGGTGCCTGGTTAGTCCTTTTGTGCCAGGTTCTGCAAGCCCTCTTCATAAGCTGCTAATGCATCCTCCACCCTTTTGGTGGAAAAGCCCATTCTGGCCTCAATGCTGATGTTGCCATTTGGCGCTTGCTCCACCGTATGGGAGTTAATACCCAAGGTGCGGCTCAGTACGGTCACTCTCTGGTCGCTTTCAAGGTCGATCACATTAATTTTGCGAGTGCCGGCTTCCTGGACAACCGCAAATGGGCCTTTCGGGGTGTCCATCCAGTCGATACGCCAGAAATAATGGCCAGAGTTTCTGCTGCCGTCTGGCTCATACATGCTTTCATACACGTTCATGCCAGAGCATTCATTAATGAAGTCGTTCCTGGGCTGGCAGTTATAAAGCTCCTGAACTTCTTTGTCTTCGATGCTGATATCAAACTGAACGGTTTTTCCGGTTTTTGCGTGAAGCAGCATGTATCCGTCCGCTTCAGAAAGACCTACAGAAGAGCCCAGGGAGTTCACGATGCTGCCAAGTTCTGCCACCGAGCCTTTTTCAGGCGGCAGTTTCTCAATCAGCATGTAACCGGTCGACGCAAAATCACCTTTCTGCAAAGGTGCGACACGGTAGCCGTCGGGAACAACGGCACTAGTGGTGCTATGCCCGGGCACGTAGTGAAACGCCGAACCTTCGCGAGTCACCAAAACGCCCTTGGATGTGCCGATAACACTGTTACCGTTGATGGTTTGCCCGGTTACCGAACGGAAGGTTTGGCCTGTGGCGCCACGGGTAACTGTGCCAATAGTCACTGGGGTCAAAGCGCCAGTAGCTGAGACGTATTTCATTTTGATTTCGTCTCGGCCCACTCTTACAGCGTAGACAATGTCTCCCGTCAGCGCGTTTGCGGAGAAGTTGGTGATTTCCCCTTCAGGGTCAAGGTAAGGCTGCCCACCCAACCGCAAGCCATCACGGGAGCGCTGAATGGCAACTGGCTGGCCATCGCCTTGTACAGCAGCAATTTTGTCTGCCAGCGCTTCTTCAGAAATCGCTGGCTGCGCCTGAGCTTGCTGTTGGGTTTGAATACCTCGGGATTGGTTTGCCAACATCTTCTGGGTGCCGGCCTGCATTCGCTCAATGAACGCCTGCTGCATCTGTTGCTGCATGGCTTTTTGTTCAGCGGTTAACGGCGGCTGCTTGGCGGCGCAACCAGCCAGAGAAATGGAACCAATCAGAATTGCGGTAGACAGAAGTTTTTGCTGAGTCATGGCCAACCTTTTCATTTTTCCTTATGAACGAGTGGGTTAACAAGCATTAATCTAACGCTTAAAAAGTGCGGATGGATTGACCAAAGATAAAATTTTGCAAATTTTCACATCTGGGGTCGGGTACGGGGTCTGACCCCGTACCCGACCCCAGATGATTGGTAAGCCACCCACCCCGCCAGAAGGTGTCGTGTTATGCTTCTCTAAAAGATCGTGAGGAGATAATACTGGTGGAGCAAGATACGCGCTGGCTTCAGCGCCTCAGCAATTTCAAGAAAGCACTCAAACAGCTGACCTCTGCGGTTGAGTTGTCTCGATCCCGCGAGCTATCGGATCTGGAGAAGCAGGGGATGATCCAGGCGTTTGAATATACTTACGAGCTGGGCTGGAATTTGATTCGCGATTACTTTCGATGGCAGGGAAACACCAATATTGCCGGTTCGCGTGATGCCATTCGAGAGGCTTTTGCCAACGGCCTGGTGGAAGATGGGGAAAACTGGATGCGCATGCTGAAGGACAGAAACCGCACGTCCCATACCTACAATGAAGAAACCGCCCAGGAAATTCTGAACAACATCATTCAGCACTATCACTCACTGTTCATTGCACTGGAAATAAAAATGGACGACGAAGCCGCAAAAAATGACCTCACCAGCCTCTGAACCAACTGACCGTTTCGGCCTGCCTTCTTATGTACTGGAAAGCTTAAAAAAAATCTTCCAGAGACACACCCGCATTGAACATGCCACGGTTTACGGCTCTCGTGCCAAGGGCAATTACCGATACAACTCCGACATTGATATTATGCTAACCGCACCCGACCTACCATGGCAGGAGTTTATTCAGATGGAAATGGAAATTGATGATCTGCTGCTGCCTTGGAAGGTGGATCTGGCCTTGAAGCACCACGTGGAGAATCCAGACCTGCTGGACCATGTCGGCCGGGTAGGTGTACCAATTTATTAATTGCCTTGGGGTCGGGTACGGGGTCTGACCCCGTACCCGACCCCATTCAACTGGCAACGCACCCAGTAAAGACTTGTGTGAATGACTTGTAAGGCTGCTATGCCGCCTGGCTGCGCAGCAGCGGCCATGCCCCTTGCTTGGATGCCTCCAGAACCACGATCTCAACAATCGTGCCATCCTCGGCATAACTGATATGGGTGTTCCAGTCTTGTGAAACCTCTTTGGCTATAGCTTTTTCGGAAATGTGCAGGACCAGAATATCATCGGCCTCATCGTAAGTAGTTCGCATCTTTACCCCTGCCATTCAAAATGGTGCATTACGGTCTTCACCACCAGTGCGTCTTCGAGAATCACAGCTGCGCAAATGAGATTATCGTTACGGCCCGGCAGCGCCTTGGCCACCCAGGATCTTAACTCATCCTTAAACCGGGCATCACCGGTTTCCAGCAAATCGTGCAACATCGAATCATCGATATTACGCTGAACCATGCGCTCTCTGGCATGGCGTGTTACATAGACAGCGAGACCAAACCTTTCGCAATACATTCCTTGTTGTCGCCACCAGTTGCCAAGTATTGCTGTAAGTTTAGCACATCGCTGGCATTGGTACGCCATGCCCGGAAACAGTGATGATCAGTGCCGGTCCATCACACCGTGGCCAAGGGCAATTACCGATACAACTCCGACATTGACATTATGCTAACCGCACCCGACCTACCATGGCAGGAGTTTATTCAAATAGAAATGGAAATTGATGATCTGCTGCTGCCTTGGAAGGTGGATCTGGCCTTGAAGCACCACGTGGAGAATCCAGACCTGCTGGACCATGTCGGCCGGGTAGGTGTACCAATTTATTAATTGCCTTGGGGTCGGGTACGGGGTCTGACCCCGTACCCGACCCCATTCAACTGGCCACGCAGCCGGTAGGCAGATAGCTGTTTCGCCAGCCGGAGGCCGCACCCGCATCAATCACACATTGCCAGCGCCCTTCCGTGTTCCGCTCGAAACGAATCACCGCCCCCGCCAAACCACCTTGCACTCTGCCGCCGAGTGTCACCTGAAGGTGACCAGATCCGTCAGTATTGGCCGTGGAGATTTCGGTGGCCTTGTCGCCGGTGGTGAGTTGCGAGGGCACATAACCCAGGCTGGCGTTGTTGATTGCTTCGTTGTTGCTGAGACTGGTTTCGTACGCCGTTCGGTAGGCTCCGAGCTCGCTAACCGCCCGACTTACCTGGCTTTTGGCCACAAACCCTTGATAAGACGGTATCGCCAGTGTGGCCAGGATCCCCATGATGGCGACAACGATCATTAATTCGATAAGGGTAAAACCCCGGTGTTTTTGCTGCATGGCGGGTTCTCGCACGGCGTTGATAGCGGATTATGTGCGGAAAGCAGCAAATTGAGGGCCAGGATATGAGCCTCATGGTATTAATCCCGCGGGTAGTTACCGTGAAACCAGAACCTGGGGAGAGTTCCTTCACTTTCATGCTCGTAGTAGTAAGCCTCATCCGCCCGCATGTCCTGATAATACTGCCAGACCTCATTCATCCAGAGCGCCCACAAAATCAGGAAAGCGGCTGATAGCAAACCCGCGACAATCATGCGACGCCGAGGATTAGCGGTCGACCTAGCCTCTTGCAACGAATCTCCTGCAGGCAGGATCAAAGCCCAAAAACCTATCAGGACAAACAACCCCACCAACATAGATCCTGGTGCCATAAAAACAGCCGAGACCCCGGCGTGAAACAACGCAGCAGAAACGGATGCCGTGAAGCCCGCCAGCAACAGCAGCTGGTTGGAGTCGCCAGACTCAAACAACTCCGCCCTCCGCCGCCAAAAATTACGGATGGCCTGAACAACCACCAATCCCATGGCAGCAATCAAAAGCCAACCATATTCGGCAGCCCACATCAGGTACATGTTATGGGGGTGACCGAACTTCTTGCCGGTAGCATAAGCTTCTGTGATTGGCTCATGGGTCAGCCAGGATTGAGGCCCCATTCCGAACGGAAAGTTTTGCAGGCTCATCTTCCAAGCTTCCACAAACAGAGGAATACGGCCGGAACTATCCGTTTTGATGCTGCGAACCTGAACACCACCCTCCATAAACGAAGGAATAGCGACAGACAGCAAAAGCCAGATGACAATACCTGCGAAGAGATACTGCAGAAACACTTTCAACCAGGGAAACGCCTTCCGGCCAAATAACAGCAAAACGAGTACAACGCCAAAAGCGATTCCCAATGCGGAACCGCGCCCTGTGGTGAGAAATAGAATCCACCACCACATGCCCGCACCTAAAAGCACGACTCCTCGCCATAAACGAACGTCTTTGAAAGGACCGACCAATACAGCGAGCGGGATGAGTGGCAGGCACCAGGTAGCTATGTGGCTCCAATAGCGGATATTTACGAAGCCCCAGGGGATGAAATCAATGAGTTTGGTTACGCCGTCGAAGGTGGCGAATAGATAGACGTTCACCGAGGCCAAACCATAGAGGGCGCACAATGCAGCTACGAGTACTATTAGCCAAAATCCGAAAGCAGCAGCCCCGCCAGACCAGACGAGCCATCTACCACCGGCAACCGTTGCCAAGAAAAAGAATGCATACATTCCCGGCTCAACCCAGACATAACGTTGGCCCTGGAAAGACAGAGACAACAATAAAAAAGTGAGGCACAAAACCAGTGTCGGGAAAAACGCCTTCGCTGAAACACCCCGGCTTAACGGACTATGCCTTGCCTGTGCCCCGATGGAGGCCAAAATCAGAAATCCTGAAATGAAGGAAAGGGCTAAGCGCTGATCGGCATAGCCTCCGAAGGGAGTATTTAGGAAATCAGAGAAGAGAACTAATACCAATGCCGGCAAGGCTGTGCCGACGATGACGAGCACCCAGGCTGAATCGACTTCCTTATACATTTTCACTTTACTCCCTAAGGATCAGGTTAGTTGCCCTATACATGGCTTGCCAAGCTGAAACTGACTAGGTCAGCACAGCTGGTCACTACAACCAAGCAATAAAATAAAAAGGCCCGGCGGTTCTCACCGCCGGGCCTTTTCTAGTCAGACTTGGCCTGAATTACAGCTTCTTATACTAATGCCGACTTTAAGAAGCTGGGCACCCTGCAGGGGCGTAGCTGTCTTTCCAGCCACCGCTATTGCCAGACGGATCAACAATACAAGTCCACCGACCTTGCGCATCACGGGAAAGCTCAACTACCGCGCCAGACACAGCGGCGGAAGCCTGACCACCCAAAAATGCTTCAATGGTTGGAGTAGCAGTGCCACCGTCGGTAATGGTCACGCCGTTTGTACCCTGGGTGCCATCCAGCAGATTAGATTTCGTGGAATCGTATGCCAACGCGATTTGATTATTGGCGATATCGTCGGTGTAGCCATCCACGATAGTCGCACCACGCTGTAGAGCGTCCTCAATATTGGTCTTCAGTGCATTAACTTCACCAACGACACGAGTTACCTGCGACCGCGCCGTATAATCCTGATACTGCGGAATAGCCACAGCTGCCAGAATACCAATAATCGCCACAACGATCATCAGTTCGATCAGGGTGAAACCCTTCTGACCGTGATTCATCTGAATCTCTTTCATAATCAGTACCTTTCTTCGTTTTGGTTACCAAATATCGGCTTACGGCTCCGGGCATGGAGCTTTTGCCACTGCTCCCTGTGAGCCTATGCCGGCTACTGCACCCGCCATGCCAATTGTAAAACCACGTCAAAAACCATGCTCGCTTCATGGGCTTATAAACTTATGTGAAATGTATCACATTCATTTTTCAGCACTTTTTTGTGCCGCACCGCGACCAGGTGTGACGTTTTTTGTCACATCGATGTTGCGCATTTCGACAGGGTTACTGTGACTACATGTACACAGTATCCGCTTGAGTAAGGTCAAAGCTGTGATCCAGGCGGCTTTCCAAACCCCCTTCAGCCATCTAAACTCTGTTCTCATAAACACGAGATTCAGCGACTTACAAAACCTTCCTCAGAGCATTTATGGCGAGCAGCAACCGAAACGTGACGCTGACGGGTCTGGCCCGTCGATTTGTGGATGACGGGCTTCTGGATGAAGACACGGCAAAGGATGCCTTTTTACACGCCTCCCATAACCGCATTCCTCTCATAACCTACCTGGCCCAGCACGAGATGGCCGATAGCGCCAGAATGGCGTTTTCTGCCGCCATGGAATTCGGCGTTTCGGTGCTGGACCTGGACGCCTTTGCCCCGGAAATGCTGCCGGAGAAGCTGGTTGACGAGAAGCTGATTCGCAAACACAACGCCCTCCCTCTTTATAAACGCGGTAACCGCCTGTTTCTCGCGGTGTCGGATCCCACCAACATCCAGGCTCTGGACGAGATCAAGTTCAATACCGGCCTGAGCACCGATGGCGTGCTGGTGGACGACGCCAAGCTGCGCATTGCCATCGAGAAGTATCTGGAATCCCAGGACACCACCATGGGTGACCTGGAAGATGCCGACCTGGGAAGCGTTGAAACCGAAGGCGGCGATGGGGATGACGACAGCGATGCGGTCAAACCCACCGAGGTGGATGACGCGCCCATCGTCAAATATGTGAACAAGGTCCTGCTGGATGCCATTCGTACCGGCGCCTCGGATATTCACTTCGAGCCCTACGAGAAAGTTTACCGGGTACGCTACCGCACGGACGGCATCCTGAAAGAGGTTTCCCGCCCCAGCATCAAACTGGCACCGAAGATTTCCGCACGCGTGAAAATCATGTCTCAGCTGGATATTTCCGAGCGTCGGGTGCCGCAGGATGGCCGCATCAAGATGAAGCTTTCGAAAACCAAGGCCATTGATTTCCGGGTGAACACCCTGCCCACACTATGGGGTGAGAAGATCGTGTTGCGGATCCTGGACCCCAGCCAGGCGCAGATGGGCATCGATGCGCTGGGTTATGAGGAAGACCAGAAAGAGATGTACCTGAAGGCCCTGGAACAGCCCCAGGGCATGATCCTGGTAACCGGCCCCACGGGCTCGGGTAAAACCGTTTCACTGTATACCGGCCTTAATATTCTGAACACCACAGAGCGCAATATTTCCACGGCGGAAGACCCGGCGGAAATCAACCTGGAGGGCGTGAACCAGGTAAACGTGAACAACAAGGTGGGCCTGGGCTTTGCCGAAGCCCTGCGGGCGTTCCTGCGTCAGGATCCGGATGTCATCATGGTGGGCGAGATCCGGGACCTGGAAACCGCCAATATCGCCATCAAGGCGGCACAAACCGGGCACCTGGTACTGTCTACCCTGCATACCAACAGCGCCGCGGAAACGCTCACACGGATGATGAACATGGGCGTGCCCGCCTTCAACATTGCCACGTCGGTGAGCCTGATTATTGCCCAGCGCCTGGGACGGCGCTTGTGCAAGAGCTGCAAGGAACCTCTGGATGTACCCCATGAAACGCTTTTGAAGGAAGGGTTCACAGAAGAGCAAATTGACAGCGGCTTTACATTGTACCGGCCCAAAGGCTGTGATAAATGCAATGGTGGCTATAAAGGCCGCGTTGGTATTTATGAAGTGGTGAAAATTACCGACGAGCTGGCCAACATGATTATGGAAGAGGCCAGCTCGATCCAGATAGCAAAGCAGGCTCAGAAAGAAGGCTTCCGCACGTTGAGGCAATCCGCCCTGCGCAAGGTGATTGAGGGTGTGACCAGCCTTGAGGAAGCCAACCGCGTGACCAAGGATTAAACATGGCAGAGAAAGCACAAAAGCTCGAAGCGTTTGTCTGGGAAGGCAAGGACCGCAAGGGCAATAAAACAAAGGGCGAGATGGCCGGCTCCAATGTTGCGCAGATCAAGGCCCAGCTGCGCAAGCAGGGCATTCTGCCGGCCAAGGTCAAGAAAAAGCCCAAGCCGCTGTTTGGCGGCAGCAAGAAAATTACGCCGTTCGACATTGCCATGCTCACCCGCCAACTGGCAACCATGATGAAAGCCGGCGTCCCCCTGGTACAGAGCTTCGACATTGTCGCCGATGGCCTGGAAAACAAGGGCCTGCAAGAGCTGGTTATGACCCTGCGTAACGACATTTCCTCTGGCACCGGTTTTGCCACGGCGCTGCGCAAACACCCGAAGCACTTTGATGACCTGTACTGCAACCTGGTGGATTCCGGCGAAAAAGCCGGTGCGCTGGAGCAGATGCTCGACCGCATTGCGGTGTATCTGGAAAAAACCGAGATCCTGAAAAAGAAAGTCAAAAAGGCAATGACCTACCCGATCGCGGTTATTGTGGTGGCGATCATCGTGACCGCGATCCTGCTGGTGAAGGTGGTGCCGCAGTTTGAAAGCCTCTTCCAGGGTTTTGGCGCAGACTTGCCGGTGTTTACCCAGTTTGTTGTCGAGTTATCGGAATGGATGCAGAAGTGGTGGTTCGTGGTGCTGATTGGCATTGTGGGTTCCATTTTCCTGTTCAAAGAAGCCCGGCGGCGCTCGCAGAAATTCTCGGATTTTGTCGACAAATGGATTCTGAAACTGCCTGTGGTGGGTGAAATTCTGGACAAATCCGCCGTCGCCAAGTTTGGCCGGGTACTGTCCACAACCTTCGCCGCCGGTGTGCCACTGGTGGATGCGCTGGATTCTGTGTCCGGCGCCACGGGCAATGCGGTTTACCGGGACGCAGTGACCAACATCAAGAACGAGGTGTCCAGCGGTACCCAGTTACAGGCCGCCATGCGCAACCAGAATCTGTTCCCGGTGATGGCGGTGCAGTTGACGGCCATTGGTGAGGAATCCGGTAACCTGGATGAAATGCTGGGCAAGGTGGCCGAACATTACGAGGCCGTTGTTGATGACATGGTGGACAACCTGACTGCACTGATGGAGCCGATGATTATGGCGGTTCTGGGTGTGCTGGTGGGTGGCCTGATTGTGGCCATGTATCTGCCGATCTTCCAGATGGGTCAGGTTGTTGGTTGATGTTTCCGCTTGCGCGGGACTTTTTCACCCCCTCTCCCCTAGCCCCTCCCCCACCAGGGGGGAGGGGGATAAGACAACATTGATGAGTTTTTGATGCCAAGTTTAGACATATTTCTTTCCATCCCCTGGCTCCTTTACACCACCGTCGCCCTCTTCTCTCTCTGCATTGGCAGTTTCCTGAACGTGGTGATTCTGCGCCTACCGAAGATGATGCAGCAGGGCTGGCGCTGTCAGTGTGAGGAGTTTTTGGAGCTTCCGGCGGAGCAGCGTAAGAGTGATGAGCCGGTTACGCTGTCCAAACCCGCGTCTACCTGCCCTTCCTGTGGGCACAAAATCCGCGCCTGGGAGAACATTCCGGTCATCAGCTGGCTGGCACTCAGGGGAAAATGTTCTTCCTGCGGCGAGCGGATTTCGCCACGTTATCCCATTATTGAGGCGGTGACCGCCATCCTGGCGGTGGTTACCGTAATTCTATTGGGACCGACCGAATCAGCGCTTTGGGCGTTGCTGCTGGTATACGCCCTGGTGGCGCTCACGGTCATCGATTTTGACACTCAACTGCTGCCTGACAGCATCACCCTGCCCCTGATGTGGCTGGGGCTGGTGTTGAACTACTTCGGTGTTCTGACTGGTTTTGAGAGTGCTTTCTGGGGTGCCGTGGCCGGTTACCTTTCCCTATGGTCTGTGTACTGGCTGTTCAAGCTGGTCACTGGCAAGGAAGGCATGGGACACGGCGATTTCAAACTGTTGGCAGCACTGGGTGCCTGGCTGGGCTGGCAACTGTTACCGGCGGTGATTTTGCTGTCGTCGCTGGTGGGCGCCGTGGTGGGCATCAGCCTGATGGTGTTCCGCAAGCACGGTCGTGAGGTGCCGATTCCGTTCGGCCCTTATCTGGCCACGGCCGGGGTACTTTGTCTGTGGTTTGGGGACGAGATTGTGCGGGTCTGGTTTGGCATACTGGGAGTGTGACCGGTGGGTGATCGTCATGACATGGGGTCAGACCCCGTTCGGGGTCTGACCCCGGCCGGGCCTGAAACCCATATCGTCGGACTAACGGGCGGAATTGGCTCGGGCAAATCCACGGTGGCGAGGCTTTTTGGTGAGCTGGGTGTGCATTGGGTGGATGCCGATGATGTGGCCCGGCAGGTGGTGGAGCCAGGTACCCACGCCCTGAAGGCAATTACAGAGCATTTTGGGCCGGAGGTACTGCAGGCGGACGGTTCGCTCAATCGCGCCTGGCTGCGGCAGCGGATTTTTGAAGCGCCGGGGGAGAAAGAGTGGCTGGAGGCGTTGCTGCATCCCATTATTCGTAAGGAATTGATGAATCAGCTTTTATACCCCCTCTCCCCATCCCCTCTCCCACCAGGGGAGAGGGGTTACACAACATTAGGGGCAAACATTCCCTCTCCCCTGGCGGGAGAGGGCCAGGGAGAGGGGCGCAAAAGTACGTACGACTTACCGTACGTACTCCTCATCTCCCCCCTGCTTCTGGAAACCGACCAGCACGAACTGGTGGAAAGAGTTGTCGTGGTAGACGTTCCCGAATCCGTACAACTTGAACGCACGATGGTAAGGGATGATAATTCCCGGCAACAGGTAGAACGGATTATGGCAGCCCAGATGGCCAGGGACGAGCGGTGTGCACGGGCAGACGCCATTATTAATAATAACAACCCCTTGGCCGATGTGAGGCGTCAAGTTCGTGAATGTCATGATCGCTTCGTGCAGGAGTTTGTTAAAACGCCCGGCAAAGAGTCCGGCGGCTAGTCGGGCCAACTTTCCGGTAAAACAGATGACGCGAGGCTGGCTTTTTCTCGCCGCCCTGGCGTCTCCACTGACCTCCCAGGCCGAAGATCCCTCTCCGGGTGCCTTCGAGCCTCTGACCAATGAGTTGCTTTCGCCTTATCGGCTGCCAGCCTCTTTTTATACATTCGGGCCGGAAGAATACTGGGCCGAGCCACAGAAAAGCTGGTGGCTGGGCGCCAGCAACTGGGTGATTCACCAGGAGCGCGAATACAGCCCCACCGTGCAGGCAATCGGTGCCTGGGCCGACCGGACCTTGTCGGGTTCGTCGCGAGTATTACCAAACAACGAGAGTTATCTGCGCCTGGGAGCAGCTGCCAAATCGGAAACCGGCAACCTGCTGGATTTCGAGCCGGAAGTGCGGTTTCGCCTGGAGGTCCCCACGGCCGAGGAAACACTGAAACTGGTCATCGACAGTGAAAGTGAAGACCTGGTGCCTCTTGAGGAGCGAGACAGAGACCGGCAACTGGTTGACTCTGAAAGAACAGACTCCACCGCAACTGGCGCTTTGCGTTACATCACCGAAATTGGCGATGCGGTGAACTTTTCCACCGACATCGGCGGGCGTTTGCGCCTGCCGCCGGAAATGTTCTGGCGCGCCAAGATGGGCAAGGGCTGGCAACTGACCCCTGAGTGGAATGTGGCCGCCGAACAACGGGCTTATTACTACCACACCGAAGGCTGGGGTGCCCGTAGCTGGTTCGGCGCAAATCGCCCGCTGCCGGATGGCTGGCGTTTTTTTGCCTCCTCGGAACTTGAGTGGCTGCACGACGAACGGAAGTTTGAGGCGGCGCAGATTTTCAGTGTCCGGAAGCGCCTGAATAACCGCTCGGAACTGCGTCCCCGGCTGGGTATTCTGGGCGAAAGCCAGCCAGTCTGGCGAACCACGTCGTATTTCGCTGACCTGACCTGGCGTTACCGGGTTTACGAAGACTGGCTGTTTGCCGAGCTGATCCCCGCCCTCTCCTTTCCCCGGGATGAAAGTTTCCGGGAGCAGGCTTCCATTCTGTTTCGCCTGGAAATGTATTTCGCAGGAACGCTGGACCGAGACTAGTCATGCCCAAACTTCCCCACAAGAGCAAACCGGCAACAGAAGCCCTGACGCTAACCCCCATCGCCCTGACTCACTCCTGTTTCAGGGACAAGTTCGGGGTGCCAAGGCAGCCGGGCCTGACCCGCCATGCCCATGCCGAGCTGGTGATTCAGCCACCCTTCGACCGGGAAGACGCTTTTCGCGGCCTGGAATCGGCCAGCCACCTGTGGCTGACGTTTCAGTTCCACGAAGCGGTACGGGCCGAATGGCGGCCGGTGGTGCGTCCACCCCGGCTGGGAGGAAACAGGAAAATGGGGGTCTTTGCTTCACGCTCACCATTCCGGCCCAACAGCCTGGGCTTGTCCGTGGTGCGTAACGAAGGCCTGGCAAGGCGGGCCGATGGTCGGCTGGTATTGCGCATCCGCAACCATGACCTGATTGAAGGCACGCCCATTCTGGACATCAAGCCTTACCTGCCGTTTGCCGATTCGGTACCGGAGGCGTCTCTGGGCTGGGCCGATTCGGCCCCCACCGAGCGGCTGGAAGTGGTGTTTTCCGACGAAGCCGAAACCCAGCTTGCCCGGCTGCCAGAGGCCGACTATCCGGACTTCCGGGCGTTGATCGAAGATGTCACCGCCTATGACCCCCGCCCCTCGTTTCGACGGGGCCGTGATGAGGACCGTACCTACGGCGCCTGCCTGTATGACAAGAATGTCCGGTTCCGCTTTGTTACAGAGAACGGCCGGCACTGGGTGTTTGTGGTGTCGGTCTGTTAGACTTTGCCGGTCAGTTTTTAAACGAAACCTCAAAACATTAAAAAGTCTAACCGACACAGGGATTTGGTGCCTTGCCCTCGCTACTGATTGTGCTGCTATTACTGTGCCTGCTGCTTGGCGGAGTGCTGCTGTGGGCCTTGCGCTCCCGTGCCTGTATGGCAAAACAGTTGCAGACCATGGCCTCGCAGGTGCGCAAGCTCGACCTGGTCACACTGGTGGAGCCGGTAACGCCCGGCAGAGGCCGGCGGGAGCCGTCGGTTTCAGAGCTGGAGAAAGCCCTGAACACCATGCGCCTGAAACTGCTCGAGCGCGCCCGGGCGTTGCGCCAGAGCGCACACGAGACAGGCGTTGAGCGTGACGAAGCGCTCAAGGCAAACGAAGCAAAAACCCGTTTTCTCGCCAATATCAGCCATGAACTGCGCATTCCACTGCAGTCCGTTTCCGGTTATGGCAGCCTGCTGGCCGACACCCCGCTGGATCCGGAGCAGAGGGAATACACGCAGACCCTCCTTAGCGCCGCCGACAGCCTGTCCACCATCATCAGTGATCTGCTGGATATATCCAGCATTGAAGCGGGCAAACTGGAACTGGAAGACGCCCCCTTTGACCTTCGGGACATTCTGAACGACCTGGTCCACATGCTCGGCTCCCGGGCCCGGGAAAAGGGGCTGGAGCTGGATGTACGGGTAGATGGCAACCTGCCCTGGGAGTTGGCCGGTGACCCGGTTCGCATACGCCAGGTGCTGCTGAACCTGTTATCCAACGCCATCAAGTTTACCGACTCGGGGCATGTCCTGATCAGTGTGGAGGTACTGGCCCGCAAGGATGGCCAGGTCCGGCTGAGGTTGTCGGTGGAGGACACGGGCATTGGCATCCATCCCGAGGATATCGAGCGCATCTACGAGCCCCATGTACAGCTCAACCAACGGTTCAGCCAGCCACTGCCGGGAGCCGGCCTGGGTCTGACGGTCAGCCGGCAACTGGCGCAGTTGATGGGTGGTTCGGTGGATGTGGAAAGCCAGCCCGGCCAGGGCTCCACTTTCTGGACAGAACTGGTCCTGAAGGATTCCGGTAGCAGCTCGCAAGTTCTGGTGCGGCCGGACAACCGGCAGATTCGCGGCCGCCGTATTCTGGTACTCGACTCCTACGAACTGTCCCGCAAGATCACCCTGGAGGTGTTGTCGCGTCACGAGCTGGCGATTGATTCCGTGGGTTCCGGAGCCCGGGCGCTGGCATTGCTGGAGCAGGCCAGTGAGTCTGGCAACGGCTACGATGCGCTGATCATGGATGGCTTTGTTCCGGACACCGACAGCGAGCGTCTGTGTCAGCAGGTTCACAACGACCCCCGCTGGGCGACCCTGCGCGTGCTGATCCTCACCTCCAACCCCCAGCGCGGCGATGCGGAGCATTTCCGGGCAGCCGGGGCCGATGCGTTTCTGAGCAAGACGCTGCGCGAATCCTGGCTGATTCCCATGCTCAACCAGTTGTTTATTGATGCAGCCAATCAGGATCGGCGTTTTCTGACTCGCTTCTCGCTACAGGCTGTCACCGACATCAGCCGTCGCCACCAGAAGATCAGTTGCGGTCGCATGCGGGTATTGCTGGTGGAGGACAACCCCGTTAATCAAACCCTCACCCGTCGCGTCCTGGAGAAGCTCAGTTGTCAGGTAACCACCGCCAGCGATGGTCTGCAGGCCTCGCGCCTGTGGCAAAGCCGGGCATTTGACCTGATTCTGATGGATTGCGTCATGCCCGAGATGGATGGTTTTGAAGCCACCCGCCAGCTGCGGCGATGGGAGAAGGAACAGCGCCGCCTGCGTGTGCCGGTGGTGGCGCTGACCGCCAGTGCCTCTGAAGAAGATGAGGAACAATGCCATGCCGCGGGCATGGACTCGTTCATTGCCAAGCCGGTCAAGATGGATATGCTCAGGGCGGTGCTCGAACAATACTGCCCGGTGTGCGAGCCATCCTAGCCAGGCCAATGCAGATGTACGGCATTTAAACGCCCTGTAAGTTGTGCCCGGCGCCATGGCTGGTTACCATCTCAAGCAATACCATTGGGCTGCAATCAGGCCCCGGACCAAGCTGCTTTCATTCAAACCACGTTTCCATAACTTTGATAATAAGGGTGACCTCATGAAACTGACCCGTGTATCCGTTCTGGCGCTCTCCATGGCCGCTGCACCGGCATTCGCCTCCGACCTGGACCTGAGCCTGACCAATGATTCCGTCAAAGGTCAGTACAATTTCATGTCCAGCAAGGATGACATCCAGTTTGGCGCCGGCTACACCTACCACGAAGGTAGCCGCCATATCGCCAATGGTGATTTTTACGCCCAGGGCCAGACCGCACTGGGCAACCTGCCGACTACCGCCGGCCTCGGCGCCCGTGCCATTGGCTGGGATGACGACAGCGATGCCAATGGCGGCGCGGTTGCCCTGGGCGGCTTCAGCCAGGTTAATATTCCGGCAGTGCCCGGCCTGTCTGTCAGTGGCAGCCTGCACTACGCACCGAGCATTCTGTCGTTCGGTGATTCAGACGACATGACCAACGTGGAGCTGCGCGGCAGCTACCGGATTATCCGCAACGCCGAGGTGTTTGCCGGCTACCGTTACCTGAACACCGATATCGATGGTTCCAGCGCAGACATCAACCTGGATGAAGGCGTGATGGCAGGCATGAAACTGATGTTCTGACCCCCTTGCCATAAGCGCCCGGTCAAGGAGCCTTTGATTCACTCAGAGGCTTCTTAAGCTGTTATAATCCGTCTCTTTCCAAAGGAACGAGGAGAGTTATGACCGCGGTTTCACGGGCGCTACCGTTGTTTGTTTTTCTGGGCGTGTTTGTCCTGGCCGGAGCGCTGTATTCACCCCCTGTTTCCGACTCCGGCGACGAAGCCGATATCTCCCTGGCAACCCTGCCACCCCTGCCCAAATGGGCCAAGGCACCCCTGCCGGATTTTTCCCGGTACCGCGATGTAAACAAACGCAAGGCCGCCTTTTTCAGCTATCTTTACCCACGTATTGTTCTGGCAAACTCACGTATCCTGGTGGAGCGCCATTACCTGCAGAGCCTGGCGGGCAAAGAAACCCTGACCGAAGCCGAACAAACCTGGCTGGAGAGCCAGAGCGAACGCCTGCGGGTGACGGCCGGGGGCAAGGCCCGTTTCGCCGCGCTGAAAAAGAAACTGGATGTTATTCCGCCGTCACTGGTATTGGCTCAGGCAGCCAATGAATCCGCCTGGGGTCAGTCACGCTTTGCCACCCGCGGCAACAACCTGTTTGGCCAGTGGTGCTTTACGCAAGGCTGTGGGCTGGTGCCAAAGGGCCGCCCGGAGGGCGCCAATCATGAAGTGGCCACCTTCTCAAGTCCTTATTTTTCGGTGCGCTCCTACATCCAGAACCTGAACCGGCATAATGCCTACCGCGAGGTGCGGAACCTGCGTGCCGCCGACCGCCGCAATAACCGTCGTATCTCCGGCATTCGCCTGGCGGGAGGCCTGATGAGTTATTCCGAGCGGGGCGAGGACTACATCGAGGAAATCCGCTCGATGATCCGCTTCAATCAACTACAGGACTATGACCGGGCATTTGCCGATCTGCTGGAAGACCGCTCACCGGCCCGTCTTACACTGCTGGCCGCTGCAGAAACCGGGGCAGAGCTGCTGCCCGAGCAACTCTAAACCGACGTTGTGAGATTGAGACATGCTTGATTTTCTGCCCTCTCCCATAAAAGGCGCCCTGGTGGTGGTGCTGATTCTGCTCAATACACTGGTGCTGTTCCCTTTCCTGTTATTGCTGGGGATCATCAAGCTGCTGGTGCCGGTTACCGCCGTTCGCAAACTGTGCTCGGCCATTCTCAACGCCATCGCCCGCTACTGGATCGGATTCAATAATGTGCTGATGAAGGTGTTCCACAAGGTGGAGTGGGACATTCGCGGCGTGGAGGGGTTGAGTCGCAACCAGTGGTACTTTGTTACATGCAACCATCAGAGCTGGGCGGACATTCCCGCTATCCAGTACGTGCTGAACAGCGAGATTCCACTGCTGAAGTTCTTCCTGAAAAAACAGCTGCTGTACGTGCCGCTGCTGGGTATTGCCTGGTGGGCGCTCGATTTCCCGTTCATGCACCGGCACACCAAGGAGCAGATCGCGAAAAATCCGGCACTGAAAGGCAAGGACACCGAAGCCACCCGCCGCGCCTGTGAGAAGTTCCGTTATATGCCGGTGACCATTTTCAATTTCATGGAAGGCACCCGTTTCACCCCGGAGAAACACCGGCGGCAGAACTCGCCCTACAAGTACCTGCTCAAGCCCAAGGCCGGGGGCACGGCGTTTGTGTTCAGCGCCATGGGCGAGATGATCCACACCATGCTGGATGTCACCATCGTGTACCCCGATGGCCGGCCCGGCATCTGGGATTATCTGAGCGGCAAGGTACGCAAGATCGTGATTGACGTGAAAGTGCACGAGGTGCCAGCGCATTTCCTGGGAATGGATTACGAGAACAACCGGGAGGTGCGGGTGGAGTTTCAGCGCTGGGTGAGTGGTTTGTGGGCAGAGAAGGATGAGCGTATTGAGGAGCTGTTAAAGGGTTAACCAGCTTTTTATCCCCCTCTCCCTGGCCCTCTCCCACAAGGGGAGAGGGAATGTAACCCGCTAACATGGAAGCCAAAACTCCCCTCCCACAAGGGGAGAGGGAATGTAGCCCGCTAACATGGAAGCCAAAACTCCCCTCCCCCCTGGAGGGGGAGGGGCCGGGGGAGAGGGGGATAAAAAGACATAAGCCTTCAAGGCTTATGCGGCGCCTCGAGATATTCCTGGGACTGCATTTCCAGCAACCGCGATTCGGTGCGTTCGAATTCAAAGCTCAGTCGACCCCCGGAGTATAGTTCGGTAATCGGGGCCTCGGCCGAGATGATCACTTTCACGTTGCGGTCGTAGAACTCGTCAATCATGTTGATGAAACGCCGTGCCTGGTCGTCGTTGTGGGTGCCCAGAACCGGCACGTTGCTGACGATAATCGCATGGAACTGGCGAGCCAGTTCGATGTAGTCGTTCTGGCTGCGAGGGCCATCACACACGGCCTTGAAATCAAACCAGACCACATCGTCTGCGTGAGCCAGGGCCGGAATGTTACGGCCGTTGATTTCAATCGTTGCATCATGGGCGGCGCATTCCACCGCCAGGCCGTCAAAACTCTTGCGCAGGCTGATATCAGCGTCTTCATCCAGCGGGCTGTGGTACAGCTCGGCCTGCTCCAGCGTTCGCAGGCGGTAGTCCACGCCACCATCCACGTTCACCACATCGGTGTGTTTCTTCACCAGATCAATCGCCGGCAAAAAGCGGGCACGCTGCAGGCCGTCCTTGTAGAGGCCGTCGGGCACGATGTTGGAGGTACACACCAGCGTGACGCCACGGCTGAACAGGCCGTCCATCAGCGTGGCCAGGATCATGGCGTCGCCGATGTCGGAGACGAAGAATTCGTCGAAGCAGATAACCCGGGTTTCATCGGCGAATTTTTTCGCCACCTGGTCGAGCGGGTTTTTCTCGCCCTTCAGGGCCTTGAGTTCGTTATGTACGCGCTGCATGAAACGGTGGAAGTGCACGCGCATTTTGCGGTCGAACGGCAGGGCCTCATAGAAAGTGTCCATGAGGTAGGTTTTGCCCCGGCCAACGCCACCCCAGAAGTACAGCCCTTTGACGGGGGTTTCCTTGCCACCATTGAGCTTGAGTTTCAGCTTTGTGGCCAGGCTGTCGCGCTGGTTTTCCGCTTCCACCAGTTTTTCGTAAAGAGCCTGCAGGCGCTGCACGGCGTCTTCCTGGGCCGGGTCCTTCGCAAAGTCCGGGCGTTCAAGGTCCTGTTGGTAACGCTCCCAGGGGCTCAGGTTCGCTTCGGTTTCGGAGGACATGGCTTCTGTCATCTGGGTTTTCCCGGCTGTTGGTTGGAAATTTGAGCTGCGTATTGTTACTTATTTCGGGCTTTTTCTCCACATTTTGGAGCTTTTTCGGCCATACGACGATTGGCGACCGGTTTAGCCATGGGATGATACGTCAGGGGGCGTTATACTGATCTTAAGGTTTCCTCAATTGCGGGCAATAAAGGACGATTTTTCTATGACGAACCTGATTCTGGCGGCGGCTGCCGCGCTGGTGGTGGGGCTTATCATTGGTGTTCTGGTGGGCCGTTCGGGCCAGGGCGCGAATCTGCGTCAGCGCCGTGCGGAGCAGCAGATTGATGAGTTGCGAGGAGAATTTACGCGCTATCAGGCTCAGGTGAATGAGCATTTCATGGAGTCTGCGCATTTGCTGCGTCGGTTTAATGATGTATACCACGATGTGAATCAGCATATGGCACGCGGGGCGAATCGGCTGTGTAATGATGATGAGTGGCTGGATGAGTTGGAGCAGCAGTCTTCTGGCCGGCTGAGTCACTCTGAGGATGAAGCGCCTTCGGAGCCACCCCGGGATTATGCGCCGAAGTCTGAGCTGGATGATTCTGGCATGCTGGCCGAGGATTATGGACTGGATAAGGAGAAGGCCAAGGCTCGGAAGGAGTCTGCCTGATTTAGTTTGGGTTGGGTGCTGGCCTCTCTTGCGAGCCTGTTGAGTGTGGGGGAGGCCAGGCCAGGAAGGCCTTTCCAAAAACCGCTACGAGCACATCCCTGGCAGATTTTTGCTCCTGCAAAATCTGCACTTCCGCCATCCATGGCGGTCGTGCGCTATATCAAGCCACCCATGGCCTCAAAATTTTTGTGAAGGGCCCTGCCAACCCGGCTGATCTTAATGATTCACCGCCTGCCCTTACATTACACCGGATTATCACAGTCGATGAACTGGTGGCTCACTCCAAACTCCTTTGCCAGAGCTTCCCCCAGAGCCTGTACACCGTAGCGCTCAGTAGCGTGGTGGCCGGCGGCGTAATAGTGGATGCGGCATTCCCGGGCGGTGTGGGTGGTGGGTTCGGAGATTTCGCCTGAAAGATACGCATCCACATCGGCTTCGATGGCCATGTTGATGAAGCCCTGGGCAGCGCCGGTGCACCAGGCAACGGTTTCGATGGTGTCTTTACCCTCACCGACATGCAGCGGGTTTCGGTGCAGGGCCCGGGCGATGTGCAAGCCGAACTTCTCCGGGCTCATGGATTCTTTAAGCTTGCCCTGCCACACCAGCCCGCCTAGTGGCTTGGGATTCTGGATTTCGAGTACGTCAGCCAGCTGCCGGTTATTTCCGTATTCCGGGTGGTCATCCAGCGGCAGGTGGTAGGCGACGAGGTTGATGTCGTTTTCCAGCAACTGCTTGATGCGGTTCTTCTTCATGCCCCGGATGCACTGGTCCTCGCCTTTCCAGAAGTAGCCATGGTGTACCAGAATCATGTCGGCGTTGCGTTTGATGGCTTCGTCGAGCAATGCCTGGGAGGCGGTGACGCCGGTGATGATGGTGTTAACGTCTTCTTTGCCTTCGACTTGCAGGCCGTTTGGGGCGTAGTCCTGGAAGTTTTCGGGTTCCAGCCATTCGGTGATTTTTGCGAGGATTTCTTTGCGGTTTGCCATGGTGGTTGCCTCCGCCATGTTTATGAAGGTATGGGGCGGTTCTGGCGCGCAATGAGGTGCAATAGCAAGGGGCGGGGATGGGTTTCCGAAAATTTTGAGGGCCAGGGATGGCCCGAAATAAGCGCACATGGATGTGCTTGTAGCGGTTTTCGGAAACCCATCCCCGCCCCGCAGCCACTCTCAAGCCGAAGCGCCAGAACCTTGCTCGGACTTCTCAGTAGCCTAGAGTTCAGACAAGGCTTTGATCAAGGAATTGTTCTGATCAGAGGTGCCTATCGTGATACGCAGGAAGTCACTGATCCGTGGCTTGTCGAAGTGGCGGACGATGATGCCCTGCTCTCTCAGGCTAGCTGCGATATCCGCACCGGCTTTTTCCTTGTGCCGTGTGAACACGAAGTTGGCTTTCGACGGCAGAACTTCAAAGCCAAGCTCTTCCAGCTTTTCTGTAAGACGTTCGCGTTCGTTGATCACTCCGTTGCAGGAGTCTTCAAACCACTGGTTGTCCTCGAATGCTGCGACGGCACCCACAAGGGCCAGGCGGTCCAGTGGGTAGGAATTGAAGCTGTCTTTGACCCGGTTCAGGGCTTCAATCAGTTCTTCATCAGCCACCGCGAAGCCCACCCGCAAGCCGGCCAGGGAGCGGGCCTTGGACAGGGTCTGGCTGACGACCAGATTCGGGTAGTCGTTCACCAGGGTAATAGCCGTCTCGCCGCCGAAGTCGACGTAGGCTTCGTCGACCACCACTACGCTGTCCGGGTTGGCCTCGAGGATTTCAACCACGTGCTGCAGCACCATGAAACGGCCGGTGGGGGCGTTCGGGTTCGGGAATATAATGCCGCCGTTCGGGCGTTTATAGTCCGCCGGGTCAATTTCGAAGCTGTCGGTCAGCGGGATGGTTTCGCTTTCCACCTGATACAGGCTGCAGTACACCGGGTAAAAGCTGTAGGTGATGTCCGGAAACAGGATGGGCTTGTCCTGTTTCAGCAGGCCCTGAAAGATGTGAGCCAGTACTTCGTCCGAGCCATTGCCGACAAACACCTGCTTTGGTTTGATGCCGTGGTCGGTGTAGTAATGGGCGATGGCTTCTTTGAGCGCCTTGCTTTCGGGGTCCGGGTACAGGCGAAGGTTGTCGTTCAGCTCTTTCTGGATGGCTTCGATGACCTTCGGCGAGGGGCCGAACGGGTTTTCGTTGGTGTTCAGCTTCACCAGGTTGGCCATTTTTGGCTGTTCACCCGGCACGTACGGCTTCAGGTTCTCAACCAGGGAACTCCAGTATTTGCTCATTTAAAGCCTCAATCTTTAATACGGTATTCGGCAGAACGCGCATGCGCAGTCAGGCCTTCGCCACGGGCCAGCACGGATGCCACACGGCCCATGCGGTCGGCACCTTCGGGACTGAAGCCGATCAGGGACGAACGCTTCTGGAAATCGTACACGCCCAGCGGCGAGCTGAACCTTGCGGTGCCGCTGGTGGGCAGTACGTGATTCGGGCCGGCGCAGTAGTCGCCGAGAGCCTCGGCGGTGTGGCGGCCCATGAAGATGGCGCCGGCGTGGCGGATGTCGTCCAGCATGGCCTGCGGGTCTTCCACCGACAGCTCCAGGTGCTCAGGAGCCACCCGGTTGGATACCTCGGCGGCTTCCTTCAGGTCGGCCACCTGGATCAAGGCGCCACGGCTGGTCATGGAGGTGCGTATCATGTCTTCGCGCTCCATGGTCGGCAGCAGTTTGTTGATGCTGGCTTCCACGGCATCGAGGAAATCCCCGTCCGGGCTGACCAGAATGCTTTGCGCCTGCTCGTCGTGCTCGGCCTGGGAGAACAGGTCCATGGCGATCCAGTCCGGGTCGGTGTTGCCGTCGCAGATCACCAGGATTTCAGACGGGCCTGCGATCATGTCGATGCCGACCACCCCGAAGACTTCACGCTTGGCCGTGGCCACAAAGATGTTGCCCGGGCCAACGATTTTATCCACGGCCGGCACGGTCTCTGTACCATACGCCAGCGCACCCACAGCCTGGGCACCACCCAGGGCAAAGACGCGATCCACACCGGCGATGGCGGCCGCCGCCAGCACCATGTCGTTCACCACGCCATCAGGCGTTGGCACCACCATGATCAGCTGGCTCACACCGGCCACCTTGGCCGGAATCGCGTTCATCAATACAGACGACGGGTACGCGGCCTTGCCACCCGGCACGTACAAACCGGCCCGGTCCAGCGGCGTCACTTTCTGGCCCAGCACGGTGCCGTCTTCGTCTTCGTATTGCCAGGACTGCTGGTTCTGCCGTTCGTGGTAGTCCCGAATGCGCTCGGCGGCTTTCTCCAGGCCTTCACGCTGGTCCTGGGGAATCTTCTCCAGGGCAGCCTGCAGCCGGTCCTGGCTGATTTCCAGCTCGGCCATGGAGCTGACTTTCAGCCGATCGAATTTCTCGGTGAATTCCATCACCGCCGCATCGCCACGGGTTTTCACTTCATGCAGGATATGCCGCACCGACTCGTTCACCTGATGGTCAACACTGTCATCCCACGCCAGCAGCTTGGCCAGCGCACTGTCAAAGTCGCTCTGGGAGGCATTCAGTCTGGTGATCTTGTCGGTCATAACTTTAATCCTGCATGTGGATTGTTTGCTTAAAAGTGTGCCGGTTTGTCCGCCGGCACTTTCGGAATACTGCCAAGATGCCTATTACTCTGGGAGTAGCCGCCGTCAGGGAGGACCTTCCAAAAAGCGCTCCTGCGGCACGTCCATGTGGCGCTTATGCTCCGCCATCCATGGCTCCGCAAATTTTTGGAAGGCCCTCCCTGACAGCGTCTGAGCTACAGAGTCGGCAAAAGCCCTTGGGTAGGCCTTTCCAAAAATTTTGAGGGCCAAGGATGGCCCGAAATAAGCGCACATGGATGTGCTTGTAGCGGTTTTTGGAAAGGCCTACCCAAGGGCTGACAGCACCCAAACCAAACGGGAAGCCTTACTCCGGGGTCCGCCGTTTTTCGACTGCAGCCGCCATCTTCTCGATAATCGGATTAATCTGCTCATGCTTCATCTTCATCGAAGCACGATTCACCACCAGTCGACTACTGATGTAATCAATAAGTTCCCGAGGCTCAAGACCATTGGCCTTCAAGGTATTGCCGGTATCCACAATATCGACAATCTCATCCGCCAGATTCAAAATCGGCGCCAGCTCCATCGCCCCGTAAAGCTTGATGATGTCCGCCTGCCGGCCCTGGGCCGCGTAATAGCGGCGGGCAAGATTTACGAACTTTGTGGCCACCCGGATCCGGCCGGCCGGCGGATTGACGCCTTTCTTGCCGGCGGTCATCAGCTTGCAGCGGGAGATGTTCAGGTCCAGCGGCTCGTACAGGCCTTCACCGCCGTGTTCCATCAATACGTCTTTGCCGGTTACGCCCAGATCGGCACCGCCATATTGCACATAAGTCGGCACATCTGTGGCGCGAATAATCAGGATACGCACGTTCGGATCGGTGGTCGGGAACACCAGTTTGCGGGACTTTTTCACGTCGTCGACCAGCTCGATGCCGGCTTCGGCCAGCAACGGCAGGGTTTCTTCGAGGATGCGTCCCTTCGACAAGGCAATGGTAATCGTGTCTGTCATGGGTCTTTCCGGGTTCCCGTTTGTCGGTTTACGCAGGCAGGCGGCGGATACTGGCGCCCAGCAGCTGCAATTTCTCTTCAATACACTCGTAGCCGCGGTCAATGTGGTAAATACGGTCCACGATGGTGTCGCCGTCGGCTACCAGGCCGGCGATGACCAGGCTGGCTGAAGCGCGCAGGTCGGTGGCCATGACCGGGGCACCGGTCAGATGATCCACGCCTTTTATGATGGCCGCGTTACCCTCCAGGGTAATATCGGCGCCCATGCGGATCAGCTCCTGCAGGTGCATGAAGCGGTTTTCAAAAACCGTTTCCACGATGGTGCCACTGCCCTCGGCCACGGTGTTCATGGCCGCGAACTGGGCCTGCATGTCGGTCGGGAAAGCCGGGTATGGTGCGGTACGCAGGCTCACGGCTTTCGGGCGCCGGCCTTTCATGTCCAGCTCGATCCAGTCCGGGCCGGTGGTGATGTGGGCGCCGGCTTCCTCCAGTTTCAGCAGGACCGCTTCCAGAATGTCTTCGCGGGTGTCTTTCAGTTTCACCCGGCCACCGGTGGCGGCCGCGGCCACCAGATAGGTGCCGGTTTCAATCCGGTCCGGCAGTACTTCGTGGTGGCAGCCGTGCAGGCGCTCTACCCCATTGATTTCAATGGTGGCGGTACCATGGCCCTTGATGTCCGCGCCCATGGCAATCAGGCACTCGGCCAGATCCACGATTTCCGGTTCGCGGGCGGCGTTTTCCAAAATGGTTTTGCCCTCGGCCAGGGTGGCGGCCATCAGCAGGTTTTCGGTGCCGGTCACGGTCACCGTATCCAGGAAAATGTGCGCACCTTTCAGGCGTCCATTGGTCTTGGCGTTGATGTAACCATTCTCAACGGTGATTTCCGCGCCCATCATTTCCAGTCCATGGATGTGCAGATTCACCGGCCGGGTGCCGATGGCACAGCCACCAGGCAGGGATACCTGCGCTTCACCAAAATGCGCCACCAGCGGGCCCAGCACCAGGATGGAGGCGCGCATGGTTTTCACCAGCTCGTAAGGCGCGTGGAAGTGCTTGATGGTGTTGGCGTGTACTTCCACCGACATTTTTTCGTCCACCATCAGCTCAACGCCCATGCGCCCGAGCAGCTCGATCATGGTGGTGACGTCGTTCAGGTGCGGCAGGTTGCCGATACTGACCGGTTCATCCGCCAGCAAGGTGGCCGCCAGAATCGGCAGGGCCGCGTTTTTGGCGCCGGAAATACGGATTTCGCCATCCAGGGGCCGGCGGCCCCTGATCAGAAGTTTATCCACAATAATCTGTCCTGTTCGGTTCAGGCGTTGGCCTGTCGCTCGGCCCACTCGCTCGGGGTGAAGGCTTTGGGGTGCAGAGCGTGAATGGTGCCGTCCATCACATACTGGAACAGCGCCTTGTTGATCATTTGCTGCCGTTTGATGGTGGGCAGACCTTCAAACACGTCACCCACAACCACGACCATGTAATGGCTGCCATCGACCTGTGCCTCAACCTGGCAGTCAGGGAAGGCTTCTTTGACCAGTTCGGTAACCTGGGCGGCGTCCATAGGAAATCCTCAAATGTCTTGAAATCAGGGGCGGAATTGTACCCAATTCGGGGGCGGCGGTCAGCCGTGTGATGCAAATCCGGGGATCTGGTCATCCAGATTGCTGAGCGCGGCCAGGGAGACCAGCCGCTGGCCGGCTCCCCGGAACGTCAACTGGCGCTGATGGCGGCCAGCCAGTCGCTGCCAGCACAGCAGCATGGAAAGCACCGCGCTGTGGGCGGTTGCCAGGCCGGAGAGGTCGACAACCAGGGCGCCGCTCGCCTGGCGAATCAGGCGCTCACCCTCGGCGCGCAGGGGCATAACGTTGTCGGCATCCACCTCGCCGGACACCGTCAACACCTGGCCATCGAGTGTTACCCGGGGGGCCGGGCTACTCATGATTCGTCCATTTCCTTTTCCAGGTTGAGCGATTCCACCGCATCGCCCCAGCCATCAATCACGGTCTGAATCTGACCACGGTTCTGCTCCATCTCCTGGGCGAAGCGGTCCCGGAATGCCAGACCAATATTGACCCCTTCAACAATCACATTCTCCATCAGCCAGCGACCTTCACCGGTCTTGTACATGGAATAGGTGATGGCGTAGCGATTGCCGTCCGAGGACGTCAGCTGCATCTGCACCGAAGCGCGGTTACTGTTGTCTGGCAGGATCTCCACGTCCTGCACCGCCATTTCAAAGTTATCGGATTCCACCAGCGCCTGGGCGTAAGCGTCGAACAGGCTGCGTTTGAAGCGTTCGACAAAATCGTCACGCTGTTCCGGCGTGGTCTGGCGGGCATAGCGGCCCATCACCCGGGCGGCGATGCGGCGGAAATCAACGAACTCGTCCAGGGTTTCTTCCATTAACCGGTAAAAGGCCTGAGGATCTTCCTCGAACAGGCCCTTTTCTTCGGTCAGCTTTTGAACCAGTTTCTGGGTATTTTCATCCACATACACCCGCAACTCTTCTTCGGCGCTGGCGCGGGCCTGGCCGGCGGCCAGCACCAGCATGGCCAGAATCAGTAAAACTCGTGCTTTAAGTGCGCGCATGTTGGTCTCCTTGGTCAGGTTGTCCGGTTCCGTTCTGCCTCATCGGCCGGAAGCAAAGTTACTGATCAGCCGCTCCAGATTCATGGCCGACTGGGTCGAATAAAAGGTATCACCCGGTTGCAGCGACTCCATATCACCGCCCACCGAAACATCAATATACTGGTCACCCAGCAATCCGGATGTGCGGATGACGGCGGCACTGTCAGCGGGGATGTTGTCAACGTCCGCATCAATGGCCATTTTCACCCTCGCCTGGAAGGTTTCCTTGTCGAGCGTCACCGATTCAATGGTGCCGATGGTCACACCGGCCATGGCCACCCGGCTCCGGGGTGCCAGACCACCGGAATCGTTGAAGTTGGCATACAGCGTGTAGCGGTCGCTGGTGGCCTGCGGCGACAGGCCGCTGACCTGCAGCGCCAGGAATAACAACGCGGCCAACCCGGCAATCATGAACAGACCGACGATCACTTCAATACTTCTGTTGCCCATGGCAGGCTCCCTGAATAACTTGGTCAGAAATCACCAAACATAACGGCGGTCAGCGCGAAATCCAGCCCCAGCACCGCCAATGATGAGTAGACAACGGTTTTGGTGGTGGCCGAACTGATGCCGGCCGAGGTCGGCAGGCAATCATACCCCTGGTACACCGCAATCCAGGCACAGACAAACCCGAATACCACGCTCTTGACCAGCCCGTTGAGTACGTCATCAACGAAGTCCACCGAGCTTTGCATGTTGCCCCAGTAGGCACCGTCAAACACGCCCAGCCATTCCACGCCCACCAGCATGCCACCCCAGATACCCACGACGGTGAAAATCACCGCCAGCACCGGCATGGCGATAAAGCCGGCCCACAGCCGGGGCGCTATCACCCGGCGCAGCGGGTCCACCCCCATCATTTCCATGCTGGAGAGTTGCTCGGTGGCTTTCATCAGGCCAATTTCGGCGGTCAACGCCGACCCCGCCCGGCCGGCAAACAACAGCGCCGTGACCACCGGCCCCAGTTCCCGCACCAGCGTGAGCGCAATCATCTGGCCAATGGCCGATTCGGAACCGAAATCACTGAGAATGGTGTAGCCCTGCAAGGCCAGCACCATACCGATGAAGAGCCCGGATACCACCACAATGGCCAGCGACAGTACACCGACTGAATACAACTGTTGCACCAGCAGGGGAAAGCCCTTGATGGGCCGGGGCACCCCCATCAACACACCGGCCAGAAACCGGCCGGAACGGCCCAGGGAAGCGACCACCGCAATGCCCTGGCGGCCCAGGGCGGCGAGTTTATCGGTCATGCCCCACCTCCTGTCAGGCCAAAATCTGAAGCAGCGCCGGCCACCGGGTAATGAAACGGCACCGGGCCATCCGGCTGGCCATTCAGAAACTGCTGAACCCGCTCGGACGGATGCTCACGCAACTGGTCCGGTGTGCCCTCACCAATCACCTTGCCATCCGCAACAATGCAGGCATAGTGGCAGATACTGAGGGACTCGGGCACATCGTGGGACACCAGCACGCTGGTCAGCCCCATGGAGCTGTTAAGGTCCCGGATCAGCTTGACCAGCACACCCATGGCGATCGGGTCCTGCCCGGTGAACGGCTCGTCATACATGATCAGCTCCGGGTCCAGGGCAATGCTGCGAGCCAGCGCCACGCGCCGGGTCATGCCTCCGGACAGCTGGGCGGGCATCAGGTCCCGGGCGCCACGCAGGCCGACGGCCTCTAGCTTCATCAACACGATATCGCGGATCATGTCTTCCGGCAGGCGGGTGTGCTCGCGCAGCGGGAAGGCGACGTTCTCGTACACACTCAGGTCCGTAAACAGCGCGCCGCTCTGGAACAGCATGCCCATTTTCTCCCGCAACCGGTACAGGGTCTTGCGGTTAAGCTTCGGGACGGGCTGCCCGGCCACCATCACCTCGCCGGAATCCGGCTTGAGCTGGCCACCAATGAGCTTGAGCAAGGTGGTTTTACCAGTCCCGCTCGGGCCCATGATCGCGGTGATTTTCCCCCTGGGAATCTGCAGGGACACACCATCGAAAATGCGCCGGCCGGAGCGGGAAAACACCACATCCGTCAACGTTATGTAGGCAGAAGATTCCATAATCCATCCTTTCCGGGGAGCGGCTACAGTATGACAAGCGCCGGCCAAGCTCAATTACCCGATGATAAAATGTCGATATTGCAATGCAGATTCACTGGCCACGACGGGAATCCGGCCGGGCAGAAGTGATATACTGCCGCCCTGACACCGGCACCGGGTCTCTCCGGGCCTCCCTCACGGAACCAGCATACAGTCGGCCAAGATGACAGATTCAAACGCTCCGGCAAACCGGGATTTTTGCGCCTCCGCGCTGCGCGCCATTCGTATTGAGCGCGAAGCCATCGAAGCACTTGAACACCGGATCAACGGTGATTTCAGCCGCGCCTGCGAGGTCATTATGGCCTGCAAAGGGCGGGTTGTGGTCACCGGCATGGGCAAATCCGGGCACATTGGCAACAAGATTGCCGCCACGCTGGCGAGCACCGGGACACCGGCATTCTTTGTCCACCCGGGCGAAGCCAGCCACGGCGACATGGGCATGATCACTTCACAAGACGTGGTGATTGCCATCTCCAACAGCGGCAGCACCGGTGAAGTCGTCACCATTCTCCCCCTGATCAAACGGATGGGGGCACCACTGATCAGCATGACCGGCAACCCGGACTCGGTGCTGGCCCGCGAAGCCGTGGCCAACCTGGATGTCAGCGTCGCCACCGAAGCCTGTCCGCTGGGCCTGGCCCCCACTTCCAGCACCACCGCCACACTGGTGATGGGCGATGCTCTGGCGGTGGCACTGCTGGAAGCCCGGGGATTCAGCGCCGAGGATTTCGCTTTCTCTCACCCCGGCGGCAGCCTGGGCCGGCGCCTGCTGCTGCATGTTTCCGACATCATGCACACCGGTGACCAGATTCCCTCGGTACCCGAAGACACCACCCTGAGCGGCGCCCTGCTGGAGATCAGCCGCAAGGGCCTGGGCATGACCACAGTCGTGGACAGCAAGGGTAACCTGGTGGGCGTTTTCACTGACGGCGATTTACGCCGCACCCTGGACAAATCCCTCGACGTGCACACCACGCCCATCCGGGACGTGATGACCCGCAAGGGCACCACCATCGAGGCGGACCATCTGGCTGCCGAGGCACTGAACCTGATGGACGAGCTAAAGATCAACGCCCTGCCGGTCACCGACAGTGACGGCCGTCTGGTGGGCGCCATCAACATGCACGACCTGCTACGCGCCGGCGTGATTTAACAGGCTTTGCGAGAGGTTATCCGACATGAGCGCCCTGACACCGCCACTGGCCGAACACTGGAACCACAACCTGCTGGAGAAGGCCGCCAATATTCGCCTGATCGCCCTGGATGTGGATGGCATCATGAGCGACGGTCAGCTTTACTTCAGCGCAGGCGGCGATGAAACCAAAGCCTTCAACATTCTTGACGGCCTGGGACTGAAACAACTGATGAACGCCGGCATTACCGTCGCGGTGATCACCGGCCGGCGCTCACCGCTGACCGAAAAACGCATGGCCGACCTGGGCATCCCCCACCTGATGCAGGGCCGGGAAGATAAAAAAGTCGCCTTGCTGGAGCTGATTGCCGACAAGAACCTGCGTCCGGAGCAGATCGCCTACATGGGTGACGACCTGCCGGATTTACCGGCGCTGAACTTCGCCGGCCTGGGCATTACCGTGCCCAACGGCTACTGGCTGGTGCGCCAGCAGGCCGATTACTGCACCCGTGCCGCCGGCGGCGCAGGCGCGGTACGGGAGGCCTGTGATCTGATCCTCTGGGCCCAGGGCCAGTTGGGGCACGCCCTGGCCCGCTACACGGCCGAACAGCCATGATCCGCAAGGTATTCATCCCCCGATCCAGCGCCGACGCCTGGGCCAGAACCCTGGCGCTGATTGCCGTTATCGCCGCCACCCTGTTTCTGATGTGGCAAAGTGAAGAGCGCGATACCGGCAACCCGGAAGCGGAACAACTGCGCGGCCCCTCCGAGCCGGACAGTTTTGTGGTGGACAGTCATTACCGGGCCTTTGATGAACAGGGCAGGCTCGAGATTCGCCTGACCAGCCCACGCATAGAGCAGTTCGAAAATGATAACCGGGCCGAGCTGCAGGCACCGATTGCCCGGGTTTTCAGCGAACAGTCACCGGAACCGTGGATAATCGAAGCGGATGAAGGTAGCCTGCTGCAAGCACGGGGGTTGCTGCACCTGAACGGCAACGTACTGGTCACTCGCACCGCGCCGGCGGGCGAAACCACCCTGGCCACAGAGGCGCTGACCCTGAACGACAATGACAGCACGGTCTACACCGACCAACCGGTGACCATCAACGAGCCATACGGCACCACCCGGGCCACCGGCATGAAGGCCTGGATCGACGAACGCATACTGGAACTCAACTCGCAGGTGGAAGGGCGTTATGAAACCCTCAGGTAAGCACTTACTTCTCTGGCCTGCCCTGCTGGCAGCGTTATTCACAACCGGCCAGGTCGCGGCATTTGATCCGGACTCGGACCACCCCATCCGGGTAACCGCCGATTCCGCGCGGCTGGACGACAGCCAGGGCACCGCCGTTTACACCGGTGACGTGCAACTGGTGCAGGGCGAAGCCATCCTGGAAGCTGAACGTGTCGAGCTGCAGCGCAACGAACAGGGCATCCAGCGAATCGACGCCACGGGCTCGCCGGCCCACTACTATCAGCCCGCCCGTGGCAAGGAACAGGCCACCGATGCCTGGGCCCTGAACATCACCTGGTCCGCCGAGGACAGCATTGTCACCCTGGAAAAACAGGCCCGCATCGAACAGGGCGAAAACGAATTCCGGGGTGACATTATCCATTACGACACCGCGCACCGGGTGGTGACGGCCGAGGGCGGACGCACCGAAGAAGGCGATTCCGGCCGGGTGGAGATGGTTATCCAGCCACGCAATTCCGAGCAATCCGACAACGGGACAGGTTCTGATGGCAGTTCTCAGGGCCAGTAATCTGGCGAAAAGCTACAAGCAAAAGAAAGTGGTGATCGATGTCTCCCTGGAAATCCGTTCCGGGGAAATTGTTGGCCTGCTCGGGCCCAATGGCGCCGGCAAAACCACCTGTTTTTACATGATCGTCGGCCTGGTGCCCTCGGATCATGGCCGGGTAACCATCGACAACAAGGACATCACCCCCCTGCCCATGCACGGGCGGGCCCGCAAGGGCATCGGCTACCTGCCCCAGGAAGCATCGGTATTCCGCAAGCTGACCGTGCGGGATAACATCATGGCCATCCTGGAAACCCGCAAAGAACTCAAACGGGCGGACCGGGAAGCCAAGCTCGAGGAGTTGCTGGAAGAATTCCACATCACTCACATCCGCGACAGCCTGGGCATGGCCCTGTCTGGTGGCGAGCGTCGGCGGGTGGAAATCGCCCGGGCACTGGCCATGGAGCCGGCGTTCATTCTGCTCGACGAGCCGTTCGCCGGGGTGGACCCCATCTCCGTCAGCGATATCAAGCACATCATCCGCCACCTGCGGGACAAAGGTATCGGCGTATTGATTACCGATCACAACGTGCGTGAAACCCTCGATATCTGCGAGAATGCCTACATCGTGTCCGGTGGCCATATCATCGCCTCCGGCAACGCCGAAGCCATTCTGGCCAACCAGCAGGTGAAAGAGGTGTACCTGGGCAACGAATTCCATCTGTAACCCATTCACGCTGGCCTTTAGTCGAGGCCCGATTGTTTTGCCGGTCGGCAAGCAGTAAACTCGGCAGAAAAATTGCTTACATTTTTCCCGGTGTAACTCCAGGCGCAACGTGGATCGTTCGTTTTCGCTGGGATGTCAATCAGTTATGGATGCCTAGCCATGGTTATGAAAGCGTCTTTACAGCTCAAGATGGGCCAGAGCCTGACCATGACGCCTCAGTTGCAGCAGGCGATACGGCTGCTGCAATTGTCGACGCTGGATCTGCAGCAGGAAATCCAGCAGGCCCTGGAATCCAACCCCATGCTGGAAACCTCAGAAGACGACGAACAGAACGAGACCGCCGAGGGTAACGAGCAGAACAGCGACTCCGATAACGATCAGGAGCCCACCGCCGCCGATACCGCCTCGGCTGAGTCTGCCAGCGACTGGGACGAGTCGGAAAACGGCCCGGACTGGTCCTCGGAAAATGACATCCCGGACAACATCCCCGATGATCTTCCGGTCGACACCGCCTGGGACGACATCTACCAGTCCGCACCGGCGCCCGCCCCCAAGGGCGATGACGACAACGACCACGACTTCGAAACCCGCAACTCCGCCACCGAAACCCTGCAGGACCATCTGGAATGGCAACTCAACCTGACGCCCATGAGCGAGCGGGACAAGGCCATTGCCCATGCCCTGCTCGATGCCGTGGATGATCGCGGATACCTGACCGCCACCATCGAGGACATCCATGCGGGCCTGGCCGAGGACGCCGACGACGACCCACTGGAACTGGATGAAGTGGAAGCGGTACTGCACCGCCTGCAACACTTCGACCCGCCCGGCGTATTCGCCCGGGACCTGCAGGACTGCCTGCTGATCCAGCTGAACCAGCTGCCACCGGAGACCCCCTGGCTGCGCCAGGCCCGCCAGGTGGTCACTCAGTTCCTGAACCTGCTGGGCAACCGCGACTACGCCCAGTTGCTGCGCCGCAGCCGGCTGAAAGAGGATCAGTTAAAAGAAGTGCTGGCGCTGATCACCAGCCTGAACCCTCGCCCGGGCGACATGATTGACCAGGCCGAGCCGGATTACGTCATTCCCGATGTGATCGTGCGCAAGCACGAAGGCCGCTGGCGGGTGGAACTGAACCCGGAAATTGCCCCGCGCATACGGGTCAACGCCAGCTATGCGGGCCTGATTCGCCGGGCCGACAGCAGCGCCGACAACACCTACCTGCGGGACCAGTTGCAGGAGGCCAAATGGTTCATCAAGAGCCTGCAAAGCCGCAACGAGACCCTGCTGAAGGTAGCCACCCGAATTGTTGAGCACCAGCAGGAGTTCCTGGAGTACGGCGACGAGAAGATGAAACCGCTGATTCTCTCGGACATTGCCCAGGCGGTGGAAATGCACGAATCCACCATCTCCCGGGTGACCACGCAAAAATACATGCACACACCCCGAGGCATCTACGAGCTGAAGTACTTTTTCTCCAGCCATGTCAGCACCGCCGAGGGCGGGGAATGTTCCTCCACGGCAATTCGTGCGATGATCAGGAAACTGATTGCCGATGAAACCCCGAAAAAGCCGTTGAGCGATAGCAAGATTGCGACCATGCTTAAAGAGCAGGGCATTAATGTGGCGCGGCGTACCGTGGCCAAATACCGGGAGGCAATGCACATTCCTCCCTCTAACGAACGCAAACGACTGGTTTGATATTCCAACAAGGAGACGCCAATGCAAATCAATATTTCAGGCCACCACGTGGAACTGACTCCCGCACTGAAAGACTATGTGAACACCAAGTTCGAGAAGCTGGAGCGTCACTTTGACCACATCAGCAACTGCCAGGTCACCCTGGAAGTGGAAAAGGTCCGCCAGATCGCGGAAGCCACCCTGCACGTTGTCGGCGGCGAAATTCATGCAAAGGCTGAAAACGAGGACATGTACGCGGCCATCGACGGCTTGATTGACAAGCTCGACCGGCAGATCCTCAAGCACAAGGAAAAGAACGTTGACCGGGCACACGGCAACGGCAAGCACTGAACAGACACCGGCTTACCGGCTGTTTCAACTGATCGAGCTGCGGCGGGGAAAACCAGCCGCAGCCTTTTTTTATACGGAAACGCAGTCGATCCATGAGCGATAATTCCCTGACCATCGACAACATTCTGGCGCCGGAGCTGACACTGTGCCAGGTGCCGGCGTCCAGCAAGAAACGCGTTCTGGAGAACATCGCCGAGCGCATTCACTTCCAGGACCAGACCCTCAGTGAAACCGACATTTTCAACAGCCTGGTTTCCCGCGAACGTCTTGGCAGCACCGGCATCGGACAGGGCATCGCCATCCCCCATTGCCGGCTGGACGGGCTGGACCGGGTTATTGGCGTGCTGATGACGCTGGCCGAGCCGGTGGACTTCGACGCCATCGACAACCAGCCGGTTGACCTGACGTTCGCCCTGGTGGTGCCCAAGGAGGCCACCAGCGAACACCTGGAACTGCTCAGCCAGCTGGCTGAAAAGTTCAACGATGGCGCCTTCTGCCAACGGTTGCGTGAGTGTACCGACAGCGAATCGCTGTACCGCGCCATGCGCGAGGGCAACCGGTAACGTATTTGCTGTACAGGAGAGACTGCCATGAAGCTGATTATCGTCAGCGGCCGATCAGGGTCGGGCAAGAGTACGGCCCTGCACGTGCTTGAAGACCTTGGATTCTACTGCATCGACAACCTGCCCATTGGCCTGTTGCTGCCCCTGGCCCGGGAAGCGGCCACCCAGGAAGCGCCCGGCCGGCTCAAGCGCATGGCCGTCAGCATTGACGCCCGCAACCTCTCCGGCGAACTGGCCAATTTCGAGCAGATTTACAACCAGTTGCGTGACATCGGTGCCTCGGTGGACATTGTCTACCTGGATGCGGCAGAAAAATCCCTGCTCCAGCGTTTTCACGCCACCCGTCGCAAGCACCCCCTGAGCGACGAAAACACCTCGCTGCGCGAAGCCATCGAAAGCGAAAAAGCCCTGCTTGAACCGCTGTCTAAACTGGCGGACCTGTATATCAACACTACCGGGCTTTCCATGTACGAGCTGCGCGACATGGTGAAACAGCGGGTGGTGGGCCGCAAGGATCAGGAACTGGCGTTGCTGTTCCAGTCATTCGGCTACAAGCACGGCGTGCCCATGGACTCGGACTACGTGTTCGACGTGCGCTGCCTGCCCAACCCCTACTGGGACCACAGCCTGCGCAAGTACACCGGCACCGACCAACCGGTCATCGAGTTTCTCGAACGGGAACCGGTCACCGCCGACATGGTGGCCGACATCAGCCGCCTGCTGACCAACTGGCTACCGGCCTTTGCCGACAGCAACCGCAGCTACATGACCATTTCGGTGGGCTGCACCGGCGGCCAGCACCGTTCTGTTTATGTCTGTGAACAACTGGGCCGGCATTTCCGCGAGCATTACCGTAATGTGCAGGTGCGCCACAGCGAGCTGCCCCACCTTCAGGCCCGCGGAGAAATCTGAATTCATGCTTTGCCGTCCGATTACCATCATCAACAAACTGGGCCTGCACGCCCGTGCCACAGCCAAGCTGGTGGCGACCGCCTCGGAATTCGACAGCGAGGTGAAGTTGCGGGGCAAGGGCCGCGAGGTAGACGCCAAGAACATCATGCAGGTGATGATGCTGGCCGCCAGCCAGGGCACCGAAGTGGAGCTGGTGGCCGACGGGCCCGATGAACAGGCGGCCATCGATGCCCTGACCGCCCTGATTGACGACTATTTCGGAGAGGGCGAGTAAACGCTCCGATTTCGTCATTCACCTACAATCGTTTCTGACCTGTGTGGGCTAACTCCGCTATAATGCGGGAGTTTTCTGATAGCAGGTACGCTCCATGACCGATATTCTGGAAAAAAGCCAGGCCAAACAGCGGCTCCGCTCCCTGAGCGAAGCGCTCGACAGCGGCGCACTCAAGCAAGTCTCGCGCATTCTGAACGGCGGCCTGAGCCCCAGTGATATCGCCCACCTGCTGGAATCTTCCCCGCCCCGTCAGCGGGCCTTGCTGTGGAACCTGGTCGAGAAAGACCTTGAGGGCGAGGTTCTCCAGTACCTTAACGATGACATCCGTGCCTATTTCCTGAGCCAGCTGAACGCCCAGGAACTGGCCGATATCATTGAGGATTTCGAGTCGGACGATCTGGCCGACTTGCTGCAACAGCTGCCGGACACGGTGATCCAGGAAGTGCTGGACACCATGGACGAACAGGATCGCCTGCGGGTAGAGGAAGTGCTCTCCTACCCGGAGGACACCGCCGGCGGCCTGATGAACACCGACACCATCACGGTGCGGCCGGACATCAGCATTGATGTTGTGCTCCGTTACCTGCGCCGGCACCGGAACCTGCCACCGACCACCGACAGCCTGATTGTGGTCAGCCGGCGTGATGAATTCATTGGCGTGCTGCCCATTACCCGCATTCTGGTCTCCAACCCCGCCGCCACGGTGCGAGAGGTCATGGACACGGACATCGAGGCGATACCGGTGACCATGTCCGACAGCCAGGTCGCCACCATGTTCGAGCGCTATGACCTGATTTCCGCGCCGGTGGTGAACGAGGAAAACCGGCTGCTGGGCCGTATCACCATCGATGACGTGGTGGATGTTATCCGCGAGGATGCGGACCACTCGTTGATGAGCATGGCCGGTCTGGATGAAGACGAGGACACTTTTGCCCCGGTCTGGAAAACCACTCGCCGGCGTGCGGTGTGGCTGGGTATTAATCTGATTACCGCGTTTACTGCTTCGGCGGTAATCGGTCTGTTCGAGGCAACCATCAGCAAAGTGGTAGCTCTAGCCGTGCTGATGCCTATTGTCGCAAGCATGGGCGGCATCGCCGGCAGTCAAACTCTGACCCTGGTGATCCGGGGCATGGCGGTGGGCCAGATCAGCGCCACCAACGTGGGCTGGCTGCTGAACCGGGAATTCGTGGTAGGGGCACTGAACGGCCTGTTCTGGGCTGCGGTGGTGGCCACTGCCGCCGCCATCTGGTTCCAGGATATGATGCTCGGCGCGATCATTGCCGCCGCCCTGGTGATTAACCTGCTGGCCGCCGCGTTTGTCGGCACCATGCTGCCCCTGACTCTGAAAAAACTGGACATTGATCCAGCCCTGGCCGGAAGCGTTATTCTCACCACGGTGACTGATGTGGTGGGCTTTATGGCGTTTCTGGGGCTGGCCACCATTTTCTACGCCTGAGATTTTTCATGACCGACCAACACAACGACGCATTGAACGAAGAAGACCTTGGCCCCAGCAAATCCCAGATCAAACGGGAAATGCACGCGCTGCAGGAGGTGGGCAAGCGTATGCTGGATCTGAGCGATGAACAGCTTGATGCCCTGCCTGTCAGTGACACCCTGCGGGCGGCCATTGTGGAATCCCGCCGCATTCGCAAACACGAGGCCCGTCGCCGGCATCTGCATTATGTGGGCAAGGTGTTGCGTAGCGAGAATGACCCGGAGGCCATCGAGCGGGGGCTGGATGCGTTTGTTGCCGGCAGTGAGGAGCATACTCGCCGGCATCATCTGGCGGAGCGCTGGCGCGACCGGATGATCGAGGAAGGCGACAAGGTGGTGGGCGAGTTTATCGATTATTGTCCGGTTGCCGACGTGCAGCATTTGCGTAATCTGGTGCGTAATGCGCGCAGGGATGTGGAGAAGCAGAAGAATACGGGGCAGGCGCGGAAGTTGTTTCGGGCTTTGCGGGAGTTGGTGGACGAAGCGGAACAGTAACACCACAGCAAAGAGCCAGTGGGGTAACGCCTTCCAAAACTGTCTGCAGCCAGGGATGGCTGCAGTCAAGCCCTACAGGGATGTACTCGCGCGGCGTGTTTTGGAAGGCGTTACCCCACTGGCGCCACCTCGGATTGGCGTTCGAGCAGTCGGGCAGACCTTTCCAGGACACGCTTTAAATACTTCCCTGTAACGCTCGAGCTCCGCCATCCATGGCTCCGCACGGTCCTGGAAAGGTCTGCCCGACTGCTCTATCAAACTTTTAAGTTAGCCGTCTGTGCTCCCAGACTGGCATGCGTTCGCGGATTTTCTTCAGCTTTTCGTTATCCAGCTCTGAGATGACCACGCCGGGGCCCTCGTCGATTTCGTTTACGACTTTACCCCAGGGGTCGCAGATCAGGCTGTGGCCGTAGGTTTTGCGGCGGCTGCTGTTCTGGCCACCCTGCCCCGGAGCGACGACCCACACCTGGTTTTCGATGGCCCGGGCGCGGATCAGGGCGTGCCAGTGGGCATCCCCGGTTTGCCAGGTGAAGGCACTGGGCAGGCAGATCCATTCGGCGCCTTTTTCCCTCAGGGCGCGGAACAGTTCGGGGAAGCGCAGGTCGTAGCAAACGGCCACGCCGAGTTTGCCGGCGGGGGTGTCGACCACGACGACTTCCTCGCCTGGTTCGAAGGTGTCGGATTCGCGGTACTGGCCGTGGGCGTCTTCCACCATGGCGTCGAACAGGTGGATTTTGTCGTAGCGGGCCACTTCTTCGCCCTGGTCGTTGTAAACCAGGCACACGGCCCGTACCCGGCCGTCAAGCGGGCTGCCATCCGGGCGTGTGGCCATGGGCAGGGAGCCGCCCACAATCCAGAGTCCATGTTTTTTCGCCTGTTCCGAAAGGAACCGGCGGATGACGGGCTGGTCACCGGATTCTTTTTCGCCGGCTTCGAGCATCTGGCCGGTGGCCAGTACGGCAAAGTTTTCCGGTAGTATGGCGACTTTGGCTCCGCGCCCGGCCGCTTCCTGCAGAAGCCTCCCGGCTTCTTTCAGGTTGTCGTCAATGTGCTTGGTGCTGACCATCTGTATTGCTGCAACCTGTGTCATCCACGGACTCCTTTTTATTCGGTGTCAAAAACGCCACGCAGGTCCACCTGCGGATCGCTCCAACTGCCTGTGACATCGTAGGTGGCGCTGGTGAGCCGGCTCAGCGGGTCACCCAGCAGTTTATCCAGTACGAACAGCGCGCCGCCTACCGGCGCGCCCGCACCAAACAGCACGGCCGCCAGGGGCAGGTTCTGGGTGACCGGTAAGACCACCACCAGGCGCATATCCAGGGATTCGTCGGCCATGTCAGTGGACCCGCTCAGTTTGAACGCGCCGGATGGCCCTGCCAGCTGCAGTTCCGGATCCAGGGTGACCAGACCGTCGTTGATCGCGGCCTTGCCGGAGATGGCGTCAAAAGCCACACCGGCCTCGTAAAGGTCGGAGAAATCCAGTTGCAACCGACGCCACAGGGTATCGGTATTGAGCAGGTTAAACACCCGGAACAACTGCGCCGAACTGTTCTGCTCGAGAATAACACCATCGTCGAGCCGGGCGCGAACATTGCCATTCAGGCAGCGGATGTCGATGTCATTGGGCCCGCCGGGCCAGTCCAGGTCCAGCTCCAGCTGTGTTTCAGCGTTGTTGATCGGGATCGGGCTTCCGGTCAGGGCTTCAATATCCCGCAACGCTCCACCGGTCAGGTCGCCCTGGAAGCGGCTGGTCTCACGCCCTTCAACAACCGACCAGAGCAGGTTCCCCCGCAATACCAGGGAACCCAGTTGACCCCGTATGTCCTCGACATTGAGGCGATCGGTTTCCGGGCGCATGGCAAAACGCCAGCTGCCGGCCTGATCGTCGCCCAGAAACAGCCGGGCGATGCTCACATCGACATCCGGCCACTTGCCAATTTCCAGCGCCCGGAAGGCTTCCAGCTGCTCGTCGAGGGTGAGTAACTCCACCTCTTGCCGTGACCGGCTTTCACCTTCCCGGCCCAGGTGCAGTTCCTGCAGATCGGCCCGAATCAGACCGCCATCGATGGGCAGTTCAAAACGGCCTTTCGCCCTTTCGGAATCGGTATGGACCACCCAGCGGTCCCCCAGGTCCAGGGCAGTGACGTTGATGCGGCCCAGCTCGTGACCGGCCAGGCGGAGTTTTTCCAGAAGCAGATCAAAGCCCGATGCGGTCCACTGGAAATCAAAATCAAGCCGGTCCTGCCATTGGCCGGCCAGTTGAATGCCATCTTCTGCAAAGGCGTCCAGTGTGGCATTCAGCTCGGTGGCCTGCCCGGCGGTTTTCCCCAGCGGCTCGGGCCAGTCAATCGCCAGCCCGGTGAGGTCGGACCAGAGCAAGACTTTGGGCTCGGGGTCTTTACCAAGCCGGATCCGGGCACGGTAATCCAGCGTGCCACTCAGGTTGAGAGTGCGCGCTTCGTCCAGGCCCTGCTGCCAGAGGAAATCCGGCATGGGCAACCGGCCACTCTGGCGAACATCCAGCGTCTCGCCGCTGTCCGCCGTTGCCATCCGTATCGACACCGGCTGCCCGAAAAACCTCGCGGTTACCGGACCACCGGAAAACCCGTCGCGGGTATGGTATGTGATATCACCGGTGATCCTGCTCCAGCTCAGTCCCGTTTCGGGCAAGGTGAAGCGGCCATTGTCGGTTTGTGCGCGCACCCGGACCACCGGCTCGGTGCCTTCGGCCATGGGAATATCCAGACCCAGTGCCAGGCGAAAATCACCCTCCACTCCGGCTTCCTGCAGTGTCTGACCACCCCACTCGCCCAGGGGCGTATTGGCCAGCCACCACGAAACGTCCTCGCCAGTGGCCTCCGGATCGGCCTTCACCCGCAGCACGGACGGCGCATCCCCCTGTCCCGGCTGCAGCGCCACGGTCACCGGCCCGGTTTCCAGGCCGCCGACCCGGCCTTTATTCAGGTTGATCAGCGCCGACTCGTTGTGCACCTGGACCCTGCCGGCCACGCCGGTGGCCTCCGGCCAGCCGGGATCGTACTTTACCTGTCCGTCTTCGAACTCGTACCACATGCTGGAGGTGAACGAGCCATTGGGCGCATCCCGGTCTATTCGGCCGTGGCCATAATATTCACCGGCAATCACCCGCCCGCCGCGGATACTCTCCGTGAGCCATTGGTAAAGGCCCTCGTTGACCACCCTGGCGGGAACAAATTCACCAATGCGACTGGCGTCGGCGTTTTCAACCCCCACCCGCAGGCCCAGGTTGTCCTCGCCTTGTTTGTCCAGGCGTAAATCAAAAGCGCCGGTGAGCCGGGTATTGTCCCGATAGGTCATGCCCAGGTTGTCGGCGTAGACCCGGGTAATCGGGCCATCCATCTGCCAGGTTACCCGCCCCGCCGGTTCCCGGAACTGCCAGTCTGTGTTGAACAACTGCGGGAAGCCAAGGGTAACGGGGTGCGCGCTATCCAGTTCGATAAAACCGCCGCCGGCATCCAGCTTCAATCGACCATGAACGCCCTGCCCGCCAGGCGCGCCGTCCCAGGCCTGCACGCCCACGTTTCGCAAGCGGGCGCTTAGTCGAAACTGCCGGATCTGTTCGGGCAGGTGCAGGTACAGGTCATCCAGGTAGCCGGTCGGGCGATAGTTCTGCAGCGCCCGCACCGCCGGTGCAGGCAATAGCGGCAGTGACTGGGCTATCCTTCTGAGCGGTGCAATGGCCAACTGGTCGGCAACCAGCGCCAAAGCCCCCGGCTGGTGCTGCAACCTCAGATTGAATGGCTTGACCAGGGTGTCACGCCAGGCCCACTGCAGGTTCTCCAATACCAGCGCTTCGCCTGGCCGCCAGCCAAACCGGGCCCTGATGTTTTCAAGCGGCGCCAGTGACTGCTGCCGCGCACCCAGTTGCAGATAGGGCGTGTCCAGCCGCCCCTTGAGCTCCGCCAGTGCTCCATGCTCGAAGGTAAACCAGGCCTGGCCGCCCAGATCAAACCCCTCAACCCGGATTCCCCGCCAGCTCAAATCGTCCACCAGGCCATCAAACAGCCGGCCGGAAGCCACATCCAGATACACCTGGCCGGTGAAATCCCCCCGGAAAAAGTGCTGGCCGACCAGGGCGAAGCTGGCCAGTTCCCGGGACGTACCACTCTGCATGGCCCGGCCACTGGCCTGGAACAATCCCCGGCGATAAACCAGATCAAGTTGTGGCAGGTAGAAATCCCGCAACTGCTCCGGGCTGTCGCCCACCGATACATCAACCCGGGTAATCCGGGCCTGAGGGTCGGACAACCATTGTCCGGCCAGTTCCAGCCAGTCGGGTTGTTCACCGGATTCGGTGAACGGCGACAGTTCTTCCGCCGTCTCTTCAACCGGAAGCTCGCCGGGTTTAATGAGGGTCAGGGCCAGCCCGTCCGCTTCCAGGTCTTCAAAGACCAACCGCTGGCGATGGAGTGATGACCAGAAATCCAGACGCAGGCGGAGGTATTCCAGTCTGGCGTTGAGGGTGGCGCTATCCGGTGTCCGCACCTGCAGGTTGGAAGCAATGACGGTGGGGTCCAGCCAGTTCCAGCGGGAGTCGAGCTGGCCGATGCGCACATGGAGGCCGGTCTGCTCGGACAGGATGTCCTCGAGCTCGCCCTTCCATGCGTCAATGTGGCCGGTCAGCTGCCGGCCAATGGCCGCGTACAGCGCCAGCAGCACCAGAAAAACCAGCAGGGACCACCAGACCAGGCTGGCGAGCCGCGACAGCAACCGTGGCATCACTGGTCAGAGCAGCACCACATCGTACTGCTCCTGGCTGTAGAAGGGTTCAACCTGGAAGCGAACGGCCTTACCGATAAAGGTCTCCAGGTCCGCCACGTTATCGGATTCCTCGTCCAGCAGCCGATCGACCACTTTCTGGGAAGCCATCACCAGATAACTTTCCGCCTCGTAGGCCCGGTTAATGCGCATGATTTCCCGGAAAATCTCGTAACAAACGGTTTCCGATGTTTTCAGAAAGCCCCGGCCGTCACAGATCGGGCACGGCTCACACAGTACCTGGCCAAGGCTTTCCGTGGTGCGTTTGCGGGTCATCTCCACCAGACCCAGCTCGGAGACACCGGTAATCTTGGTTTTGGCGTGGTCCCGCTCGAGCATCTTCTCCAGCATGCGGTGCACCTGGCGCTGGTGCTCCGGGTCTTCCATGTCGATAAAATCGATGATGATAATGCCACCAAGGTTACGCAGACGCAGCTGGCGGCTGATGGCCCGGGCCGCTTCCAGGTTGGTCTTGAAGATGGTTTCCTCAAGATTACGGTGGCCGACAAAGGCACCGGTATTGATGTCGATGGTGGTCATGGCCTCGGTCTGATCGATAATCACGTAGCCGCCGGATTTCAGCTGCACCTTGCGGCTCAGGGCTTTCTGGATTTCGTCCTCTACCGAGTAAAGATCAAAAATCGGCCGTTCGCCGGGATAATACTCCACCCTGTCGGAAAATTCGGCGACAAACTCATGGACAAATTCCATGACCCGCTGATGGCTTTCACGGCTGTCGATGCGCACTTTCTCGGTTTGCGGGCGAATCAGGTCCCGGATGGTGCGAATAAACAACGGCAGATCCTGATACACCGCGGATGGCACCGGCGCTTTGGCGATGCGATCTTCCACCGACTGGCTGAGCCGGTGCAGATACACCATGTCGGCAATCAATTCGTCATCGCTGGCCGCCTCGGCGGCGGTGCGAACGATGTACCCCCCCTGAACGTCTTCATGCTCGGCGGCGGCCTGTTCGATCAGAGCTTTCAAACGGGCGCGCTGGCTGTCGTCTTCAATGCGCTGGGAAATACCCACGTGGCTGACGCCCGGCATGAACACCAGGTAGCGGGAGGGAATGGACAACTGGGTGGTCAGCCGCGCGCCCTTGGTGCCTATGGGGTCTTTGGTCACCTGCACCACCAGTGACTGCCCTTCACGCAGCAGTGAGCGGATATCCGGCACCGATTTCGGAGCATTGGCCAGTTCGTCGGCGGCGGGCTGGCTGCACACCACATCGGAGGCGTGAATAAACGCCGCGCGCTCAAGGCCAATATCGACAAACGCCGCTTCCATGCCGGGCAGTACCCGTACCACCTTGCCCTTGTAGATATTGCCAACAATGCCCTTGCGGCTGGTGCGCTCGATGTAGGCTTCCTGCAACATGCCGTTTTCCACCAGCGCCACCCGGGTTTCCACCGGGGTTACGTTAATCAGTATTTCTTCGCTCATGCCGGCGCTCCTTTATTATTTTCATTTGACCAAGACTGCCAGACAGGGTGCCCTGCCCCGGCGAGCAAAGCGGCGGTTTCCTGCAACGGCAGACCGACCACGGCGCTGTAACTGCCACTCAATCCGCTGACAAAGATAGCACCGAGCCCCTGAATACCGTAACCACCGGCCTTGTCCATGGGCTCGCCGGTGGCGACGTAGGCCCGGATTTCCTCCGCTGCCAGCTCCCGGAAGGTGACGTCTGTCACCGAGACCACTGATTGGCAGGCATCGCCGCAGGCCAGTGCCACCGCGGTCATCACCTGATGGCTCCGGCCCGACAGGCACGCCAGCATGTGTTGCGCTTCGGCCTCGTCGACCGGTTTGCCCAGAATTTCGCCACCAAGGACGACGGAGGTATCGGAACCAATCACCAGATCATCCGGTTGACCGTGACTGATGGCCAGGGCCTTTTCCCGGGCCAGGCGTTCCACATAAGCTTTGGGCGACTCGCCGGCCATCGGGGTTTCGTCGATGTGCGCCGGCTGGACGGCAAAATCCAGCCCGATACCGGTAAGCAGCTCGGCACGGCGAGGTGAAGCGGAAGCCAGAATCAGACGTTGCATGCCTTTAGCCCAGTTTTCGGTTGAGGCGATCCAGCACGGCAGTGACCGCCGGCCAGGCAATGGCGCTGGTCGCTGCCGGCCACAGGTAAACAAAGCCGGGACTGTCGGCCCCGACCATCTGTTTGAGGAAATGCACCAGCATCTGGTTGGTACCCAGAATCAGGAATACCACCAGGCATTGCTGTGGCAGCGGGTACATGCGCAAGCGCTGGTGCATGGCCAGCACCAGGAAGGCGACCACAGCCATGGCGGCGGCATTCACCCCCAGCGCGGTTCCTTCCAGCGAATCGAGCATCAGCCCCAGGCACCAGGCCAATAACACGCCAAACTGGGCCGGCGCCCGGAATGTCCAGTAAAACACCACCAGCCCGAGCCATTCCGGGCGGAAGGCAAGCCAGTCGACCGGAAACAGTGAAATGCTGAGCACCAGTGCGACAATGACCGATACCACAAACAGCGGATAACTGATTACCGATAACATCAGTCGCCCTCCCCGACCGGAGCCGCAACAGGTTCTGCCTCGGTCTGTGAGCCGGTTTCGTTTTCAGGCGGGAACACCACCAATACCAGGCGGCTCTGGTTCAGCCGGGCTTTTGGCGTGGCCTTGATACGAACAAAGGGTTCTCCCGGCTCCTTGACAATGTCACTGACCCTGGCCACCGGATAGCCGCGCGGGAATCGGCCGCCCAAACCCGAGCTGACCAGCATATCGCCTTCCCGGATGTCTGCGGTGTCCGGTACGTGCATCAGGTCCAGATGATCTCTTTCGCCATTACCCAACAGCACATAGCGCAAGCCGTTGCGCACCACCTCCACCGGCACCGCGTGACTGCTGTCAGACACCAGCAAGACCCGGGAGGTGAACTGGCTGGTCTGGGTGATCTGCCCCATCAGACCCTGGGAATCGAGCACCGCCTGGCCAGCTTCAAGGCCGTCGTTGGCGCCCCGGTTGATGATGATTTCATGGGAGAACGGGTCTGGCGATACACCCACCACTTCGCTGATCACGACCCGGTCATCCACCGCCTCGGAGGAATTGAGCAGCCGGCGCAACTCGTTGTTTTCCGCCGCCAGGGCCGCGTACTTCAGAGACCGGCGCTCGAGAATCAGCAACCGGGTTTTGAGCTCTTCATTTTCTTCTTCCAGATCCCCCCGGGTGACCAGCAATTCGCCCACCCAGTCGGTAAACCGGTAGGGGGCATAGCCAAGCCAGTGCACGGGGACAAGGCCGGTGGCCAGGGTACTGCGCACGGGGGCCGTCAGATGCTCAAAACGCGTATCGGCAGCGATCAACGCTGCCGATATCAACATCACGAGTATCAGGCGAAAGCCGGGTACCGGCCCCTGGACAAAGATGGTTTTAATGGTGAGCCCCTCCCACGGGATCAACCCTCCTGGGAGAACATCCCGATGCCGCTGCGGTCAATCACTTCCAGGGCCTTACCGCCACCCCGGGCTACACAGGTCAACGGATCTTCAGCGATGATCACCGGCAGGCCGGTCTCCTCGCTCAGCAGCTTGTCCAGGCCGCGCAGCAGCGCACCGCCACCCGTCAGCACGATGCCGCGTTCGGCGATGTCCGACGCCAGTTCCGGCGGAGACTGCTCAAGCGCGCTCTTCACGGTCTGAACAATTTGCGCCAGGGATTCCTGCAGAGCGTCCAGAATTTCTTCGCTGTTCAGGGTGAAGGAGCGCGGCACACCTTCTGCCAGGTTACGGCCGCGCACGTCGATTTCATGTACATCCAGGCCCTCGTAGGCGCAGCCGATCTCGTGCTTGATGCGCTCGGCGGTGGAGTCGCCGATCAGGCTGCCGTAATGGCGGCGTACGTAGGTGACAATCGCCTCGTCGAACTTGTCACCGCCCACGCGAACGGATTCGGCATAGACAATACCGTTCAGGGAGATGATGGCAATTTCCGTGGTGCCCCCACCAATGTCGACAATCATCGAGCCGCTGGCTTCTTCCACTGGCAGGCCCGCACCAATGGCGGCGGCCATGGGTTCCTCGATCAGGAACACTTCCCGGGCGCCGGCACCCAGGGCGGATTCACGGATGGCCTTGCGCTCGACCTGGGTGGATTTGCTGGGTACACACACCAGCACCCGGGGACTCGGGGTGATAAAGCTGTTTTCGTGCACTTTGTGAATAAAGTGCTGCAGCATTTTTTCCGTCACCACGAAATCGGCAATCACGCCATCTTTCATCGGGCGAATGGCGGTGATATTGCCCGGCGTGCGGCCCAGCATACGCTTGGCTTCGGCGCCAACAGCAGCAACCACTTTCTGTGAGTTGTTGGTGCGGATGGCAACCACGGACGGCTCGTTCAGTACGATGCCGCGCTCACGCACATAAATCAGCGTGTTAGCGGTGCCCAGGTCGATGGACAGGTCGCTGGAAAAGAGGCCTCGGAGTTTTTTAACTAACATTCGTGTTGTTTCAACCTGAGAGTTGCGGCGGTGGAAAAGAATCCGGCAACTTTAGCAGTGGGGGCATGCTCAGGCAAGGCAGCATTGCTGGTTTCGGCCACCTAATATGTGACCATTTGCAAAGGTTTTCCAGGTCCATCATGCCCGGGATTCTGGTAACATGCCGGCTTTCTTTATCAGGCAAATTCAATTTGGAGGCAACGTGAGCATTTCCCGCGAGGACATTGAGAAAGTTGCCATGCTCGCCCGCATCAAGGTGGATGACGAGCAGGTATCGGCACTGGAGAAGGATCTGGGCAATATTCTGGACCTGGTGGACCAGCTCGGTACGGCGGATACGGATTCGGTGGAGCCGATGGCGCACCCGCTGGACGCCGTTCAGAAGCTGCGCGCCGATGAAGTCACCGAAACCAACCAGCGCGAAGCGTTTCAGGCGATTGCCCCGGCCACTGAGGATGGGTTGTATCTGGTGCCCCGGGTTATTGAGTGACCCGCACCGTTGAGTGATTTAGCCATCCACTGACGATTTCAGGATTCACCATGCATAACAAATCTGTAGCAGAGCTTTCCCGGGAGCTGGAAAGCGGGAAAGTGTCCAGCGTGGAGCTGACTCAGCAGTTCCTGGACCGCATCAAGCGCGAAGACGGGAAGTTCAACAGTTTCATCACGGTTTCCGACCAGCAGGCCCTGGCCGAGGCGAAAGCGGCCGACGAGATGCGTGCGGCGGGCAAGGCCACGCCCTGGACCGGTGTGCCGTTTGCCCACAAGGACATTTTCTGCACCAACGGAATTCGCACCTCGTGCGGCTCGAAGATGCTGGATAATTTTGTCCCTCCCTACGATTCCACCGTGGCCGCCAGTTTCCGGGCCGCCGGAGCGGTTTGCCTGGGCAAGACCAACATGGACGAGTTCGCCATGGGGTCATCCAACGAATCCAGCTTTTACGGTCCTGTCACCAACCCCTGGGGGCTGGCCAGCGGCGACAAACGGGTGCCGGGCGGCTCGTCCGGTGGCTCGGCCGCTGCCGTGGCCGCGCGTCTGGTACCTGCGGCGACCGGCACCGACACCGGTGGCTCTATTCGCCAGCCGGCCGCCCTGTGCGGCATCACCGGCCTCAAGCCCACGTATGGCCGGGTGTCCCGCTACGGCATGATTGCCTTTGCCTCGTCTTTGGACCAGGGCGGCCCGATGGCGCGCACGGCCGAGGATGCGGCATTGATGATGAATGTGATGGCAGGTCATGACCCGAAGGATTCCACCTGCATTGATCGCGCCGTACCGGATTACACCGCGACGCTGAACGAGCCGCTCAAGGGCCTGAAGATTGGCCTGCCGAAGGAATATTTCAGCGACCAGCTGTCACCGGCCATGGAAGAACAGGTTCGCAACGCCATTGGCGAATACGAGAAGCTGGGCGCCACGGTGAAGGAAGTCTCCCTGCCCAATGCCAAGCTGGCGATTGCCGCCTACTACGTGATTGCCCCGGCGGAGGCCTCCGCCAACCTGTCACGGTTTGACGGTGTGCGTTACGGCTACCGCTGTGAAGACCCGAAAGACCTGCTGGACATGTACACCCGTACCCGGGCCGAGGGTTTTGGCAACGAGGTCAAGCGCCGGATTCTGGTGGGCACCTACGCACTTTCCGCCGGTTATTTCGACGCCTACTACCTGAAAGCCCAGAAGGTACGCCGCCTGATCCAGCAGGATTTCATCAACGCCTTCCAGGAAGTGGACGTTCTGATGAGCCCGGTAACCCCATCACCTGCGTTCCGGCAGGGCGAGAAGAATACCGACCCGGTTTCCATGTACCTGGAAGACGTGTTCACCATCGCCATCAACCTCGCGGGCATTCCGGCCATGTCGGTGCCGGCAGGCTTTGTCGATGGCTTGCCGGTCGGTCTGCAGATCATCGGAGATTACTTCTCCGAAGCCCGTCTGCTGAATGCCGCCCACCAGTTCCAGCAGGTGACCGACTGGCACCAGCGTGACCCCAAATAAGCCCGACAGAGGAGACGAACACATGCAGTGGGATATCGTGATCGGGCTGGAAATCCACGTTCAGCTCGCCACCCGGACCAAGATTTTTTCCGGCTCCAGCACCGCCTATGGCGCCGAGCCCAACACCCAGGCCAACGCGGTGGACCTGGCCATGCCCGGCATGCTGCCGGTGCCGAACGAAAACGCCTTCCGCTACGCGGTCATGTTCGGCCTGGCCACCAATGCCGAGATCGGCCGGCGCTCGGTGTTTGAACGCAAAAACTACTTCTACCCGGATCTGCCCAAGGGTTACCAGACCACCCAACTGGCCGAGCCCATTGTCGGCCCCGGCTACGTCGACATTGATCTGGCCGACGGCAGCAGCAAGCGGGTACGGATTCACCACGCCCATCTTGAGGAAGACGCCGGCAAGTCCCTGCACGAGGACTACCACGGCATGACCGGCATCGATTTGAACCGTGCCGGCACGCCGCTGATCGAAGTGGTCACCGAGCCGGACATGAACAGCGCCGAGGAAGCCGTGGCCTTCGCCAAAAAGCTGCACAGCCTGGTGACCTCGCTGGGCATCTGTGACGGCGACATGTCCCAGGGCTCCATGCGCTTCGACGTCAATATTTCCCTCAAGCCCAAAGGCTCCGGGGAACTGGGCACGCGCACCGAGACCAAGAACCTGAACTCCTTCCGTTTCATGGAACAGGCCATTGCCCATGAAGTGGAACGGCAGATGGACATTCTGGAAGACGGGGGCGAAATTGTGCAGGAGACCCGCCTGTACAATGGTGACCGGGACGAATCGCGCTCCATGCGCACCAAGGAGGAAGCCAACGATTACCGATACTTCCCTTGCCCCGACCTGCTGCCGGTGGAAATCGATGATGCCTTCATCGAAGACGCCCGGGCCCGATTGCCGGAACTACCGGATGAACGGAAAGCCCGCTTCCGGGATCAGTACAGCCTTAACGACTACGACGCAGGGGTCTTGTCGGGCGATGCCAGGCTTGCCGCCTTCTTTGAGGAAACCGTACAACACGGCAAAGATGCCAAGCTGGCCGCCAACTGGATTCAGGGCGAATTCTCCGCGCGCCTGAATGCCGAAGAGAAAACCGTTGCGGACTCACCCATTTCCGGTGCCCAGCTGGGCGCCCTGGTGGTGCGCATCGCCGATAACACCGTGTCTTCCGCCGGTGCCAAGAAGGTATTCGAAGCGCTCTGGATTGGCGAAAACACCGATGTTGATGCCATTATTGAAGAGAAGGGCCTGAAACAGGTATCGGATACCGGCGCCCTGGAGGCCATGGTGGATGAAGTGCTGTCCAGCATGCCCGAGCAGGTTGAGCAGTATAAGAACGAGGACAACCCCAAGAAGCGCAAGAAGATGCTGGGCGGCTTCATGGGGCCGCTGATGAAGGCCTCCAAAGGCCAGGGCAACCCGAAACTGTTCAACGAGATACTGCTGAAAAAGCTGGAAGGCTGAGGAGGCCGAATGGATCACGTGGTCAAGGGTGTTCTGGATTTTCGCAGGAACGTCTATCCGGAACACAAGGACCTGTTCGGCGAGCTGGCCACCGGCCAAAGCCCGGAGGTGCTGTTCTTCACCTGTTCGGATTCACGTATTGATCCGAACATGATGACAGGCACCCATCCGGGCGACCTGTTCATCTGCCGCAATGCGGGCAACATCATCCCACCCCACAGTAATGAGACCGGCGGCATGACTGCCTCCATCGAGTTTGCCGTCGCGGTGCTTCAGGTGCGCCACATCATCGTCTGTGGCCACACCGATTGTGGAGCGGTGAAAGGTGCGTTGGATATCGACAGCCTGAAGGGCCTGCCACACGTTCAGGAGTGGCTTGGGCACTGCCGCTCAGCCATTGAGATCGTCCGTGAGCGGCATGGCATTCGGCCGGGCGAGCCACTGGACGGCCAGTACCTGAATGAGGCCATCCGGGAGAACGTGCTGCAGCAGGTCCAGCACCTGCGCACACACCCAACCGTGGCGGCCAAGCTGGCCACCGGCAAGATCCAGATTCACGGCTGGGTATACGATATCAAATCCGGAACAATTTGCTGTTGTGGGCAGGACAGCTTCGAGTTCCAGGAGTTTGAGACGTTTTACGCGGATATCATCAAGAAAATCGAGGCGCAGAAATAGCGCCTCACATCAACGACGCCCAGAGGTCGTGTTCATCGGCATGCTCGACCACGGCCTGCACAATCTGACCGGGCTGCAGGTCAATTTCCCCGTTGAGGTACACCATGCCGTCAATTTCCGGGGCATCGGCTTTTGACCGGCCAATGGCGCCTTCCTCGTCCACCTCGTCAATCAACACATCAATGGTCTGACCGATTCTGGCCTGCAAGCGGGCAGCGGAGATCTCCGCCTGTTTTTCCATGAACCGGGCCAGGCGCTCCTCTTTCACATCTTCGGGCACGGCACCTTCCAGCTCATTGGCCGGAGCCCCTTCCACCGGACTGTAGGTGAAGGCACCCACCCGGTCCAACTGGGCTTCGTCAAGCCAATCCAGCAGGTACTGGAAGTCTTCCTCGGTTTCTCCGGGAAAGCCGACAATGAAGGTTGAACGGATGGTCAGCTCGGGACAGATTTCCCGCCATTTTTTGATCCGCTCCAGGGTCTTGCTGTTGTGGGCCGGGCGCTTCATGGCTTTCAGTACACGGGGGCTGGCGTGCTGGAAGGGAATGTCCAGGTACGGCAGGATCTTGCCTTCGGCCATCAACGGGATCACGTCGTCCACGTGAGGGTACGGATAAACGTAATGCAGGCGCACCCAGACACCAAGTTCGCCCAGCGCTTCACACAGCGCCTGCATTTTCGTTTTCAGCGGCCGCCCCTGCCAGAACCCCGTGCGGTATCGGGTGTCGACGCCATAGGCCGAGGTGTCCTGGGAAATGACCAGCAGCTCTTTGACCCCGGCATCCACCAGGCGTTTCGCTTCATCCATCACCTCGCCAATGGGACGACTCACCAGGTCACCACGCAGCGCGGGGATAATGCAGAAGGTGCAGCGATGATTACAGCCCTCGGATATCTTCAGATAGGCATAATGGCGCGGCGTGAGCTTGACGCCCTGGGGTGGCACCAGATCGGTGAACGGGTCGTGCTGTTTTTTCGGCGGCACATACTGATGCACCGCGCCGACCACTTCTTCATAGGCCTGCGGGCCCGAAACCGCCAGCACACCCGGGTGGGCCTCGCGAATCCTGTCGCCGTCAGCGCCCATACAGCCGGTCACAATCACCTTACCGTTCTCGCTGATCGCCTCACCGATAGCGTCCAGGGATTCCTGCTTGGCGGCATCGATAAAGCCGCAGGTGTTCACCACCACCACATCGGCATCGTTGTAGCTGGGCACCACATCGTAACCGTCCAGGCGCAGTTGGGTCAGGATGCGCTCGGAATCAACCAGTGCCTTGGGGCAGCCCAGACTGACAAAACCGACTTTACCGCTGGAGGTGGCTTGCTGTGTTTTCTCGCTCATAATTCTCTGCAAAAATCCCGGAGCAGTGCTCCCGATGAATGAACGGTAATCTTACCCCAGCCCGCCGCCAACTTCAGCCATAACACAAGGCCTGACAAGCCCCCGTTTAGTGACTAAACTCAAACGCGCTTCATAAATGTGACATTTTTTGTCGCCCCATACTTGCTGATCACTTTTTGGGCACCTAGAATCCTTGAAAATTATCGGGATTTATAGTGGAAATTAGCTATGGGTAAGGCAGCGTCTTTTGAAACCGGACTGGCCAGGAGAGTCAGAATCAAAACACCGACCGTCAGGCCCAGCTTACGAAACCAGCAGCGCGTGGACGTGACCATCGATGTCACTCTGGAAAGCCCGGATGGGCAATGCGTGGTCTGCAAGGCCCTCAACCTGTCCCGCGCCGGAGTCATGCTCTGTTGCGACAAAAATACCGTGCAGCAACTGATTCCGGGTATGCGCCCACCCGCACCCGGCAACTGGATTGACATCAAGACCCGGTTCCCGATCCCCCTGAGCACCAGACACCCTGAAAACGTTTCCGCCGACGGGCATATCATTCACATGCGCCGTGTGTCGCGGGATGAGTTCCAGATTGGTGTCCAGTTCTGCGAATTCGAGGGCAATGGCTTCGACTACATCGACAAGTTTGTATCGAAGCTGCTGGCAGAGCAGAAAACCGGGGCCTGAACCCCACGCGCGCCCATATTGGTAGATCAAAAAATTCTACCTGTTTTAGTTTTTATACCAAAAATCCACTGATATAGTTGGTCATCCACTGATCACGTCGCACCCTGCGCAAACGGATGACCATGACCACGTATAACCTGACCCATCTCAAACAGTTGGAAGCCGAGAGCATCCATATAATCCGGGAAGTCGCCGCCGAGTTCGACAACCCCGTCATGCTCTACTCCATCGGCAAAGACTCCGCCGTGATGCTGCACCTGGCATTGAAGGCCTTTTATCCCGGCAAGCCGCCATTCCCGCTGATGCACGTCGACACCACCTGGAAATTCCGGGACATGATCGAGTTCCGGGACAAGCAGGTACGCCGCTATGGCCTGGATTTGATCGTGCACACCAACCAGGAAGGCGTGGAGCAGGGCGTGGGGCCCTTTACCCACGGCAGCGCCAAGCACACGGACATCATGAAAACCCAGGCCCTCAAGCAGGCCCTGGACAAATACCAGTTTGATGCCGCCTTCGGTGGTGCCCGCCGGGACGAGGAAAAATCCCGCGCCAAGGAGCGGGTGTATTCCTTCCGTGATGAACACCACCGCTGGGACCCGAAAAACCAGCGCCCGGAGCTGTGGAACATCTACAACGGCAAGATCAACAAGGGCGAGAGCATTCGCGTGTTCCCACTGTCCAACTGGACCGAGCTGGACATCTGGCAGTACATCTATCTGGAAAACATCGACATCGTCCCGCTGTACTTCGCCGCCGAACGCCCGGTAGTGGAGCGCGACGGCACGCTGATCATGGTGGACGACGACCGCATGCCGCTGAAGGAAGGCGAGAAGCCCGAAATGAAATCGGTACGCTTCCGCACCCTGGGCTGCTACCCGCTGACCGGCGCCATTGAATCCAGGGCCGACACGCTGCCGGACATCATTCAGGAAATGCTGCTGGCCACCAGCTCCGAACGCCAGGGTCGGGTGATCGACCACGACTCGGCAGGCTCCATGGAACAGAAAAAGCGGGAAGGGTATTTCTAAGATGTCACACCAGTCTGATCTTATTGCTGACGATATTCAGGCCTACCTGAAACAGCACGAAAACAAGCAACTGCTGCGCCTGCTCACCTGCGGCAGCGTGGACGACGGCAAGAGCACCCTGATCGGCCGCCTGCTGCACGACACCAAGATGATCTACGAAGATCACATGGCCAGCCTGCAAAGCGACAGCGCCAAGATGGGCACCACCGGCGAGAAGCTGGACCTGGCCCTGCTGGTGGATGGCCTTCAGGCCGAGCGGGAACAGGGCATCACCATTGATGTGGCCTACCGCTATTTTTCCACCGACAAGCGCAAGTTCATCATCGCCGACACCCCGGGCCATGAGCAGTACACCCGCAACATGGCCACCGGCGCGTCCACCGCGCAACTGGCGATCCTGATGATCGACGCGCGCCACGGCGTGCTGACCCAAACCCGCAGGCATTCGTACATCGCTTCCCTGCTGGGCATTCGCCACATCGTGGTGGCGGTGAACAAGATGGACCTGGTGGATTTCAGCGAAGAACGCTTCAACGAAATCAAGGACGACTACCTGGCGTTCGCCGCCAAACTTGGCCTCAAGGATGTTCGTTTTGTACCCATCTCGGCGCTTGATGGCGATAACGTGGTGAACAAGAGCGAAAATACGCCCTGGTTCACCGGCCAGCCGCTGATGGACATTCTGGAGACGGTGGAAGTCTCCCGGGACAAGAATCTGGAACACTTCCGTTTCCCGGTGCAGTACGTAACCCGCCCGGACCTCAACTTCCGGGGCTTTTGCGGCACCATTGCCTCCGGCGTGATCCGCCCGGGTGATAACGTGATGGCCCTGCCCTCACGGCGCACCAGCAAGATCAAGGAAGTGGTGACCTTCGATGGCAATCTGGAGGAAGCCTACATCGACCAGGCCGTGACCCTGACCCTGGAAGACGAAATCGACGTCAGCCGCGGCGACATGCTGGTGAAGGTCGAGGACGAGCCGGAAGTGCACAACCGGTTCAACGCCAACATTGTGTGGATGACCGACGCACCGCTGGAAACCGGCCGCCTTTACGACATCAAGCTCGGGCCCACGTTCACCTCCGGCACGGTGAAAACCATTCACCACCAGACCGATGTGAACACCCTGGAGCAACAGGCCAACCCGCAGCGCCTGCAACTGAACGAAATCGGCCTGTGCGAGCTGACCCTGAACCAGCCCATCGCGTTCGATGCCTACCAGCGCAATCACGCCACCGGTAGCTTCATCGTGATCGACCGGCTGACCAACGTGACCATCGGCGCCGGCATGATCGAAGGCCTGGCCGACGGCATTGAATCGCTGGATCCGGTCACCACCGACGAGCGCGAACGCCGCCTGGCCCAGAAGCCGGCCATCATTGCCTGTGGTGGCAAGCACGCGCCAGAACTGGCCCTGGCGGTGGAGCGCGCCCTGTTCGATCAGGGCAAAACCGCCGTGGTGGTCTCCGAGGCCAACACTGGCGATGCCGACGAGCGTCGTAACGTGGCCCAGCTGCTGACCGCCCATGGGTTGATCGCCATTGCCGAGAACCTGGGTTCGGACATCGCCAATGCAACGGTGAGCGCCGATGCGGAACAAGACATTCCGGCGGCGGTCTCAGGGCTGGTTCAGGAGCTGGTTCGTAGTAAGCGGATCTGATTTTCCAGTTCAACGTTAGAATCGAAAGACCCACACTTCGGTGGCTGCCGCCGGAGCTCGTGGGTCTTTTTCTTTCGGAAAAACAACTCGCTGCGCTCAGACATTTTTTCCTGCAGAAAAAGACCCACCAGCCCCGTCACCGATTGTTGCTAGGAGTGGTACACTTTAGGCAGTTAGGTTTATGGCAGGGTTCGCGAGATGGATACGATCGAGAAAATGACGGATCTTGAGAAAGTCCAGGCTATGGAACAGCTTTGGCAGTCACTGACGGTCAATAAACAGATGCCAGAGCCACCAGAATGGCATGGTGAAGTACTTGCCAAACGTGCCGAAGCTATCCATGAGGGCGAGACAAATTATACCTCTCTTGCGGACCTCAAGGAGCGTGGCCCGCTGCGATGAAACACAGGGAAGTCAGGCTCACGGACGAAGCCATTCAGGATATTGATAACGCCGTTAACTTCTATGACCAGATCGAGCCTGGGCTCGGCGACTATTTCTTTGATTCCATCACAACCGATGTGGAAGCTCTGGAATTCTTTGGCGGGCTTCACCAACAGCGCTTTGGCTATTACGCCTGCCCCGCAACGCGGTTTCCTTTCGTTATTTACTACACGGTTCACCATTTGTTCGTTGATGTCATCGCCGTTCTGGATACCAGAGAAAACCCTGTCAGAACCAACCAATGAAGTTAACCCCCAACCATGGCAGAATCACCACCGCCTGAATAACCCGCCAAAGCCAACAGGAGCTGAACTCAATGGCCATCAAACACCTGCGCACCGCTTTCGCCAGCCAATACCAACCGGGCCAGCCCGCGCGCCTTGTTGCCGGTGAGGCCATGCAGGAGCCCGGTGGCGATTACGAGGCCCTGCACAAGCAGATGAAGCGCCTGTTCAACAGCAAGCCCGGCAAGAAATACGGCCGATTCTCCGAGGACCTGGGCGAATGCCCGTTCAGCGCCTGGCTGAAGGATTACCTGGAAGACAAACAAAGCTTCAGCGCCCTCACCGACCGGCTGTTTGGCCAGTGGCAGGAACTGCTCAACGCCTGCCAGGAAGAATTCGACGGCCACCTGATGCTCGTCCACGAAGCCCTGGCCGACTCCGAAGTGGCCTACCTGCTGGTGCTGGAAACCGACAGTGCCATGCGTTTCGACGGCAGTGAACGGCTGGATGCCACCGACATCATCAGCCTGTCCCGCCTGAACCTGGCCGTGCGCATCGAGCTGGACGACTGGCTGGGCGAGAACGGCAGCGATAACTATCTTACCCTGGTCCATGGCCGGGGCACCGGCGAGCCCGGCGACTTGTTTATCCGTCTGGCGGGTTTCACCAACAACGTGGACGTGGAAAAAGAAACCCTGACGTTCCTCGATGCTGTGGAAGCGTTCGCCAAGAACTCCGAGCCGGAAAAAGCCGGCGAAGTGCGCGCCAAGGCCTACGAATTCTGCAAGGACCAGCACGCGTTGGGCGAACCGGTGGAAATTGAAGCCCTGTCCGGCTACCTGGATGAAAACCAGCCCGAACGCTTCAAGGAATTCGCCAGCCAGAACGCCGAGTTGCCGGAAAGCGGCGTGCTACACCCGGACCACCGCAAAGTGAAAAAGCTCGTCCGCATCGCCGGCTCTGGCGGCGGCATGAGCGTGTCCTTCTCCTCGGACCTGGTGAACCAGGCGGTCTACTACGATCGCGACAACGACGCCCTCACCATCACCCGCCTGCCCAAGGCCTTGCGGGAGCAGCTGCAGCGCTACCTGGAAACCCGGGAAGAATAACGGGCAAGGCACATCACCGCCGATTACTCGCCGGCGATGTTCTCGGGCTGTTCGTCCCAACGTGGCCGACTGGCCCGCTGCTTGCGCACCCCCTGCATCCACCCCACCCCATCGATCAACTCCCCGGTTGCCGGATCAATCGGCGGGTACGGCAGTTTCCGGTCATCGCAGTAACGCTTCACGGTGGGCTGGCACCAGCAGAACAGCAGGCGCTGGTATTCCTCATCCGGCAGGCGTTGGTGATCAAACATCCCCGCCAGCTTCCGCTGGCGCTGGGCCTCTGAAAGAATGATCGAACACGCCGAAGACACATTCAGCGACTCCACCATCCCCATCATCGGAATCACAATGTGCTCATCCGCCTGCTCGGCGGTAACCGGGTTCACCCCGTCCACCTCGTTACCCATGACAATGGTGCACGGCACGGTGTAATCCACGTCCCGGAAATCCACCGCCCGGTCCGACAACTGAGCGGCGTAGAGCTTATGCCCCTGGGCTTTTAATTCCGTCACCGCATTATCCATGGTGGGATGCGTGTGGGTCGTCACCCAGTTGTAACTGCCGCCGGCGGTTTTGCGGAAGGCCCGAAAACCCTCCTTCGGCCAAACCACGTGCATGTTCGCCACGCCAAAGGCATCGCAGGAGCGAATGATGGCCGACAGGTTACGGGGCTTGTGCACCTGGTCGGTCAGTACCCGCAAATCGGGTTGGCGGGTGTCCAGGGTTTGTTTGATTCGGGCTAGGCGTTCGGGGGTCATGGTTTGTGTCGTTTTCTGTTCAGTTAGTCTGCCAGGCATTAGCTGGCCTCAAAGTCTGGGGGCTGGCGAACTCAAGCGTTCGATAGAAGGGCTTTGGGGATGCCTTTCCAAAAATTTCGAAGGCCATGGATGGCCTGAGAGAAGCGCACATGGATGTGCTCGTAGCGGTTTTTGGAAAGGCATCCCCAAAGCCCTTCCAACTCCCAAGCCCGAGGAAACAGGATCATAGCACAAAGCCAAATAAGGAATAGCGAGACAACGGTGGTTGAAGTTTAAGCACACAGTTATACTACGCAGTCCCATTTTTATCCGCGCCCCACACCACACCCGGCGCCCATACACCAAATTACGTGAGACCCATGGCCAAGAAGCTGTACATCAAAACCCACGGCTGCCAGATGAACGAGTACGACTCCGCCCGCATGGCCGATCTGCTCAAAACCGGCGAAACCGTGGAAATGACCGACTCACCGGACGACGCCGACATCCTGCTGCTGAACACCTGCTCCATCCGCGAAAAAGCCCAGGAAAAAGTGTTCCACCAGCTCGGCCGCTGGAAAGGCCTGAAGAGCAAAAAACCGGATCTCATCATCGGCGTGGGTGGCTGCGTGGCGTCCCAGGAAGGCCAGGCCATCATCGACCGTGCGCCCTACGTGGACATGGTCTTCGGCCCGCAGACCCTGCACCGCCTGCCGGATATGATCACCGAGATCAAAACCAAGGGTAACGGCGTGGGCGTGGTGGATGTCAGCTTCCCGGAAATCGAGAAGTTCGACAACCTGCCAGAGCCCGGCGCCGACGGCCCGTCTGCGTTCGTCTCCATCATGGAAGGCTGCAGCAAATACTGCACCTTCTGCGTGGTGCCCTACACCCGGGGCGAGGAAGTCAGCCGCCCGGTGGATGACGTGATTGCCGAGGCCGCGCACCTGGCCGACCAGGGCGTGCGGGAAATCAACCTGCTGGGACAGAACGTGAATGCCTACCGGGGCGAGACCCATGATGGCGACACCATGGACCTGGCGGAACTGATCGAGGTAATCGCCACCATCGACGGCATTGACCGCATCCGCTACACCACCTCGCACCCGGTGGAGTTCAGCGATTCGTTGATCGACGTGTACGAGCGCGTGCCAGAGCTGGTCAGCCACCTGCATCTGCCGGTGCAAAGCGGCTCGGACCGCATCCTGGCGGCCATGAAGCGCGGCCATACGGCGCTGGAGTACAAATCCAAGCTGCGTCGTCTGCGCAAGATTCGCCCGGACATCAGCTTCTCCTCGGACTTTATCATCGGCTTCCCGGGTGAAACCGAGAAAGATTTCGAAGACACCATGAAGCTGATCAACGACATCGGCTTCGACATGTCCTTCAGCTTCATCTACAGCGCCCGGCCGGGCACGCCGGCCTCTGATCTGCCGGATGATACCCCGATGGAGGTGAAGAAACAGCGCCTGAGCATCCTGCAGGATCGGCTGAACCAGAACGTGATGGACATCAGCCGCAAGATGGTCGGCAATACCGAGCGGATTCTGGTCACCGGCCTGTCCAAGAAAGACCCGGGCGAGTATGCGGGCCGCACCGAGAATAACCGTATTGTGAACTTCCGCCACGAGAACCCGGAAGTGGTGGGCCACTTCATCGATGTTGAAATTGTCGAGGCCTACCCGAACTCCTTGCGCGGCGTGCCGGTTAATTCCGAACTGCTTTAACGGCACCCCCAACACCAAGCGGAGAAACTTTGAACACTCACGATTCCAGACAGTTTGACCTGCACCCGGTGGACCAGCACCGCCTGACCACCCTGTGCGGACAGTTTGATGAAAACCTCAAGATGATCGAAAAGCGCCTTGAGGTGAAAGTCGGCCGGCGCGGCCACCACTTCCGCGTGGAGGGCCCAACAGAAAATGTGGCGGCCGCCACCGAAGTGATTCGCCACCTGTACCGGGAAACCGACGCCACCGACGACATTCCGCCGGATACCGTGCACCTGTATATCCGCGAAACCGGCCTGGAACGCCTGCCGGAAGATGTGCCCTACGACAGCGGCCAGGTCACTGTCATAAAGACCCCCAAGTTGACTGCCAAGCCACGCGGGCGGAACCAGCAGAAGTATGTGCACAACATCCGCACCCACGATCTGAACTTCGGCATCGGACCGGCCGGCACCGGCAAGACCTGGCTGGCGGTGGCCTGTGCGGTGGAGGCTCTGAAAGACGAGCAGGTGAAGCGCATTTTGCTGGTGCGTCCCGCGGTGGAGGCCGGTGAAAAACTCGGCTTCCTGCCTGGCGACCTGGCACAGAAAGTCGACCCTTACCTGCGCCCGCTTTACGATGCGCTGTATGAAATGCTTGGGTTTGACCAGGTCACGCGACTGATCGAAAAGAGCGTCATCGAGATCGCTCCACTGGCGTTCATGCGCGGGCGTACCCTGAATAACTCGTTCATCATCCTGGACGAAAGCCAGAACACCACCCGCGAGCAGATGAAGATGTTCCTCACGCGGATCGGTTTTGGCTCCACGGCGGTGATCACCGGCGATACCACCCAGGTGGATTTGCCCCGAGGCCAGAACTCCGGCCTGATCCACGCCGCCAGCGTACTGAACAAGGTGCCCGGCGTCGGTTTCACCCGTTTTGATGCCAAAGATGTGGTACGCCATCCGTTGGTGCAGCGCATTGTCGAGGCCTACGATGCCTTTGATGACGGGAGCATCGCCGGGCAATGAGTGAACTGACGGTCGATCTGCAAGACGTCTTCACCGGTGATGGCGTACCTGGCGAAAAACAGTTTCAGGCCTGGGCGCAACTGGCCTGGCTGGGCGATGAGCCGTCCGAGGTAACCATTCGTATTGTCGACGTACCGGAAAGCCAGGCCCTGAACCACCAGTACCGGGGCAAGGACAAACCCACCAATGTGTTGTCCTTCCCATTTGAGGCGCCAGCCGGTATAACAGTGCCATTGGCCGGCGATCTGGTTATTTGCGCACCGGTTGTTGAAAAAGAAGCCCGGGAGCAGCATAAAGAACCGGTGTCCCACTGGGCGCACATGGTGGTGCATGGCATGTTGCACCTTCAGGGCTATGATCATATTGAAGACGAGGAAGCCGAGGTCATGGAAGCCCTCGAAGTCCGGTTGCTGGCGCAGCTCGGATTTGGCAATCCCTACCAATCAGAGGAAACGGAACCAGACTCATGAGCGACGATCAGTCGAGTCGCAGTCAGGGCAGCAAGTCCTGGCTGGAGCGTATATCACAGGCCTTTTCCAGCGGGCCTGAGTCCATCGAGGACGTGCTGGAGATCCTGCGAGATGCGGAATCTCAGGATATCATCGACACCGATGCCATGAGCATCATCGAAGGCGCCATGCAGGTGATCGACATGCGTGCGGATGAAATCATGATCCCCCGCTCCCAGATGATCACCGTCAAGGCCTCCCAGGACCCAGGCGAATTCCTGCCCGAAATCATTTCCTCTGCGCACAGCCGTTTTCCGGTCATTGGCGAAAGCCAGGATGACGTTATTGGTGTGCTTCTGGCCAAGGACCTGCTTCCGCTGGCCATCAACAACGAGCTCGACTGGAACCACATTCGCGAGATTCTGCGTCCGCCCACCTTTGTGCCGGAAAGCAAGCGCCTGAACCAGCTGCTCAAAGAGTTCAAAGAGAACCGCAACCACATGGCCATTGTGGTGGACGAGTACGGCGGTACGGCCGGCCTGATAACCATTGAAGACGTGCTCGAGCAGATCGTCGGTGAAATCGAGGACGAACACGATTTCGACGAAGAAACCCATATCAAGGCCCGGGGCGACGGCGTGTTTGCGGTCAAAGCCGCCACGCCGGTGGATGATTTCAACGAATTCTTCGGCACCGAGATGGATGAGGAAGAGTTCGACACCATTGGCGGCCTGGTTCTGAAGGAATTTGGTCACCTGCCCAGACGGGGCGAAACGGTTGAATTCGGCGGGCTGACGTTTACTATTGCCAACGCCGATAACCGAGTCATCCGTCTGTTGCAGGTAACCCGCAGTGAGTCATGAAGCCGGCACCCGCCACCCGCTGAATCTGCCATTTCTCGATAACCGCTGGCTGAGCGCGGCGATCCTTGTGATCGCCGGCGCCCTGCAAACCCTGACCCTGGCCCCCTTCAACCTCTGGTGGCTGGGCCCGGTTTCCCTCTTCCTGATTCTTGCGGTCACGGTGCCACAGACACCCGGCAAGCTGTTCCGTTCGGGCTGGCTGGTCGGCGTGGGGCTGTTTGCCTCTGGGGTTTCCTGGATTTACGTCAGCATCAGCGAACACGGCAATACACCGATAGCCCTGGCCGTCGTGTTGATGGTGCTGTTCATCGCCGGCGTCGCCCTGTTTCATGCCCTGGCATTCTGGTTCTGGGGCAAACTGGCCAAAGATTCGCCGGTACGTCGTTTGTTGCTGTTCCCGGCCATCTGGGTGCTGGGCGACTGGCTACGCAGCTGGCTGCTCACCGGCTTTCCCTGGCTGTACCTGGGCACCGGCCATGTGGATGGTCCGCTGGCCGGGCTGGCGCCACTGACCGGCGTGCACGGCATCACCTTCTGGATTACCGTCACCGCCGCGGCTGCGTACGCCGCCTGGTGGCTGGTGCGCGAAAACCGTCGAAAAACCGCCAGCGCCGTGGTTGTGGCCGGCCTGCTCCCGTGGCTGATTGCTCCGGCCATGAAACAGGCCGACTGGACCGAACGGGATGACCAGCCACTCAGCTTTGTTGCCATGCAGGGCAACATTCCCCAACAAATCAAATGGGACCCGGAGTTCCTCGAGAAGCAGGTGGTTACCTACCTGGGCATGACCGAAGAACACTGGCAAGCCGACATTATCCTCTGGCCGGAAACCGCCATCCCCTTTACCCAGGATGAAGCCGGGCCGATCATCGACCACATCAGGGAGCAGCTGGGCGATAACAGCACCCTGATCACCGGCATACCCTGGTACACCTACAGCGAGCGGATCGAGGATTACACCTTCCATAACAGCATCATGGCGCTGGGCAACGGCGACGGAGCCTACCACAAGCAAAAGCTGGTACCTTTCGGCGAATACGTGCCTCTCGAAAGCTTGCTGCGCGGACTCATAGGCTTCTTCGACCTGCCCATGAGCAGCTTCACCCCGGGACCCGATAACCAGTCGCCGCTGCGAGCCAATGGCAAACGGGTCATGCCCTACATCTGCTACGAGGTGGCCTACCCGGATTTCGCCGCCTTCAATGCCCGCAACACGGACATACTGGTAACCATCAGCAACGACGGCTGGTTCGGCGATTCCATCGGCCCTCTGCAACACCTGCAAATGGCCCGCATGCGCGCCCTGGAAACCGGCCGCTTCCTGTTGCGCGGCACCAACAACGGCGTCACGGCGATCATCAACGAAAAGGGCGAGATCACCGAACGAATCCCACAATTCGAGCGGGGCGTACTCACCGGCGAGGCCTACACCGTCACCGGCAACACCCCCTACATGCAGACCGGCTCATGGCCGGTGCTGACGCTGGCGTTGATTCTGATCGTGTTTGTGCGGGAGCGGGTGATTCCCAAAAACTGATCACTCTTCTTTTGGCGGCCAGCGGCTGGTTACACGCTCGAAATAATGGGAGCCGCAGGCCTCACAGGGGTGAAAGTGGCTGGTTTTGGTCAGGCACACCATGTGATTACAGTTCAGGCAGCGGAACATGCCGGCGGTGGCCACTTCACCAGAGATGTAGTGGCTGACATCCTGATTTTCCAGCTTCTGCCGAAGCTCGAGAGTGTCCACGAGGGTTTTGTCTGCGACGGAAAGCAACCTGTCAGCCAGGGTGTGTTCCAGCAGCGACATGTCCAGCTGCAGCCACTCCTTGAGCCCCTCACCGGTTTCATCAACGAAGTGCATAAGGTGCTGCAGATCCCGTTTCAGGTAGGCACTGAGCAGATCCACTTCCTCGCGGGTCATCTCTTCCAGTTCGTACTCAAACTCCGCGGCCCGCTGGATTTCATCTTCCAGCGTCTCCAGCGAGGTTTTCTGAACCTCCCGCAAACGGGTCTGAACCCGCTCCAGCATCCGGTCGTAGGCCTCCAGGGCTTTTCCTGACAGCCGGTTTCGTTCTGATTCGCTCATATTTGTGTCCTTTTTCGGTCTGGAACTTTGGTGCAAGAGCCGGACTGTGGATGTCCTTTCCGGGACACGCTGTAGATACGTCCGTGTACGCTTGACTGCAGCATCCCTGCTGCAGACAGTCCCGGAAAGGACATCCACACTCCAGCTCCCATACTCTGAACTTGCCTTCAACTATTCTCAGCAGACAACTGTGCAGTTAAAAGGCCGGGGGCAGGTATCACTTCCCAAGACTGTCTGCAGCAGGGATGCTGCAGTCAAGCCCCCATGGATGGGTTCACGGCGTGTCTTGGGAAGTGATACCTGCCTCCGGCCGCCCCCAACCCTGACCCATGGCGGAATACGAGCACAAAATCGAATACCCATGATTCATAACTGAAGTCTGGCACAACACAGCAAAATTGGCAGACTACCTGTAAAGCCCAGTGTGCGTTAGAATGTCCGGCCCCTTCGAACACCTTATTTCAGACACAGGGTAACTTTGGTAATGGCAGGAATGGACGAACAATACAATCCCCGTGATGTAGAACAAAAAGCCCGCGACTTCTGGGAAACCAACGAAACCTTCAAAGTGAAGGAAGAACCGGGCAAGCCCAAGTACTACTGTCTGTCCATGTTCCCCTACCCCAGCGGCAAACTGCACATGGGCCACGTTCGCAACTACACCATCGGTGACGTGATCTCCCGCTACCAGCGCATGCAGGGCAAGAACGTCATGCAGCCCATGGGGTGGGACGCCTTCGGCCTGCCCGCCGAAAATGCCGCCATTGCCAACAAGTCCGCCCCGGCGAAGTGGACCCGCTCCAACATCGATTACATGAAGCAACAGCTCAAGCAGCTGGGCTTCGGCTATGACTGGAGCCGCGAGCTGGCCACCTGTGACCCGGACTACTACCGCTGGGAACAGTGGTTCTTCGCCCGTCTGTATGAAAAGGGCCTGGTGTACAAGAAAATGTCCACGGTGAACTGGGACCCGGTGGACCAGACCGTGCTGGCCAACGAGCAGGTGGTCGATGGCCGTGGCTGGCGCTCTGGGGCCGTGGTTGAACAAAAGAAAATTCCCCAGTGGTTCATCCGCATCACCGATTACGCCGATGAACTGCTCAAAGACCTGGACGAGCTGGAAGGCTGGCCCGAACAGGTCAAGACCATGCAGCGCAACTGGATCGGCAAGTCCGAAGGTACCGAGCTGACCTTCCCGCTGAAAGACCGGGACGAAGGCCTGACGGTCTACACTACCCGCCCGGACACCCTGATGGGCGTAAGCTACATGGCGGTGGCCGCCGAGCACCCGCTGGCGAAAGAAGCCGCAGGCCTGCATCAGGATGTGGCCCGTTTCATCGATGAATGCGGCAACAGCAAGGTGGCCGAGGCCGAGCTGGCCACCATGGAAAAGAAAGGTATCGACACCGGCTTCAAGGCCATTCACCCGCTGACCCAGGAAGAAGTGCCGGTCTGGATCGCCAACTTCGTATTGATGGAATACGGCACCGGCGCTCTCATGGCCGTCCCGGGCCATGACGAGCGTGACCACGAGTTCGCCGCGAAGTATCACCTGCCCATCAAGCAGGTGATCGCGGCTAACGACGGCCGTGAAATCGACGTGCAGGAAGAAGCCTTTACCGAGAAGGGCGTGCTGGTGTCCTCCGGCAAGTACAGCGGCCTGACCAGCGACGAAGCCTTCGACGAGATTGCCAAATACCTGGAAGACAACAACATCGGCAAGCGCACCGTGAACTACCGCCTGCGTGACTGGGGCGTATCCCGTCAGCGGTACTGGGGCGCCCCCATCCCGATGATGACCCTGGAAGATGGCACCGAAATGCCCGTGCCGGACGACCAGTTGCCGGTCCGCCTGCCGGAAGACGTGGAAATGGACGGAGTACAATCGCCCATCAAGGCTGATCCGGAGTGGTGCAAGACCGAGTACAACGGCCAGCCGGCCACCCTGGAAACCGACACCTTCGACACCTTCATGGAGTCGTCCTGGTACTACGCCCGGTTCTGCAGCCCCAACTACGACAAGGGCATGCTGGATCCGGCCGCGGCCAACTACTGGCTGCCGGTGGACCAGTACATCGGCGGCATTGAGCACGCCATCCTGCACCTGCTGTACGCCCGTTTCTTCCACAAACTGCTGCGGGACGTAGGCCTGGTGGACAGCTCCGAGCCGTTCAAGCGCCTGCTGACCCAGGGCATGGTGCTGGCCGAGACCTACTACCGCAACGAAGACAACGGCGGCAAAACCTGGTTTAACCCGGCCGATGTCACCGTGGAGCGGGACAACAAGGGCCAGATGGTTCGCGCGATTCTGAAATCCGACGGCCAGCCGGTGGAAATCGGTGGCGTCACCAAGATGTCCAAGTCCAAGAACAACGGCATCGACCCGCAATCCATCATCGACGAATACGGTGCCGACACCGTGCGTCTGTTCATGATGTTCGCCGCGCCCCCGGAGCAGTCCCTGGAGTGGTCCGACAGCGGCGTGGAAGGCGCTCACCGCTTCCTCAAACGCCTGTGGCGCATGGTGAACGAGCACGCCGCCAGCGGTGACGTGCCGGCGCTGGATGCCGACAGTCTGAACGCGGACCAGAAGGCCCTGCGCCTGAAGACCCACGAGACCATTGCCAAGGTCAGCGACGACATCAGCCGCCGCCTGACCTTCAACACCTCCATTGCCGCGGTGATGGAGCTGCTGAACGAAGTGGGCAAGCTGGGCGGTGACGAGGCCCAGACCCTGGCCGTGCGCCAGGAAGCGCTGGAAACCGCTGTACTGGTGCTGGCGCCGATTGTGCCGCACATCTGTCACCAGCTCTGGTATACCCTGGGCCACAAACAGCCGGTGGTGGAAGCGTCCTGGCCGGAAGCCAACGAAAAAGCCATGGTGCGCAGTGAAATCACCGTGGTGCTGCAGGTCAACGGCAAGGTGCGCGCCAAGGCGGACGTGCCTGCCGACATTGCCAAGGGCGACCTGGAGAAACTGGCACTCGAGCATGAAAACGTGCGCCGATTCACCGAAGACAAGACCGTTCGCAAGGTGATCGTGGTGCCCGGCAAACTGGTGAACGTGGTGGCCAACTGATATGAAACTCTGCCCTGCTCTGAAAGCCTCTTTCCCGAAAGCCCTGGTGCTGACGGCAGCCACCGTGCTGGCAGGCTGCGGCTTCCAGTTGCGGGGCACCTCGCCGGTACCGGCAGCACTGCAGCCGCTGGCCGTGGATTGCCCGGAATCCCTGCCCGGGGATTTCTGCAACTCCGTGCGTGATCAGTTGGAACTTGGCGGCGTGAAACTGGTTGATGAAAACCGTGCCGATTATATTCTGCGCCTGCGCGACTACCAGCAGGACCGCCGCGCCTCGGCCATCACCTCCGACGCCTCAGCGGCAGAATATGTGCTGCGACACACGGTGTCGGTAGAACTGTTCACCGCCGATGACGTGCCGCTGATCGCAAAAACCGACCTGAACGCCAGCGAAAGCTACCGCTACGATGAGAACAACGTGCTGGCCAAACAGCGTGAAGAGGACGAGCTGCGTCAGCAACTGGGTGACCGGCTGGCCCAGCAGGTTATCTTCCGCCTGGCACCAATGACCCAACAGCGTATTGACGCCGCCATCACCGAATATCACGACAGCCAGGAAGACGACGGAGGCTCATGAAAACCCAGCCCGGCCAGCTTCCCCAGCTTCTGAAGAAAGGCCTGGCACCGGTCTATCTGGTTTCCGGTGATGAACCACTACTGGTTCAGGAATGCTGTGACCAGATCCGCTCGGCCGCCCGTGAGGCTGGCTACCAGGACCGTCTGACTTTTCATGCTGACCATCAGCTGGACTGGAATGCCGTTGCCGACGAGTGCAACGCCCTGTCCCTGTTCGCCGAAAAACGCCGTATTGAAATCCACCTGCCCTCCGGGAAACTGGGCGATGGCCGTAAAGTCATGGAGCAGATACTGCAGGCGCCTCCGGAGGATGTGGTGCTGTTGTTGATCAGTGCCAAACTGGACGCCGCTGAAACCAAACGCAAATGGTATAAAGAGCTTCAGGGCACCGGTGTTCACGTGCCGGTGTGGCCGATTGACCCTGAAAAATTCCCGGGCTGGTTACAGCAACGGGCGGCCAGCCAGGGCCTGCAGCTAACCCGGGGCGCCATGATGATTCTGGCAGAACGGCTGGAAGGTAACCTGCTGGCCGCCAGCCAGGAGCTGGATCGTCTGGCCCTGTTGCTGGGCAACAACAAGACCATTGACGAGGCAACCGTTGAGCAGGCGGTACAGGACAGCTCGCGTTTCAACGGCTTTGAGCTGGTTACCGAACTGCTGTCCGGCAAGGCCGCGCACGCCGGCAAGATGATCGGCATTCTCCAGCAGGAGGGCGAAAATCCGCTTGGCCTGCTCAGCGTACTAACGCGGGATTTAAACCTGATTCTGGAACTGCAGAACACCGTTCAGCCGGGCGAGAACCCCTCCGCCTTCCTTAAAAAGCGCGGCGTCTTCCAGCCCCGGCGCGCCACCGCCGTACGCCAGGCCGCCAGCCGCCTTAACCGCAACCAGCTGCACCAGGCCCTGCACCTGTGCAACCTTACCGATCGCGCCGCCAAAGGCTTTGACGATCTGGGCCCCTGGCACCATCTCCGGGATCTCTCCGTCGTACTGGCGGCACCGGCGCGCTGATTTCATTCCTTCCTTGACACAAATTCTGCAGCGGGCGCATGCTGAGTCTATGCTTATCATGGAATGCAAGGAGGACAATTCACCATGAACCTGCAAGACGAACTTCACAAACTGTCGGAAAAGATCAAGCAGTACCGGGACGAAGCCCGGGTGCAGATGCACCTGGCCCGGGAAGATGTGAAAGACGAATGGGATGATCTGGAAAAAGACTGGGAACGCTTCCGCCACAAGATGGATGACATCCTGCACGACACCGAAGATGCCGGCCACGAGGCCCGGGAGACTGCACACCGGCTGGGAGAAGACCTGAAATCCGGTTATCAGAATATTCGCAAGAAGCTGAAGTAACTGTCTGGCCTGCCCGTGAACTCGAATAGAGAAAACAGGCAGGCCTTTCCATTTTTACATGTTAGATTTCGCTGGCATCCGGCGCCATCATTGCCCCCTCGCCACTGCGAATCCCCTCAGCCAGCGCCACCGTGCGCGGCAGTAAACGGTCGTAGTAAAAGCGTGCCGTCTTGATCTTGCCGGTGTAGAAACCGGACGTATCATTACCGGCCTTCTCGGCCGCCGCTTTCACCATCTTCGCCCACATATAGGCCAGCGCGGTGTAGCCGAACATGTCGAGGTAATCCACGGCCGCAGCGCCCACGGCTTCGGGGTTTTCGCCCGCCTGTTTGATCACCAGCTCAGTCACATCCGACAACCGCTCAAGCGCCGCCGCCAGGGATTCCAGGTAGGGACGTAACGCAGCGTCCATGCTGTTCTGCTCGATGAAGTTGGTGACGTCCTCGGCGAACAGTTCAAACAGTTTGCCTTCACTGCCCACCACCTTGCGGCCCATCAAATCCATGGCCTGAATACCGTTGGTGCCCTCGTAAATCTGGGTAATGCGGCAATCGCGCACCAACTGCTCCTGGCCCCACTCCCGGATAAATCCGTGGCCACCAAACACCTGCTGGCCGAGAATGGTGGTATCCAGTCCCCGGTCGGTCAGGAAAGCCTTGGCCACTGGCGTTAGCAAAGCGACCATGCCGTCTGCATGCTCCCGTTGCTGATCGTCCTCGGAGAACTTGGCAATGTCCAGCCAGCTGGCCACATAAGTGGAAAACGCACGGCCACCTTCCACGAAACTTTTCATGGTCATCAGCATGCGGCGCACATCCGGATGCACCAGAATCGGGTCAGCAGCCTTGTCTGGCTGTCGGGCACCGGTAGGCGCACGACTCTGGATACGCTCATTGGCGTACTCCCGGGCACTTTGCAGGGAGGCTTCCGCCGCGCCCAGGCCCTGGATGCCCACCCCAAGGCGCTCGTAGTTCATCATGGTGAACATGGCCGCCAGACCTTTGTTCTCCTCGCCTACCAGCCAGCCGGTGGCACCGTCGTAGTTCATCACACAGGTGGCCGAGGCCTTGATGCCCATTTTCTTTTCCAGCGATCCACAACCAAACTGATTGCGCTCGCCCAGCGAGCCGTCGTCGTTCACCAGGAACTTGGGCACCAGGAACATGGAGATGCCTTTCGGGCCCTTGGGCGCATCCGGCAGTTTGGCCAGCACCAGGTGCACGATATTCTCCGCCATATCGTGCTCGCCCCAGGTAATGAAAATCTTGGTGCCCGTGATCCGGTAGGAGCCGTCATCCTGCGGTTCCGCCTTGGTGCGGATAATGCCCAGGTCGGTGCCCGCGTGAGGCTCGGTCAGGTCCATGGCCCCGGACCACTCGCCAGAATAGAGCTTAGGCAGGTATTTTTCTTTCAGCTCCGGGCTGCCGTGGGCGTCCAGCGCCACACAGGCCCCGGCGGTCAGCATCGGCGCCAGGCCGAAAGACATGTTGGCTGCCTGCATCATTTCCTCGAACTGCGCCACCAGGGTCTTGGGCATGCCCATGCCACCGAATTCCGGGTTACCACCCAGCCCATTCCAGCCGCCTTCGACCAGCGTCTGGTAAGCTTCTTTGAAACCTTCCGGGGTCGTGACATCACCATCATTCCAGCGACAGCCCTGTTCATCGGCTTCGCGGTTGAGCGGTGCCAGCACGCCGGCGGTGATCTTCCCGGCTTCTTCCAGAATGGCGTCAGCGGTGTCGGGGTCCACGTTCCCGGCGACCCCTGGCAGGGATGCCCACAAAGCGGGGGCGTCGAACACTTCGTTAAGGACAAAACGCATCTCGCGAAGGGGGGCCTGGTAATCTGCCATATCACTCTCCTGAACTGGTTTGAAGTAGCCTGCCCTGATTGTCATTTGCAGCTACAACTTATTGTTTTTACGAGTCTAGACTATACGCCGGCCAGCGGATAAAAAAGCCCGCCTCCGGCGGGAGAACGGGCTTTCGATTAACGCGGAGCCAGAACGCCTCCGTCAGATGAAGAACGCATCTTCCGGCATGTCCAGCAGCGTGTCGGCGCCGGCCAGCATTGCCTCGGCGTGGGCCTTGGTGCGCGGCAGCAGGCGTTTGAAGTAGAAGCGGGCGGTCTGCACCTTGGCGTTGTAGAACATCTCCTCGGTGGTGCCCTCGGCCAGTTGTTCCTGGGCCACTTTCGCCATACGCGCCCACAGGTAACCGAACACGATATAACCGGAGTACATCAGGTAATCCACCGAGGCGGCACCCACTTCTTCCCGGTTTTTCATGGCGGTCATGCCGATCTTCATGGTGACATCGCCCCATTCCTTGTTCAGGGCCGCCAGTGGCTCGACAAATTCCTTGAGCTGCTCGTTATCGGCGTTTTCCTTGCAGAACAGGTGCACCTGCTTGGTGAACACTTTCAATGCTTCGCCCTGACTCATCAGCACCTTACGGCCAAGCAGGTCCAGCGCCTGGATGCCGGTGGTGCCCTCGTAGATCATGCCGATGCGGGCGTCACGCACGTTCTGCTCCATGCCCCACTCGGAGATGTAGCCGTGGCCACCGAACACCTGCATACCCAGGTTGGCTGATTCGTAGCCAATTTCGGTCAGGAAGGCCTTGGCGATCGGCGTCAGGAAGCTCAGTAGCGCATCCGCCGCCTGCTTTTCCTCGTCGGTCTTGCCACTGTGGACAATGTCCACCTGCTGCCCGGCCAGATAAATCAGTGCCCGGGCGCCTTCGGCAATGGCTTTCTGGGTCAACAGCATGCGACGCACGTCCGGATGAACGATGATCGGGTCCGCGATACCGTCCGGGTTCTTCGGCCCGCTCAGGGAGCGCATGGCCAGACGTTCTTTTGCATAGGCCAGCGACCCCTGGAAACCCAGCTCGGCGGCGCCCAGCCCCTGGATGGCGGTGCCGATGCGGGCGGTGTTCATGAAGGTGAACATGCAGTTCAGGCCTTTGTTCTCCGGCCCGATCAGCCAGCCCTTGGCGCCGTCAAAGTTCATCACGCAGGTGGCGTTGCCATGGATACCCATCTTGTGTTCCAGGGAGCCACAGGAAAGACCGTTGCGCTCGCCGGCCGAACCGTCTTCGTTGGGCAGACACTTGGGCACAATGAACAGGGAAATACCCTTGGTCCCTTCCGGCGCACCCGGCAGGCGGGCCAGAACGATGTGCACGATGTTCTCGGCCATGTCGTGCTCACCAGCGGAAATGAAGATCTTGGTGCCGGTAATACGGTAACTGCCGTCCTCGTTTGGTTCGGCCTTGGTCCGCAGGGTGCCCAGGTCCGAGCCGCAATGAGGTTCGGTCAGGCACATGGTGCCGGTCCACTCACCGCTGGTCAGTTTGGTCAGGTAGGTCTGTTTCTGTTCCTCGGTACCGTGGGCCTCGATGGTGTTGATGGCACCGTGACTCAGGCCCGGATACATGCCCCAGGACCAGTTGGCGGTGCCGACCATTTCGCTGATCACCAGACCAATGGAATGCGGCAGCCCCTGGCCGCCGTAGTTCGGATCGGCGGTGATGGATGGCCATCCGCCTTCCACGTATTGCTGGTAGGCTTCCTTGAAACCGGAGGGGGTTTTCACGCCGTCGTCGGTCAGCTTGCAGCCTTCTTCGTCACCCACGCGGTTGAGCGGAGACAGCACCTGCTCACAGAACTTGGCCCCTTCCTGGACAATGGCATCGACCATATCAGGTGTTGCATCTTCGGCCCCTTCCAGGCTGGCGTAATGCTGCTCGGCGCTGAGCAACTCGTTCATGACAAACTGGATATCACGCAGGGGAGCTTTGTATTCAGGCATCGTTTCCACCTCGGTTGACGGCCCGGCGCCCTGTTTGAGGGACGCTCGGGGTTTGCTCGGGTACGGTGATGTGTCGGCATCACGGCTTTTTATTAAACGCTTGTTTGAAACATACGTTTTGGCGAGCAAAGCTGTCAATAGGCTGATGTGAATTTTCTGCTACATAGACGCCTTACGCATTCGGGGAAGCCTTTCCAAAACACGCTGTGAATACGTCCCTGTAACGCTCGAGCTCCGCCATCCATGGCTCCGCACGGTTTTGGAAAGGCTTCCCCGATTACGTATAGCTGATGTAGGTGTTTTATCAGGCAAACACCGACAAGGCGCCTTCCCGCTCGTCTTCGCCCGCTGCCATTTCGGCCTGGGCCTGCAACATGGTCTGCATGGCCCTGGCGGCAACGGCACGGTCTTGAGCGGAGGGTTGGGCAGGCGCCATGGCGGCGGCACGTACCACGCGCATTTTTTCGATGGTGGCTTGCGGGTCACCCTCAACCGGTGAGACATCAATGGAGACCTCGCCACCCACCGCATATTGGGCGCCATCGGGGCCGCGCTCGTAGGTGAACGACATGGCTCCGGCATACTGGCCGCCGACAGACTGGTGAGCCTGCTCGTGGGCGCGGACTTCACGGTCGCGGGCTTTGAGTTCGGTCAGCTCTTTGAGCTGGTCGGGAGTGAGATTCTGGCCGTTGTTCCGCTGGCTTGCGTTTTCGCCCTGGCGGCTTTCATCGCGTTGCCGCCCAGAGCTTTGCTCGGTGGCGCGATTCGCATCGTTGTTACCGGCGCTTTGTCCGACGGCGGGAGCTGAGCGGGTATTGGCTTCAGTCGCCGTCTCGCCGGCGGCCGCCGTGCGGCCAGAGGTCGATTGCTGGCCGGGCGGCACAGCACCAACCGGCGGCAGGGCACCACCGGTGGAAGGGAAAATCGGGGGTACGGAAGAGAGAACGTTCACGACATGACGTTTCCCGGCAGTGGATCAGGCGCGCAGATCCAGCAGTGTTCCGAGCGTTTCATCTGCGGTTTTCACCACCTGGGCGGACGCTTCCACACTGCGTTCGTAAAGATTGAGCTCAATGATCGGCTCGGCCAGGTTGCCGGCACCGTCTGCACTGCCCTTGGGACCGTCGGCTCCGCCACGGGCGATCTTCCGGGCGGCGTTTTCCATGCCAACAATGCCATCCTGGACACCCTGTATGCCAATTCCCAGTGTGTTGTTGATCATGGTTGCGCTCCTTTAACTGAACCTGATGTTATTAACGCACAACCTTGTTCAATTTTCAATCAAGGGCTCGATATTCACATATTTCTTCAGTATGCCCGGCAGGCTTTTGTCGGGCTTGCCTTCTATCCACGGCAAAACGCCCAGGCAAGGGGTTTTCAGGTGCAGGCTCAGGTAGTTGAGGGTTTCCTGCTCACACTCCATGGGCTCGGGATCAATCCGGTTGCCAATCCAGCCCGCCACTCGAAGGCCATCGGCCTGTATGGCTTCCACCGTCAGCAAGGCGTGGTTGATGCAGCCAAGCTGTAACGGGATCACCACGATCACACCCAGCCCCATTTCCCGGGGTACGGCTGCGTAGGTTTCCCGATCGTTCAGGGGCACCCGCCAGCCGCCGGCGCCCTCGATCAGCATAAGGTCAGAGGGGCGTATCTGGGTACCACGGCAAAAGCCGATAATCCGTTGCGCCGAGATGGTCTGGCCCGCCTGGTGGGCCGCCACGTGCGGCGCAATGGCGGGCTCCAGGGCGATGGGATTGATGGCTTCGTATGAAATTTCTTCGGTGATGGCGCTCTGTAACAGCAGGGCGTCATCATTGCGAAGCCCCAGGGCGGTGTGTTCACAGCCGGAGGCGATCGGTTTCATGGCAATGGTTTTCAGGCCCTGCTCTCTGGCGGCTTCCAGCAGGGTGGCAGTGGCGATGGTTTTGCCAACGCCGGTGTTGGTGCCGGTTACGAAATAGGTTTTTTTTGCCACTTTTTGTCCTTGTCTATCAAACTGGCTTTCGCCAATACTGCCAGCCGGCCCGGTAGCTGGCACTAACTTGCCCGAATTCGTCTTTCGGGTAAGCCTGGCACATGGCCTTGAACCGGCCCGGGGCGGTTACCGTTCGCCGGCGTTGCTCGCCTTTGTAGCCCGCCCCCAGGTGTTTCAGTTCCCGGTTGAGGGCCAGGGGGGAATTGTAAGGCAAAATTATCGTTTCTGCCCGATGTTGCACGCCTGGTAAAACGCCATTCACCAACTGCTGCCAATCGGTCTCCCGGGCGAAACGGTTAACATGGGGCTGGCCGGGGTCGGCCCGGGCCCAGGCTGCTTCCAGCTCCGCAAGAGTGCCGTCGAGCAGGGTGGAAATCGCGAGGATCCCACCGGGCTTCAGCAGCCGGCGACATTCGGCGAAGATTACCTCGGGCCGGTTGCTCCACTGGATCATCAGGTTACTGAAAATAAGGTCTACGCTTTGGTCGGGCAAGGGCAGCTGTTCGGCATCGGCGTTAAGCCAGCTAACATGGCCGGGGCCGCAGGCTTTGGACTGGGTCAGCATGCCGGGGGACAGATCGGCGCCGGTCAGTGATGCTTCCGGGAAGCGTTCGGCCAGTTTCCGGGTGAACCAGCCCGTGCCGCAGCCCAGATCCAGGATGCTGTCCGGACGGAAGTGTTCTGGCAGCCAGGCCAGCATGGTGTCGCCCATGCACTTTTGCAGGCGCGCCGCTGTGTCGTAGGTCTGGCTCGCACCGCCAAAGCCCCGGGCGATGGATTCCTTGCTGCCGGTGCTTATCCTCGCGGGCTCCGAGGCCGGCGCATGCACAATCTCCGTAGCAGCGTTCATTGGAGCGCCTCTTCCGGAGTCTCTTCAACAAGATGACGGGCTTTCGAGAGCGCCGCCAACAGCTGTTTCAGCTGGTCAGTGGTGTGTGCCGCGCTCAGGGTCACCCGCAGGCGCGCCTGCCCCACCGGCACCGTGGGCGGACGAATAGCGGTGACCAGAAGGCCCTGCGCCTCCAGCGCCCGACTGAGTGCCAGGGCGGTATGGTTGTCTCCGATCATGATCGGCTGGATGGGTGTCTTCGAGGGCATCAACTCATACCCCAACCGCCCTGCTCCAGAGCGAAAATCGGCGATCAGTTGATTCAGATGTTCCCGGGGCGCGTCATCGGACTCTATCCGGTCCAGACTGGCACAGGTCGCCACGGCCAGCGCCGGCGGCATGGCGGTGGTATAGATGTAGGTGCGGGCCTTTTGCACCAGGTATTCGGTCAACCACTCCGGCCCGGCCACGAAAGCGCCACTGGTGCCCACGGCCTTGCCCAGGGTGCCGATCAGTACCGGCACCTCCTCTTCAGACAACCCGGCCTCCAGCACACTCCCCCGCCCTTGTGGACCAAGCACACCAAGCCCGTGAGCATCGTCCACCACCAGCAAGGCACCCTGCTCACGGCACACCCGGGCCAGCTCTCGTAACGGTGCAACATCGCCGTCCATGCTGAAAACGCCGTCGGTCACCACGACTTTATGGCCATCGGTGTTAGCCAACATGGTTTCCAGTGTGGCCACGTCGCCATGGGCGTACCGGCGCATTCGTGCGCGGCTGAGAATGCAGCCGTCGACAATCGAGGCATGATTCAGTTTGTCCGAAAACACGGTGTCGCCACGGCCAACCAGTGCCGAGATCACGCCCATGTTGGCCATGTAGCCGGTGGAGAAAAAAAGCGCGGAACTGCGTCGGGTAAACGCCGCCAGTCGCTCCTCCAACTGGTGGTGCGCTTCGTGGTGCCCACACACCAGATGCGAGGCCGCGCCGCCTAGCCCGGTTTCCGGCAAGGCCTGCTTAAGTGCCTCGATGTTCCCGGCGTCGTTGGCGAGGCCCAGGTAATCGTTGCTGCAGAACGACAACAATGGCTTTCCATCAGCGGTCAACTCCGGCTGCTGCGGACCGGACATGAGCCTGCGATGACGGTATAGGCCGTCTCGCTTTCGTTGTTCTATTTCTGCTGCAAAGTCGCGCATCTGTTTACCATCAACTGTATAGATCTGGGCCTTTGCCATGCTGAGCGCGGTGGATCGGGTAGGTCTTCCCGGGACACGCTCGAGACATCCGTGTGCGCTTAGCTTTCGCCATCCATGGCGAAAGATAGTCCCGGGAAGACCTACCCGATCCACCGCTTAATTTAGGAGCATGTCCTGAACCAAGGAGCTGCCTCAAACACCACAAACAGGGAGGTAACTCGTGGCCAGATTGGCTGAAGGTCGGGGCATGCCTCCCGGGACTATAGAGCGCCATGGATGGCGCGACCTAAGCGCACACGGACGTCTTGAGCGTGTCTCGGGAGGCATGCCCCGACCTTCAAGCCCTAACTCCCAAGCTCAAAACAAGGTCAGGCAGTCTCCCGAGTAGCGTCATAAAACAGGTGCCGGGTCGCCTCATACTCCACGGCTTCGGCCAGCGCCTCTTCCTCCTGCTCTTCGCTGGCACACTGCTCCCGCTGCTCCGGCCGGATGCCCAGCTTGCGGAACAGCTGCATGTCCGCGTCCGCCTCGGGGTTTGAGGTGGTTAACAGCTTCTCGCCGTAGAAAATGGAGTTGGCACCGGCCATAAAACACAGCGCCTGCATCTGCTCGTTCATCTGCTCACGACCCGCCGACAGTCGCACGTGGGACTCGGGCATCATGATGCGAGCCACCGCAATCAGGCGCACGAAATCAAACGGGTCCAGGTCTTCCACGTCTTCCAGCGGTGTACCCTTCACCTTCACCAGCATGTTCACCGGCACGCTTTCCGGGTGCTGTGGCAGGTTCGCCAGTTCCACCAGCAGGCCCACGCGGTCATCTTCTTCCTCGCCCATGCCCATGATGCCGCCGCAGCAGACTTTCATGCCCGCCTTGCGCACGTTATCGAGGGTGTCGAGACGGTCCTGATAGGTGCGGGTGGTGATGATGTGGCTGTAGTACTTCTCGGACGTGTCGAGGTTGTGGTTGTAGTAATCCAGGCCTGCCTCGGCCAGTTCCTCGGCCTGTTCTTCTTTCAGCATGCCCAGGGTCATGCAGGTTTCCAGGCCAAGGGACTTCACCTGCCGGATCATGTCCAGCACATAGGGCATGTCTTTTTTCGAAGGACTACGCCAGGCCGCGCCCATGCAGAAGCGGGACGCACCTTTTTCCCGGGCCGCGCGAGCCTCGCCCACCACTTTTTCGATCTCCAGCAGCTTTTCTTTCTCCAGATCGGTGTTGTAGTGACCACTCTGGGGGCAATACTTGCAGTCTTCCGGGCAGGCGCCGGTTTTGATCGACAGCAGCGTGCTGACCTGCACCTCGTTTGGATCAAAATGCTCCCGGTGTACAGTCTGGGCGCGGAACAGAAGATCATTGAAGGGCAGGTTGAAGAGTTCCCGGGCTTCCTTGAGCGTCCAGTCGTGACGCAGTGCGGTGGCGGTCATGGCAAAGTCCTGTTAACCTTTTTGGGTTATTTGGTTTACGGATAAACCGCGATGATAAAGGGACTGCACCCGCTGTCAACCTTATTCAGCCTAAAGGTTAACAGCAGAAATATGAACAACTCCGATGGCGGCCGGTGCGTGGCCTGCCTGACCAGTCACGCCCGGCACGGACTGTGTCCGGCGTGTCGCGCCGATCTGCCTGTGAACCGCTGGCACTGCCATGCCTGCGCCTTACCGCTGCCCTTCGCACTGCCCGCTGGGTTGTGTGGCGAATGCCAGGCAACGCCCCCGCCGTTCTCCCGTGCCATTATCCCGTGGCGTTATCAGTTTCCCATTGACGGCATGATTGGCCGGTACAAGTACCACGGCCAGCGACAATTCATACGGCCACTGCTGGCGGAATTCGGCGAACTCATCGAGCAACAGATCCCCGCCGAGGACCGGCCGGATTGGCTGGTGCCCGCCCCCATGCACTGGTCACGACGATGGCAGCGCGGCTTCAATCAGGCAGCCGACATTGCCGAGTGTCTGTCCTCGCACCTGGATATTCCTCTGGATTCCGGGCTGATTTACCGTTGCAGGCAAGTCCAGGCGCAACGGGGGCTGAACCGGGCCACCCGGCTGGCCAACCTGCAGGGGGTATTCCAGGTTCGCGGGACGGTACCAGAGAGAATCGCGCTGGTGGACGACGTAGTGACTACCGGGGCAACCGCCAAAACCCTCGCCCGCCACCTGCTGGACGCCGGTGCCCGGGAAGTGCAGCTGTGGGCACTGGCCCGAACGCCAGGCTGAGTCTCTGGTGCAAGCAAGAGACATGACCCACCTTGCCCATAACCGGTATACTTGCGCCACACCAAGCAAGCCATGGATTCTATGTCCGATCAACCAGTAAACCTGACCACCTCCAGCCACCCTTACGATGCGCTGACGCCTGACCTGATTCTGGACGCCCTGGAAGCGGCCGGTTTTGTCATCAACGGCAGGCTATTCGCGCTCAACAGTTACGAAAACCGGGTTTACCAGGTGGGCGTGGAGGATCAGCCGCCGGTCATTGCCAAGTTCTACCGGCCTGGTCGCTGGTCCGAAGCCGCCATTCAGGAAGAACACCAGTTCACGCTGGAACTGCAGGAAGCCGGCATTCCGGTGGTGGCACCGCTGATTCTGGCCAACGGAAAATCCCTGGGTGAACACGGTGGTTTCCGTTTCGCTGTGTTTCAGCAACGGGGCGGCCAGGCACCGGACACCAGTGTCACCGACACCCTCTACCGACTGGGCCAGTGGCTGGGCCAGATGCACAACATCGGCGAACTGAGGCCCTTTGAGCACAGGCCCGCCTTTGACCTGATCACCGGCATTGAACAGCACAACCGGTTTCTGGTCGAAGACGGCTGGGTGCCCGACGATCTGCGCCCGGCCTGGGACAGCCTGATTCCCGATTTATTGGCCGCCTGCCGGGCCCGGGTAGATGATGCCGGCCCGGTTAACACCCTGCGCATTCATGGCGACTGTCACGCTGGCAATATTCTGTGCCGGGATGAACAGATGCTGTTCGTGGACCTGGATGACTGTCGCACCGGCCCTGCCATTCAGGACATGTGGCTGCTGCTGAATGGCGAAGCCGCAGAAAGAGGCGCCCAGCTCGGTGAACTGCTGGAAGGCTACGAGATGTTCCGGGATTTCAACCGGCGGGAGCGGCACCTGATAGAACCCCTGCGCTGTTACCGCCAACTGTCCCATTGTGCCTGGCTGGCCCGGCGCTGGGACGATCCGGCCTTTCCCCGGTTCTTCCCATGGTTCGGGCAGCCCCGCTTCTGGTCGGACCAGATACTATCGTTGCGGGAACAACTGGCGGCACTGCAGGAACCGGCCATCAGCCTGCCCGGGCAATTCTGATCGTTTGTTGAAGAGGTAAGCATGAGCACAGAAAAACGTTATTCGGTTGGCGCACTGATCATTACTGCCGTGGCCGCCATTATCGGCACGGTATTGGTGCTCGAAGCCAGTGGTCGCATCGACCATTCGGAAAACAAGGACCAGGTACCGGTCGGCGAGTTCGAAGCGATTCACGTCAAGCCCGGCGAGGAGTTCCGCATGTCTCGCAAACCTTCCGAGCTGCACGCCGCCTGCGTGGACGGTTATCTGGCCATTGCCGCCGATGTCGACCCTTCGTTCCGGGGTATCCTGGTGGATTACAAGAACCGAGGTGTGCGCTGTGCCCGGCCCTCCCCGCTTGACCGGGATCCGGCCACTCCGGAGGCCGTCGAGGTGCCTGATGAGCAGTAGCAAACACCCGGCGCCGGAACAGGTCACCGACCGGCTGTTTGCCACCGAGCGCAACCCCGAGGATTTCCGCTTCGATGCCTCGGTGGCGAGGGTCTTCCCGGACATGATCCGACGATCGGTACCCGGTTACACCACGATTATCCCGATGATCGAGGTGATTACCGAACAATATGTGCAGCCCGGCTCCCACTGTTACGACCTGGGCTGCTCTCTGGGCGCTTCCACCCTTGCCATGCGCCATGGCATTCCCCACACCGACTGCACCCTGGTCGGGGTGGATAACTCCAGTGCCATGATCGAGCGGTGCGAGCACTATGTGGCGCTGGATGATCACGATCTGCCGGTACAGCTGCGCTGCGAGGACATCCTCTACACCGAGCTGAGCAACGCGTCGGTCACCACACTGAATTACACCCTGCAATTCGTGCCACCCGAACAGCGCCTGCCGCTACTCACCCGGATTGCCGATGCCACCCTGCCTGGCGGAGCCCTGATCCTGTCCGAAAAAATCCGTTTTGAGTCGGAGGCCGAGCAGGACATTCAGACCCGTCTGCACCACGAATTCAAACGCGCCAATGGCTATTCCGATCTGGAAATCAGCCAGAAACGGGCCGCCATCGAAAAAGTGCTGATACCCGAGACACTGCATACCCACAAGGCACGCCTGCAAGACGCCGGGTTTGACCAGGTTCTGGTTTGGTATCAGTGCTTTAACTTTGTTTCCATACTCGCTATCAAAACCCCTTAACCCCGGACTCTGGTATTTCCCATGGCATCGTTTGACTGGCAGACCCATTTCAACCCGGTTCTGGATTATCTGCGACAGGCCGGGCGCGAACAATGGGCCGGATTACTCAGACAGCAGTTGATTCAGAAATTCGAGGAACGCCCCCATGGCGACCTTCCCCGCTGGCTTGGCGCCCTGGACCAATTACCGGCGATCACCGGGGTCGAGGCCGACCTCAACGCCAGCGCGGTTACCCTGAATACCACCCGGGACCTTCCGGAAAAGGACCGGACAGAACTGGAAGCGGGCCTGCGCGGGCTGATGCCCTGGCGCAAGGGTCCCTTTGATTTCTTTGGTACCCACATAGACACCGAGTGGCGCTCGGACTGGAAGTGGGACCGGGTGGCACCCCACCTGGCCAACCTTGCAGGGCGCACCATCCTGGATGTGGGCTGCGGTTCGGGCTACCACTGCTGGCGCATGGCCGGCGCCGGTGCGGCGCGGGTGATCGGCATTGATCCCGGGCTGCTGTTCCTGTTTCAGTTTCTGGCGGTGAAAGGTTATCTGGGGGAGGTGCCGGTGGATCTGCTGCCGGTGCGTATGGAAGACCTGCCGGATCAGCTGGAATTATTCGACACCACCTTCTCCATGGGCGTGCTCTACCACCGCCGCTCACCACTCGACCACTTGCTGGAGCTGAAGGGTACCTTGCGCCGGGGTGGTGAGCTGGTACTGGAAACCCTGGTGGTGGACGGCCCGGAAGGCTACAGCCTGATGCCGGAAGACCGTTACGGGCAGATGCGTAATGTCTGGTTCCTGCCCAGTTGTCCCACCCTGCTGCGCTGGCTCGACCGGACCGGTTTTCGCAACGCCCGGGTGGTGGATGTCAGCGATACCAGCACCGATGAACAACGCAGCACTGACTGGATGCGTTTCAACTCCCTGAAAGATTTCCTGGACCCGCACGACCCGTCCAAGACCATCGAAGGCTACCCTGGCCCCAAACGCGCCACGATCATTGCCGAAAAGCCCTGATTCCGCCCCGCGGCCTCAGGCATAAAAAAACCGCCCGAAGCCTTTGCTGCGGGCGGTTTTTTGTTCTGGACAGAGTGCGGCCTTACTCTCCGAACGGATGGCGCAGCGTCACCGTTTCCACCCGGTCCGGGCCGGTGGAAATGATATCGATCGGCGCCTCAATCTTCTCTTCCAGGAAGCGGATGTACGCCTTGGCGTTCTCCGGCAACTGGTCCACGCTGGTCAGGCCCACGGTGCTCTCACTCCAGCCCGGCAGTTCCTCGTAAATCGGTTCGATGTCCTTGTAGCTGTCGCAGCCAATCGGCGGACGGAAAATCTCACCGTTTGGCGTCTTGTAACCAACGCACACCTTGACGGTTTCCAGACCATCCAGCACGTCCAGCTTGGTCAGACAAATGCCGGACACACTGTTGATCTGAATGGCGTGGCGTAAGGCCACTGCGTCAAACCAGCCACAGCGGCGCGAGCGGCCAGTGGTGGTGCCCACTTCGTTACCCTTGACCGCCAGGTGCTGCCCCATGTCATCAAACAGCTCGGTCGGGAACGGGCCTGAACCCACGCGGGTGGTGTAGGCCTTGGTGATGCCCAGCACATAATCCAGGAACAGCGGGCCGAAACCGGAACCGGTGGCGGTGCCGCCAGCCGTGGTGTTGGAAGACGTAACAAACGGGTAGGTCCCCAGATCAATATCCAGCAGCGAGCCCTGTGCGCCTTCGAACAGGATATTCTCGCCGCGCTTGCGATAGTCGTGCAAAATATCGGTCACGTCGGCAGCCATCGGCAGAATTTCTTCGGCCATCTGCTTGAGTTCGGTCAACGCGGCCTCAATGTCCTCCGCCTCTTCCTTGAAGTACTCGGTCAGGATGAAGTTGTGGTAGGACATGATTTCCCGCAGGCGATTCTCGAAATCGCCCGGGTTGCACAAATCGCCCAGGCGCAGACCCCGGCGGGAGACCTTGTCTTCGTAGGCAGGGCCGATGCCACGGCCGGTGGTACCGATCTTGTCGTTGCCGCGGGCACGTTCACGGGCCTGATCGATGCGCACATGGGTACGCAGGATGATCGGGCAGGCCAGGCTGATTTTCAGGCGGTCGCGCACGGCCACGCCGTTGGCTTCCAGCTCGCGTACTTCCTTGAGCAGCGCCTCGGGGGACAGCACCACGCCGTTGCCGATCAGGCACAGTACGTGTTCACGCAGGATGCCGGAAGGAATCAGGTGCAAGGCGGTCTTCTTGCCTTCGATAACCAGTGTATGGCCGGCGTTATGGCCGCCCTGAAAGCGCGCTACCGCCGCAACTTTGTCGGTCAGAAGGTCGACAATCTTGCCCTTGCCTTCGTCGCCCCATTGAGTGCCCAACACAACAACGTTTTTACCCATGATTCTCTCTCGTATCCGGCAGCCCCAGAAGAGCGCCTTGAAAATTTAGCGAAAATAAAACTGTAACCACCGGGCTTACTCGCCCAGCGTCTCGACAACCCATTTACCGTCCCGCTTGACCAGCTGACGGTCGCAGCCGCGCGCTGCGGGATCAGCATTGGCGTCTTCCGGCAGGGCGCGGACCACGGTCTCGGTCATCCGCAGGCCCGCGATCACGCCTTCAAGCGCCGGGTCGGCGTCGGCCGGTGCCCAGATGGCGCCGCTCCGGTTGTAGGCGCGCTGACCCAGGGCCACCAGGGCCCGAATATCCAGGCTGAAACCGGTAGCCGGGCGGGCCCGACCAAAATCACTGCCGATGGCATCATAACGACCGCCCTTGGCAACGGAGTCGCCGTGTCCGGGCACATAAGCAGCGAACACCAGCCCGGTATGGTAGTTGTAGCCGCGCAACTCACAGAAATCGAAACCCAGGCTCACCTCCGGATAGCTCTCCTGCAGCATATCCACCACACGGGCCAACTGTTCCAGCGCGGCGTCCAGCGCCGGTGAGGCGCCACCGAGGATCTGGCGGGCGGCTTCCAGCGCTTCAACACCGCCATTCACCCGGGCCAGTTCGCGTAATCGGGCACCGGCGGAACCGGGTGCGCAGTCGCCCAGCAACTGGTCCAGTTCGGGCACGGATTTCCGGGCCATGGCGTCGAAAACAGCCGCCTCGGTGTCGCGGTCGAATCCGGCCTCGGCCACCAGGCTTTCATAAATCGACACATGGGCCAGGTCCAGATGCACCCGGGGCAGACCGGCCACCCGCAGGGTCTCCAGCATCAGGCTGATCACTTCCAGATCCGCGGATTCGGAGGCACTGCCAAACAGCTCACAACCCGCCTGAATCGGTGTACGACCGGTCAGCATGTGTTGTGGCCGGGTATGCAGCACGTGCCCGGCATAGCACAGGCGGGTAATCCCCTCTTCACCCAGGGTATGGGCATCAATGCGGGCCGCCTGCGGGGTCATGTCCGCGCGCACGCCCATCATCCTTCCCGTAAGCTGATCGGTCAGCTTGAAGGTTTGCAGCTCCAGGTCGTGGCCGGTGCCGGTGAACAGTGATTCCAGGTACTCGATCAGCGGCGGGATTACCAGCTGGTAGCCCCAGCGCTGGCAGGTGTCCATTACATCCCGGCGCAGGGATTCTATCTGCCCGGCCAGTGGCGGCAGAATATCCTCCACCCCGTCAGGCAGTAACCAGCGATCAGATACAGTCATGAGATTCGGTTGTCCGTTGTTCCCTGACTGGCACAGAGCCAGGGGAATGACTCAGGATTTAAGGAGCCGTGTCGGCTTCTTGCGCCGGATGCGAAAACCCGACACAAAACCGGCAAAATTCTACACCGTTGGCGCACACAAAAAAACCGGAATGCCGAAGCATTCCGGTTTTGGTGTCACCCTGACCGCTAATCAGTTAGCGCCAGCCGGGTTATTCAGGAATTTCATGAAGTCGCTCTCGGAGTCGATCACCATGATGTCATCCTTGCCGGAGAAAGTGGTCTGGTAGGCCTGCAGGCTGCGGTAGAAGCTGTAAAAATCTTCGTCCGCACCATAGGCGTCAGCATAGATACGGGCAGCCTCACCGTCACCCTCACCGCGGGTTTCCTCGGCTTGGGCGAAGGCTTCCGCCAGTATCACAGTGCGCTGGCGATCGGCGTCAGCCCGGATACCTTCGGCCAGTTCCTGCCCCCGTGAACGGAATTCCTGGGCCAGTTTCTGGCGCTCGGTGGCCATTCGGCGATAGACGTTCTCGCTCACCTGGCCCGGCAGCTCTATGGCCTTGACCCGGATATCGACAACCTCCACGCCGAACTCCTGCTGCGCGGTTTCATTCACCAGGTCCCGCAGGGTATGCATCAGTTCATCACGCTGGCCAGAGACCACCTCGTGCATGGTGCGCACGCCGAATTCGTCCCGCAGGCCGTTGTCCACACGCGACAGGATCAGGGACTGGGCACGAAGCTCGTCACCACCGGTGGCCCGGTAGAACTGGTCCACATCCCGGATTTTCCACGCTACGTAGGAATCCACGTCCAGCGGCTTCTTCTCAACGGTCAGGTACTGGCGTGAGGGCAGGTCCATGGTCAGCACCCGCACATCAAATTCGCGCACCTCGTCAATCACCGGCACCTTGAAATGCAGACCGGCTTCGATGTCGGTCTCAACCAGTTCTCCAAAGCGCAAAAGCACGCCACGGTGGGTTTCCGGGATGATGTACACACTGGACAGCACAAGCAGGACAACAATCAGAGCGCCTGCCAGGCCCGCAATACTTTTGGGTCCCATAAGTTATCTGCTCCTGCGAATGTTGGCGTTCTGACGGTTCTGCACTTCCTGCAACACCTGATCGGTCAGGGTCTGTATATCCACCTGCTGCTGTGAGCTGCCACCGCCGGACGACTGCGAGCTGCTGGCCGGTGCACGGTTCTGGGTCAGGCGGTCCAGAGGCAGGTACATCATGTTGCCGCTGCTTTCCGTGTCGACAAAGATTTTGCTGCTGTTGGACAGCACCTGCTCCACGGCCTGGATATACATACGTTCGCGGGTAACCACTGGCGCGTTCTGGTAAACCGCCAGCAGCTCTTTGAAGCGTGCTGTTTCACCACGGGCCCGCTCAATCACTTCGGCCCTGTAGGCATTGGCTTCCTCGATCAGGCGCTGGGCGCGGCCACGGGCCTCGGGAACCACCTTGTTACGGTAGGTTTCCGCTTCTTCCTTCAGGCGTTGCTCGTCTTCCCGGGCACGCTGAACTTCACGGAACGAATCCTGTACCGCCGACGGCGGCTGGGTGCTTTCCACGTTCACCCGTACCACTTCCAGGCCGGTACCGTATTCCTGCAGGAAGTTCTGCAAACGTTCCTGTACCCGGATAGCCAGTTCGGCCCGCCCCTCGGTCAGCACATCATCCAGCGAGGAACTCCCCACTTCGTGACGCAGGGCGCTGTCGGTGGCAAAGGCCAGCGCTTCGTTGGAATCACGAACGTTCAGCACGTAGGCCTCGGCATTGGAAACCCGGTACTGCACCTGCAGGTCCACGGTGACCAGGTTCTCGTCCTGGGTCAGCATTTGCCCGGAGGATTCAGCCGAACGCACGTTGGTAACCCGAACCTTGGTCACGTCATCAATCAGTGGCACCTTGAAGCGCAGACCCGGGTTTTCGGTACGGTTGTACTCACCGAAGCGCAGCACCACCGCCCGTTCCTGTTCGTCCACGGTGTAGAACGACTGGAAAATAACGTAACCCACCGCCAGAATCGCGGCGATCGCCAATACGGCACCAAATCCGGCCGCGTTACCGCCGGAACCCTTGCCGCCGCCGGAATTACCGGAATTGTTACCTTTTCCGCCCAACATGCGGTTGAGCTTGTCGAGACCTTTTTTCAGAGCCTCGTCCAGATCCGGCGGGCCCTGATCATTGCCGCCGCGACCACCACCGGTACCCCAGGGGTCGTTGTCGTTGCGGTTTCCACCCGGTTCATTCCAGGCCATAGTTCTCTCCGTTCGTGTTTATTCGAATGGCTGCAAATACTAGGGATTTATACGCGCCCCGGCAATAGCCGGGCCACCGCAGCGCGCCTGTTAGTCCAGCCGCACGTCCCGTTCATTCATTCCGGCCCGGGCCAGCAGTTGATGCCAGTCCCGGTTCTGCAATCGTACTTCCACCACACTGTCGCCGTTATCCTGGTGCTTCTCGCCCAGGACCGAACCGGCCTGGTGCAAAAGCGCCCGCAATTTGCCGTCGGTCGGGCCCAGCACCACAAAGTGATGAACCACATCCTCAGCCAGACGTTCCACAATGGCATCAAACAGCAAATCCAGCCCCTGGCCGGTGACCGCCGACAACCATACCCGTACCGGGATACCGTCCTCGTTGCGGTCAATGCGTGGTGGGAAGTCCTCCAGCAGATCGATCTTGTTGAACACCTGCAGGACGGGAATCTCGTCGGCACCGATTTCCGCCAGCACCTCTTCGACCTGTTCGATATTCTCGTCCCGCCGGCTATCGTGACAGTCAATCACGTGCATCAGCAATGATGCCCGGGTGGTCTCTTCCAGAGTGGCCCGAAAGGCCTCCACCAGCTTGTGGGGAAGATGGCGGATAAAGCCTACCGTGTCCGCCATTACGACCGGCCCGATGTCCGGAAGTTCCAGCCGCCGCAGGGTCGGGTCCAGGGTCGCGAACAACTGGTCCGCCGCATAAACCGACGATGTGGTCATGTGGTTGAACAGGGTCGACTTGCCGGCGTTGGTGTAACCCACCAGCGAAACCGTCGGGATATCCGCCCGGTTCCTGGCGCGGCGCCCCTGGTCGCGTTGCTTGCGCACCTTTTCCAGGCGTTTGTTGATGGATTTGATGCGTTCACGCAGCAGACGCCGGTCGGTTTCCAGCTGTGTTTCACCGGGCCCGCGCAGGCCGATACCACCTTTCTGACGCTCCAGGTGGGTCCAGCCACGCACCAGGCGGGTCGACATGTGCTCCAGCTGCGCCAGCTCCACCTGCAGTTTACCTTCATGGGTGCGGGCCCGCTGGGCAAAAATATCCAGGATCACGCCGGTGCGGTCCAGCACCCGGCATTTGAGTTCACGCTCGATATTACGCTCCTGGCTCGGGCTCAGGGCGTGGTTAAACAGCACGATATCGGCCTCACTGGCGGCCACCGCATCGCGGATCTCTTCCAGCTTGCCCTTACCGACAAACAAACGGGGGCTGGGCTGCTTGCGGGTACCGGTGACTTCGGCCACCGGTTCAACGCCGGCAGACGTCACCAGCTCACGAAATTCACCCAGGTCTTCGGTGTCTTCGTGCACGGAAAATTCAATATGAACGAGAACGGCTCGTTCACCGACATCGGGACGCTCAAACAAGTTTTATCAACTCCATAAAAACAAACACCCGCGACCGCCACAGCCCAAAGGCCGAACCGGAGCGCGGGTGGAAAAACCGGACGGACAGGGTATCAGTCTTCAGCTTCCCCTTCCTCAGCCGGATTCTGTTGCGGAATACGAACATTACGGGCAGGCACAACGGTGGAAATGGCGTGCTTGTAGACCATCTGGCTGACGGTGTTCTTCAGCAGGATGACAAACTGGTCAAAGGATTCGATCTGGCCCTGCAGTTTGATGCCATTCACCAGGAAGATGGAAACCGGAATGCGTTCCTTGCGCAAGGCGTTGAGGTAAGGGTCTTGTAGGGAGTGCCCTTTTGACATGAGTATTCTCCTGTTTATTTATTAGTAAGTGCAGATCGTCAATTATCAGTTTTCAATGTGATGGGACACCCCTGTTTTTTCAAGGTTCCCAAAACGTGCGCCGGATCGGCACCGGCCAGCCAGTGAACATCCGTCCATTTGCGCAACCAGGTCAGCTGCCGCTTTGCCAGCTGACGGGTAGCCGCGACGCCCTTGTCGACAAAACCATCATAGTCGGTTTCGCCGGCAAGATGTTCCCACGCCTGGCGGTAACCAACGCAGCGCATGGATGGCATGTCAGGCTCCAGGTCTCCCCGGGCCATTAACGCCCGGACCTCATCAAGAAAACCGGCATGAAGCATCTCGATGAAACGCTGCCGGATGCGTTGATGCAGAACTGCCCGATCAGCCGGCGCCAGTGCAAACTGGACCACAGTATACGGCAGGCCGGCCTGTTCGTCTGCCTGCCACTGCGTGGTATACGTGGAATCATCGACACTGGACCCCTGACCGGTCCCGGCCTGCCAGAATTGCGAAATGGGCTTTCCGGTCAGACGAAGCACTTCCACAGCGCGCATCAGGCGCTGACGATTATTCGGGTGAATCCGGGCCGCCGCTTCCGGGTCCTTCGCCGATAGTTCGTCATGCAGGGCTTGCCAGCCTCGCTCTTCGGCCTCCGCCTCAATCGTCGCCCGCAGCTCCGGACTGGCCGAAGGCAGGTTCGACATGCCGCTGAGCAGTGCCTTGAAATACATCATGGTGCCCCCGACCAGCAACGGGATGCGGCCCCGGGCGGTGATTTCCGCCATCTCGGCCAGTGCATCCCGACGGAAGTCGGCGGCGGAATAGGTCTCGGCCGGGTCACAAATATCAATCAGGCGATGCGGGGCACGGGCCAGCTCGTCGGCCGAGGGCTTGGCGGTACCGATATCCATGCCCCGGTAAATCATCGCCGAGTCCACGCTGATGATCTCGCAGGGCAACTGGTCGCACAATTGCAGGGCCAGATCGGTCTTACCGGAGGCGGTGGGGCCCATCAGGAATATGGCGAGCGGCTTTGCCATTAACGCCCCCGCAAAAACAGTTTGTCCAGCTCGGAGAGCGTCACCAGCGTCCAGGTGGGGCGGCCGTGGTTGCACTGGCCACTGCGCTCGGTGGCTTCCATGTCGCGCAGCAGGGAATTCATTTCAGGAATAGTCAGTTGGCGGTTGGCGCGAACAGAGCCGTGACAGGCCATGGTGCCCAGAAGCTCGTGGGTCATGGCTTCCACCCGGTCACTCTGGCCGTGCTGGATCAGATCCGCCAGCACGTCCCGCACCAGCTGTTCGGTGTCCGCACCGCGCAATAACGCCGGGATCTGGCGCACTGCCAGGGTTTCCGGGCCCAGGCGCTCGATCTGCAGGCCCAGTTGCTGCAACTCCGGACCATGGCTTTCCACCAGTGCCGCTTCTTTCTGGCTGACCGCCAGCGATACCGGCACCAGCAGGGGCTGGCTTTTCAGGTCCTGCTCGGCCAGCGCCCGCTTCATGCGCTCGTAGGTAATTCGCTCATGGGCTGCATGCATATCCACCACAATCATTCCCGAGCGGCTCTGGGCCAGAATATAGATGCCGTGCAACTGAGCAATGGCGTAGCCCAGCGGCGGCTCCTCTTCAGCATCTTGCGGCGGTGTCACGGCCGGCGCCGGCGATGAGGTGGCGGACTCAGCCCCACTCACTCCACCACCCTGGTTCAGTGACTGGTAGAACGCCATCTGGTCGCTCGCCTGCCAGTCAGTTGCCGGCTGGCCACCATGGGAACCGTAGCCGCCGAAAGCCCCTCCATGGCCCGCCCCCCGGACATCCGGAGCAGGTTGCGGCTGCGCCCCGGGCGTGGGTGCCGGGTGTTGTGGGCCAAAACCGGTAGCGGCTTCCGCCTCCCGGCCAACGGACTGGGCGACCGCCCCCCGGAAATGGTCATCCGGGCGAACATCCGCCAATGCCTTGTGCAGGGTACGGAAAATAAAATCATGAACCAGCCGTCCATCCCGGAAACGCACTTCGTGCTTGGTGGGATGTACGTTGACATCGACCGTGGCCGGATCCACTTCGAGATAGAGTACAAACGCCGGGTGGCGATTGTTGTAGAGCACATCCCGGTAGGCCTGGCGCACCGCGTGGGCCACCAGTTTGTCGCGGATCACCCGACCATTGACGAAGAAATACTGCAGGTCCGCCTGGCTCCGTGAAAACGTCGGCAATGCCACCCAGCCCCACAACCGCAAACCGGTCGCTTCAGCGTCAATAACCACGGCGTTGTCGATGAACTGCTGACCGCACAGCGAACCGATGCGCCGTTCCTTGTCCAGATCGCTATGTGCCGGACGCAGGCTCTGCACGGTGCGCTGGTTGTGACGCAGGGTGAACCCCGCATCAAACCGGCCCAGGGCCTGCCGGCGAATGCATTCGTCCACATGATTGAATTCGGTTTTTTCGGTGCGCAGGAATTTGCGCCGGGCCGGGGTGTTGAAGAACAGATCCCGGACTTCCACCGTGGTGCCCACCGGGTGGGCGGCCGGGGAAATACTGGCGGCCATATCCCGGCCCTCCACCTCTACCCGCGCCGCCGCTTCCTGATCTTCCGTGCGGGAAGTCAGCGCCAGCCGGGACACCGAACTGATACTGGCCAGGGCCTCGCCACGGAAACCAAGCGTTCCAACGGCTTCCAGATCGTCCAGGGTCGTGATCTTACTGGTGGCATGACGGCTGAGAGCCAGCGGCAGATCGGCCTCGCCGATACCGGAGCCGTCATCCCGCACCCGGATCAGCTTGGCGCCGCCCTGCTCGATTTCGATATCCACCCTTTGGGCACCGGCATCAAGCGCATTTTCAACCAGCTCTTTGACAACCGAGGCGGGCCGCTCTACTACCTCGCCGGCGGCTATCTGGTTGGCCAGTCGGGGCGAGAGCAACTGAATGTGGGGCATATCCGGGACTTACCTCAAGTTCACGATGATGGGATGCGAATGGTTTGCCCTACCATAACACGATCATCGTTCATCCCGTTAAAGCGCATGAGCTCGCTGACGGTCGTCTGGTTCTCTCGCGCCACGGCAGAGAGAGTGTCGCCACGCTGGATACGGTACTGGCTTACCTGACTGTCGCCACCATTCTGTTTCTTCCAGGCCAGCAGAGTGCCCGGTGGCGGGGTTTTCTGGAAGTATTCATCAATACCCTGCATCACCGCCCGGGCCAGGCGCTCACGATACCGGTACGAACCCAGATTTTTCTCCTCGGTGGGGTTGGAGATAAAACCGGCCTCCACCAGTATCGAGGGAATATCCGGCGATTTCAGCACTGCGAACGCCGCCTGTTCCACACCCGGCTTGTGCAGCTCGGTCACACTGCCCAGGCGGCCCAGAATGGAGCTGCCCACGCCCAGGCTGGCATTGATGCTCGCGGTCATGGACAAGTCCAGCAACACGCCCGCGAGCATGTCATCACGCCCCTCAAGAGACAGGCTGCCGGCACCACCTATCAAATCTGCCCGGTTTTCACTCCGTGCCAGCCAGCGCGCGGTCTCACTGGTAGCCCCACGCTGGGACAGGGCAAACACCGACGCGCCTTTTGGCCGAGGCGTACGGAAGGCGTCGGCATGCACGGAAACGAACAGGTCGGCGTTGTATTTGCGCGCCAGAATGGTGCGGTTACGCAAGCCGATGTAATAGTCCCCCGTACGCGTCAGTTTGGCGGTATAACCCGGTTGCTGGTTGATCAGATCAGCCAGTTTCTTGGCCATCGCCAGTACCACGTCTTTCTCGCGGGTACCGGCCGGGCCGATGGCACCGGGATCTTCGCCGCCGTGTCCGGCATCCACCACCACAATGACATCACGTTTGCCGTCGGCGTTCTGGGTCACGGTCGGGCTCTGGGCGCGCTCGACGCGTGTGCCCTTCTCATCCACCAGGTCAATCACCAGCCGGTGGCCGTATTGCTGGTTAGGGTCCAGCAGAAAGCTGCGGGGTTTGATTTCCGATTTCAGATCCAGCACCACCCGCAGGTCGTCTCCATTGCGGGGGGCACTACGGATCCGTTTGATCGGGCTGCCTTCCAGGTCCACCTGGCTGAAATCGGTGGCCAAAGACACATTCTCAAGGTCAATGACCAACCGGTCCGGAGATGACAGTGAAAATACGTTATGGCTGACTTGACTGGCGGTGTCGAACACCAGCCGTGTGTGGTCCGGCGCTGGCCAGATACGCACACCTTCCACCTTGCCGGCCGCCGAAACGGTACCGGCCAGCGCAAGCAGCGAGAAAGCCCAGATCATCGCAAAAATGGTTTTCATCAGTGCCGCCCTATCAGCTCGATTTCATTGAGCAGCGAGGCGCCGAACTCCGAGCGTGCCCGGAGCACCACCGAGCGCCCCTCGCCTTCCCGCTCCAGATGGATCTCCAGATCCGGCTCAGGCAGTACGCCCTTGCCCCGTTCCGGCCACTCCACCAGGCACACGCTGGCTTCGGTGAAATAGTCCCGGATACCCATGTATTCCAGCTCTTCCGGGTCACCCAACCGGTAAAGATCAAAATGGTACACCACCGGCTGCAACTGCTCGTATGGCTCAACCAGCGTGTAGGTGGGGCTCTTGACCGCCCCCTGATGACCCAGACGACGCATGAAACCACGACTGAGCGTGGTTTTCCCCATTCCCAGATCACCATCCAGATACAAGGTTGCCCCATGCTCCGAGGCCTTGATCAACCGGGCCAACTCATCGCCCAGATGCTCGGTTTCCGCTTCACCTTCCAGGAACAACCGGCGTTCATTACCAAAAATGCTCATTCATCCTCCCGGTCGTTTCCCGTCATACACTGAACCTGCCTGAACACTCCGGCCAGGGCATCGATCACGTCTCCCGGCAGCAGGCTGATATACCCCTGGATCCTGGCGGCGTTGTCGGCCGCCTGAAGATGGGCACATGCCCCGGCAATTGCGGACTTGCCCGCGCCACCGGTTTGACCATACAGACCGCCGATGATACCGGAAAGCACATCGCCCATGCCGCCGGTGGCCATGCCCGGATTGCCGCCGGCGATAATAGCCGGCAGTCCGGCTCCCGTTGCCACCACGGTGCCGGCGCCTTTCAGGAGGGCAACGCCACCATAGGTCCGCTGCAAGGCCTGGGCCGCTGCCAGTCGGTCTTCCTCAATGTCCGAGACGCGGCAATGCAACAATCGCGCGGCTTCTCCGGGGTGTGGCGTTAACACCTGGCGGGCAAAAGGCTCAGGGGTCTGGTCCGCCAACAGGTTCAGGGCATCCGCATCGAGTATCCGGGGTTTATCACTGGCCAACACCAGTTGCAGCAACTGCTGTCCCCAGGCGGACTTACCTAACCCCGGGCCACAAACCACCACATCGGCCTGGGTCAGCAGGGGCACAAGCTCGCCGCCATTACTGACGCCCCGGGCCATCACCCAGGGACAACGGCTAAGCGACGCCGGCACATGCTCCGGGCGCGTGGCCAGTGTCACCAACCCGGCCCCGGAGCGGGCGGCCGCTTCCGCTGCCATGATGCCGGCACCGCCAAAGCCGTGATCTCCCGCCACCACCAACACATGACCAAACGCGCCCTTGTGGGCATCGAGGGCCCTGGGCGCCAGCCAGCGCCGGCAAGCCGGCCAATCATAGCGTTCAGCCAAGGGCGACTGCTGGCCGTCCTCGCCCTGCTCCGCCATGGCCAGGGGCTCGACAACCACACGACCACAGGCACCCACGCCCTTACCGGTGTAAAGCCCCGCCTTGGCGCCAATAAAACTGACAGTAAGCGAGGCGCGGACCACTTCGCCTTCCGCCCAACCGGTGGTGGCATCCAGCCCGGAAGGCAAATCGATGGCCAGCACCGGCTTGCCGGTCTCATTGAGCTGGCGAATCACCCCGGCAACCGGTTCTCTCGCGGCCCCGGTTACACCCGTGCCAAGCATGGCATCCACGACAACATCGGCCGCAGACAGCATGGCTTGCAGTTCAGCGGCGGTCAGCCCGGACAATTCCAGAATGTCCACGCCTTCGGCGCGGGCCTGGCTGGCAGCCTTTTGCGCATCACCAGACAGCTTTTCAACCGGCGCTACCGCCACGCAACGGGCCTCCAGGCCATGGCGAAGAGCATTCACCGCCACCAGGTAGCCATCGCCACCGTTATTGCCGGCACCACAAAGCGCCAGAACCCGCCCGGCCTCCGGGAAGCCCTTGCGCAACTGACGAAAGGCGGCGCGGGCCGCCGATTGCATCAGCTCGAAGCCATCCACGCCCTGCTGATCGATCAGGTAGCGATCCATGACCCGAACGGAATCGGCGGAATAAAGCCGTTCTGGTAAACTGTGCACGGTCTGTGTCGGCATGGGCCGAGGCTCCAATGAGATGCAGGCAAAGAATTCGGTTTAAGACCTTTAGCCAGATACCTGTAAAGCATAGCAAAACAGAAAAGAAGGTCATAACTTAATCAAATTAAATCTTCCGGGCTAATTTTTCACGGGCCACCCGCCCCAGGACGCTCCATGGCCAGCAACACGAACACCACGGACAAACCCGGTACCGACCCATCCCTGAACGCCCTTCCGGAGCACATTCGTCAATGGGGCCGGGAACTGGGCTTTGCCGACATCGGCATTACCACGGCACAGACCGGCCCCCACGCCGAACGCCTGCAACGCTGGCTGGCCGCCGGCTACCACGGCCAGATGGGTTACATGGCCGACCACGGCGACAAACGCTACACGCCGGACTCACTGGTGCCTGGCACCACACGGGTCATCTCGGTTCGCCTGGATTATCTGCCGGCACCGGACAACCCGAAAGAGGTGCTGACCAACCGGGAAAAGGCCTATGTCACCCGCTACGCCCTGGGCCGGGATTATCACAAACTGATGCGCAAGCGCCTGGCGACGCTGGCCAAATGGATTGACGAAGCCGTCAGCGGTTACGACTACCGAGCCTTCGTGGACAGCGCACCGGTACTGGAGCGTGGACTGGCACAGCGCGCCGGGCTGGGCTGGATCGGCAAGAACAACATGCTGATTCACCCGAAAGCCGGTTCCTATTTCTTTCTGGGTGAAATCTTCACCAGTGCGCCATTACCGGTGGACGAGCCCTTTGAAAAACAACACTGCGGCTCCTGTTCCGCCTGCCTGGAGGTCTGCCCGACCGACGCCTTTGTTGGCGCCCACTTACTCGATGCCCGGCGCTGCATCAGCTACCTGACCATCGAGCTCAAGGGCCCCATCCCAGAAGAACTGCGCGCAAAAATGGGCAACCGGGTGTTCGGCTGCGACGACTGCCAACTGGTGTGCCCCTGGAACAAATTCAGCAAGGCCACGGCGGAAAACGACTTTCAGCCGAGGCATGGCCTGGAAAATTCGGAACTCGCCGAACTGTTTCTGTGGAGCGAAGAGGAATTCCTCAAGCGCACCGAAGGCTCGGCCATCCGCCGTACCGGTTACGAAAACTGGCTGCGCAACCTGGCGGTCGGGCTGGGCAACGCGCCGTCCACCATTCCGGTGATCGAGGCGCTTAAACAGCGGGCCGATCACCCGTCAGAACTGGTACGCGAGCACGTAGCCTGGGCCCTGCGCCGGCATGGCTTATAGCTTGAAGAAGGTTTCCCGGTAGTGGCGCAACTCGTTAATGGAATCACGAATGTCGTCCAGTGCCAGGTGGCTGCCTTTTTTCTTTACGCCATCGAGTACGTCCGGGCGCCAGCGGCGGGCGAGCTCCTTGATGGTGGAGACGTCCAGGTTCCGGTAATGGAAGAAGGCTTCCAGCTCGGGCATGTATTTAACCAGGAAGCGCCGGTCCTGGCCGATGCTGTTGCCACACAGGGGCGACTCGCCGGCTGACAGGTGTTCTTTCAGGAACTCCAGGGTCAGCTGTTCGGCCTCCGCTTCGGTGACGTTGCTTTCCTTGACCCGCTGGGTGAGCCCGCTGGCACCGTGGGTGTTGGTGCACCATTCATCCATGGCATCCAGCAGACTGGTTGGCTGGTTAATAGCGATCACCGGGCCTTCGGCGACGGTGTTAAGCTCCGAGTCGGTGATGATCGTTGCCATTTCAATGATGCGTTCCTTTTCCGGATCCAGGCCGGTCATTTCCAGATCGATCCAGACCAGTTTGCTGTTTTGCTCTGTCATATTCCTGGGCTCTCTATTTTGCATGCTGGTTTAAGGTGCCGGTACGGATGTGGGTTGGCTTCACGGGACACGCTGTGGATACGTCCCTGTACGCTTGACTGCAGCATCCATGCTGCAGACAGTCCCGTGAAGCCAACCCACACCCGCACGCTTGGACAAAGTGCATTCCGCACCATGATTCGACTTAATAAGTTCAAAACCATTTTACGGCAATTCAACGGAAGCATTGCTGAATGACGCCCGCGACGGCAGAGCCATCATTAGCGAATAGCAGTTTGATCGAAAGCGCTGGGCGGGTAGGCCTTCCCAGGAGTATCTGAAGCCATGGATGGCTTCAGCTAAGCGCACATGGATGTGCTCGTAGCGTCTCCTGGGAAGGCCTACCCGCCCGGCGCGCACCGCTAAACTTGCAGTCTTACAATACCCAAGCGAGCACCGAAGTTAACCCATTGTCCATGATTCACGTATCATGTGTCACACCACTTCCCCGGAAAACGTGCAAGCAAATGGCCAAACGCAGACTGAACAAACGCCAGCAGTGGCGTATCGAAAAAATCCAGAAAGAGCGCGCCAGCCGTGCTGCCCGCAAGGAAAAAGTGGTTCAGGAGCAGGCCGAGGCCGGCGAACTGGGAGCCGAGCAGGAAGGGCTGGTCATTGCCCACTTTGGCCAGCAACTGGATATCGAGGCGCTGGAAGGAGAGGATGCCGGACAGGTATTCCGGTGTTTTGTGCGGGCCAACATCGACAGCCTGGTGACCGGCGACAAGGTGATCTGGCGACCGGGCAAGAGCGAGACCGGGGTGATTGTGGCCCGCTGCGACCGGGGGAATCTGCTACAGCGGCCGGACAATTTCGGGGCGCTGAAGCCGGTGGCAGCGAACATTGATCACATCATTCTGGTGATCGCGCCCGAGCCGGAGCCCCACGACAACCTGATTGACCGCTACCTGGTGGCCTCCGAAACCGCAGACATACCGGCGGTTATCCTGCTCAACAAGACCGACCTGATAGACGACCACAACCGCGACCACATCGACACCCTCATGGCCCGTTATCAGAGGCTGGGCTATGAGGTGGTGCGCACATCTGCCGCGAACAGCCAGACCTCGCCGGCGCCGGAGGTAGAAGCACTGGTTCGGGACAAAACCAGTGTGTTTGTGGGCCAGTCCGGGGTGGGCAAGTCATCGATCATCCAGACGCTGCTGCCGGATGAACACTTGCGAGTGGGCGCGGTGTCGCAGAGTACTGGCAAGGGTGTTCACACCACCACTACAGCGAAGCTGTTTCACCTGCCCATGGGCGGTGCACTGATTGATTCACCGGGCATTCGGGAGTTCGGCCTGTGGCACATGACGCCACAGGAACTGGAATACGGTTTTCGGGAGATTCGTCCGCTGATTGGCCTGTGCAAGTTCCGCAACTGCCGGCACATGGGTGACCCGGGCTGCGCACTGGATGCCGCCGCCGAGTCGGGGGAAATTTCACCGGAGCGGCTGAAAAGCTTTCATCGCATTCTGCACGACATGGCCGAGCAGAATGCGCGCGGGCTCAAGCTGTCCTGATAAAACCGCCAGGCGCCCTGCCGGCTCGTTACCAGTTGAGCTCGCCTTCTTCAGGCTCGTCCGGAGCCTGGAACCAGTCGCCCCCCTCCAACTGCTCCGTCGCCTGCTGCTGATCTTCCTCGCTCGGCTCCGTCAGATCAATCAATGGCCTGTCCGAGCGCGAGGCATCGCTCTGGATGTCGTCAGCGGTTTTCTTGTTCAGCACGATAATCGAGATGCGCCGGTTTACCGGGGCCTGCGGGTTTTCCTTGTCGAACAGCACCGAGTCACTCAGGCCCACCACCCGGCCAATCTGCTCCGGGCGCACGCCACCGGCCACCAGGGCCCGGCGCGCCGTGTTGGCCCGGTCGGCTGACAGCTCCCAGTTGGTGTAACCGGGGCGACCACTGAACGGTGTGGCATCGGTGTGGCCAGTGATGCTGAGTTTGTTGTTAACCGAGCCCAGGGTCTTGGCCAGTTCAAACAGGATGTCCTGGGAGTAGTACTTGAGTTCGTCCCGGCCGCTGTCGAACATGGGCCGGCCGGAGCGGTCGACGATCTGTATGCGCAGGCCCTCGTCGGTGATGTCAATCAGCAGCTGGTCCTTGAACTCCTGCAGGGTTTCACTCTGCTCGATGCGCTCGTTCAGCTCCTGGAACAGCTCTTCCATCCGCCGCTGCTCAAGGGTTTCGGACAACTCGTCCACGGTCTCGTCTTCAAGCTGAATCTGGTTCGTGGCTTCATCCTGAGGCGTTTCGTCCACCACCGAAGCGCTGCCCCCCATATCAACCGGGTTGGGTGAACCACCCTCGGTAAAACCGACCGGGTCCTTGAAGTAACTCGACACCGCCAGCTTCTGTTCCGGCGTGGCGGTCGCGGTCAGCCACATCACCAGAAAGAACGCCATCATGGCAGTGGCGAAGTCGGCAAAGGCGACCTTCCACGAGCCACCATGATGGCCGGCGACCACCTTTTTCTTGCGCTTGATGATTATCGGCTGCTCTTCCACGCCTTACTCCGTCGTGCCCGGGGGTGCCGGTGGTTACTTGGACCGAACGTGGTCGTTCAGTTCCTGGAACCCGGGCCGTTTGTCGGTGGGCAGGGCCTTTCGGCCAAACTCAATGGCCATCTGCGGGGCCTGTCCGGAAACCGTAGCCACCACCGCCGATTTAACGCAGTCGTAGGCTTTCAGTTCGTACTTGGCGGAATGCTCCAGGGCGATGGCCGTGGGGCCGACAAAACCATAGCCCATCCAGATACCCAGGAAGGTACCCACCAGGGCGGCCGCCACGCTCAGGCCGATTTTCTCCGGACCTTCGGACATGTAGTTCATGGTGATCACGATACCCAGCACCGCCGCCACGATACCCAGGCCCGGCAGGGCATCGGCAATCTTATTGACAGCGTGGGAGGGCTCTTCGAGTTCGTGCTGACGGCTCTCGATTTCGTTCTCCATCATGCCCTCGAGCTCATGTGCCGCCATATTGCCGGTACTGATAATGCGCAGGTAATCGGTAATAAAGTCCAGCAGATGCTTTGACTTCATCACCGCCGGATAGCGGGTGAAAATCTGGCTGGATTCCGGGTTATCGATGTCTTCCTCAATCGCCATCACCCCCTGCTTTCGTGATTTATCGAAGATCTCGTACAACAGGCTCAGAAGGTCCATGTAATAGGACTTGTTGTACGGAGAACCGGTGAGCAGCCGCACCACTCCCTGTCCCACTTCCTTAACCGTGTGCATGGGGTTGGCGATGATGAAGGAGCCCACGGCAGCACCGCCGATAATCAGCACTTCCGTCGGTTGCCACAGCACGGCGAGGTTCCCCCCGTGCAGCACATAGCCACCCAGAACACTGGCAACAACAATTACAGCACCAATAATCAACAACATGGGATCAACACACACCTTTGTTCCGGTTAAGGAGACCGATCATAGCAAGCCTCTGCCATGACCGCGAAGCCCTGAAAAGCATTTCTATCGACCGGTTACAATTTGATAAACTTACCGGCCGTTTTAACGTAAGAGATGTTCCGAATGCTTGATAAGCTGTTTGTTTTCAGCCAGTACCTTACCCCGCAACTGGCGATTTCCCATCTGGCCGGCCGCCTGGCCGACAGCGCCAGAGCCTCCGGTTTGAGGCGCCGGGTGATCAAATGGTTTATCGGCCGTTACGGCGTAAACATGAGCGAGGCCGCCGAGCCGGACTTCACCGCCTACCCGACGTTCAACGCCTTCTTCACCCGGGCGCTCAAAGACGGCGCCCGGCCGATCGATGGAGGTGATGACGTTTTCGTCAGCCCGGTGGATGGTACGATCAGCCAGCTCGGACAGGTCAATCAGGATCGTGTTTTCCAGGCCAAGGGCCAGTCATTCAGCCTGTTCGAGCTGCTGGGTGGCAGCCCCGAGCGGGCGACCCCCTTCACCGACGGCGAGTTTGCCACCCTGTACCTGTCGCCAAGCGACTACCACCGCATTCACATGCCCATGGCAGGCACCTTGAAAGAGATGGTGTATGTGCCCGGCAAGCTGTTTTCGGTTAACCCGACCACCGCCGACAACGTGCCCAACCTGTTCGCCCGCAACGAACGGGTGGTGTGCATCTTCGACACCGATGCCGGACCGATGGCGCTGGTACTGGTAGGCGCCATGATTGTCGGCAGCGTGGAAACCACCTGGGCCGGCATTGTGGCTCCCAACCCTCACCAGGTCAGCCACTGGCACTACCAGGGCGATGACGCACCGCGTTTCGAGAAAGGCGAAGAAATGGGCCGCTTCCGCCTGGGGTCAACCGTTATCGCGGTGATGCCACAAGGATCTGTGCAGTGGAACAGAGAACAGACAGCCAGCAAAACCGTGCGTCTGGGCGAAGCCTTTGGCACGCTTTCCGGGCTTTCAAAGTCAGGCCCGATCGGCGGGGAAAGCTAACACTTCGTCAATCGAGCCGGCGCCCACTTTCAGCATTAACAGGCGGTCCAGACCCAGAGCCACCCCGGAACAGGCAGGCAAACCGGCTTCCAGCGCGGCCAGCAGACGCCCATCCACGGGCATGTCGGCTTTCCCGTTCGCCCGACGCTGGCGATTGTCCGCCTCGAACCGCCGCTTCTGCTCCTCGGCGTCTGTCAGTTCCCAGTAACCGTTACACAACTCCAGCCCGTTGATATACAACTCGAACCGATGGGCCACCGGGTAGCCGTCGTCTGGGGACACCCGCGCCAGGGCCGCCTGCGAGGCTGGATAACGGGTAATAAACACCGGTCGCTTGCGGCCCAGTTCCGGCTCCACGCGAAAACTCATCACCAGGTCCAGGCAGCCATCACGACCCAGCCCCGCCAGTTGTTCAGGCTCCAGCCACCGCTGGCAGTACCGGCCCAGGTCATGGTCGGTAATGGTCATGGGATCAAAGCCGGCGTAGCGCCGAACCGCTTCACGGTACGGCAACTGATCAGGTTCCGGACATTCAAGCCACTGGCACACCAGATCACCCACCTCGGCCATCAGTTGCTGATCGGTAAACCCTTCCCGGTACCACTCGAGCATGGAAAATTCAGGATTGTGTCGGCGCCCCCGCTCACCCTTGCGGAAGACCCGTGCCACCTGGTAAATCGACCCGGCACCGGCAGCCAGAAGCCGCTTCATGTGGTATTCGGGGGAGGTCTGCAGCCACCAGGAAGGTGACGGCCCGGCATCAGGAAAGGCGGGAATACCATCCAGATTCACATCCGTCACGCCAAAGCGACCCAGCACCGGTGTCTCCACTTCCATGACCTGCCGGCGCGCAAAAAAGCCGCGCACGTATTGCAGTTGCCGTGCGCGGCTTTTCAGCGTTTCCAGTGAAGCGGTGGGCTGCCAGTCAGAAGCAGACACACTCAAGCTCGATCAGCTGCTTTTGACACGGCTGACGTATTCGCCAGTACGGGTATCCACCTTCAGCACTTCGCCAATGGTGATAAACAGGGGCACATTCACCACCGCGCCGGTGGACAGGGTCGCCGGCTTGGAGCCGCCCTGGGCGGTGTCACCCTTCATGCCCGGATCAGTGTCGACCACTTCCAGCTCAACAAAGTTCGGCGGGGTGACCGACAAAGGCGCATCGTTGTAAAGAGTGACGGTGTACTTGTCCTGCTCCTTGAGCCACTTGACGGTATCGCCAACGGCTTTTTCGCTGGCCGGATACTGCTCAAAGGAGCCGTCGGTCATCATGAAGTACCAGAACTCGCCATCGGAATACAGGTATTCCATTTCCAGCTCGACCACATCGGCCGCTTCCAGGCTCTCACCGGACTTGAAAGTGCGCTCCCAGACCCGGTTGGTCATCAGGTTGCGCAGTTTCACCCGGTTGAACGCCTGGCCCTTGCCCGGCTTGACGAATTCGTTCTCCAGCATGATGCAGGGATCGCCATCCAGCAAAACCTTGAGACCGCTGCGAAATTCGTTGGTAGAATATGAAGCCATGAGATGTTCACCTGACGTAATGTCGTTTAAATTTGAAAGGGCGCTATGATACAGCGAACCCCTGCCCGTATAGAAGCCCGCAATGAGCCGGCCGGCCATGCACCCCGCACGGCAAGGCTCCATATCCCTGAACCGGACGCCAGTTGGCAGCGCCTCCTGGCCAGCGCCGTCACCCGCCCGGAGCAATTGCTGGCCCGCCTGAAGCTGCCCGCCGATGCCTGGCTGGCGGGCGCCGAGGCCGGTCACGGGCTATTCAGCATCCGGGTACCGGAGCCATTCATCCAGCGTATGGAGCCCGGCAACCCAAACGACCCTCTCTTGCGCCAGGTGTTGCCGCTGGCCGAGGAAACGGCCCGGGCGCCGGGTTTTGTCACCGACCCGCTGGCCGAAGATGGCGCCGTGGCAACCACCGGATTGATCAGAAAGTATCGCAGCCGGGCGCTGCTGATGGTCACCGGCCAGTGCGCCATCAACTGCCGCTACTGCTTCCGCCGGCACTTTCCCTATGCCGACCACCGCCTTGGGCCGGACGACCGCCGGCAGATCGCCGATACACTGACAGCTGACCAGGACATCAACGAGGTTATCTTCAGTGGCGGCGACCCCCTGGCAGCCAGCGACAAGCTGCTGGCCCAGTGGTCGCAACTGCTCGAAGACATCCCCCATATTCGCCGGCTGCGCATTCACTCACGCCTGCCGGTGGTCATCCCCCAACGGGTAGACAGCTCGCTGCTGGCCTGGCTTTCCGCCAGCCGCCTGCAAAAAATACTGGTGATCCACGTCAATCATCCTGCCGAAATTGACGAACCCACCCGTGCCGCCCTGGCCAGGCTGAGGGGCGCCGGTGTTACCCTGCTGAACCAGAGCGTAATCCTGCAGGGCGTGAATGATGACACCGACACCCTGATTGAGCTCAGCGAGACCCTGTTTGACGCCGGCGTCATGCCCTACTACCTGCACGCTTTTGATCCGGTGCAAGGCGCCCATCATTTTGATGTCAGCGATGATCACGCCAAGGCTCTGGTGCGTGGCATGATGGATCGGCTGCCCGGCTTTCTGGTGCCCCGGCTGGTCAGGGAACTGCCGGGGGAAACCAGCAAGACCCCCCTGCTCTAGCGTTCCCCGCACAGCGATGCAAGTGCTTGTCGGTTCGCTTTTTTTCGCCGTTTTGCTATTCTGATTTTCACTACTAATCAATCATTACGGCCTTTCTTTTTAAGCGTTTTCGGATGACGTGAATCGGGAAAGGTCGCCGGATGGTGGCGTCAAGACATGGAAGGAATGGAAAAGCCGGATCTCCAGGTGCCGGAACAAAAGACAGCCAGCCTGTCGTTTTGTGAAACCACACCCAAGGCGTTCCGCCAGTGGGCCGGGCAACTGCCCATGGTCAACACCGGCGAGGCGTCCCGGCAGCTTTACCATGCCATTCTGGAGCTGAACCAGGTATTCCTGGCCCCACAACAGCGCCTGCAGCTTCTGGAAATCATCCGTGACAAGATTCACTTTGTCTGCGAGGAGCTGTCCCGCCATTTTTTGGGCCTGGCCATTGCCCTGCCGGAAAAACAGCGGAAGATCGCCAATCTGGCCCAGGCCCTGCAGCTGCACCTGGCCAACGGCTACAAACTGTGCCTGCTGGAGTTCCTCGATAACGGCGGCATCGAAAAACACCGCAAGCCGGTCGCCACCGCGACTCACCGGATCATTGCCGAACTGGGAGCGACGATTCTCCGCGCCCATCAGCTGTACTGCCCGAGCCCCCGGCGCAGCTGGCTGGAATGTCACCATCTGTACCGGTTCGCCTGGCAGCAGGGCCTGCTGGACCAGAGCGTGGAAGACAACACCCTGAACCACCAGCCGGCCACCACCATTGCCGCTGATTACAAGCGGATTCTGCTGCTCGGCTGCGCCCGGCCCAACCAGTTGCGCCAGAACGAGCTGACCCAGGTGTACGATCTGTTTGAAACCTGGGCCCGCCATGGCCAGTGTGGCCCGGAGGCCGACGAACACAGCCTGTTCGTGGTTAACCCGCAGCAGGACAAACCGCCGGTATACCGCAGCCTGCTGGACAAGACACCGGAAGAGTCCTGGTACGGGTTCGATACCACGGTCCTGTCCGGCTATCTCACCGAAATACTGCAGGCCAGACGCGAACGCCGTCCCGGAGCCGGTAGCCAGCCGGGTATTCCGGTAGAGGTACCCGGCACCATCAGCGACAACCTGCTGACCCATTTAAGCCAGGCGCTGGGCATACTGGCCAAACGGAACTTCAACCGTATTGCCAGCCAGGGCACCCTGGAGCTTTGCGTGGGACTGAGCGCGACCCATTATTTTGTCGCCGGCGAGAAAACCTTCTCCGAGTTTCTCGAGGGCAATGAAAGCGACCACCATTTGCAGGAAAACCTGTTTATCAAAAAAGCCAATGCCCCCAAGGATGCCTGGTCCCAGGCCCACGACACCGGGCCCAGCGAAGACCGCCTGCATTCAGCCGAGACCCCCATTACCTTTCGCACCGGCTCCGGCAACCAGGCAGCAACCGAGGCCCGTCGCAACCGGCCGCAGTCGCACCAGACCCTGCTGATCAACACCAGCCCCGGTGGTTACTGCGTGGCCTGGGAACAGAATGTGCCGCCATCCCTGCAGGCCGGCGAGATTCTCGGGGTGCGCGAGCACAAATCGCACCCATGGAGCATCGCGGTGGTACGCTGGCTGCGCCAGATCAGGAACCAGGGCACCCAGTTGGGCATTGAGCTGCTGGCCCCGAGTGCCGCGCCCTGTGCGGTAAGATTGATCCAGAAAGTGGGGCAAAACAGCGAATACCTGCGCGGGCTCATGCTGCCGGAAATCAACGTGGTTAACCAGGCCGCCACGCTGGTCACACCGCGCATGCCGTTCCAGACCGGGCAGCGGATTTCACTGTTGCACGACGGCTGCGAAGACCACGCTCAATTGCTGAAAAAGGTCTCGGCCACCGGCAGCATCAGCCAGTTTGAGCTCAAGCTCTTCAGCTCGCAGCCGCTGGCGGGCACTTCGGACGCCCGGCCCTCTCCGGGCCAGCCAACAACCGACGATGAGTTTGACTCATTATGGCCATCCTTGTGACGTACCCGGTTGTTATCCGTCGTCGGCCACTGCATTATGAGGCCATTAAATTTTGACCAGACAGTGCCCGGCACCCGGCGCCGGTAACCTGGCTCATGGGCACCACGAGATACCTTCGGAATGCAGAAACACAACACTACCGTACACCTGTTAATTCTCGATCCGTCACAGAATGACGCGGAATCGGTTGTCAGCCTGTTACGCAACGCTGGCCGGGCCACACGCGCCCACCGGATCACCTCCGAAGAGGATCTGGAGGAAGCCCTGAAGACGTCCACCTGGGATCTGTTCCTGGCCCGGGACATGGATGAACAGGAATTTGGCCCGGACGACGCCCTGGCCACCATCAAGCGCATGGACAAGGACATCCCGTTCATCCTGCTGACCGAACAGGCCGACCGCAAACGCACCGTCGACATCATGAAAGCGGGCGCCCAGGACGCCCTGCCGTTCGAGTATTCCGATTTGCTGGTACTGGTGGCCAAACGGGAACTGGCAGCGCTGCACGAGCGCCGGCGCCGGCGTGTACTTGAGTCCCACCTGCGCGAAGCCGAGCAGCGCTGCCAGTTACTGCTGGAAAGCTCCAAGGATGCCATTGCCTACATTAACGACGGCATGCACATCTACGCCAACCAGTCCTACATGGAGCTGCTGGGCTACGATGACATTGACGAGCTGATCTGTATTCCGGTGCTCGACACCCTGACTCCCGATAGCCAGGAAAAGTACAAGGACTTCATGAAAACCTTCGCCCAGAAGCGCGAAGACGGCATGACCCTCAACTGCACCGCCCGGCGCAGCGATGACCAGGAACTGGACGTCACCATGTCGGTGTCCGCCGCCACCTTTGATGGCGAAGCCTGCACCCAGATTGTCCTGCAGCCGGCCCACTCCGATGCCGAGCTGGAAGAAAAACTGCAGGAAATCAGCAACCAGGATCTGCTCACCGGCCTGTATAACCGGCAGTACCTGATGGCAGCCCTGGGCCGTGCAGTGGCGGAAGCTGGCAAAAACAACCAGACCGGCGCCATCGCCTATCTTGCCCTGGACAACTTCCTGTCCATGAAAAACCGCATAGGCATCGCCGGCGCCGACCTGTTGCTGGGCGATCTGGCCACCCTTCTGCGGGAACATGCGGGCTCGGGCGTTACCCTGGCCCGCCTGAGTGACGACGCGTTCTGCATGATGTGCCTGCCCTGTGACGAGAAGTCCATGGAACAGCAGTGCGAGGGCATTCGCAAAGCGGTGGAAGACCATCTGTTCGACATCAATGGCCACACGGTGCCCCTGACCGTCTCCATCGGTATTGCCGCCATTACCGAAAACTCGCCGAAAGCCGAGGACCTGCTGGGGCGGGCACATATTGCCTCCTCGGAAGTGAAAAAACTTGAAGGCCACAGCGACGGTAACGGTGTGCTGGTATACAACCCGGCCGATTACGAAAAGCTGGACAGCAAGAACTCTGCCGAAGCCATCCAGCGGGCGCTCGACGAGAACCGCTTCCGCCTGCTGTTCCAGCCGGTGATCAACCTGCGCGGCGAGGACGAGGAGCATTACGAAGCCTTTGTTCGCATGCTGGACAAGGACAACAACGAAATCTCGCCCTACGATTTCCTGCCCCCGGTCGGCCCGACGGAAACGACCATCAAAATCGACCGCTGGGTCATCCTGCAGACCATCAAACAGCTGTCCAACCACCGCTCCCGCGGGCACGATACCCGCATGTTCCTCAACGTGACAGCCGAAACCCTGCAGGACAAAACCTTTACGCCCTGGCTCAGCGTGGCCCTGAAAGCCGCACGTTTGCCCGGCGACTCCCTTATCTTCCAGATTCGCGAGGGCGACGCCGCCAACCACATGAAACAGGCCAAGGATTTCACCAGGGCGGTACACCAGCTGCGCTGCAAGGTATCGATTTCCCAGTTCGGCTGCGCAATCAACCCGTTCAACACGCTCAAGCACATTGATGCCGATTACGTGAAGATTGATGGTTCGTTTACCGAGGAAATCCAGAAGAACAACGAGGCCAAGGACCAGGTAAAGGAAATGGTCAAAACCCTGCAAAATGCCGGCAAGCTCACCATCATCCCGCTGGTGGAGAACGCCAGTGTGCTGGCAACACTCTGGCAGGCTGGCGTCAATTACATCCAGGGCTATTACCTGCAGGCCCCGGTGCCGGAGATGAACTACGACTTCAGCGAAAACTGACCGGCAAGGTTAGCTGCCAGTGGCGTTGATGAACCGGCGCCTGCAAAAAGGCGAACCCGCAAGGGCTCGCCTTTTTGATTTCCGGAGCCCCGTCCGAAGCGGGGCTACAAATGCAGGCTGGTTTCACTCTGACGAAAACCGATCAGATACAGAATCGCATCCAGTCCCAGAGTCGAGATGGAGTGGCGCGCGGACTCCTTCACCAACGGCTTGGCCCGGAAGGCCACACCCAGCCCGGCCTGGCTGAGCATGGGCAGATCATTGGCGCCATCGCCCACGGCAATCACCTGCTCCCGGGAAATATGTTCTTTCTCGGCGATCTCCAGCAACAGCTCGGCCTTGCGCTGACCGTCCACTATCTGGCCTTTCACCTCACCGGTGACCTTGCCATCGACAATTTCCAGCTCGTTGGCGTAGATGTAATCGATGCCCAGCTTGCGCTGCAGATGGCGGGCGAAATAGGTAAAGCCGCCCGACAGGATCGCGGTACGGTAACCCAGCGCCTGCAGGCTGCGTATCAGGTGTTCGGCACCCTCGGTCAACCGCAGGCGATTGGCAATGCCCTCCAGCACGGACTCATCCAGGCCTTTCAACAGCGCCAGCCGCTCGGCAAAGCTCTGGCTGAAATCCAGTTCGCCCTGCATGGCCCGCTCGGTGATTTCCGCCACCTGGTCACCCACGCCGGCCTCTCGTGCCAGCTCATCGATGACTTCGGCTTCGATCAGGGTGGAATCCATATCGAACACCACCAGCCGGCGGTTACGGCGGAAAATGGAGTCCTCCTGGAAGGCGATATCCACGTTCATTTCCCCGGCAATATGCAGGAAATCCGCCCGCAGCTGCTCAAGATCCGTGGGGGTGCCACGCACGGAGAACTCCACGCAAGCGATGCGGTTATCCGATGGATTCAGCGAGGGGCGGGCCGACAGCCGGGTGATGTTGTCAATGTTCAGTCCATGGCGGGCAGTAATAGCCGATACCCGGGCAATCTGCTCGGCCTTGATGTCCCGGGACAGCAGGGTCACGATGTAGCAGGCCCGGTTGCGGCCGGCCGCCCAGGCCTGGTACTCCTGCTCGGTAATCGGTGCAAAACGCACCTGCAGATCCAGCGCATGCAGGCGAAACAACAAGTCGCGAATCACCGGCGAAGATCGGGATTCATCGGGAATCTCGATCAGGATGCCCCAGGTCAGGTGATCGTGGATCACGGCCTGACCGATGTCCAGAATACGGACATCGTATTGGCCCATGATGCCGGTGATTTCCGAGGTCAAGCCGGGCTTGTCACGCCCGGACACGTTAATCAGTACCAGTTCACTCACTGTCCGCGTTCTCCTGTTCCTGCGCCCGGGCGGCGGAGGGTGTTACCACAATGTCGTCAACCCGCTGCAAACCGCGTGGCAGCTTGTGCCCGCGCCGGCCACGGTCGCCAAGGTAATGCTCCAGGTCACTGAACCTCAGGCCCAGTTTGCGCTTGCCGGCGCGGATTTCCAGCTGATCCTCCTCGCCGAACACCCCCAGTGCCACCACAAACTCTTCCCGGCTCTGCACCCGGGCCGAGGGAATGCTGAGCATCTTGTTACCCTTGCCCTTGGCCAGCTCGGGCAGTTCCGAGAGTGGAAACACCAGCATGCGGCCTTCGTTGGATACCGCTGCGATGTACAACGTGGAGGCGGTCTCCGGCACCATCACCGGCGGCATCAGCCGCGCCCCCTTGGGCACGGTGACCATGGCCTTGCCCGCCCGGTTCTTGCTGATCAAGTTGTTTAGATCCGTAACAAACCCGTAGCCGGCATCGGTGGCCAGCAATACCTTGTGTTCCGGCTTGCCGGTCACCAGGCCGGCAAAGGTGGCACCGGAAGGAGGGTTGATACGACCGGTCAGAGGCTCGCCCTGGCCCCGGGCCGAAGGCAGGCTGTGAGCCATCAACGCATAGGCCCGGCCGGTTGAATCGAGGAAGATGGCCTGCTGGTTATTGCGACCGCGCGCCGCCAGGGCGAAGCGATCACCGGCCTTGTAATTGAGGCCCGCCGGGTCAATGTCGTGCCCCTTGGCCGCGCGTACCCAGCCTTTCTCCGATAGCACGATGGTGACCGGGTCGTTGGACACCAGATCGGTCTCACTGAAGGCACGGGCCTCTTCCCGCTCGACAATCGGTGAGCGGCGGTCGTCACCAAAGGCCTCGGCATCCCGCTCCAGCTCGCTTTTGATCAGTTCGCGCAAACGGTCTTCGGAGCCCAGGATGGATTGCAGCTCATCGCGCTCGGCGGACAATTCGTCCTGCTCACCGCGGATCTTCATTTCTTCCAGCTTGGCCAGGTGGCGCAGTTTCAGTTCAAGAATGGCCTCGGCCTGCTCCGGCGAGAGACCAAAGCGGCGAATCAACTCGTCTTTGGGCTTGTCTTCGTAGCGGATAATCTCGATGACTTCATCGATGTTCAGGTAGGCAACCAGCAAGCCTTCCAGAATGTGCAGGCGGGCCAGCACCTTGTCCAGGCGATGCTGGAGCCGGCGGGTAACCGTGGTTTTCCGGAACGCCAGCCATTCGGTCAAAATCTCCGCCAGGCCTTTTACTCCCGGCCGGCCGTCGTTACCGATCATGTTGAGGTTCACCCGGTAGGTTTTCTCAAGATCGGTACTGGCGAACAGGTGCGCCATCAGACCATCCAGGTCCACCCGGTTGGAACGGGGGACAATCACCAGGCGGGTCGGGTTTTCATGATCGGATTCATCCCGCAGATCCGCCACCATGGGCAGCTTTTTGGTCTGCATCTGCTGGGCAATCTGCTCCAGCACCCGGTTACCGGATACCTGGTGCGGCAGGTCGGTAACCACAATCTCACCGCTTTCACGCACCCAGCGCGCCCGCATTCGCAGTGAACCCCGGCCGGTCTGGTACATTTTGCGCAGGTCCGCCCGGGGCGTGATGATCTCGGCCCGGGTCGGGAAATCCGGCCCCTTGATGTGTTCACACAACTGATCAATCGAGGCTTGCGGCTCGTCCAGCAGGCGAATACAGGCGGCTGTCACTTCCCGCACGTTGTGGGGCGGAATGTCAGTGGCCATGCCGACGGCAATGCCGGTGGTGCCGTTGAGCAGCACGTGAGGCAACCGGGCTGGCAGCACCGAGGGTTCGTCCATGGTGCCATCGAAGTTGGGCACCCAGTCCACCGTGCCCTGCCCCAGCTCGCCAAGCAACACTTCGGCAAACGGCGCCAGCCGGGATTCGGTGTAACGCATGGCGGCGAAGGATTTGGGGTCATCCGGCGAGCCCCAGTTGCCCTGCCCATCCACCAGCGGATAGCGGTAAGAAAATGGCTGGGCCATCAACACCATGGCTTCGTAACAGGCGCTGTCACCGTGGGGGTGAAACTTACCCAGCACATCGCCCACGGTACGGGCGGACTTCTTGTACTTGGAGGTGGATTTCAGTCCCAGCTCGGACATGGCATAGACAATACGCCGCTGAACCGGTTTCAGGCCGTCGCCTACGTTCGGCAATGCCCTGTCCAGGATGACGTACATGGAATAATCAAGGTAGGCCTTCTCGGTGTAATCCCGCAACGAGACCCGTTCGAAACCTTCATCCGTTGTCTGAAACTCTGGCATGGATGCCCCTTTGCCTTGAATGCCTGACGTGAAATGTGGCGTATCATGCTACGCTTTTGCGCCGACCGGTGCCGGCCCCTTAATGGCGCACCATTATATGGACGCCGGGCCGGATACACCAATTTCCAATAGCGGAATTCCCGAATGGAGCAATGATCGGGCGCACCTTACTCTGCGGTAACGTAATCAGAACGCCGTTGAAATTCTCGGATGAGCGGAAACTTATGAAACCCATTTTCAAAGCTTGCGGGCATGCCATGATCACTGCCGTGATCAACGCCTTTCTGGCGGTCGCCCTGATGCTCATGGTGGAATTCGCCATCAGCGGCACATTCCAGGTGGCGGAGCCTTATTTGTGGGCAGGATTCCTGATCTGGATTGTCATTTTTGGCGGGCAATTCCTGCGCCAGCGGCATCTGTGCCGCTGTGCGGAACAAAACGGTGATACCCAGGAAGGGTAAACACCGTTTTTCTTACACTGCGATTACTGCTTGATACCTTCCACGGAAATTTCCAGCTCCACAACCTCAGACGCCGGCCCCAAATCCATCGGGATGCCAAAATCCTTCAGGCGCAGCTCGGTTTCAGCCTCAAAGCCCATCCGGTAACCGCCCCAGGGGTCTTCGCCATGGCCCAGCATTTCCGCTTCCAGGGTGACTTCCCGGGTCACGCCGCGCAGGGTCAGATCACCGATGATGTCGGCTTCGTCACCATCGTCATCCAGTTCAATGCGCTTGCTCTTGAAGGTGGCCTGCGGGTACTCACCCACATGCAGGAAATCCTCGCTGCGCAGGTGCTTGTCCCGCTCCGCGTGATTGCTGTCAACGCTGGCCGGATCAATGGTGACCGTTACCGAGCTGTTTTCCGGATTTTCGGCGTCATAGACAAATTCGCCATCAAAATCATTAAAGCGCCCGTACAGCCAGCTGTAACCCAGATGTGAAATCCTGAAGGTGATGAACTGGTGGGTGTCCTTGTTATCGAAGGCGTAGGTACCGCTGTGATTATCGGCCTGGGCTGTACCTGCCAGCGCCAGGGATACGGCGGATGCGAGCAATACTTTCTTCATGGTTTTCTCCTTCTTGCACAGTGTCAGAAAATCCGGCCGGTGAGCTGACAGGGCTTACGCCTGCTTGCCCAACATCCGGCGCAGAGTATGATCACGATCAATCACATGGTGCTTCAGTGCCGCCAGAGCGTGCACACAAGCCAGTACGATCAATGCCCAGGTGCTCCAGTAATGGATACTGCCGGCAACATCTTCCATGCCCTTGATCCTGCCGGTGACAGACGGCACCTCGAACCAGCCGAACACGCTGATCGACGAGCCATCCGCCGTGGAAATCAGATAGCCACTGACCATGGCTGCCAGCATCAACCCATACAGCAACAGGTGCGCAATATGGGCTGAAACCACCTCCCAGCGGCGGTGGCCAGGCAAGGGTTGAGGGGAGGGATTCACGGCCCGCCAGAATAGCCGGAACAGCACCACCGCAAACAACAACAGCCCCACGCTACGATGAATGTCCGGCGCTTTGCGATACCAGTCATCGTAATAGGACAGCTCCACCATCCAGAACCCCAGGGCAAACAGTCCAATAACGGCAGCGGCTACCAGCCAGTGCAGAACAATGGCCAGCCAGCCATAACCCTGCCGGGAATTCCTGAGCGCCATGATGGTGGGACCTCCTGTCTGCGCGGGTTGTGGATGAACGAACAATTATGAAGAGTGTAGAAGGGGCTTACGCATCATAAAACCAGAATGTTTTGCGCTCGAAGATCAGTTTTTTTGATCAACCAGGACCGTGTTTCGGAGTACCCGTATGCGCTATTACGGATTGTTGGAATTCATCAGCCAGATAGAATGGACCCATAAATTAATCAGCGCTCCGAAAGGGGTTACAGACCAAGAGGTAGAGACATGGAACTGGAATTCGACGAATCCGTTGCCGTACCCAGCAATAACTAAGATTGCTTCCAAATCCCCCGGCCAGCCGGGGGATTTTTGTATCCGCCCACCCTCGCATATTCCACCCCTGAGCGGAATTAGTGGAAATACCGGCGAAAGTTTGGCAATCTGCAGCCCTCAGCCAGACACCACTCTGTTCTCGCCTATGTCCCGTGATGTTCCCGATTACATTCCTGCTTCTGAAGTTGAGCTGTTATCGCCCATGCTCAGCCAGGAAAGTAACCGGTGGACGGCTGATTTCCGCGGGCTGACGCTGCATACCGCATTGCAGCCCATCTACAGCCTGTCTCACAAACGCACCATCGGTTATGAAGCACTGATCCGGGCCTTTGATCACGAACAATGCCAGGTTTCGCCGTTACATCTGTTTGACCTGCCGGACTCCCACGCCGAGAACCTGCTGCTCGACCGGCTGTGCCGTTACCTGCACATCCGCAATTACAGTGGCATCAAGGATCAACTGAACTGGCTGTTCCTGAACGTATCCCCACAGGTGATCACAACAGGCAGCCAGAAAGATTCATTTTTCGGCCAGTTGCTGGAAAAAACCACCCTGCCACCGCACCGGATTGTCATCGAAATTGTTGAACAGCCCACCGACGACGCCGACCGCCTGCGGGAAACCGTGGCCTACTACCGGGAGCTGGGCTGTCTGATTGCCATTGACGATTTTGGTGCCGGCCACTCGAATTTCGAACGCATCTGGAACCTGTCGCCAGACATCGTGAAACTGGACCGGGCCCTGCTGACCCGCGCCACCGAAGACCGCAAGGCTCGCCAGATTCTCAACGGCATGGTGTCCCTGCTGCACCAGTCAGGATGTCTGGTACTCCTGGAAGGCGTGGAAACACGGGATCAGGCGATGATTGCCATCGATGCCGGAGTCGATTTCGTGCAGGGGTTCTACTTCCACAAACCGTCACTGGACCTTGAAGGCTTGTCCCGGGCCCAGGCGGATCTGGACGAGCTGCTGGAAGAGTACAAATATTACAAACAGCTGATCCGCGACCCGGACCAGCAGGTTGCCAATTTCTTCTCGATCCCCTTCAAGCGCACCGTGGCACAGTTGCAGGAAGACACCAGCATGTCGGAAGCCTGTGCGGAGCTGCTCAAACACCCCACCGTGTCGCGCTGCTACCTGGTCAACAGCCGGGGCATCCAGATCGAGGACACACTGGTGTCTGACTTCGTTGAGCGTAACCAGGATCCCCGCTACCGCCCCCTGGAAAGCACGGTCAGTGCCGACTGGTTCCGCCAGCAGTACCTGCGCCAGGCCCTGGCCGAACCGGGTGTGCTGCAAGTGACAACTCCCTACCTGTGCGCGACCGGCGCCTATATGTGTGTCACCCTGTCGCTGGCCTACGAACACCAAAACGAGACCCGCGTACTGTGCTGCGACATCCTGGCCAACGGCCAGGTCCTGGACAGTGACCAGCCCGACTATTAAAGCGGCACTATTCCATATACCAGCACAATAACGACAATACTGGCCGCGCCAACCAGCAGATTCATCGGCAGGCCGACCCTGACAAAATCACTGAAACGGTAGCCACCCGGCCCCAAAACCATCATATTGGTCTGGTACCCAAGAGGCGTGGCAAAGCTGGCGGAAGCCGCCATCATAATGGCAATCATAAAGGGTTCGGCGTCCACCCCGAGGGTCCTGGTCAGTGACAGGACAACCGGCACCATGAGTATCGCGGCAGCGTTATTGGTCAGCATTTCGGTCAACACAGACACCACGACATACACCAGAATCAGCGTCAACAGCAGGTTGTCGCCACTCAGGCCAATCACCCCCTCGGCCAGATAGCTGGCGGCACCGGTTTGCTCCAGCGCCGCGCCCAGGGCAAACGCCGAGGCAATGGTGAGTGCGACAGGGACATCTATCGCCTTCTGCGCCTGCCCGACAGAACAGCAGCCGGTCAGAATAACCAGGGCGGCACCCACAAGGGCCGCGTTGAGCATCGACACCACGCCCAAAGCCGCGAGCCCGACCAGGGTGAACAAAATGCCCCAGGACAACCAGGCCCTGTCGTGTCGCGGTGGCTCAGTGTCCAGATCGTTAATCAGCAGGAAATCCTTGTTGTAGCGCTGCCGACTCACGAACGCGGGCCGGGCTTCCAGCAACAGGACGTCGCCGGGCCGCAGGCGGATATTGCCCAGGTTGCCCGGCACACGCTCTCCACCGCGAGCCACCGCCAACACCACCGCACCATAGCGATCCCGAAACCGGGCATCACGAATGGTCTGCCCCAGCACATTCGATTGCGGAGAAAGCACGGCCTCCACCAGGCGCCGTTCTGCCCGGTCCTTGCTCAAAGCCGGTTCATCGTCATGCACTGACGGGACAATGCCGTTGATTCGCAAGAGATCGGAAATCGCCTGGGTGTCACCGGCAAACACCAGCCGGTCGCCGCCACGAAGGTGCTCCTCCGAGGGCACAGCCGTTACTACACTGCCATTTCTCTCAATCTCAACCAGGTATAACCGGTCCAGCTCACGCAAGCCCGCCTCGCCCACCGACTTGCCGACCAGCGGTCCGCCATGGGCGACCGCCACCTCCAGGGTGAACTCGTTGACGGAACCAAATTTCTGCTGATCCTTTCTGCTGGGTAACCACCGGGGCATAAACACCAGGATGGCGACCAGGCCAATAACCGCCACAGGCAGCCCAACCTTGGTAATGGCAAAGATGGAAAAACTGTCACTGCCAGTAAGTTGCTGATACTGACCATTAACCACCAGATTGGTGCTGGTACCGATCATGGTAAGCGAGCCACCCAGAATGGCGGCATAACTCAGAGGGATCATCAGTTTTGAAGGGGGAATGCCAATTTTTCGCGACCAGGCATGCACGGCGGGGATCATGGTGGCAACCACCGGCGTGTTGTTCAGAAAACCACTGAGCAGGGTGACGGGCAAGGCAATGCGGGCCTGGGCACGGCGTGTTGTTCCGGGGTTACCCAACAGGTGATGCACCAACAGATCCACACCACCCGAGTGGTGAATGCCGGCAGCCACCACAAAGAGCGCGACTACCGTCACCAGACCGGTATTACTGAAACCGGACAGAGCCTGATCCGGCTCCAGGATGCCTGTGGCACTGAGCACCACCAGTACCGCCAGCATGACCATGTGCGGAGCGACACGCCCTGAACTCATCAATAAAAGCGATGAGAGAGCCAAGCCGAGGGTAAACCAACCTTGCCAATCCATAATCCACTTTCATCCAACCCTGAAACCACCAAGGGTAATGAAAGCGGAGAAATATTAAAAAGAATAACGGATACCTTTTAAATACCCAAAACGAATATCAGACTTCAATATCCGCCATATTACCGTACTCCTCCAGCCACGCCCGGCGGTCGGATGCCCGCTTCTTGCCCAACAGCATGTCCATACGCTCGTCGGTATCGTCGCCCTCTTCCAGAGTGAGCATCACCAGCCGGCGAGTGTCCGGTGCCATTGTGGTTTCGCGCAACTGCAGCGGGTTCATCTCGCCCAGCCCCTTGAAACGGGTCACCTGAATCTTGCCCCGGCGTTTCTCCGCCGCGAGCCGGTCCACAATGCCCTGCTTTTCATGCTCATCCAGCGCGTAGAAGGTTTCCTTGCCCAGATCCACCCGGTACAGCGGTGGCATGGCCACGAACACATGGCCGGCCGCCACCAGCGGCCGGAAATGCTTCACGAACAGCGCGCATAGCAAAGTGGCGATGTGCAGGCCGTCGGAATCGGCATCCGCCAGGATACAGATCTTGTTATAGCGCAGACCCTCGAGTTTGTCGGAGCCGGGGTCCACCCCGATGGCCACGGCGATGTCATGCACTTCCTGGGAAGCCAGAATTTCGCCGGACTCCACTTCCCAGGTGTTCAGGATCTTGCCCCGCAGCGGCATCACCGCCTGGAATTCCCGGTCCCGGGCCTGCTTGGCTGAACCGCCCGCCGAATCCCCTTCCACCAGAAACAGCTCGGAGCGACTGGCATCGGCGCCGGAACAGTCCGCCAGCTTGCCCGGCAAGGCAGGCCCGGAGGTCACCTTCTTGCGGGCCACTTTCTTGCTGGCCCGAAGACGGCGCTGGGCATTGCTGATGAACAGATCCGCCAACACCTCGGCAATATCCGTATGCTGGTTCAGCCACAGACTGAAGGCATCTTTCACCACACCGGAGACAAACGCCGCCGCCTCCCGGGAGGACAGCCGCTCCTTGGTCTGACCGGAAAACTGCGGCTCCTGCATTTTGAACGACAGCACGTACGCCGCCCGCTCCCAGATATCCTCGGGGGAGAGTTTTACCCCACGGGGCAACAGACTCCGGAACTCGCAGAACTCGCGCATGGCTTCCAGCAGGCCGGTGCGCAGGCCGTTCACATGAGTTCCGCCCTGGGCGGTGGGAATCAGGTTCACGTAGCTTTCCTGCACCGCATCGCCGCCTTCCGGCAGCCACTGGATGGCCCAGTCCACCGCTTCACTGTTGCCGGAAAAACTGCCGGTGAATGGTTCCAGAGGCACGGCTTCAATATCCGCCAGGGCCGTGCGCAGATAATCCCGAAGCCCCTCCTCGTAACACCACTCGTCTTTCTCACCGGTCTTTTCCTGCAGGAAAGTCACCGTCAGCCCCGGGCACAAGACTGCCTTGGCGCGCAAATTGTGACGCAAACGACTGACTGAAAAGTTGGGGCTGTCGAAGTAGCTGGCGTCCGGCGTGAACTTCAGGCGGGTGCCGGTGTTGCGTTTGCCGACAGTATCGATCACTTCCAGATCAGAAGCCTTGTAGCCGTTGGCAAACGTCATCCGGTGTACCTGGCCATCCCGTTTGATGGTGACTTCCAGATGAGTCGACAGGGCATTGACCACCGACACCCCGACACCGTGCAAGCCACCGGAGAAATTGTAATTGCCCTGGGAGAACTTGCCGCCGGCATGCAGCCGGGAAAGAATCAGCTCAACACCGGGTACGCCGTGCTGCTGGTGAACATCCACCGGCATGCCCCGGCCATCGTCTTCCACACTCAGGGAGTTGTCACTGTGCAGCACCACATCGATACGCCGTGCGTGGCCGGCCAGCGCTTCATCGACACTGTTGTCGATCACTTCCTGAGCCAGGTGGTTGGGCCGTGAGGTGTCGGTGTACATGCCCGGGCGCTTGCGTACCGGGTCCAGGCCACTCAGAACTTCGATGGCATCGGCGTTGTACTGTTGCTGGCTCATAGTCGGGGCACGGCTCCGCGTTGGATGGTCAAAACAGAGCCATAGCTTAGGGATTCACGCTGAAAGATCAACGGTTGTTTACACCAGGGTTGTACTGATCGATGGCCGCTCACCGGTTGTCGGGTTTCGGCAGGCCAACGAGAGGCTTCGGGGTCAGACCCGAGACCTTCAGCTTCTGCCAGTCCGCCGGTTTGATAGCCAGTACCGCACAGGGTGAAGTGATGACCTGGGCGGTGGCCATGCCCGGTGCTGGTTCACGTAATTTCATGGAAAGGCTGAGCACACCCTGCTCGGCGGAGAACCCATCCAGCGTCACACTGTAACCGGCCGTCGGCTTTTGCCCCAGGGTAACAAACACCAGGCTTTCATCGGCCAGGTCCACCGCGCGCACCAGTTCGGTGGACAGATTCTGGCCAGCAACACCCAGTAATCGGTCGCGATGCTCCGCGGAGCGCACCCAGGCCACACCCGGCCCGGTCAGGCCGCAATGGGCAGACTGGGTAACCTGGCGGGCCTCGGGGGAGTTCCGGGCACTTTTCTGATGGGTCGTGTTGGCGCAACCGGCCAGCACGATGGTAAGAAACAAAACTGGCAAGACGGAGCTGATACCCGGCATTCGCGTTATTCCCTGATGGCCGTTAAACATTGGCGTCAAAAGCACCGGTATTCTAACAGCATCAGGAACCGGTGCGGTGGTCCAGGAGGTCGGTATAACGAGATCCGCACCGCCATGCGGATCTCCACTTGGCGTGAGCCCGATCAAGCGGTAACATTGCCGTTTTTTCGCGCAGTCTGAAATTTCCGGCACAGCCACCCCTATATTCCAACTCCCAGCACCCTGCGAGGCAGACATCCGTCATGCTTGAACGACTGTTCCAACTCCAGGCCCACGGCACCACTGTTCGTAAAGAAGTAGTGGCGGGCATTACCACTTTCCTGACCATGGCTTACATTATCGTGGTCAACCCCAGCATTCTTTCCGCCACCGGCATGGATTTCGGGGCGGTCTTCGTCGCCACCTGTATCGCCGCCGCCATCGGCACCCTGATCATGGGCCTCTGGGCCAACTACCCGATTGCCCTGGCACCGGGCATGGGGCTCAATGCCTTTTTCTCGTTTACGGTGGTCGGGTCCATGGGCTACAGCTGGCAGGTGGCCCTGGGGGCCGTGTTCCTGTCCGGCTTCATCTTCTTCATCCTGAGCGTGGTAAAAATCCGCGAATGGCTGATCAACAGTATTCCCATGTCGCTGCGTTTCGGCATTTCTGCCGGCATTGGTTTCTTCCTCGCACTGATCGCCCTGAAAAACGCCGGCGTGGTGGTCGACAACCAGGCCACCCTGGTTGGCATGGGTGACATCAAAATGGCGGAGAGCCTGCTGTTCTTCGGTGGTTTTGTCTTGATCTGTGCGCTGTCGTTCCGCCGCATTACCGGCGCGGTGATGATCGGCATCCTGGCCATTACCGTCATTGCCATGATGATGGGCATGGTGGAGTACGAAGGCCTGGTTTCCACTCCACCCAGCCTGGCCCCCACCTTCATGGAGCTGGATATTGCCGGCGCCCTGAACGTGGGCATGATCAGCGTGGTGTTCGCTTTCCTGTTCGTGGACCTGTTCGACACCTCCGGCACCCTGATCGGCGCCGCACAGCGCGGCGGCCTGCTCGATAAAGACGGCAAACTGCCCCGCCTGGGCCGGGCACTGATGTCTGACTCCGTGGCCACCATGTCCGGGGCGGCACTGGGCACCTCCACCACCACCAGCTACATTGAATCCACCGCTGGCATTTCAGCCGGTGGGCGCACCGGCCTGACTGCCGTGGTGGTGGCTGTGCTGTTTCTGGCCTGCCTGTTGCTGTCACCCATCGCCAGCATTATCCCGCCATATGCCACGGCTCCGGCCCTGCTTTACGTGGCGGTGCTCATGGCCAGCGGCCTGAAACTGGTGGACTGGGACGACATCACCGATGCCGCACCGGCCATTGTCACCGCCCTGACCATGCCGCTGACCTTCTCCATTGCCAACGGCATCGCCCTGGGCTTCATTACTTATGCCGTGATCAAGGCACTGGCCGGGCGCTGGTCTGACCTGAACGCCAGCGTGGTGGCCATTGCAGTGGTCTTTGTTCTGAAATTCATGTTCCTGGAGGCCGCGTAAGCGGTCTCTTGGCGTTACCAGCAGGTCTTGTCATGGACTATTTTTCCGAGAGCATCAAACAGGCCATCCGCACTGTACCGGACTGGCCCAAACCCGGCGTGGCGTTTCGCGACATTACCACCGTACTGCAGGATAAAACCGCCTTCCGCAAGCTGATCGACGCCTTTGTGCACCGTTACCACGGCCAGCATATTGACGCGGTAGCCGCGGTGGACGCACGCGGCTTCATCATCGGCTCGGCCCTGGCCTACGAACTGAACGCCTCCCTGGTGCTGGTGCGCAAGAAAGGCAAGTTGCCGTTCGACACCCTGGTGGAAGACTACGAGCTGGAATACGGCACCGCCTCGGTGGAACTGCACGAAGACGCCTTCAAAGCCGGCGACAACGTGGTCCTGGTGGATGACCTGATCGCCACCGGCGGCACCATGCTGGCAGCCTCCCGCCTGATTCGCCGTATTGGCGCGGACATTGTCGAAGTGGCGGCCATGATCGACCTGCCAGCCCTGGGCGGCTCCACCAAACTCAAAGAAGAAGGCCTGAAGGTCTATACTGTCTGTTCATTCGACGACGATTGAACCGGGGGCAACCAACATGGCCGATTACAAACATCACTGGAAAGACGGCACCCCGGTGCACCTGCCGCTGGGCAAGATTGTCTGCGTGGGCCGCAACTACGCCGAACACGCCCGGGAGCTGAACAACCCGGTCCCGGACGAGCCGCTGCTGTTCATCAAGCCCACCACCTCGGCGGTGTACATCACCCGCCCGCTGGAAGTCCCCCGGGACCAGGGCGAGGTGCATTTCGAAACCGAGCTGGCGGTGCTGATCGGCCGCCCCCTGACCAACGCCTCCGCACGCGAGGTGGAAGCCGCCATTCTCGGCTACGGCCTGGCGCTGGACCTCACCCTGCGCGATGTCCAAAGTAAGCTGAAAGAAAAGGGCCACCCCTGGGAGCGCGCCAAGGCCTTCGATGGCGCCTGCCCCCTTTCGCCATTCGTAGCCGCCGAGAAACTGCCCGAGGGCAACATCCACTTCACCCTGGATGTAAACGGCCAACGCCAGCAAACCGGCGACACCGACGACATGCTCAACCCCATCGCCCCGCTCATCGCCCACATGAGCAAACAGTTCACCCTGGAGCCGGGTGACGTGGTGCTCACCGGCACCCCCAAGGGCGTAGGCCCGCTGGTGTCCGGTCAGACCCTGTCGCTGGAACTGGAAGACGTGCTGTTTGTGGAGACGCACGTGGTCTGAATGTCCGGTTCGTTCGCATAATTCCAGAGGCATTGAATCACTGGAGTTAGCGGGAGCCATGAGCCACAAACCGACCACCACACGCGCAGGCCGATTCTTCAAACTTGCCGGCACGACCGCGTCCATCGCCGGCCAGTACGCCAGCCAAAAGGCCCGGCGCGCCATCAACCGGGGCAACGCCGACAGCATTCGCACCGACAGCTACACCCGGATGGCCAACCAGCTCGCCGACACCCTGGGCGAAATGAAAGGCGCGGTAATGAAAGTTGGCCAGATCGCCTCGCAGACCCAGGACTTCCTGCCACCGGAGTTTTCCCGGGCACTGGAGCGCCTGCAAAAAGACGCCCCGCCCATGCCCTTTGAGATGATCCGCCGCCAGGTGGAAACGCAACTGGGCCAGAAACTGCCCGACCTGTTCGCCTGGTTCCAGGAAATGCCCTACGCGTCCGCCTCCATCGGCCAGGTGCATCGGGCCCGGTTGCACGACGGCACCGAAGTGATCGTCAAGGTCCAGTACCCCGGCGTGGACGAATCCTGCGACTCTGACCTGAAACAACTCCGGCTCACCCTGCGGCTCGGCGGCCTGCTGAAAATGCCCGAAGCAACCGTCGACCAGCTGTTCGAAGAAATACGGGTTCGATTGAAAGAAGAACTGGACTACGAGAACGAAGCCAACAACCTGCGCCTGTTCCGTGAACTGCACCAGGACCACCCCTGGGTGGTCATTCCCGCCCTGGTGGAAACCCACTCCAACCACCGCATCCTGACCCTGGAACTGGAAGAAGGCGACCACGTCAGTCAGATCACTCCGGACCGCTACAGCCAGGACACCATCAACCTCATCGGCCACCGCATATTCACCACCATGGCCGACCAGCTGTTCCGATTCGAGTGCATCCACGGCGACCCACACGCCGGCAACTTCGCCTTCCGCCCGGATGGCACGCTGGTGATCTACGATTTTGGTTGTGTGAAGAAACTCAAACCGGAGATCGTCACCGCCTACCGAAATGCCATCGTCTCGGCCCTGAACGAAGACTACCAAGCCCTGGACCGCTACCTGATCGACCTGGGAGCCCGCATCGAGGGTCAACCGGCGGTGGATGAGGCCTATTATGCGATGTGGAGGGATATGCTGATCACGCCTTTCCGAGGTGACGCACCCTATGATTTCGGTGCAGCGGATATTCACCAGCAAGTGGCGGCGCAAACGAAGACGGTTTTCGAGTACCTGGATTATTTCCAGCCGCCGGTGGAGACCATCTTCATCGACCGGATGATCGCGGGGCACTACTGGATGCTCAAGCGGCTTGGGGTTCAGGCGGCTTTTAGGGGTGACCTCGAGGGGTATCTCGAATTTGGGGGCTGAGTTCTGGCTTCCCCCGCCTCTTACTTTTGAGTACGGCCCTTCTTGGGTATGCCTTTCCAAAAACCGCTACAAGCACATCCATGTGCGCTTCTCTCAGGCCATCCATGGCCCTCAAAATTTTTGGAAAGGCATACCCAAGAAGGCCCTATGCTGAACTTTCAGGTACGTGGCGGTATACACACCATTTAATCGCGCCGGCGGGGGAGAACCTTCCAAAAATTTGTGGAGCCATGGATGGCGAAACAGAAGCGCCGCACCATTCTCCAGTAGTTTCGCATAGGCTCTTTGTGGGTAGGGCTTCCCAAAAATTTCGAAGGCCATGGATGGCCTGAGAGAAGCGCACATGGATGTGCTCGTAGCGGTTTTTGGGAAGCCCTACCCACAAAGAGCCGTACCCCAAAACAAGAGACAAGAAGAACAAGAAGCCAAACTCAAGGCAAAGAGGAAACAAACTCCCGAAGCCCCTCTGAGGCGCCCTTTCTGATCACCTCGGCACCCGTCACAGACGCCGGCTCTCCGGGGTCGATGACGGTAATGGGCACACCGGGGTTCACTTCATGCACCAGCCCGGCGGCCGGATACACCTGCAGGGAGGTGCCAACGATCAGCAGGCGATCGGCCTTGGCCACCACATCGGCGGCGGCCGCCAGCATGGGCACTTCCTCGCCGAACCAGACCACATGCGGGCGCAGCTGGGTGCCGCGTTCGTGCAGGTCGTCCACGTTCTGGGTGACCACCGTGACGCGGTAACGGTCTTCCAGTTCCGCCAGCAGGTGGTGGGCGTCGTTCGGCTTCGCATCCTGCAATTGACGCCGGCGCATGTTGTAGAAGCGCAGCACCAGCTCGGGGTCACGCTCGAAGGCCTCGGGCGTGGCCACGTCGTAGACGCTGTACTCTTCCCACAGGCCACCGTTGTCACGGAAAGTGGAAAGACCGCTTTCGGCGCTGATACCAGCGCCGGTCAGGATAACAATGTGTTCTTGCGAACGATCAGACATCAATCAAAGATTTTGCCCGGGTTCATGATGCGGTTGGGGTCGAACACCTGCTTGATGCCACGCAGGTAGGCGATTTCCGCCTCGCTGCGGGTGTAACGCAGGTAGTCCTTCTTGGTCATGCCCACGCCGTGCTCGGCGGAGACACTGCCTTCGTATTTCTCAACGATTTCGAATACCCACTTGTTCACCTGCTGGCACTTCTCAAAGAACTCTTCCTTCGGCATGTCCTCGGGTTTGAGGATGTTCAGGTGCAGGTTGCCGTCGCCAATGTGGCCGAACCAGATGATCTCGAAATCCGGGTAGTGTTCGGTCACCACGCTTTCGATTTCCTGCAGGAAGCCGGGCACGCGTGAAACCACCACGGAGATGTCGTTCTTGTAGGGCGTGCGCGGGGCGATGGACTCGGAAATACCTTCGCGCAGCATCCACAGGCTCTGCGCCTGGGTTTCGCTCTGGCTGATGACACCGTCGAGCACCCAGCCTTCTTCCATGCAGTGTTCAAACGCCTCCATGGCATCGTCCATCACCTGATCGGAGACGGCTTCGAATTCCAGCAGCGCATAGTACGGCGCCTCGGTCTCGAACGGTGCCTGCACCTGGCCATGGGCCAGAACATGCTGCATGGCCTGGTGGGAGAAGAACTCGTAGGCGGTCAGGTCCATCTTGTTCTGGAACGCCTTGAGCACATCCATGGTGTTTGTCAGGTCGTTCACGCCCAGCACCAGCACGGTCAGGTCATTGGGCTTGCGGGTCAGCTTCATGGTGGCTTCGGTGATGAAGCCCAGGGTGCCCTCGGCGCCGATGAACAGGTGGCGCAGGTCGTAGCCGGTGTTGTTCTTTTCCAGGTCTTTGTTCAGGTCCAGGATGTCGCCCTTGCCGGTGACCACTTTCAGGCCGGCGACCCAGTCGCGGCTCATGCCGTAGCGGATCACCTTGATGCCGCCGGCGTTGGTGGACAGGTTGCCACCCAGCTGGCTGGAGCCGGCGGAGGCGAAGTCCACCGGGTAGTAAAGATCATTCTCCTCGGCGAAATTCTGCAGCTGCTCGGTCACCACGCCCGCCTGGCAGCGAACGGTGCGGTCACTGGCGTTGAAGTCGACAATCTTGTTCATGTTGTCGAAGGCCACAACCACTTCACCATTGGCGGCCACCGCACCCGCGCTCAGGCCGGTGCGACCGCCGGAGGGCACCAGGGCTACCTGGTTCTCGTTGGCAAACTTCACCAGGGCCTGTACCTGCTCGGTGGTCTTGGGCAGCACGATGGCCAGGGGGGCCGGGGTGTGGATCTTGGTCCAGTCTTTGCCGTAGGTTTCCAGGTCGGCGGGGTCGGTCAACACCTTGCCCGGGTTGTCACCGGCGGAAACCAGTTGTTCGAGGGAAGCAATGATCGTTTCGGAATTCATGGATTCGCAATCTCGTCTGGGTTGGGCCGGCCCTGCCTGACGGCAATTCCGTGTTGATTCAGGTAAACCGGCGCGCTGTGAAAGTCTGCGTTTATGGTATCATATGCGCCCTGTTCTGTGAGCCAGCCCGACAAGCTCTGGCCACGGGGTCATTTCATGTGACAAAAGGTTCGGAAGCAAAGCCCATGTCAAATACGTCTCTCGAAAAGAGCAAAATCCGGATCCTGCTGCTGGAAGGCGTGCATCAATCTGCCATTGATACCCTGAATGCCGCAGGCTACACCAACATCGAGTACCTGACTCACTCCCTGGGTGAAGAAGAGCTGATCGAGAAGATCGAAGATGCCCACTTTATCGGCATCCGCTCACGCACCCAGTTGACTGAAAAAGTATTTGATGCCGCCAAGAAGCTGGTGGCGGTGGGCTGTTTCTGTATCGGCACCAACCAGGTGGACCTGCAGGCGGCCACCCGTCGTGGCATAGCCGTATTCAACGCGCCGTTCTCCAACACCCGTTCAGTAGCCGAGCTGGTGCTGGCGCAGGCTATCCTGCTGCTGCGTGGCGTTCCGGAAAAAAACGCCAAGGCCCACAATGGCGTGTGGATGAAATCCGCCAAGAACAGCTATGAAATTCGCGGCAAGAAGCTCGGCATCATTGGCTATGGCAACATCGGCACCCAGTTCAGTGTGCTTGCCGAGAGCCTGGGCATGGACGTGTATTACTACGACGTGGTTTCCAAGCTGTCCATTGGCAACGCCACCCAGGTGGGTTCCATGCAGGAATTGCTGAACATCGCTGATGTCGTGTCACTGCATGTACCCGAGACCCCGGCCACCAAATACATGTTCAAGGCCGAGCAGTTTGCGCAGATGAAGCCCGGCGCCATCTTCATGAATGCTTCCCGTGGCACCGTGGTGGACATCGACGCCCTGGCCGACGCCCTGCGCTCCGGCAAGCTGCTGGGCGCCGCCGTGGATGTATTCCCGGTTGAGCCCAAGTCGAACGACGAGGAGTTTGTCTCTCCGCTGCGCGAGTTCGACAACTGCATCCTGACCCCGCACGTGGGCGGCTCCACCATGGAAGCCCAGGAAAACATTGGCCGCGAAGTGGCGGAAAAGCTGGCCATGTACAGCGACAACGGCACTTCCGTTTCTTCCGTGAACTTCCCGGAAGTGGCGCTGCCGTCGCACCCGAACCAGCACCGCCTGCTGCACATCCACGAGAACATTCCGGGTGTCATGTCGGAGATGAACCAGGTGTTCTCGGAAAACCACATCAACGTGTGTGGCCAGTACCTGCAGACCAAGGAAGACATTGGCTATGTGGTGGTGGATGTCGACAAGGCCTATGGTGAGCTGGCCCTGGACAAGCTGCGCCAGGTGAAAGGCACCATTCGCTGCCGCGTTCTGTTCTGACAGACAGAACACCGCCGATAAAAAAACCGCAGGCCAAAACCTGCGGTTTTTTTGTTGCCTGCCCCCTGCCTACAACAGGGGCGGTATCGCTTACCTCTGCATGGGCACCAGAGTCAGTTCCACTCGACGGTTCTGCTCGCGACCGGAGGCGGTCTCGTTGGAAGCCACCGGGTAACGCTCGCCATAACCCACGGCGCGGGTGCGGCGTGGCTCGATACCCCGGTTCAGCAGAAAGTCACGGACCGAGGAGGCCCGGCGCTCACTGAGCAACTGGTTGTAGCTGTCGGAGCCCGTACTGTCGGTATGGCCCTCGATCTGGATGGTGGTTTTGTCAAATTCCTCCAGCACCAGCGCCACGGATTCCAGGGTATCCACAAACCCCGGGCGAATGCTGGACTGGTCCGTATCGAAAGTGATGTTACCCGGCATGACCAGCTCGATCTGGTCACCGTTGCGCACCACGCGCACGCCGGTGCCCTCCAGCTGCCGGCGCAACTGGGCCTCCTGGCGGTCCATGTAATAGCCGATACCGCCCCCCACGGCGGCGCCACTGGCAGCACCAATCAGCGCGCCCTTGCCACGGTCACTGCTGCTGGAAGTGGCCGCACCGACCGCCGCACCGCCAATCGCACCAATCACGCTGCCTTTTGTGGCGCTGGACACTTTCTCTTCCCCGGTATACGGGTCATAGGTCATGCAACCTGTCAGGCCCGTAGTGGCAATGGCAAATGCCAGAATGGTCTTTTTCACTGTCCGTCTCCTGTTGAGGAAATCTCCGAGAACGTCTCGATTACTGCCTGAAATACTTTTGACTGCAAAGGCCCGGCTTCGTTCACCAGATGGTGCCGGCCCTCGGGCAAGCGATAGGTTCTAACGCCTGCAAATTTGTTTCTGATAATCCGCAGGTTATGCCGCCAGTCCACGGTCAGGTCCTGCTCACCCTGAACCACGGTCACCGGGAAATCCACCGGTCGTGACGATTCAATATGCGGCACCCAGCGGCGCAATGCCGTGACCCAATCCACATGTACGGCACGGGCCTGCAAAGGATCATGCTCGCGCAGGAAACTCAGAAACCGCAGATCACCACTGTTCTCCGCGAACACCCGGCGCCACCGCTTCAAAAAGGGCTTCATGACTGAATGTAGCGCCTTTGCCCTTAACCAGCCAGCCGGGCGAATCAGCGGCGCCAGCAACACGACTTTTTTGAACGCTGAAGTTTTCCGGTCGTGGTGGTTGGATAACAGATAATCAATCAGAACGGCGCCTCCGGTGCTCTGGCCAACGGCAACCCAGGGGCCTCGCACTTTGCCCTTCGCCTTGGCCATAACACCGCTGAGCACTGCCTGGTATTCCAGAAAGCTGCCGATAGCCGCCGGCGTGCCACTGGAAAGCCCGTGCCCGGGCTGGTCGTAGGTGAGCACATCATAGCCGGCCGCCAGGCAGTGATCGATCAGCCGCGCATACAGCCCCACGTGATCAAAATAGCCGTGCAGGATAAACACCGTTGCCTTCACCCTGGCCCCTTCCGGGTGGCGAAAGTAGTGCACCATCACCTCGTGCTCATCAATACCGACGTAGCCCTGGCGGTAATCAACCCCGGGCTGGTCTTCCCAGATATCCAGGCCGTAAAACCGGCAGTAAGCCCGCATTTCCGGATCCAGTTCGGTGTTTTTTTCCGGTTCGAAGGGTTTCAGTCGTGCCAGCAGGCTTTGCCGGTCCCATTCCGGAACTTCAATGTTATCGGTCTTCCAGTACACGTAATGCCGCCACCTGTGACTGCTGTGAATTGATGATCATACTATGCTATTCCAACGCGCCAAGGCTCAGCTCGCCACGAACCAGGGCCTCTTTCCGGGCCCGTGGCCAACGCTTGACGCGCCACTCCAGCCTTGATGCCTGGCCACGGTCCCCGGCTGGCGCCTGAAAGGCCAGCGTCAACGGCCCCTTGCCACGCAAACTCCGGGCGCCTTTCGGGGCGCCGGCCTGGTGTTCGGCAAAGCGCCTCTGCACATCGGTGGTGATGCCGGTGTAGAGGCTGCCGCCGGCGGTCCGTACCAGATAAAGATACCACCCGTCAGCCATGCTCCAACTCCTGTTCCCGATGCCGGGTTTTGGTTTGCTGCAACCACAAACCACCCATGATCAGTACCAGCCCGATATAGGTGGACGGCAAAATCTTTTCGCCCAGGATGAAGTAGATAAATACCAGCGACAGAAATGGAGAGATAAAGATCAGATTGCTGACTTTAGAGGTATTTTCTGCCTTTTTCATCGCTTGCGACCAGAGCACGAAGGCCACACCCATTTCAAACACGCCAACGTAGACCGCAGCCGCAAGAGAGCCCCCGCCACCAGACACGAGAAAGTCCAGCCCGGCCGTCTGCCAACAGACCACCGCGATGACCGGCAGCCCAAAAAGGAAGTTCAGGAATAACCCCACCGTGGGGTCCCGGCTGTCGCGGGTGGCGATAATCCAGTAGCTGGCCCATATCACAGTACTGCCCAGTGCCAGCGCGACACCCACCGGGTCGGAGAAACTCAGGGCGGTCACTTGCCCCCGGGTGGCGATGACCACCACGCCGGCGTAACACACCAGCCCCGCCAGAATATCGAGCCCTCGCAGTTTCTGCCCCAGGAAAGGCACCGACAGATAAGCCAGCACCAGCGCCCAGGTATAGTTCAGGGGCTGGGCTTCCTGGGCCGGCAGGCGGTCAAAGGCACCGAACAGAAAGAAATAATACAGGCAGGGGTTAATCAGCCCCATACCCATGGACTGAAGATACTGGCGGCGGCTTAATTGAAAGGCCAGACGAAACCGACCCTGCCCGGCGAGAATCATTCCCATCACCAGCACCGAGGCACTGACCGCCACCAACAGCATCTGCACCGGCGCCAGATCTGCCAGTGCCAGCTTAAAGGCCGTGGCCACGGTAGACCAGAGCAACACCGTGGCCAGACCATAAAGCATGGCCTGCTTCTGGTCAGTCATGGTGCTGTCCCGCGTCCAGCCAGCGGTACAGGGTTCGCCGGTTGATGCCGAGTATCTGCGCCGCCCGCCGCTTGTTGCCATCCACCGCCGCCATTACCCGCTCCACATATTCCTTTTGCAGGGTTTCCAGGGTCGGCCATTGCGATATCTGTCCGGTGGCCGGGGCAAGACCGTCATCGACCGTTTGCCCCTGGCGCTTGCGAATACGCTCGGGCAGGTTCTCCGGCTGAATGGTGTCGCCCTCACAGAAGGTCACCGCCCGCTCAATGGCACTGGCCAGCTCCCGCACGTTTCCGGGAAACGGGTAGTCCTTCAGCACCTGCAGGGTCACCTCGCTGAATTTCACAAAGCCGCGATTATGGCGCCGGCACGCTTCCTTGAGAAACTGCATGGCCAGCAACTCCACATCTTCCCCCCGTTCTCGCAGGGGCGGCACCCGCAACGACAGGGTCTCCAGCCGGTAATACAGATCCTCCCGGAAATGTCCTTCCTCCACCGCTTTCATCAGATCCACATGGGTGGCAGCCAGGATGCGCACATCCACGGGCTCTTCATGGTCCGCCCCCACCGGCTTGATGGCGCCTTCCTGCAGCACCCGCAGCAGCTTCGCCTGCAGCGCCAGTGGCATCTCGCCAATCTCATCCAGCAACAGGGTGCCGCCATCGGCCTCGGCAAACAGACCCCGCCGGGCCTGGCGGGCACCGGTGAAAGCCCCCGCCTCGTGGCCGAAAAACTCGCTCTCCATCAATTCCGGTGGAATCCCGGCGCAGTTGACCGGCACAAACGCCTGCTCCGCCCGGTCACTCTGCCGGTGTATGGCCCGTGCCACCAGTTCCTTGCCGGTGCCGCTTTCACCGTTAATCAGAACCGCCGCGTGACTGCGGGCCACCTGACGGATCTCGGCCCGCAACCGTTCCATTTCCAGACTGTCGCCAACCAGGCCCAGGTTTGGGTCGCCTTGCTGCTGTGAACGAAACTCCGCCAGCTGCCGGCTCATGTCCGCCTGGGCCAGCAGGCGCCGGATTTTCAGGCGCAGATGATCGGTGGACAGTGGTTTGGTCAGAAAGTCATCCGCGCCGGCCTTCAGGGCCTCCACCGCCTGATCGACCGTGCCAAAGGCGGTAATGACGATAAACGGAATGCCCGGATACTCCGCCTGCTGGAACGCCAGCACCTGCATGCCGTCACCATCCGGCAGGCGCAGGTCGGAAACAATCAGCGCGGGTCGCCCGGCCCGGAGGCGATCCCGGGCTTCAGCCAGGCCCGCGGCACGGGTCACGGTAAAGCCGTCCGCTTCCAGCTCTTCGGCCAGGAGCTGACTAAGACTGCGGTCGTCTTCCACCAGCAAAATGGGAGTGGCTGGCTCGTTCATTCGACATTCTCCTTCGGCAGGAACAGGCTCATACGGCAGCCGCCCAGGGCACTGTCGCCCGCCTCCACACGCCCGTTATGTTCTTTCATCACGCTACTGACCACCGCCAGCCCCAGACCGGTGCCCTCACCCGCTGCCCGGGTACTGAAAAACGGCTCGAAAATCCGGTCACGGTCCTGCATTGCGATGCCTGGCCCATCGTCCTCGACCCGGATTTCCCAGCAATCGCCGGCATCCAGGATGCCGACTTCCAACCGGCCACGGGCCGCCTGACAGCCATTGCGAATAACGTTCAGGCAGGCCAGCCCCACCCGCAGGGGTTCGGCTCGCACCGGCATGGGCGCGGTATCGGCATCCAGTCCGCGGGTTTCGATATGGCAATCGGCGCAGCGAGGGTCCTCCACCGCCCTTTCCAGTACGTCCCTCAATACCGTGCCCAGGTCCAGCGGCCGGCGGGAATCCGGCACATGGCGAAAACAGTCCAGCAACTGCTGGATAATGGTGGTCATCCGCTGCACCTGGTGCTCAATATCCTGCAGGTGACGGGCCTGGTCGGGCGGCAGTTCCGCCCGGGCCAGAATGTGGGCCCGCCCCTGGATGACGTTCAGGGGCGCACCCAGCTCGTGGGCCACACCACCGGCCACCCGTCCGATGGCGGCGACTTTTTCCTGATATTCCAACTGCTCGGCCAACGCCCGTTCCCGGGCTATCCGGTCTTCAATTTCCGATTCCGCCTCCTCCATGCGCCGGCCCAGCTGGCGCACACCACGGTGGATCTGCCGTAACTCACCGGGGCCGGAGGGGGTATCCTGCAGCCGCCAGTGGCCTGGAGCGAGTTTATCCATCTGTTCCAGCAGACGGGTGACATGGCGGCCGATAGCGCCGTAGTGGCCCAGCACCACCACCAGGATGATGGTGATCGCCAGCACCGACCAGATGGCCACCGCCCACCAGCGGCTTGAAGCCAGCAAATCATGAAAATCACTGCGCTGGCGGGTAACCTGAAGCAAACCCCGAATACGCCCGTCTTCGGCCACCAGTGGTGTAAATTGCGAGAACACCGACTCGCCATCCACCTGGCGGAAGGTACCGCCCAGTTCCCCACTTGAAATAACCTGTTCCGCACTGGCGCTGTTGGTGACATCGGAATCCGCCACCCCCAGGCTTGCCACCCGGTTGCCGTCTTCGTCAAAAACCGAGGCCCCGGAAATTCGCCCTATCTTGAAAATGGATTTCAACGATTCCCCCAGCACCAGCTCATCATCGTCGGCCAGCGCCCGGGCAACAGGGCCGCTGACGGCGCGGGCCACCAGCTCCAGGTCTTCCTGCAGGCGCTCGTTCAGGTTCTCCTCAACCGCGCCCAGACCAATATAAATAGCGATGCCACTGAACAGCAGCAGCGGAATGACGATACTGAGCAACAACGTCAGTTGCAGTGAGCGCAGCAGCACTCCCAGGCGATGTCCGATAGCGGCCTCCGGGCTTGTTTCCGACAGGATGTCACACCTCTTTTGCCACATGTGGCATATCGCCACAACCTGTATTGCTTGATGTTAATGGCCAAAAACCCATAACCGACTGTTTTAAAAGAGATTAAAAACAAACGAAAACCTGGCACGGCACTTGTTAACTCTCTGGTGACGTTTAATGAATCCGGCATATCGCCGGCCAACGCAGACGGAGAATGTTGTCTATGAACCTGAACAAACTGCTTGTTTCCGCTACCGCATCCCTGGCACTTCTGGCAGCCGCACCCGCCATGGCCCAGCAGGACGGCCAGCAAGACCCGGCCGCTTCAGGGCAGGGTTCCAGCTACAGTGACCCGGCGGCTTCAGGCGCCCAGGACACCAACTTCAGTGATTCCGAGCTCCAGGATTTCATTCAGGCTCAGGAAGGTGTGATGGAAGTTCGTGAAGACTACATCGAACAGATCGAAGCAGCCGATTCCCAGGAAAAGGCTCAGGAACTGCAGATGGAGGCCAATGACAAGATGGTCGAGGTGATTGAAGAGATCGGTATGGATATTCCGACCTACAACTCCATCGCCACCGCCTACAGCAGTGAGCCGGAAGTCCGCGAGCGCATTGACTCCATGATGTAAGACTACCGGTTTACCGGTAATCCCCTAGCCCCGCTCCGGCGGGGTTTTTTATTTTGTGATACCTTTGCAATCAGATATCCGATTTGCCCGCCGACCGGAGCACTGATTGCCATGCCTAATGTCCCGAGCCTGTTCTGGCCCGTTCTTGCCGCTGTTATCCTGTTGCTGTCCGGTTGCTCGGATTCGTCAGACTCAGGTTCTGAAACCCAGGCCGGCGCCCCCGGGTACCCGGAAACCTGGCGGTTCGCACTGGAAGAAATTGAAGGCAGCGTACAACACGCCTATGCCAAGGCATTCCAGACCCGAATCCAGGAAGTGTCGGATGGCAACATCGAAGTGGAAGTGTTTCCCTACGGGTCACTGGGCACCTCCACCCAACTGACCGAGCTGACCCGCAACGGTTCGGTTAACCTGGCCTTCGCCTCGCCCGGGCACCTGGCCAACCAGGTACCGGAAACCGGCCTGTTCAACCTGCATTTTGTATTACCCGAGGATGAAGCACAGACCCGTCGCCTGCTGCAAAGCCCGGCGTTGCTGGCCGAGTTTGATCAGCCCTACCGCGATGCCGGTCTTCAGCTGCTAAGTCTCGTACCCGAAGGCTGGATGGCCTGGACCGCCAACAAACCACTGCGCACACCGCAGGACTTCGTGGATCTTCGCATACGCACCATGACCGCCGACATGGCGGCGGCGGCTTACCGGGCCTACGGGGCGCAGCCGGTCCAGACCCCCTACGCCCAGGTGTACAGTGATCTTCAACTGCATAAAATTCACGCCCAGACCAACCCGGTATTCGCCATCGAGGAAATGGGCTTCCACGAGGTGCAATCCACGCTGACCCTGCCCCGGGCTTCGCGCTTTATCTCATCGGTCATTGCCAACCCGGCGTGGTTCGAAAGCCTGGATGAGCGCGAACAGGAATGGCTGGCCACCACCATTCGTGATCTTTCCGGGAAGGCCTGGGAGATAGAAACGGAACTCAACCGGGACCGCCTGGAGCTGATGGTCGAACGGGGTGACCTCGAGGTTATTCGCCTGTCAGACGCCGAACGGCAGGCATTCCGTGAGGCCAGCCTGGGCACCCGTGACACCTACATCGAAAAAACCGGCGAACATGGCCGGGCCCTGCTTGAGCTGGTACTGGCCAGCGAACCGGCAGTCGACACCAGTCAGTAGGCAGGCGGATTATTCCCGCCGGGAACGGCACAACAGTTTCACGCCCTGCTCATGGCACACTTCCGACGCCCGGGCGGTCAGGTCCGAGATAAAACGCGTCTGGTCCCGGGGCTCGAGCGGATACCCCTTCAGACGATAACGCATCCCCTCTTCGGTGTCGGTCACCGCCACCACCACCGGCTGGTAGGTGCGGGTCAGCGGGCTGGTATAGATAACGTCCCGGAGCAACGCCTGCATCTGGGCCACATCGTGGTTCGGTTCCAGGAACAACTCGGCCACACACATCAGGTTGTGACTGCCATCGTTGCTGTTGGCCAGCAGGGTGTTCCACAAAACACCGTGGGGAACCACAATTACGGTGTCATCCAGGGTGACAATTTCCGCCGCCCGGATACCAATCGAGCGCACTTCGCCGTAGTAGCCATTGACCTCAATCCAGTCACCGGGCCTGTAAGGCATTTCATACAGCGTCACCAGGCCGGCGATCAGGCTGTTGATGTAATCCTTGAAAGCAAAACCGATGGCCAGCGCCAGGGCGCCAAAAATGGCCACCATGTTCTCGAATGACGGTTCCACCAGGATTGGCACGATCAGGATCACCGTCACCACAATGATCAGCAGCCGGGCCAGCGGCACCGTTGCCAGCAAATAGAGCCTGGGTTTTCCCGACAACTTTTCCGCCAGGGCCGAGGCCAGTTTCTGGATCAGCACAATCAGCACAGACGCAATAACAACCAGCGCAAATGCTTCCGCTACCGCCACCGAGCTGATGGATTCAAGCGCCTGCTGCAGACCGGATTCGTCCATAACCTACTCTCCAAACCCGTCCGCCGGATAACCGCGCGACAACAGGTACTTGCGCACCGCCGGATAGCCCAGCGGCGTGACATGAAAATACGTTCCGGTGTCCACCACCGTCACCAGTTCGGCACGCTGGCAGCGGCCCAGGGTAAGGTCGACCTCCCGGTGCGAGAGCCCGGTCACCAACGCCAGTTGCTCCTCGCTCAGACCTTCGTGCAGCAGCAGGGCATGCAGAACGTGGCTGGAATGCCGCCCCACGCTTTGCGGCACCGCCGGCAGGCTCAACTGGTCCAGCGGCGCCACCCAACAACCCGGCCCGGACGACGTAACAGCCTCAAGGTCGCCTTCGCTCTTCACATCATCACCTTCCGATTCAGCTTCTGGCCGCGCCCGCAAGGCCCGCCGCCAGATGGCCAGGGCAACGCCCGGGTTCCCCCGGGCCAGGCTCGCCAGGTCCTGGGCGAAACTGCTGTATTTGATTTGTCCGGCCTGCTCCGGCGCCGGCAGCACATACAGGCCATCATGGGTCATCCTGACGGTCAGCGACTGGCCTGTTTGCGACCGGGCCAGATGATCCAGCCAACGTACCAGTCGCTCTCCATCCAGTGGGGCCGGCGTAACCGGAGCAACAGGAAGCTCGGGCAGATAATTGGCCCAGAACTGCCAACACCAACTGGAACACCCGATCAAGCCAGTACCGGCCTTATCCGAGGCCAGCAGGGCAAACAACTCTTTTAACAGGGACAGCCCGGAGCGATGACGCAACCAGAAATCCGCCAGTTCAGGGATCACCCAATGGTCGCCTGACAGCTGCCGTTGCCACCAGCTGCGTGCGTCCTGTTCCGAAAGCAGCAGGTGATCCGGCGGTGTGATCACCCGGCGCCCACTGGCAGCCAGGGAGCGGGCCAGGCCGGAAAATGGCGGCACAACCAGAAAAGGCACAGACCGGCCCCGCAGGGCTTCACGGGTTTCAAGCTGCGCCAGAATTGCCCGGGTGACTTCGGCGGCATCGGGCGGGGGTGCATATTGGCGGAGCCGGTCAGGGGTCAACAAAGGCAGGTCATCGAGGCTGCGAAAGGCCTGTTCTTCCGGATGAATGCTGGCCCGCAGCTGGTCCAGAATATCCCTGACGCCCGTGCGCAGGGTTTTGCGGATGGATGTCTCCGGCGCCTGCCATTGCTCCAATGCAATCAACCCGCCGGGCAGGCAGGGATGTTCCTGATCGGTTTCCGTACTCAATGGCGTGACTCCTGAGAGGTTATTCGGGCACCAGCCAGTCCATGCTGGCCGACAGCCCCAGCCGCCGGGGCCCCTTGAGATCGTCCAGCATCGCGGCGAAGCGCTGGTCAAAACCCCAGGGTGGATTGACCACCAGCATGCCGGACCCAACCATGCCGCGCTCTGGCGGACTCTCAAGGCGCACCTCGCTGCGCAGTATCTTGCGAACGGGACCTTCGGCCAGCGTATCCAGCAACGGCTGTTCCAGCCCGTTCGCCATGACCGGATACCAGACAAGATAGACCCCGTGACGGCACTTCTGCCAGGCCTTCACCAATGTGTCGGCCACGGCCCGGTAGTCGTTTTTGATTTCATAGGAAGGATCAATCAGGGTCAGCAGCCTTGGCTGCGCTGGTGGCAGGCTCCTGAGCAGGCCCTTCAGGCCATCCTCACAACGCACCCTGACACCGGCCCGGGTGGCCCACTTCTCCAGCGCCCGGCCCTCGGATGGATGCAGCTCAAAGGCGGTTACCGAATCCCCGGGCCGGGAAAAATGAGCAAGCCAGGCCGGTGATCCCGGGTAATCCTCCAGCGGCCCGCCACCATTCCGGTTGTGGGCCTGGAGCACACTCAACATGGATTGCCAGTCAGGTGACTGCAAGGACTGTCGTTCAGACCAGAGCCGCTGCACACCGAGGTCCGATTCGGCGGTTTTTCGGGCCCGGTCACCGGCCAGGTCATACAGGGCACTGCCGGCGTGGGTGTCAAAACAGGCAATGGCCGATTTCTTGGCCTGCATCATCGCAAGCACCAGTATCAGCGCGGCGTGTTTCTGCACATCAGCAAAATTGCCGGCGTGAAAGGCGTGAAGGTAACTCAGCATAACGGGCTCCTGGCATCAGGGGCCTATTAAGCCGGACTCCGCCGTTCCTGACAACCAGCCGGCACCGGAAGGCCGATATCCTCACCGATCAGTCAGCGGCCTGGCCGCCCGGGGCACCAACATCATGACCTCGCCGCTTCCGACGTTTACCTCCGGCTCGCGTGCTCCTTGTCGACCGCTGCAGGGACTGCCAGGCGGCAAACACACTGCGGGGCGAACCGGCCAGATGGATGACTGAATCACTCATGGGACTTCCTCCGTTACATCACCACAATGACCAGAAACTAGCACGCACAAACGCTTTTGCAAATCATTCTCATTAAATTCTATAATTTTTTACCCCTGATTTGTCGGAAATCAATTCCACTTGCACAGCAGGGGTATTACAAGCAGAATACAAACGCTAATATTTATCATTACCATGAAAATCAAGAATGGAGTCTCCAATGACCAACCCGTTTCGCCCCGCGCCGCTGACGCTGGCCATCACTACTGCCACCATTCTGGCTGCAGGCTGCGCTCAGTCGCCCTCCTCGGCCCAGAACACACAACCGGCCACCAGGGCCAACGTTGTTGAGCACTACGCGGGCCTGGCCCATGCCAACTATGAAGATGCCCTGATCACCGCCCGGGCCCTGGACGAAGCCACCGACCAGCTGATCGCCAACCCCACCGATGCGAACCTGCAGGCCGCCAAGGAAGCCTGGCTGGCGGCCCGGGTGCCGTACCAGCAGAGCGAGGTATTCCGTTTTGGCAACGCCATCGTGGATGACTGGGAAGGTCAGCTGAACGCCTGGCCGCTGGACGAGGGCCTTATCGACTACGTCAAGCCGGACGAGTACCAGCACGAAATGGGCAACGCCGGCGCCACCGCCAACATTATTGCCAGCAACAGCGTTACGGTGGGCGGCGAAACCCTGGACGTGTCCACCCTGAGCCCGCAGCTGCTGGCCGACCTGAACGAAGTGGGCGGTTCCGAGGCCAACGTGGCCACCGGTTACCACGCCATCGAGTTCCTGCTCTGGGGCCAGGACCTGCACGGCTTTGACGCCGGCGCCGGCGAACGCCCGGTGACCGACTACGCCACCGGCGCGGACTGCACCAATGGCAATTGCGAGCGTCGTGGCGAGTATCTGGACGCGGTCACCGATCTGCTGGTGACCGACCTGGAGTGGATGGTGGCCCAGTGGGCGCCGGGCAAAGACGGCAACTATCGTGACCAGCTGACAGCGGCTGACGCCAGCCAGGGCATCCAGAAAATGCTGTTCGGCATGGGCTCCCTGTCACTGGGCGAGCTGGCCGGTGAGCGCATGAAAGTGGCTCTGGAAGCCAACTCCTACGAGGACGAGCACGACTGCTTCAGCGACAACACCCACAACTCCCATTACTACAATGGCCAGGGCATCCAGAACGTCTACACCGGTACCTACCGTCGCGTGGATGGTTCCCTGGTAACCGGCCCGTCCCTGTCTGATCTGGTGGAACAGGCCAACCCGGAACTGGACGCACGCCTGAACAGCCAGCTGGACGCCTCCATGGCCGCATTGCAAAAAATGAAAGCCCGCGCGGAAAGCAGTCAGGACCCAATGGCCTTCGATGAAATGATCGGGCCGGGCAACGCCGAAGGTGAGCAGATCATCACCAACAGCATCATGGCCCTGGTTGAGCAGACCGGCTCCATCGAGCAGGCCGCCCATGAGCTGGGCATCGCAGCCCTGTCTCCGGATGATGCCGGCCACGCGTTCTAAAAGCTGACATCAGCAATATCAGGCTACCGGGCCCCATGGTTCCCGGTAGCCTGAGCACCGGAACAAGCCATGGAAAGTCCACCCATAGCAAAACCTGATAAAAGAACGGGCGGGTTGCCTTTCCATGGCTTATTCATTTGCATGGCGAGTACTTAATAAATGAAACCACAGCTATTCATTTCCGCCCTTGCGCTGAGCGCGCTTTCCGGCGCGGTCCACGCCGACACCCACGCCGGTTACCCGATACAGACCACCCCCCAAACCGGCGGCGAGGGCACGGTGGAGCAATCCGACACCAACGCCTATTCCAGGCCCCAGGGCAACCTGTCCATGACCAAGCGGCTCGACTTCAGCGTAGGCAACAGTTTCTTCCGCAACCCCTGGGTGGAAGCACCGGCCAGCACCGACGCACGGGACGGCCTGGGCCCACTGTTCAACACCAATTCCTGCCAGGGCTGCCATATCAAGGACGGCCGGGGCCACCCACCGGCCATTGACCAGCCACCGGTGTCGCTTTTCCTGCGCCTGGCCGTTCCGGCAGACCCGGAGGCAGACGAGAAACTGCTGCGCACCCATGGCTTCAAGCCCGCGCCGGTGTATGGCAGCCAGTTGCAAACCGCAGCCCTGCCGGCCGCAAAACCGGAAGCCGACCTGCGGATTGAGTGGCAAACCGTCATCGATACCCTCGCCGACGGCACCGAGGTGGAACTGCGCAAACCGATCTATCACATTGAAAATCCCAACTACGGCCCCCTGCCCGAAGACCTTCTGACCTCCCCACGGGTGGCTCCACCGGTGATCGGCATGGGTCTGCTGGAAGCCATTCCCCAGGAAGACCTGGAAGCCAGGGTCGACCCGGAAGACCGTGATGGCGATGGCATTTCCGGTAAACAGAACCAGGTCTGGGATCTGGTCGCCGAAAAGACGGTGCCGGGCCGCTTTGGCTGGAAGGCCGCCGAGCCCAATGTGCACCAGCAGAACATGGGCGCCTTCGCCGGTGACATGGGGCTGACTTCATCGGTCAAGCCCGCCACCGATTGCACCCCGGCCCAGAACTGCGAACAATTTACCCACGGCGGGGAGCCGGAAGTGAGCGACAAGGTGGCCGATTTTGTCACCTTCTACGCCAAGACCCTGGCCGTGCCCGGTCGCCGGAACATGGGAGCCAGATCCGTGAGACACGGAGCGGAGCTGTTCAACGAAACCGGCTGCGCCGCCTGCCACACGCCCCGCCACCAGACCGGCGAGGTGGCGGACCGGCCGGATTTGAGCAACCAGACCATCTGGCCCTATACCGACCTGTTGCTGCACGATATGGGCCCGGCGCTGGCCGACGGCCGCGATGAATTCCTGGCCAACGGCAATGAGTGGCGCACACCGCCGCTCTGGGGCATCGGTTTGGCCCAAGTGGTCAACCCGCAAGCCGGATTCCTGCACGATGGCCGTGCCCGCACCCTGGAAGAGGCCATCCTCTGGCACGGCGGCGAAGCCCGGCCCGCCGCGGATCGATACCGCCAGATGCCGGCCGACGACCGCCAGGCGCTGCTTGATTTCCTGAACTCACTGTAAGGACAAAAGATGAAGCGACTGTCTCAAGCTGTTTTCCTGTCGATGACAGCCCTGGTGCTCAACGTGCAGGCAGCCGCGCCTGACAATGCCAGTGCACAGGCCGGTGAAAGAGCGAGGGAAATCTGGCATCAGCAGATCGAAGGGGGCTACCAGACCCTCAGTGAAAAAGCGGGCGAGTTTGCCGAGCACAGCCGCCACTGGTGTGCCGACCCCGCTACCGGAAGCCGCTCGGATGTAGAGCAGGCCTGGCAACAGGCATTCATGGCGTGGCAGGCCGTACGTTTTGTCGATTTCGGGCCAATCGAAACCGACAACCGGGCCTGGCAGCTCCAGTTCTGGCCGGACCCGAAAAACCTGATTGCCCGCAAGGCCCGCTACCTGCTGTCCGCCGATCAGGCGCCCACAACCGACACCATCGCCGGGGCCGGCGTGGCCGTGCAGGGTTTCCCCATGGCCGAGTACCTGCTGTTTGATGAGCCATTCAACCGTGGCGATCAGGCCCTGCCCGCCGAACGCAGCTGCCAGATGCTAACCGCCGTGGCCAGCCACATCGCCGCAAACAGTGAACAGCAACTGTCGGACTGGCGTGCCTTCGAAAAGCACTACATCGCCAGCGAGCAGTATCAGGACGCTAGCGTTCGCGCCGGCATGAACGCCCTGGAAATTCTGGAAGAGCGTCGCCTCGCCCAACCCATGGGCCTGCGCGGCACCGGCAAACGTTCCGCCTATGTCGCCGATGCCTGGCGCAGCGGCAAAAGCCTGGCCACGGTGGAAGCCACCGTCCGGGGCCTGAAAACCCACTATTTACCGGGCCTGGAACTGCTCCTCGAAAACAGCGGCCAGCCAGGGCTGGCTGACCGAATCCGGGGCCAGTTCAACGAGGTTCTGGAGAACTTTCCTGCCCTGGACACACCGATGGCGCCCCTGCTGGCCGATGACCGTGAGTTTTCCCGCCTGCAGGGTCTGTGGGTGGATGTGTCCCAGTTGACCACCCTGGTGAACGACCAGGCCGCCGTGGCCGTTGGCGTGGTGCGTGGCTTTAACTCCTCGGATGGCGACTGAGGCCACACCCATGATCCCGTTGAGCAGACGACAGCTTCTGAAAGCCGGATTGGCCGGCGGCCTGGCTGCCACACTGACCGGCTGCAGCCTCCTGCCCCGCAAGACCGGCACCCTGCCGGACCAGTACACCGGTGCCATTGGCCTGCCCGATGGTGGTTTTGGGGTGGGCGCTATAGACCGCCACGGCCATCTGCTTTGGCAGTCGCCAATGGCCAGCCGGGGCCACAGTGGCTGCAACCGCCCAGGCAACCAGGAAGTGGTTTTCTTTGAACGACGGCCGGGCCGGTCCTTCTACGTGATCAATGCCGGCACCGGGGCCCGCAAGCACCACATCCGCGCGGAGGCCGGCGAGCACTTTGTCGGCCACGGCGTGTTTTCCCCGGACGGCCGCTGGCTCTATGCCACCGGCAGCCGCTACGAGGAGGGTGAAGGCATCGTCACGGTGTACGATGCCGAAAACGGCTATCGCCGGACCAACACCTTCGACCTCAACGGCATTGGCCCGCACCAGCTCACGCTGCACGCGGACGGAGACACGCTGGTGATCGGTCTGGGCGGCATTCTCACTCACCCGGACTACGACCGCATCAAGCTCAACCTGCCCTCCATGGAGCCGGCGCTCATCCTGATGAACCGGAAAAACGGAGAGATCGTCGGACGCTTCCGCCCCGCCCACCATCACCAAAGCGCCCGCCATGTGGATGTCAGCGCCGGCGGCAAGATCTATGTTGCCTATCAGTACCAGGGGCCGCTGCACGAAATGCCACCGCTGCTGGCGCGGGTGGAAAATGGCCAGCTGCGCGAATACCGCTTTGATGACGATACCCAGGCCGGCCTGGCCAACTACATCGCCAGTGTCATCGCCCATCCCGAAAACGACCTGGTGGCCGCCGCCTCCCCCGTGGGCGGCACCGCCATTGTCTTTGAAGGCGCAAGCGGCAAACTGGTGTCGAAGGCCGGCATCCCTGACTGCGCCGGCATTCAGGCACTGGCCGGCGGCGACTTTCTGATCTCCTCGGGACGCGGGAAGCTCGTGCGGTTGGGGCGGGACAATCGTCCCCTGGAACTGGCCTCGTTGCCCGTTTACTGGGACCATCATCTGGTCTGACAGGAACAAAAGACCGTAACCCGTTGTTAATGGCTATAACCCGGGGCAGCCCGCCTTAAGAAAGCCCCGGGTTGCTGCTATGCTTGAGCGACTTTTTAACAGGAGGACAACGGTTTGCCAGCAACGGACCAGACAGACGCTCGCCGCAACCCCGCCGAACAACTGTACAACCTCATTGCCAACGAGGAAGACGCCCGGGTGTGCAAGGACATCCCGGAGGAGGCCTGCCGGGAAGTACCCAAAAACTTTTTCCTGATTCTGGCGGCGAACGTGCTTACCAAGCTCGGTGACCTGTTGATCAGCCCCAAGACGGTTTTGGCCTGGCTGATGAGCGCCGTGGGCGCGCCGGCACTGGTGGCCTGGCTGGTACCCATCCGCGAATCCGGCTCACTGGTCCCGCAAATGGTGATTGCCGCCTGGGTACGCCGCAAGCCGGTACGCAAGGGGTTCTGGGTTTTGGGCAGTTTCGGCCAGGCCGTCAGCGTGGCGGGCATGGCGGGCAGCATCTGGTTTCTGGACGGCTACGCCGCCGGTAGCGGCGTCATTGCTGCGTTAATCGTGTTCTCCCTGGCCCGGGGGTTCTGCTCGGTGGCGATGAAAGATGTGCAGGGCAAATGCATCCCCAAGACCCGCCGCGGCCGGCTGTCCGGTCTGGCCACCACCATCGGTGGCACCGCCACGGTGATCCTGACCGGCCTGCTGTTCTGGGATCGCGGCGACCCGACCCTGACCTTCTACACGGTACTGTTGTTGCTGGCGGCCGTGCTCTGGGTGGTGGCCGGCGTGCTGTTTGCCAATGTGGAGGAATACGAGGGCGAAACCGGCGGTGGCGGCAACGCCCTGACCGAAGCGTTGAAAAGCCTGACACTGCTGCGCGACGACGCGCCTTTCCGCCATTTCGTGATTACCCGGGCACTGCTGCTTTGCTCCGCTCTGGCCTCGCCCTATTTCGTGGTATTGGCCCAGCAGGAGTCGGACATTGGCTGGATGCTGGGCGTGTTTCTGCTGGCCAGCAGCCTGGCCAGTTCGCTCAGTGCCAGTTTCTGGGGCTGGGCCGCCGACACCTCCAGCCGCCGGGTGATGATTCGCGGAGCGGCCATGGCCAGTGGTATCTGCCTGCTGGTAGGCGTGCTGGCGTTAATCTTCGGCCCCGGGTTCGGTGGCGCCTGGTTTTATCCGCTCGCCTTTTTTGTGCTGAGCATCGCCCACGCCGGGGTGCGGCTGGGGCGCAAAACCTACCTGGTGGACATGGCCAGCGGTAACAAACGCACCGACTACACCGCCGTGAGCAATACCGTGATTGGTATTCTGCTGCTGGTGACCGGTGCATTCACTGCGGCCATTTCCATGGTTTCCGATATTGCCGTGATTCTGGTGCTTGGGCTAATGGGCCTGGCGGGCATGCTGAGCGCGGTACGGCTAAAGGAAGTAACCGAGGACTGAACAAGCGCCGGGCTGCGCCGAAGTCTCAAGGACCATTCAGCGCAGGAAACCAGCCTGCCTGTCAGTGGCCGGCCGGTGTGTAGCCAACCCGGAAACCACCCCAGTGCTTGCCGTTGACAAAGATGGGCACGGACATGTCGTGCATGATCTCACCGGTGTCGCGGCGATAGGTCTGTAGCAGCATGTCTTCGGTGTGGGTGCCACAACGGATACCCGTGCGGTCATTGAACAGGCGCTTGCTGCGGCTTTTCACCAGATCCACTTCACGGTTACCGGTGGGCGGGTTGGCAAATTCCCGGTTATGGGTGGGTACGTAACCGTCCGGCGCGCAGGCGATGGCAAACACGATGGCGTCGTGGGAATTCTTGATCGCTTCCTGGATCGCCGGGAAAACCTGATCGGTGTAGCGATCAAAACTGCTGGAGTACTGCTGGGGATCGGTGTTGGCAATCGGGTCCCGCTTCTTGTCGAACAGGGCGGACTCGCTCAGTTTGCCCTGCTCAATGGCCTGCTCGAACAGTTTGCCGATCTGCTCGGCGCCCGATTTGGCCTGCTCGTAGAACGGTCTGTGATAACTCTGTTTGCTGTTCAGGGCGAAAGCGGCGTTGGCCTTCTCGGCCAGCACCATGAGTTTGTTGGCCTGATCCGCCAGCGAGGCCACGCTGCTGTCACTTTCGGAAATGTGATCCTTGACCGTCTCGATGGCATTGAACACCTGCCCCAGGCTCTGTTCGTTGGCCTGGTCGATTTCCGCGATGCGCGCCACCTGCTCCTGCACCCGATCCGACTGGTCGCGGATCTGGTCCAGCTGGCCGCCCACGCTTTCCACCGAGGCCAGGCCTTCTTCCACGCTCTTGGCCAGATTCTCAATACGCGAAACAATCAGGGTGGTGTCGTTCTGGATCTCTTCCAGGGTCTCGGCCACTTCGCCGGTGGCCTGGGCGGTACGGCCGGCCAGTTGCCGGACTTCGTCGGCCACCACGGCAAAACCACGGCCCTGTTCACCGGCCCGGGCCGCCTCGATGGCCGCGTTCAGCGCCAGCAGGTTGGTCTGTTCTGCGATACCCTGAATCGTGGTGGTCACGCCCTGAATCTTGGTGGACTTGTCGTTCAGTTCCTGAATCAGGCGCAGGTTTTCACTGGATTGTTCGTGCACCACCCGTACGCTGTCGATGGCGGAGGTCAGCGCCTGACGGCCCTGCACACTCACTTCCCGGTTTTGCATAGCCATGGTGGCGGCATTGGTGGCCTGCTCGGACGATTCGTGTACCGACTCGGTAATACGGCCGGCGTGGTCAGCCATCTGGCCGGTTTCTTCCACCTGCTGATCCAGGCGTTTTTTCACCTGATCAGCGGCGTAAGCCACCTCGGCGGCGGAAATGGCGTTCTGATCAGCACTGTCGGAGAGGGTATCAATCAGCGCACGACCGGCGCCGGCGTCAGCCAGCAGCTGTTCAAAACGGGCATACAGGGGATGGTCTTCCGGCAAGGTGCGGTCATTAAGCTGCTCCAGCGCCTTCCGTGCCGGGGCCAGCACCCTCATGACCAGATAACCGACGGTCAGCACCAGACCTGCTATCAGGCCAAGCGTTAAAGAAACTGCGTCCAGGCCAACCAGCGGCGCGGCAAACGCACAAACCACAACCAGTATGACCGCAGCAACCAGACCGAAGACTGTTGCAGCACGATTGATTAAACCCATGGTGCCCTCGTCGTTATCTTTGCTTAATGCAAGTATTTATTATTTCAGGCCGGATTCGAGACTAATGAAATGACAAAAGTTAATAACTCATACTTTAGTGTAAAAAATTCATCCACATCCGGCCGGACTATACTGGATAACGGCGCCGGTGCCATTTTCTTGAGCCATTAAAACCATTCTGGCTGCATGTTAAGGCAGGTATCGTCCTGATTACGCAACAACACCAGGTCCTGCGCCACCCGGGGCAGTTCCCGGTGGAAGAAATGCTGGGCGGCCTGCAATTTTCCCCGGTAGAAATGCCTGTCCGGATCGGAGACAGCCACCGGCAGGGCCCTGGCCGCCACATTTGCCTGCCGCAACCACATCCACGCCACCGTAATGTGGCCAAACAGGCGCAGGTAATTCTGACTGTTGGCCAATACCCGGCGGGCGTGGCCGTCCATCAACGATTGCCCGAGGCTCTGGGTAACCCGGACCGCCTGCTGCAGGGTTTCACTCAACGACAACGCCCATTGCTGGCACAGCCCCGAGCCTGCCGCCTGCAGATCGTCCTGCATTCGCTGCATCAATAACTGAAGCCCCTGGCTTTGAGCGTGCCAGACCTGCCGACCAAGCAGATCCTGTGCGGCGGAACGGGCTCGCTGCTGGGCTTCGCGGTCACCAGGAAGGTTCTGCGCCGACCAGCCGGCAATGACCGGTGCCAGCAGCCCGAACAGACTGTCAGCCTCGGCACGACGATCCGCATCCGGGTGTTCGCTTTGCTCGGTTAACAGGTCGGCGCCGTAAAGACACAGGGCCAGACCTCCTTCACAGGCGGCTTTTTGTGCCAGCAATGCACAGCGGACATCCGCCCGGGCAATCAATGGCTCCAGAGACTCTTCCCGCTCCGGGTTGTCCGAGGCCACCGACTGGTAATGCTCCCGCGCCCAGGCCAGCGATTCCACATAGTCGGTGTACTGACGCGCCACCAGGCTGAAGCCCCGGGCCAGCGGCTGGCTGGCCATGCGGTCGGCGGCGGCGTAGATCTCTTCCAGGGCATCCCCGGATTGCCGGGTTTGCACCAGCAAACTGTCAGCCAGCACTTCTCGAAGCTGGAATTCAAGGTCTCGGCGGTCCAGTGCAGTGGCAGTCATTAATTCAGTCTCCTTTAATCCGGGCAGCAAGAGCGTCTCACAGCGGAGGGCTGGTGGAAAGCCGGAATTTTCGCCGAAAACATAGAGAAAGGTCGCAACATTACTTGACCTTGGTCACGTTGTACGTATTATCGACTACCCAGTTTATTCAACGGAGCAACCATGACCGCGAGGTCCACCGGCTGCACACATTTTCCCGAGCTACTGCTGACGGATGACATTGTCCGACAGCGGGGACGCCTGCCCTACTTCCCGGATCCACCCCTCAAGGCCTGATCCACCACAACCCCCTTTGGCCTGATGCACTGTGCATACGGCAAGCACAGGGCTAAACTCTGTCTGCGCTTTATATGCTGACAACCCACGCAAACGAACACCGATAACGAGGTCGCGATGTCGCTACCGCTGGTTGTATTTTTGCCTTTTCTGGGGGCTATAGCCGCACCCCTGTTTGCCCAGGGTGGGCGCACGGCAATAGCCATTGCCTCTTCCGTACCTGCATTGATTGCCCTCGCGGCCCTGTTTCCACATTGGGAAACCCTGGCAGATGGCGGCACGGTATTGTTCGCCAAGGAATGGCTGCCGGCCATCGGTATTTCATTTACCTTCCGGCTCGACGGCCTCGCCCTGCTGTTTTCCCTGCTGATTCTGATCATCGGCCTGCTGATCATTCTCTACGCCCGCTACTACCTCAAAAAGGGCGAGAACATCGGCAAGTTCTACGCCCTGCTACTGTGCTTCAAGGGCTCGATGCTGGGCATTGTGCTGTCTGGCAATCTCCTGCTGATGGTGATTTTCTGGGAGTTAACCAGCATTACCTCGTTCCTGCTGATCAGTTTCTGGAATCACAAACAGGACGCCCGCCGGGGCGCACGCATGGCGCTGGCCGTGACGGGTGGTGGCGGTCTGGCCCTGCTGGCCGGCATTCTGATCATCGGCAATATTGTTGGCAGCTTTGAGCTGGACGACGTGCTGGCCGCCGGGGATGTCATCAAGGCCCACGCCATGTACCCGGTGGCGCTGACCCTGGTATTGCTGGGTGCCTTTACCAAATCGGCACAGTTCCCGTTCCACTTCTGGCTGCCCCATGCCATGCAGGCGCCAACCCCGGTCTCGGCCTACCTGCACTCGGCCACCATGGTAAAAGCGGGTGTATTCCTGATGGCACGCCTGTACCCGGCGCTGGCGGGTACCGAGTTGTGGTTCTACATGGTCAGCTTTACCGGTATGGCCACGTTGCTGATTGGCGCCTACGTAGCCATGTTCAAGCACGACCTGAAAGGCCTGCTGGCGCATTCAACCGTCAGCCATCTGGGTCTGATCACCCTGCTGTTCGGTATGGGAACCGAACTGTCTGCAGTGGCGGCGGTCTTCCACATTATCAACCACGCCACGTTCAAGGCCTCGCTGTTCATGGCCGCCGGCATTATTGATCATGAAACCGGCACACGTGATATGCGTCGTCTCAACGGGCTGTGGCGCTACATGCCCCACACCGCCACCCTGGCCATGGTAGCGGCGGCATCCATGGCCGGTGTGCCGCTGATGAATGGTTTCCTGAGCAAGGAAATGTTCTTCGCTGAATCCCTGAAGGTAAACCTTCCGGGTGCCATGGCCTGGCTGCTGCCAGTCGGCGCAACCGCGGCCGGCATCTTTGCCGTGGCCTATTCCGCGCGCTTTATCCACGACGTATTTTTCAACGGCAAACCCACCAACCTGCCGGTTTACCCACCTCACGAGCCACCGCGTTACATGAAAATACCGGTGGAGATTCTGGTGTTCGCCTGTCTGATGGTGGGCATGTTCCCGGCCTTCTCGGTCGGGCCGCTGCTCTATTCCGCCTCTTACGCCACCCTGGGTGGCGCTGTTCCGGACTACCACCTGGCCATCCTGCATGGCTTCAACCTGCCACTGATGATGAGCGTGGCGGCGTTTGTCGGTGGCCTGCTGATGTACAGCCAGCGGCAGAAATTTTTCGCCTTCCACGCCCGCTTCAAGGAAATTGACGAAAAAGCGGTGTTCGAGAACGTTGTCACCTGGCTGGTGAATCAGGCCCACCGCTTTACGTCGCTGGTGGAAAACGGCTCTTTGCAGCGTTATGCCATGTTGCTGGTTGTCAGTGTCATTGCCGTGGCTATCGTACCGCTGGCCCAACTCGGCCTGTTCATTGGCGAGTCCGGCCTGTCACCGGTGGACTGGCCAACCGGCATTGCCGCCGCCGTCTTGATCGTCAGCGCGATTGGCGCCGCCATGGGGCATCGAGAGCGTTTTTCCGCTCTGGTACTGCTGAGTGTGGTCGGCCTGGTGGTGGCCCTGGCATTCGCCCGCTTCTCGGCACCGGATCTGGCCATGACCCAACTGTCGGTTGAAACCGTCACCATTGTATTGCTGATGCTGGCCTTGTTTTACATGCCATCCTGGACACCGATCGAAAGCGGCTCGAACCACCGGATTCGGGATGTCATCCTGGCGCTGATTGCCGGCGTGGGAATGACCCTGGTCACCCTGGCCATGCTCACCCAGCCGTTTACCTCCATTTCCGAGTTTTTCCTGGAAAACAGTAAAACCGGAGGTGGCGGCACCAACGTGGTGAACGTCATTCTGGTGGATTTCCGTGGCTTCGATACCCTGGGTGAGATCACCGTGCTAGCCATTGCCGCACTGGGGATTTACGCCATGCTCAAAGACACCGCCCTGACACCACCACCCAGCGACGGCCAGGGACATGCCTGGACCCGCGATGCCCATCCGCTGATGCTCAAGCAGCTGGCACGGCCACTGCTGCCCCTGGCCCTGATGGTGTCAGCCTATATTTTCCTGCGTGGTCACAACCTGCCAGGCGGCGGTTTCATTGCCGGGCTGATTACCTCGGTGGCGCTGGTAGTCCAGTACATTGCCTGCGGCATGTCCTGGACCCAGGACCGTATCAGCATCAAATATCACAACGTCATCGGCCTGGGTCTGCTGTTTGCCACACTGGCCGGCGTGGGCAGTTTTGTCTTCGGTTATCCGTTCCTGACGTCCACCTTCGAGTATCTGAAGTGGCCGGTGGTCGGCAAATTCGAAATTGCCTCCGCCATTGTCTTTGACCTGGGCGTGTACCTGGCGGTGATCGGCGCCACCCTGCTGGCCCTGGTCAGCATTGGCCGGCTGTCCCCCCACTCGGCGATCAAGAGTCCGCAGGAGAAAGCATAATGGAACTGGTTTTTGCTTTAGTCATCGGCACCCTGACCGCAACCGGGGTCTATCTGTTGCTGCGTGCCCGCACCTTTCCGGTGGTGATGGGGCTGACGCTGCTGTCCTACGGGGTCAACCTGTTCCTGTTCTCGTCTGGCCGCCTGGCGACCGGTGAACAGCCTATTCTGGGCACCGCAGACTCCTACTCGGATCCCCTGCCCCAGGCTCTGGTACTGACGGCCATTGTCATCGGCTTCGCCATGACCGCCTTTGTCGTGGTGTTGTCACTGCGCAATCTGGCGGACAACGACGATGATCACGTTGACGGCACCCAGCCGAAGCAGCCAGACATCGACGTGCAGGATGAAGAGGAGATTACCGGCAAATGAATCATTGGCTTACTGCACCCATCCTGATTCCGTTGCTTGGCGGTATCCTGCAAACCTTTATGGGGTACGCCCCCATTCCTCTGCGCCGCACCCTGGCAGTGGCCACCACGGTACTGCTGGTGGCTGCCTCGTTCATTCTGCTGTCCCTGGCCACCGACGACGCTTACCGGGTCTATGCCTTCGGTAACTGGCAGCCACCTTTCGGGATTGTGCTTGTACTGGATCGTCTGGCCGCGCTGATGCTGGTGATGACCTCGGTACTGGCCCTGTTCTGCCACATTTATTCGCTGGGCGGCGCAGACCAGGGCAATCGTCAGTTCCATACCCTGTTCCTGTTCCAGTTGATGGGCCTGAACATTGCGTTTCTGACCGGAGATCTGTTCAACCTGTTCGTTGCCTTCGAAGTACTGCTGATTGCTTCCTACGGTCTGTTGATGCACGGCGGCGGCACTGTGCGCACCGTGCCGGGGCTGCATTATGTTGTGCTGAACCTGGCTGGCTCGGCGATTTTCCTGATCAGTGTCGGCATGATCTACAGCGTCACCGGCACTCTCAACATGGCCGACCTGGCGGTGAAGGTACCGCAGGTCGCCGACGAGAATCTGAACATTGTTCAGGCAGGCGGCATGATGTTACTGGTGGTCTTTGCCCTGAAAGCCGCCATCCTGCCCCTGTGCTTCTGGCTGCCCAAAGCCTACGGTAACGCCACCGCACCCGTGGCCGCCCTGTTTGCCGTGATGACCAAGGTCGGCATTTACGCCATTATCCGGGTGTATCTGCTGGTGTTTGGTGACAACGCCGGCCCACTGGCCAACCTCGGCATGGACTGGCTGTTTCCGCTGGCGCTGATTACCCTGGCCATGGGCGTTATCGGCGCGCTGGGCGCCAACAACCTGCGCTCACTGATTGCCTGGCAGGTGATTATCTCGGTGGGCACCTTGCTGGCTCCCATTGCCCTGGGTTCCCAGGCCGGTATTTCAGCCGCCCTGTTTTACATGCTCAGCACCACCTGGACCGTGGGCGGCCTGTTCCTGGTCGCCAACCTGATTGCCGGCCAACGTGGTGGCGCCGCCGACTACATCATCACGGCGCCGAAAATGCATCACCGTCGCCTTCTGGGCGTACTGTTCATGCTCGGCGCGGTGGCCGCCGCCGGGTTGCCGCCATTGAGTGGTTTTCTTGGCAAAGTGCTGATTCTCAAGTCGGTGGATTCCGGCGTGCCCATGGCCTGGCTGTGGGGTGTGCTTCTGGTGGGCAGTTTCCTGACCATTCTTGCCTACAGCCGTGCCGGCAGCATCGTGTTCTGGCGCACCATCGATGGTCACGTGGATGCACGGGAGTCGCTGTCCGGCACGACCGCCGTCGCCGCCGCCCTGCTGACGGCCCTGAGCGTTGTGATTGTGGCACTGGCCAACCCGATCAACGCCTACACGGAAGCCACTGCCGCACAGTTGCTGGACACCTCAGCCTACCTTGAAATACTGAAGGCCCCGATGGCCGGGGAGGAGAACTGATGCTTGCCCGTATAGGATTCCCGCAGCCCTGGCTCAGCCTGCTGCTGTTCATTACCTGGCAGTTGCTGAGCGATGGCATTTCCGGTGGCAGCGTGGTGCTGGGCCTGATACTGGCCTGGGCCATTCCCCGCATCACCTACGGTTTCTGGCCGGAGCCTCCCGGCTTCGTAAACGCCTGGCGCATGCCGGTGTACCTGGCAATTGTGCTGTGGGACATCGTGCTTGCCAGCTTTTCGGTGGCGAAACTGATCCTCAGCCCGCGCAAACCGCGCCCGGCGTTTATCTGCTACCCGCTGCAACTGGAGCATCCGCTGGCCATCTCCATTCTGGCAAGCACCATATCCCTGACCCCCGGCACCGTCAGTGCCGATGTCAGCGACGACCAGAAACTGCTGTTGATCCATGCCCTTGACGCGGAAGATAACCAGGCAGTGATCGACAGCATCCACAATCGTTACGAAAAGCCCCTGATGGAGATGTTCAAGTGATCACCATCGCTCTGTATGCCACCATTGCCATGGTCGTTTTGGCGGCCTTGCTGAACATGTTTCGCCTGCTCAAAGGGCCCGATGCTCCCGACCGGGTACTGGCACTAGATACGCTCTATATCAATGCCATTGCCCTGATCATTCTGGTGGGCATTACTCTGGGGACCCGAATGTATCTGGAATCGGCCCTGCTGATTGCGGTCATGGGGTTTGTCGGCACCGTGGCCATGGCCAAGTATCTCAAGCGCGGCAGCGTGATCGAGTAGCCGCAGGAGGAATGTTATGAGTGAGGTAACCGAATATATTATCGCCGGCCTGCTGCTTCTTGGTGGCGCCTTTTCGCTGATCGGCGCCCTGGGGCTGGCGCGCCTGCCGGATTTCTTCACCCGTCTGCATGGCCCGACCAAGGCCACCACCCTGGGTGTGGGCGCGATCATGCTCAGTTCGGTGATTTATTTTTCCAACAGCGGGGAAGGTCTGGGCGTCGCGGAAATCCTGATTACCGTGTTCCTGTTTCTGACTGCGCCGGTCAGTGCCAATATGCTGGCCAAGGCGGCCATGCACATTGGCGTTTCACCCATGGATGGCACTCGCGGCAACCCGTGGGATCAATAAACACCGGTTAAACGCCCGAGAAGGTAAACTCCACCCCGGGCCGCCGCCCCTCGACAATGTCCGCCAGCGCCGCGGCCGAACCACAGGAATGGGTCCACCCCAGGGTGCCGTGGCCGGTATTCAGGTACAGATTGGTGAAGTGGCTTTTGCCGATATAGGGCACATTGGAGGGAGTGGTCGGGCGCAGCCCGGTCCAGAACTCGGCCTGATCCCAGTAACCGGCCTCCGGCATCATCTCTGCCGCCCGGCGGACGATCGCCCGACACCGGGTTTCATTCAGGGTGCGGGTATAGCCGTTCAACTCAGCAGTGCCCGCCACCCGCATGCGATCGCCCAGCCGTGAATACACCAGTTTGTATTCGTCGTCGGTCAGGCTCACGTTGAAGGCGGCCTCGGGATTCTTCACCGGTACGGTGATGGAGTAGCCCTTGGCCGGATAAATGTTCAGGAACATGCCCAGCTTGCGGGCCAGCACGGCACTGAAACTGCCCAGACTGAGCACATAGCTGTCTGAACGCAGGGTCTGGTGCCTGCCTTCCTGCAATACACGCACACCCAGAATCCGGTCACCGGCTCTCTCGAAATCCAGCACTTCAGTGCCGTAGATAAACTCAACACCCGCCTGCTGACAACGTTCAGCCAGCGCCTGGGTGAATTTCCGGGCATCTCCGCTTTCGTCGTCGGCGGTGTAGGTGGCGCCCACAATGCGGTCGCGAGCCGGTGCCAGGGCCGGCTCCAGTTCCACGGCGCGGTCCGCATCAATGACCTGCCGGTCGCAACCAAGATCACGCATGATGCGCGCGGGTTCCTGGGCCCCGTCAAACTCCGCTTCGTTGGTGTAGAAGTGCAGGATGCCTTTTTCCAGGTGGTCGTATTCAATACCGGTTTCCGCCCGCAGCGCCTGCAGTTGGCAACGACTGTAGGTGCCCAGGTTGACCATCTGGCGAATGTTATGGGCAGCCTTCGCCGAGGTGCATTGAGTCAGGAAGGACAATCCCCACCGCCACTGATAGAGGTCCGCTTTCGGGCGGTAGAGCAGCGGGGCGTCCGGCTTGAACAGCCACTTCAGGATTTTCGCCGGGGCGGAGGGGTTGGCCCAGGGCTCGGCGTGGGACACGGAAATCTGCCCGCCGTTGGCGTAACTGGTTTCCAGGGCCGAGTGGTTCTGGCGGTCCACCACGGTTACCTCATGCCCCTGTTTTTGCAGATACCAGGCCGTGGTTATACCCACAACCCCTGCACCCATTACCAGTATCCGCATGCTTGCCTCGCTCGTTGTTATCGGTTGAGTTGATCAGCCGCCAGCCCGTTTGACCGTCCAGCCCTTTTGCTCCAGCAGGGGCACCAGAATGTCCCTCTGGTCGCCCTGGATCTCCACTACGCCGTCTTTGACGGTGCCGCCGGTGCCGCACTTGCCCTTCAATACCTTGGCGTAGGCTTTCAGTTCCTTTTCCGCCAGCGGGATACCGGTAATCAGGGTCACGCCCTTGCCTTTGCGCCCCTTGGTTTCCCGGCTGACCCGGACAATGCCATCACCTTTCGGTGCGGTATCCTGCCCACAGGTGCAATCATCCACCGGATTCCGGCATTCCGGGCACATGCGCCCCTGTTCCGTGGAAAACACCAGCCCGCCTTTTTTCTTCATTGCCACGATTGCGCTCCGTATTGCCTTAATTCATGCCCGGAGGGTATTGGGAAAACATGTCCGCGACAACCTCATCAATCACCTTACGACGGGTGTCCGGCGACTGGTTTTCCGTCAGGTAGCGGCGTGCCGCGGCCTGCCAGACCACTTCACCGGTTTGCCGGTCGGCGAAGCGCAACACCAGCTTGCCCTCGGTGATCTCCCGCACCGGCGGCGGCGCGGCAATGCCCCAGCCGAAGTTGCCGTGGCCGAAACCCAATCCCAGTCCGACACCGGTCTGCTCCAGACGATCCTCCTCCACAATACGCCAGTCCACCAGCAGGTCGGCTTCTTGTTCGGGCACCTCCGCCATGGCCTTCAGCCGGAATTCCCGACGTACCGCATTACGCACGCGACGGTCGTCCAGGGAGGTGAATTCGCTTTCGTCGTCTGTCGGGGCGAAAGCCCAGGTCTGGTAGTTACTGAAGACCACTGCCGAATTGTAATCAGTCACACTGCTGGCCGCACAGCCGGTCAGCACCGCGGCGGCTAATATCAGAAGCAAAATACGCATGGCTCTTCTCCTGCCAATGGCACCAGTGTTCCGGAACCGGTCCCGGTAACACGCTGTTGAAACAATGCCGTACCGACAGTATACGTTCTGGCAACAGCGCCGGCTTGTGTACCGGGTCAGTTTTCGAGACGGTAATCCAGTTTGCGGGCTTCGCAGAAGGCGATAAATTCGTCGGTTGATGTTTCCGGCAACAAGACTGTTGCCTGCACGCCTGAACCATAACCAATGTGTTCCACCACACCCTGGTTTTGCTCGCACCAGTGGCGCAGCGGCTGCTCATCGGCAAAATCCAGACTGACCTGTACCTGAGAGAGACTCTGCTGGACCTCCCGCTCCACTTCCGATAACACACTTTCTGCCGCGCCGGCGTAGGCACGAACCAGGCCGCCGGCACCAAGTTTGATGCCGCCAAAATAGCGGATCACGATCACCAGCACATCCCCCATGTCCTTGTGCTGGATCACGTTCAGAATAGGCTTGCCGGCGGTACCGGAAGGCTCTCCGTCATCGTTCATGGCCGCCTCGGCGGCGGACCCCGGCCGGCCTATCTGGTACCCCCAGCAAACATGCCGGGCATCCGGAAAGTCCCGGTGCGCCCGGGCCACATACTCACGCACCTCGTCGCGGCTGCTGACGGGGTAAACCCTGGCAATGAACCGGCTTTTCTTTATTTCCGTTTCCCGCTCAAGAAACCCGGCGGGGATGGGGTAATCATTACTCATACAGGTTAACCATTAATAAAGACCGGCAATGAAATCGAGACCTGCAGGCCCCCTTCCACACGATTGCTGGCTTCAATGTGACCATCGTGGGCGTTGATGATGTCCCGACTGATCGCCAGGCCCAGACCCCAGCCCTTGCCACCGCGTGACTGGTCGGCGCGGAAAAACGGCTCAAACAACTGGCCAAGCAGTTCATCCGACACGCCCGGGCCTTCATCGGCGACGGTCAGTCGGATTTGTTCATCGCCTCGCTGCACATCAATATGTACCGACTTGCCCGGCGGCGTGTGGTCGAGGGCGTTCTGCAGCACGTTGTCGAAGGCCCGCTGCAACAATCCGGCATCACCCAGCACGACGGCGGTTTTGCTGTCTTCCGAGGCGGTCAGTTTGCAGTCCACGCCCCGATGTTCGGCATAATCCGCGCCATCTCGCAACACCCGGTTCATCAGCATCAGCGGTTTGACCGGCTCGCGCTCAATGTCCCCGCCGCGTTCGGACACCCGGTAAAGCGCAAGGATCTGGCCGGTCATGGCTTCCAGGCGTTCATTCTGGCTCAGGATACTGGCCATCAGTTCGGGGTCGGCACCACCATCGCTGGCCAGCTCGATCGCCACTCGCTGGCGCGCCAGCGGCGTGCGCAAATCATGGGAGATGTCCCGCAACAGATGATTTTGCCGGTCCAGCAACTGGCACAGGCGGTCAGTCATGGCGTTAAACGCCGTTGCCAGCTGCCCCACCTCGTCGCGGCGTTTGGCGATGCGCTCCGGCACCCGCAGTTGGGTATCGCCTCCGGCAATGCTGCGAGCGGTCGTTTCCATGTGCCGGAGCGGCCGGGAAACCATGCGGGCAATCCACCAGCAGGCCAGGGAGATCAGCACGAACGCAAGCGCCATTTCCACAAAGCGGAACAGCCTTGGATCAAGCCAGCCTTCCCCGCCCATGCGCGGCCAGGCGACCAACTGGTAGTTATCGTCCAGCTCGATCAACGCGGGCTTGTGGGAGTACCAGCCCGACGATTTCAGGCGTTCCCGAATACCCCTGGGCAAGCGATGGTGACCCTGCTCTTTTTCGATCAGCATCAGGTGCAGGTCCAGCCGTTCACCCTCACCACGTAAATGCCGCCAGGCCGCACCCCGGCTTTCCCGCTGGCGAATATCCAGCGCTTCAGCACCGATTTCCTGCAGGCCCACCTGCCGCTCGATGGACTGGCGTTCGCGGTCCAGCAAATACCGGGTGGCCAGGTTGCTGGCTATCACGGTTACCGCCATGGCCAGCCAGATGGACAGGAAGATGCGCCAGAACAGCGGTAGCATGAATCGTTTCATTCCTCGGGCACTCTTGAATCAACAAACCAAAAATTTAAACCGGTATACGGTAGCTGTATCCCAATCCCCGCACGGTTTCGATGCGGGGAGGATCGTCGTTGCCCAGCTTTTTGCGCAGATTGCTGATGTGCATGTCCAGCGTACGGTCGTAGGCTTCCAGCCGGCGCCCCAGCGCCCACTGCATGAGGTCGGACTTGCGCACCACGCTCCCGGCCCGGGCCAGCAACACCTGCAGAACTTCGTATTCGGTGGCGGTCAGCTCCAGTGGCGTGCCGTTCTGGTATACCCGCCGCTGGGCCGGCTCCACCCGCAAGTCGCCATATACCCGGGGATCGTCCACCTTCGTTTTCCGGTCCCAGGCAATACGCCGCAACAGGGCCTGCAGGCGAGCCACCAGTTCCCGGGGGTTGCAGGGTTTCGGAATATAGTCGTCCGCCCCCACCTCAAAACCGACGATGCGATCGGTTTCATCGCCCCGGGCGGTCAGCAGGATCACCGGCAGATGGGTTTTGCCCCGCAATTCGCGCAGCACATCCAGGCCATTAATGTCTGGCAGCATGATGTCCAGCACCACGATGTCGCAATCCTGCCCGAGCGCCAGTGCCAGGCCATCCTGCCCGTTGGCCGCTTGCCGTACCGAGAAGCCCTGGCCGTCCAGATAACGGGCCAGCAGTTGCCTGAGTTCGTCATCATCTTCAACCAGCAATACCCGATTATGCATGCGTTTCTCCCTGCTCAATCCGGGGCCAGTCTATCATGTATGGAAGAAAGGCCTGTCTGGGCGGTTTTTCTTTACCGAACCTTTACACCAGGCTGACACTGACTGACCCGGTTCCGGCGTACCATGGCAACCATCGATAGACAAAACCAGTGAGGTACGAACCATGAAACGCAATGCATCTGTAATAACCGCCGGCCTTTTGACTGCGGCACTGATGGCCGCCAGCCCGTTTGCTCTGGCCGATCATCATGGCAAGAACAAGCAGGGTGGCAAGTGGGACAAACAGGAAATGTGTGAAAATTTCCGTGAGGGTAAAGGCCCGTTTAATCGCGAGGAGCGCCGGGAGGCGATGGAAGAACGCCGCGCCGAGATGGCCGACCGCCTGAAGCTGACGGACGAGCAGCGTGAAATCTGGGCGCAGATGCACGCGGAGCAGCGGGAAAAGTACCAGCAGCGCATGCAACAGTGGCAGGAAAAAATGGAACAGCGCTGCGGTGAAAACAGTGACCGGGGCAACAACCGGAAGTGATCAACCCGCGGGTTCTGTCGTAAGGTAGGGCAACCCTTTACCGAGTCGTCGCCCGATATGACAGTACCCGCATCAACTGGAATCACCCTGGAAACCTGCAGCCGCATTGCCGATATCCCGGAGCCGGTGTGGCGGAGGCTGGCCGGCAGGGGCAACCCGTTCCTCCGATATGAGTTCTTTCAGGCGCTGGAGGAATCCGGCTGCATCAACACGGCAACCGGCTGGACGCCCAGCTACCTGGTGTTTCGCGTGGCGGGCGATATCCGTGGCGTGGCACCGGCTTTTCTGAAAAGCCATTCCCGGGGCGAATACGTGTTTGACTGGAGCTGGGCGGACGCCTACGAACGTTACGGCCTGCCCTACTACCCGAAGCTTTTGCTGGCCATTCCCTTTACCCCATCCCGGGGACCTCGTTTGTTGCTGGACCCTGAACTAAGAGCCCGGCTCACGCCGGACATCCTGCACAATTTGCTGGATGAGACCACCCGGCAGACGGGTGCTCATTCCTGGCATCTGTTGTTTCCCGACGCGGAAGATCAACAGCTACTGGCCCATGATCAGGAACTACACCGAATAGGTTGCCAGTTTCACTGGCATGACCATGGCTACCGGAATTTCAATGATTTTCTCGCGGCGCTGACCTCCCGCAAGCGCAAGTCGATCCGAAAGGAGCGTCGGCAGGTGGCCGAACAGGGCATCACCTTTCGCCGATTTCACGGCCTCGATATCCCGGATCATGTGCTTTCGGCTTTTTATGTGTTTTATCAGGCGACTTATTTCAAGCGCGGCCAGCGGCCATATCTGAACAGGGCATTCTTTGAACTTTTGAGGGAGCGGTTGCCGGAGCACTTGCATGTGGTTATGGCGGTGCACGAGGGTGAGATGATTGCCGGTGCGCTGTTTCTGGCGGGTGAGACGACGCTGTACGGGCGCTATTGGGGCTGCCTGGAGGAGTACAGTCATCTGCATTTCGAGACCTGTTATTACCAGGGTATCGAGCTGGCTCTGGAGCTGGGGTTGCAGCATTTTGATGCCGGGGCTCAGGGGGAGCATAAGCTGGTGCGGGGGTTTGAGCCGGTGATTACGCATTCCTGGCATGGGGTGCAGCATCCGGGGTTTCGGGAGGCTATTGCTGATTTTACGGTTGAAGAGGCGGAGCATGTGCGGGCTTATTTTGAGGAGGCCAAAACGCTCTTACCTTTCCGACGTGAGGGATAGTTTCCTTATAACAACAAGACGGCCAGTGTTTGGGGGTGTCTCCCAAAAACCGCTACGAGCACATCCTTGTGCGCTTATTTCAGGCCATCCATGGCCTTCAAAATTTTTGGGAGACACCCCCAAACACTGACCTGATTTGTGCCAAGCCTTTAGGCTCACCGTTCCCTGGTATGCATCACAATGCCTATGCTCAGCAATGAGATTACCAACGAACACGACTGAAAACGCGAACTATCCTCACAGCTTGGCAAACTCCAGATACCGGCTGGCCGCCTGCTTCTTCTCGTCCTGGCTGTTGAGCATTTCCAACCGTAGCCGGTCAATCAGGTTCATGTAGTCATCCAGCGGGGACTTTTTCTCGCCATTCGGCTTTCCGGCTTCCAGAAATTCTTTCTGCTGCTGGCGAATGTCTTCGAGTTTTTCCAGCGCTTTTTCGATGGCGGCGATCCGGGCATCGGTTCGGCCGTTGCCATCGGAGTTGCCATTGCTCTGACGACCGGCACCGGTCACTCCCAGTGAGGTTTCCACCGGCGGAACGGTTTCAGTGTTCTGCTCTGCCAGGTCCAGTTCTTCAAGGGTGCGCACTTCGCCGTCGGTGGTCAGGTAGATGCCGGACGCTTTAATCTGGCCAAGCGGCACGCCCTGTGGGTTGGTGAGGGTGAAGCGGTCCTGGGCGCTGTCGACATACAGCGCCTGCACACCGACGTCTTTCAGGGAGCGCAGTTCTTCGTCGCCTTCGGCGGTTTGTACCCAGACCTGGAGTTGGGAGAAGATGTCGTCGTTGGCATCGATCCAGCGGTTGCCGTCGTCGTCGAATGCGGCCAGTTCGCTGAAACCGGAGCCGCTTTTCGGGCCGAACAGTTCGCTGCCGTTGTCCACTTTGCCGTTGCCGTTTCGGTCAAACACCAGGTATCCGCTGCCGCTGCCCAGGCTGGCGAATTCTCCGGTTTTGCCATCGCCGTTCATATCGAACTCAAACAGGCTGTCGGTGAGCTGTGCGGTGGTTGAGCCGAAGTTGATCACCAGGGGATCGGTCATGGGCCGTTCCTGGATTTGCACCAGTTCGGAATACTCGTAGCTGCGCGACTGGGATTGGCGCAGCGACAGGGTGAAGTCGATGCTTTCGCCGTTTTCCAGGGTAATGCTGCCACTGGATGCAAAGCTGCGGGTTTCGCTTTCGGAGTAGAACAGGTATTGCCCCGCCTGAACGCTGACGCTGGCCTGGGGTTCTGCGACGGTATCGCCGCCCAGCGCAGCTCGGCTGACGGTCAGGGCCTGCTGGCCGAGCAGGAACAGCTCGGAGGACTGTTCGACGAATTCGGCGCTGGTGTAGCTGGCGGTGCGGTCGTTGCACTGCACCTGGCTGGAGCTGCTGAAGGCAAGCTGTTCCTGGCTGCTGTAGTGGTAAGCCGCCTGGCGGAACAGGGAGCGCTGGCTGGCACCGGTTTGCGCTTCTTGCGAGGCCGGGGCCTGTTGGCGGATGCGCAACTGGCTGGCGTCCATCGCCGATACCTGGCGGGTGCTGTTCTGGGTGAAGGAAATCTGGCTGGAAGCAATCATGGCGCTGGGACCTCAACTCATTTGCGAGCTTATCGGCCTCACCCCGGATTACTTGAGCAATTTGTGATCAAATCAATTCAAGGGCTTAGAGGAAGTAGCGCACCGCCGCAGCCGCAATCAAACCGGCACTGATCGCCGGCAGTGGCTTGCGCAACGCCAGCATGGTCAGGCCGGTAGCCACCAGTGCGGCCAGGGCACCCAGATCGCCTTCTACCGCCATGGGCACGATGATGGCGATCAGCACGGAGCTGGCCATGGTGTTGATGAAGCTTTCCACCCGGGGACTGATGGGCACGAAGGACATCAGGAACACGCCGCCGAAGCGGGTGACCAGAGTCACCAGTGCCATGATGGCGATCAGGCCAAGGATACCGGCGGAGGTGGTTTCAATGGCCATCGGCGGTATCCTCCTGTTTTTCACCGGCGGTCTTGCCAGGGGATTCCAGCCAGAAGAAACCGATAGCACCGCCGGCCAGCGCCCCGACAACCACGTGCATGTTCGGCGGCAACCACTTCCAGGCGGCCAGTGACGCGCTGCCGGCGACCAGCCAGGCCACCAGTACCCGAGGGGATTTCTTGCCGCCCAGGGCCATGGCCAGCAGGAAACAGCCCAGCACCATGTCCAGCCCGAAGGCTTTCGGGTTCTGCATCAGCCCGCCGAAATACACACCCAGCGCGGTACCAATCATCCACGCCAGCCAGATCACCAGACCACCGCCGATGATCACTTCCAGGTTCCGCTTACCGCTCTGGTATTCCTGCGCCGCCACCGCCCAGTTGGCATCGGTCAATACCAGCAGCAATCCGTAACGTTTGCCGGGGGACACATCCCGGAGCATGGGGTACAACGAGGCGCCCATCAGCAAATGGCGGGAGTTAATCGCGAACACCACGGCGATCATGGGTAACACGGAGATTTCCGGCCCCCACATATCCAGTACCGCAAACTGTGAAGCTCCGGCGAAAACCGTGCTGCTCATCAGCAACGATTGCAGAGGAGAAAGCCCGGTCTGCGCAGCCGCCAGGCCGAAGGCAGCACCAAACGCCATGACGAAAAACGAAATGGGGAGCAAACGAAAAAATTCCGCGCGCACCCTGTGCGGCTGGAACTGATATGGATAGTGGGCTAATGGCATCGGGTAAAGCTAGGCGCCCTGCCTCCAAATACGAATAGGCAATAACCCCTACAGGCACGCCACCGTGGTTTTAAGGGTTTCACCAATACGCGCGTTGAGTTTCAAATCGACCAGCTTTTCGGCCCGGGTACGCCCGAGGTTCAGGGTGGCAATCGGCTTTTGCCAGTCGTGAGCATAGCGACAGAAACGGAGGCCGGAATACACCATCAGGGAGGAGCCAATCACCAACAGGCCGTCACTGTGCCTGAGGGTATCCAGGGCGGAATAAACCCGTTCTTTGGGGACAAAATCCCCGAAAAACACCACATCCGGCTTCAGGATACCGGCACACTTAGGGCAGTCGGCTGGCCGGAAGTCGGAAAAATCCACATCCAGATCGGCATCACCATCCGGCGCGGTTTCCGCCGTGTAATGTTCAAAGCCGGGATTGAGCTGGGCGCAGCGATCGTGCACCTGATCACGCGGGCAGCGATACCCGCAGCTCATGCACACCACCTCATCGGCCCGGCCATGCAGATCGGTGACGGCGTGTGTGCCGGCTTTCTGGTGCAGGCGGTCCACGTTCTGGGTGACCACCAGCGCACTGTGATTCAACAGCTCCAGATCCGAGATGTAGTGGTGAGCCGGATTCGGCGTGGCGGTCCGCATCACCGGCCAGCCAATCAGGCTTCGGCCCCAATAGCGCTGGCGGGTCTGGAAGCTTTCCATGAAATCGTTGTGCTGCACCGGCTGCTTGCGCTTCCAGGCGCCATCACCATCACGGTAATCGGGAATGCCGGAATCGGTGCTCACACCCGCACCGGTGAGAACCATCAGGCGCGGGTAGCGATGGATAAACTCCGCCAGCCGCTCGCCCGCCTGCTCTGGCTCGAGCAGGACCGGCGGCCGCTCCGGCTCGGGCAGTCGCTGGCTGGCACTGAACGGACGGCTTCGGTGGGCAACTGAAGGCATACGAGCTCCGGCTTATCAGCCCGGTTTCCGGGCCACGTACACGGTGTTGAACGATTCCCGATTCTGGAACGGATTGAAGAAGGATACGACATGGCAGTCAACATCGATGAACACATCCCGAAGTTCAGCCATGAATTCATCATCTTCACCCTCGTTGGACCACATGGCAAACACGCCACGGGGTTTGAGCTGCCGGGCCATTAGGGCCAGATTTTCAGCTGTGTAGAAACTGGCGTTGGAGTCGTGCAGCAGAGCCCGGGGCGAATGGTCTATATCGAGCAGGATGGCGTCGAAACGTTTACCGGGCGCGTCGGGGTCAAAACCGCCAGCGGCGGGATCGGCCACGGCCATGTCGAAAAAGCTGCCGTGCACGTAGCGGCTGCGGAGATCGTTATTCAGTTCCTGGCCGAGAGGTACAAACTCACGCTCGTGCCAGCTGATCACCGGCTTCAGGTATTCGACGACCAGCAGTTCGGCCACCCGCTCATGCTTCAGGGCTGCCACGGCGGTGTAGCCCAGGCCCAGGCCGCCCACCACCACGCTCAGGTTGTCGCCTTCGGTGGCTTGCAGGCCAATGTCGGAGAGGGCAATTTCCGCGTCCACAAACATGCTGGACATGAGAAACTCTTCGCCGAGTTTCACCTCAAAGATGTCCCGGGCGCCGAGAGCCGGGATTTTGCGGCGGCGGAGGGTAATCTCGCCGATTTCGGAGGGCTGGCTGTCAATTTGTTCGAAGAGTAGTCCCATTTGAGGCTCACTGTTCAGTTACATTCAAAAGGAGATAGAGAACTTTGGTGATATGGAGTCATTGGGGATGGGTTTCCAAAAAGCGCTCCTGGCGGCCCATCCTTGGGTCGCTTATGCTCCGGCATCCATGCCTCCGCAAATTTTTGGAAACCCATCCCCAATGACTCCGACCGGCTACTCCCCTGCTCTCCCGGAGTTAGCAGCCTCGAAGCACGAATGAAGTATCGCCTTCATTTTGTCGGCGCCCAGCTCATCCATCAATTCAATATTCCGCTGCGGAATCCCCTCCACATCCGGATAGCTCTCAATAGCCCTTTCCAGGCTGGCTTCCCGCAGCAAATGCAACATCGGGTACGGCGACCGGTTGGTGTAATTCTCCGCCGCATCCGGATCGGTATCGGCAAACTGGTAGTCCGGGTGGAAACTGGCAATCTGGAAAACACCCTCCAGCTCCAGATACGCCAGCAAGCCGTCGGTCACGTCCAGAAATTCATTGTAGGCCGAAAAGTCCTGCAGCACCTGCGGGTGCACCAGCAACGTGGTCTCAATCTCCGGCTCATCGTTCAAACGCTGCAGCTCTTCATGCACCGCCTGAACCAACTCATCTTCGGTTTCGGCGCTTGACACCACAAACCGCACCCGGTCACGAACCAACTCCCGTTTGGCGAACGGGCACAGGTTGTAGCCAACTACTACGTCTTCGACCCACTTACGGGTTGCGTTCACAATCTGAGATTCACTCACAATAGGTGCCTTTTGTTTTTCCTGAGTACCACTCTGAAGTCAGAGCGTGGGTGTGGGTGGGGTCTTCCAAAAATTTGCGGAGCCATGGATGGCGGAGCATAAGCGCCACAGGGATGTGCCGCAGGAGCGCTTTTTGGAAGACCCCACCCACACCCACGCCAGCACCCAAGTCATTATCAGTTCGAGCTCAAGGTTAAAAATACCCCTGACTCCGAAGATAATCATCATAAGACCCACTGAAGTCCGTAATCCCATCAGACTTCAACTCAATAATCCGCGTCGCCAAAGAAGACACAAACTCCCGGTCGTGACTGACAAAAATCAGCGTCCCCGGATAATTCTCCAGCGCCAGGTTCAGCGCCTCGATGGACTCCATATCCAGGTGGTTCGTCGGCTCGTCCATCAGCATCACGTTGGGCTTCTGCAGAATCAGCTTACCAAACAGCATGCGCCCCTGCTCGCCCCCGGAAATCACCTTCACCGATTTGCCGATGTCATCACCCGAGAACAACATCCGCCCCAGCGTGCCACGCACCAGCTGCTCACCACCGGTGGTCCACTGCGACATCCAGTCGGTCAGGGTCTCGTCGGCGGCGAAATCCGCCGTGTGGTCCTGGGCAAAGTAGCCAACGCGGGCGCTGTCGGTCCACTTCACCTCGCCGCTGTCAGGCTCGTAGGCACCGGCCAGGCACTGCAGCAAGGTGGTTTTGCCAATGCCGTTCGGGCCGATGATCGCCACCCGCTCGCCGGCTTCAATCTGCAGGTCCAGGTTGTCGAACAGCGGCTCCCCGTCAAAGCCCTTGGTCAACCCTTTCAGCGTCACCGCCTGGCGATGCAGCTTCTTTTCCTGCTCAAAGCGAATGAAGGGGCTGACCCGGCTCGAAGGCTTTACCTCCTCCAGCTGGATCTTGTCGATCTGGCGGGCACGGGACGTGGCCTGCTTGGCTTTTGACGCATTCGCCGAGAAACGGCTGACGAACTGCTGCAGCTCGGCAATCTGAGCCTTCTTCTTGGCGTTGTCTGCCATCATGCGCTCACGGGCCTGGGTGGCAGCGGTCATGTACTCGTCGTAGTTGCCGGGGAACAGGCGCAATTCACCGTAATCAAGGTCCGCCATGTGCGTGCATACGCTGTTCAGGAAATGACGGTCGTGGGAGATGATGATCATGGTGCTGTTCCGGGCCACCAGAATGCTTTCCAGCCAGCGGATGGTGTTGATGTCCAGATGGTTGGTGGGCTCATCCAGCAGCAGTACGTCCGGGTCGGAAAACAACGCCTGGGCCAGCAGCACACGCAGCTTCCAGCCCGGCGCCAGGGCGCTCATGGGGCCATTGTGTTCTTCCAGCGGGATTTCCAGGCCCAGCAGCAACTCGCCGGCCCGGGAATCGGCGGTATAACCGTCCATTTCGGCGAACTGCACTTCCAGGTCCGCCACGGCCATGCCGTCTTCCTCGCTCATTTCCGCCAGCGAGTAGATCCGGTCCCGCTCCTGTTTTACCTGCCAGAGCTCTTCATGGCCCATGATTACCGTGTCCAGCACGGTGCAGTCTTCGTAGGCAAACTGGTCCTGGCGTAATTTGCCCAGACGGGTATTGGGTTCGAGCATGACCTGCCCTGCCGAAGGCTCCAGGTCACCCCCAAGGATTTTCATCAGGGTGGATTTTCCGCAACCGTTGGCCCCGATCAGGCCGTAGCGGTTGCCATTGCCAAACTTGGCGGAAACGTTTTCAAACAGGGGCGCGGCCCCGAACTGCATAGTGATATTGGCGGTGGAAATCAAGAAAGGAACCTGTCTGCGTGAGGCCGGCCGGTCGCCGGCAAAAAGAAAGGCGGCATTGTACAGATTTGTCAATGCGACTGTGAGACGGCAGAAACACGGATAAAAGCACTTGCCTCCCGGTCGATGTCAGGGCAGCATTCCGTTCTCGTATTTCGACTCACTCAAAACAGGACCAACAACTATGACACTAGCAAGTGCACGTCACATTCTGGTTGACACCGAAACCAAATGCGTGGAGTTGAAACAAGCCATCGAAGGCGGCCAAAGCTTTGCCGAAGTCGCCCGGCAGCACTCTTCGTGCCCGTCCGGCATGAGAGGCGGAGACCTGGGCTCCTTTGGCCGGGGCCAGATGGTACCGGAATTTGACGAAGCCGTGTTCAACAGTGACCTGAACACCGTGATCGGGCCGGTCAAAACCCAGTTCGGTTATCATCTGCTGGAAGTGACCGCCCGCGACTGATTCTGCGGCCTGGCCTTCAGGAGTCGATAGTCCAGGGATTTTGGGTAATCGGCTCCGCCCCACTCTCCGTGACCACAATGGTCTCGCTGCATCCGATACCCCACTGACCCGGCACCCGCAGACAGATCGGCAGGTGGAATACCATGCCCGCCCTGAACTCGGTATCGCCACCCCGGGCGATAAACCCGGAACCTTCCACCCAGGACGGCGGAAACTGGGCGCCCACGGTGTACCCGAAGACCCCCGAGAAAAACACCCGATCGGCCACAGGCTGCATAGCCCCTTCCGCCGCACGGGCGGCATCGTCAAACGAAGCTCCCGGGCGAACGGAGGCGAGCAACGCATCCACCACACTCCGGCAGCCATCGTGCACCCGACGCATCTCATCCGTCGGCTGTCCACCGGCAACCACGGTTTGCATCATGGGAGCCGTGTACCGATACCAGGCCGAACCGAATTCAAGGAAGACGGGATCACCTTTCCCGATGCGGGTACGCCGGTGGTTGCAATGGATGAAGCTGCTGCGCATGCCGGTGGTGACGATCGGCTGCATGCTCATGAACTCACTGCCAGCCTCAAGCAGGGCTCGCGCACCTTCCGCGGCTATGTCGTTATCGGTCACGCCCGGCTCGATCACCGCCCGGGCGGCCTTCAGGCCAGCCGCCGTAATGCGGGCGCTTTCCCGAAGGTAGTCCAGTTCCGCCGGGGATTTAACAATACGAATGCGTTTGAGCAGGCCGTTGGCGGGGACAAAATGCACCGAAGGCAAGCGTTTTCTCAGGCCATCCAGCACGCCGGTGCGTAAAGACCCGTGCCAGGCGTCGACCGCAACCGTTTCCGTGCCCGTGGCCAGCGCCTCCACCAGTGGGTCCAGCACATCCTCGACGCCTTCCCAGCGATAGCCGCTGATCTGCCCGACCCGGGTGGTGGTCAACGCGGGCCCCATCTCGATGGAGGGCACTTGCAGCAACAGGTTGTCCGGGGTCACCACCAGGGCCACATGCACAGACACTTCAAACGTGCCGTAGCCGGTCAGGTAGAAAATGTCCGACGGGTCGGTGACCAGTAAGGCATCAACCCCCTCGACGTCCATGCGCTGCCGTACCCGGTTCAGGCGCTGACGGTACTCGGCTTCAGGAAACGGACATTCCACGCCCCGGAACCGGGGCGACAGGGCACTTCGGTACGCATTGAAATCCATGGCAGCTCTCCTGGGCAAGACACAAGCGGCCCGGCGACCACTCCGCCGGCTTGATGCCGTCTCTATCACTTCAAGGAGACTGGACCGAAAATCCCGTTTGTACAAATTTCCGGCGCTGGCACCCTGTTAAAGGGTGCCACTGATTTCAATGGCAGACTCCAGCGCCTGCAGCCGCTCCACCAGAAACTCCATCACCAGCCGCACTCTCGCCATTTGCTGGGTGTCCTGGTTGACGTGTAACCACAAATCCACGCTCTCCCCTTCCAGCGGATCAGACAACCGGCGCAGCTCTTTGGCGGGCTCCCCCAGGTAACAGGGCAACACGGCAAGACCGGCACCCGCCCTGGCCAGGGCATGCATGGATTGCAGGCTGTTGCAGCGAATGGCCGAGGTCACGTTTTTCAGGTGCTTGCGGTACCAGCGCCCGGTCGCCAGGTGACTGAAGGTTTCGTCCGGCACAATCCAGGTGCAGCCTTCGGGATGGTTCTCCACATCCATATTACGGTTACGCCGACAGTACTTGGCCGCGCCGTAAACCGCCGATTCTATGGCGGCAATACGCTCGCCCTCCAGCGTGGCCTGGGGCTTGTTCTCGGGCCGTAGCGTCAAATCCGCTTCCCGGTGGCTCAGGTTGGCCACGTCGTTATCCGTCAACACCTCCAGTTCAATGTCCGGATACTCACGCACCAGTTCCGTCAGAATCGGGCTGAGTAGCTCGTTCAGCATGGCGTCTTCGGCGGCAATACGAACCTTGCCCACCGGCGCGCCGTCCTGGCCAACCAGCTTGCGCTCCAGGTTGTCCATATCGGTGGCCAGACGCTCGGCCTCCCGGAACGCCATTTCTCCCACCGGAGTCAGCTGTAACCCGTTCTGATTTCGTTCAAAAAACTGCACACCCAACTGCTCTTCCATCTGGTCGAGCCGTCGCAACACCGTGGTTTGGTGCACACCCAGTATTTCACCGGCTTTGGCAAGCGTTCCGCCTATTGCCAGAGCCCTTATATATCGAAGATAATCCCAGTCCATAATCACTGCATATTTGCAACGAGGGTACGGATTTTAACGTATTCAAGCTGCAAAAAAGAATCCTTAGAATAGTGTGTAAATTAAGGGTAGATGACTAATTAATCCACCAGATGAAGGAGGAAGGCGCTATGACTCAGAAGCATATCGCAACCGTAAACCCGCTGCCGTCCACCATCCTCCACAACAGTGTTGAGGTCAGGCGCCAGTATACCCGTGCTGCTGCAAAGCAGGCGGTGCAGTTTATCAGTCGCAAGGTAAGAATTTTCAACCGCAGAGCGGCCGAAGTGGCTCACGATATGCCACAAATGCAGGGCGGGGTTTAAACACCCCCTCAGCTCCACCCCTCCTGTCCCAGGAGGGGTACGAATCTCACGTCACAGTATTCCTTCCGGTCAAACCGTTGGTCGGAACGCCGTGTTATGCACAACAGGCGCTGCAAACCATGTTCCTGCCCGACAGGAATCACCAGCCGACCACCCACGCTCAGTTGCTCTTTCAAAGCATCCGGTACCGCCGGTGCGCCTGCGGCAACACAAATGCCGTCAAACGGTGCCGCTTCCGGCCACCCCAGTGAACCATCGCCACAACGCACACGCACCTGGGAGAACCCCGCATCGCGCAGGTTGTTCTCGGCCTGGCGGGCCAGCTCGGGAATTTTTTCCATGGAAAAGACTTCCAGCGCCATGCAGGCCAGCACCGCTGCCGCGTAGCCGGAACCGGTACCAATATCCAGCACCCGTTCACGTCCTTTGAGCTCCAGTGCCTCGGCCATCAGGGCAACGATGTAAGGTTGTGAAATGGTCTGTCCCTGCCCGATCGGCAGTGGATGGTCGTCGTACGCTTCATGGCGCAGGTGTTCGGGCACAAACAATTCCCGGGGCACGCGGCCCATGGCGCGAAGCACTCGCTGGTCGGTAATGCCCCGCCTGACCAGTTGGTCTTGCACCATCAGGTTTCGCAGCGCCCCATAATCCCGTGATGGTTCCCGCATGACAGACCTCCGCGGTTACAAACCATTACAAAACACTCTTTCTGTACGATGGCACTCTTTGTGAATTCTGTCTATTTTTCGATCACCCCGCCAATCAGATCAGACTGCTCACCAGCCCGATACTGCTGACCACCAACAGCACACTTCCCAAAACCCGGAAAAACAGGCTGGTTTCCGCCCGCAACATCCGCTCGTGCACATAAAGACCAATCACATGCCCGACAGCGGCGGCCGGCAACAGCCACAGGTGATGAACCAACTGCAGATCCACGCCCACCCAGACAAACGCACCCAGCTTGATCAACACCAGAATAAACCAGAGTACAAACAGCGAATCACGCAGTTTCTCTTTAGGCAGGTGCTGGGCAGCCACAGCGATAATCAACGGTGCGCCGATCAGGGACGTGCCACTGATATAACCGCCGAGCATCAGGAACAGAATATCAATGGCCTTGCTGCCACTGCGAAACGGCCGATTGATGATGTAGGAGACCGAATAAAGCGCCACAATGACAAAAATAATGGCACTAAGTATCTGATTAGGCAGGGTGAAAAGACCGATCACGCCCACCATTTTCGGCACGATCAGAATGGCCATCAGACGCCCGATATAGTGCCAGTCCACGGTTCCTTCACGCGGGCCATGGTCCGGGGCGGCTGCCTTCCGGTTGTTCATCCACACGGTCAGCGAAGAGAAAATCAACAGGTGCACAGCAATGATCGGCAAAAACACCAGCGGCTCATCCAGCACCAACAACAGAAAGGGCAGCGACAACACGGCGCCACCAAAGCCAAGCCCGGAACGGACAAAACCGCTCCACACAAAAATCAGTGCAATGAGGATATACTGGACAACGGACAGATCGGCCATAACATACCGGGTCTTCTGGAAAAGCTGCACACAATACCATAATGGAGGAGGTCACCGCCGGCATGCCCAACAAGATCGACATTCACTATTGCACCGGTTGCCGCTGGCTGCTGCGCTCGGCGTGGATGGCGCAGGAACTGCTGACCACCTTCGAAGGCGACATTAACGAACTCAGCCTGCACCCCGGCACCGGCGGCATTTTCGAAATTTACGTGAACGGCGAGCGCATCTGGTCACGTAAGGACGATGGCGGTTTTCCCGAGATCAAGCAGCTGAAACAGCTGGTACGCGACCAGATTGATCCGCAGCGCTCACTGGGCCATTCGGATACAGACTCAAGGACATCCCGATGACACTCGCCACCTGGATGACCATCGTCACTATTTGCATTCTCGGCGCGCTATCGCCGGGCCCCTCCCTGGCTCTGGTCATGAAACAGACACTGGCAGGCGGCCGCCGTAACGGAGTGGTAACAGCCCTGGCACATGGTCTGGGTGTGGGCATTTATGCGTTTCTCAGCATCCTGGGCCTGGCCGCCATTATTACCGCCTCACCCACCGCCTTTGCCATTTTGCAGTGGGGTGGTGCCGGATATCTGGCCTGGCTGGGCGTAAAGGGGTTGCTGGCAAAAACCGGCAGCAACAATGAACTGACTGAAGCGCCCTCCAGTAAAAGTGCAGCGCGGGATGGCTTCCTGATCGCCTTCCTGAACCCGAAAATCGCCGTGTTCTTCCTGGCCCTGTTCAGCCAGGTGGTTGGCACCGACACCAGCCTGCTGGCCAAATTCGGTTATGCAGCCACCGCACTGGTTATCGATACCGGCTGGTACCTGATGGTGGCCTGGCTGTTCTCCAACCCTCGCTGGCTGGATGCCCTCAAGCAACGTGCGGTGTGGTTCGAACGGGTATTCGGCGCGGTACTGGTGGGCCTGGCCGGCCGACTGGTGGTGGGAATTATGAACGGGCGGTAGAGCCACCGCCCGGGAAAATGCCCGTGCTCCCACGGTGAACTCGTCGCTGGCCTTTTTGTCCAGCGACTCAAACAGGTCGGCGGCGGCCCGCAGGCCGGCAATGCCCCAGAAGTCATCCCAGTAATAATAATCGTTGGGCCCCAGGTGCTCAGCGCTGAAGCCGGCGGGTAAAAGGCCCGCGTGGGGCTGTTCCAGATGGTCGCTGAGCCGCTTTTTCAGAATCCAGCGCGCCCCTTTCGCCACCGGCTCATGCCAGCTGTCGGGCAACGGAGTACCAGTCAGCTCATGATAGCGTTTGAGTATCCACAACACCTCGCCATTGGCATCCCACTCCCCCTCCTGGGAGCGGAAATAGCCGTTTTTCAATTGCCGGTCAGGAAATTGCGCCAGTGCCCGTTCCGCTCTGTCGGTCATACCGGCACATAAAAGCGCATGGATAATGAAGGCGGCATCCCGGAACCAGAAGCGCTTATAGGTATACGGCCCCGGGTAAACATCTTCCGGTGAGTGCAGCACCAGGGACCGAATGGCCGAATCGTAAAGAAACTGCCAGTGGTCATCCGGGCACTCGAGCCGTGCATGGCCCTGCAAGGCCTTCTGCCAGCCATCGGAAGGAAGCTTCTCAGCCCCCTCATGGGATAGCGGCACGGTAACCGTAAGCTCCGATACCTCGTTGGCCCTGAGCGGGAACAACGCGGCGGCCGTTACCATTCCGACATCACACCGGCCCTCGGCCTGATCGTCCTTGTCCTGCAAGTGAATGCGCACATCGCCCTCGTGATAATCCGAAACATGGTGATGTTCCGCCGGCCGGCTGAAGGTTACCGCAGGCCTGCCATCAACCACCCAGTGATCCCGGCCCGTGCTCAGCGTCACCCGGTTGATGAAACTGATGCCTTCGGGATTGGCGGGGCGAAGCGACAACACCAGCGAACCGGCAACCTCAGAACGGGCCTGCAGCACCATCTGGCAGAAGGGTTTGCCATTTTCCACCACAACCCGGGCACGACTGGTGAGCGAGAGACCATCCGTGGCGGATTCGGTCACAACGCAGACACCTTCATCGTCCAGCTCATACTTCTGCCGGCTTGAGCGACAACGCGAGGGCAGCAGGCAACGACCATCGTCCGCCAGCACCCAGCCATCCAGGGACCAGCCATCGTACCAGGGCGTCAGCAGGCCCCGGGGGTCCACAATCGGAAGCTCGTCCAGATCCGGCTGGCCAATAGCGGTCCAGTTGCGGTTACTCAGGTTGATGTGGGTAATCGAGAAAGCCCTGGGAATGAAAGCCGGGTCACCGGGATCGAACTGACGCTCGACCCAGTAGGGCCAGACCCAATCCAGATTATGCTGAATGACCCGGCTGTTGATCAGGCCCCGGGCATGAAAGACCACACCGGCCCGCAACAGCTCAATCGGCTCGCCGACTTCAGACGGCTGGGCAAAACTGTGCAGCTTGCCCAACAGGGCAATCGGGTCCAGAAAGCCATGTCGCTTCGCCGCACGCTTGACCAGGTAACGCCAGGGGAGCCAGTTCATCCAATTCATTGGTTCGCTTCCTCTTCGGTTGGTTCGGTCTCCACCTTGTAACGGGCCAACGCCCGACGTGCCAGGCGGTTGAGAAACACCACCGCCAACACGGTGCCGACGAATCCTGCGCCATAAATGGCCCATTCCAGGGGTGTTCGTCCGGTCTCGCGAACACCAAGCGTAGAGAGATCAGCGGCCAGGGAACCGAGGTAAACGTTGTGCAGGGAAAAGGGAATAACACCAATGAAAGTGCCCACGACAAAGCCGCGAAACGAAAAACTGGTGAGACCGAACAAGAAATTCGATAATTTGCCAGGAAAAAACGGGATCAACCGAGTCAGGAGCACAATCTTCCAGCCATGCGGCGCCATCTCGTTGCTCACCACCGACAGCCGCGCACGGCCCCGGATATAGACACTGGCATGATCCCCGAGAACATGCCGGGCAACCAGAAACGCAATCGCCGAACCAATGGTGGTGCCCACCACCACATACACCGTGCCTTCGAGAACGCCGAACACGAACCCGGCCCCGGTGGTCAGCAGCACGCCCGGCAACAGCAACACCATCGCCAGCGCCATGACACCGATGAACAAAGCCGCCGCCCACAGGCCCTGAGTGTCGAACCAGCGCAACAACTCCACCACCTGCTGGTGCACACCAAAGGCGTACAACAGCCCCACAATCAGCCCGACACCCGCGATACTGCCGCCCATCCAGAGGATGGGAGACTTCTTCCAGCGATTCATAGTCCCACCCTAACGAGTGAACGCCTGATGGCTCAAAAAACCAAGGATCATCCTTGAAGTCTGGCTCAATTGACGGACAAAGCTTCACGTTTCGCCGTATCATTCATCCCGTTGAAGTACCCTACGGTCAACCCACGACATAGTTCAGATCCGCCATGAAGCTCTCACGTATCCTCAGCAATCAGAACGGTATCAGCCGCAAACAGGCGAACGCCCTGATTGCCGGAGGCCGGGTGAAGATCAATGGCCAACCCTGCCGGGCCCCGGCAGCGGATGTGGACCGGTTTTCAACGGTCATGGTCGACCAAGACGTTGTCCAGGCCGGCGAGGCAGAGCACTATCTGATGCTGAACAAGCCCGCCGGCTACCTGAGCGCAACAGTGGACGCCCAGCACCCGACCGTGCTTGAGCTGATCGCCCCGGAGTTACGCCACCACCTGCATATTGCCGGTCGCCTGGACCGAAGCAGTACCGGCCTGCTCATCCTCACCAATAACGGACTCTGGTCCCGGAAACTCACGGAGCCTGCGATCAAAATCCCCAAGGTGTACCGGGTACTCACCGCAAAGCCACTCAGCCCGGAAACCGAAACACGGTTTGCCAATGGCATATGGTTCGAATTCGAGGGCCTGACAACATCTCCGGCACAACTTGAGCGCCTGGGGGAGCGGGAAGCACGGGTCACCATCTACGAAGGCCGGTACCACCAGATCAAGCGGATGTTTCACGCCGTGGGAAACCGGGTCAAAGCCCTGCACAGGGAACGGATGGGGGAAATTGAGCTGGATAATGACTTGTCTTCAGGCAGCTACCGAAGTCTTACCGCAGGGGAGATCCGGTCCATTGAATAGAGCCTGCGGCACCCACCGCAGGCTGACTGAAAAACCGCGCGTGGCTACAGCTCCAGGTGCCGGGTGATCGATACAGCGTCCTGGCTCACAAGATCCTTGTCGATGGATTTGAGAACCGTCGCCATGCACTCCTTACCAAGATGATGCCGCAACACCCCCAGGAACTTTGGTGGTGCCACCAGCACCAGGTTATCAAACCGGCCCTCGTGGTGGGCTTTTTTCAGGTACTCCCCCAGTTCACGGGCGAAGCGGGCATTTTCCGGGTCTTCGTCCGTTTCACGATCGTAGGTCTGGTAACCGCCCGCCCCGCTGTGATTGCTGCCCGGCCGGTCGGTATAGATATCCGAATCCCTCTGCCGGCCCTCCTTGTGGGGATGATCCAGAATTTCCTCGATGCTTCTGACGGGGGTTTTTGCCTTGAAAAACCGGGCCATGGCGCTATCCGCCACCAGAATATAGAGCTTCTTTGGAGCTAGGGGATTCTCGTCGCGCCTCGTCATTATCTGCCCTCCATGTTTTTGCAGGCTGTAATGAAACGATAGCACCACTGCGGGGGGCGTCAAAAACAAAGCTCAAACGCCCCTTTACGCATACGCGGACGGGATTATTCGCCGGACAGCAGCGATTGCAGCTTTTGCGTCAATTCAACGGCCTCGCACCCCAGCGGGGTCAGATAGCCGCCGTCTTTCTGACTGATCAGCCCCTTGCTGAACAGGGCCTGTGCGGCCTGAACGGTTTCCGGGGCGGCGGAGTGCTCATGAACCTTGATACCCTCCTGAGTGGAGGTGGATGGGAACTGCGACAACAAATTGAGTTCTGCAAGGTGATTTGGCGAGAACGGCATGGCACACTCCTGAGTGCTAGATATGGAACCTCAGAGCATAACCACAAACCGGAAGCCCTGACCAGCAATGAAGCGTACTGTTTACACTGTTTTCAGCCCTGTTTTGATCCTGATGGCCTTTGGCGCGGCCCACCTCGCCCATGCCGATGGCATCAAACGCATTGAGCATTCCGACGGAACGGTTGAATTCACCAACGTGGGTAACAGCAAACAGGCCCGCCCCTCGACCCGGAACGAGACCGTGTATCGCTACACCGACGAGCAAGGGGTAGTCTCCTACAGCAACCAGAAACCCGAAACCCGGGATTTCGACGTCATACGCTTTCATTGCTACGCCTGTGACCCGGACTCCACGGTGGACTGGCACAACACACCGCTTTATACCAGCAGCTACCGGAACGAAATCACCACCGCCGCCCGGGAATACGGTGTCGACCCCGCACTGGTGCGTGCAGTGATCCACGCCGAATCCGCCTTCGACCCGGACGCCCTCTCCCCGGTCGGCGCCCAGGGCCTGATGCAACTGATGCCCGGCACCGCCAAAGAACTGGGGGTAAGCCGCCCGTTTGAAGCCCGGGAAAACATCCGTGGCGGCGCCAACTATCTATCGCAGATGCTTGACCGCTTTGGCGGCGACATTCGCCTGGCCACCGCTGCCTACAACGCCGGCCCGGGTGCTGTCAGCCGCTACAAGGGCGTACCGCCCTACGCGGAAACCAAAGCCTATGTGAACCGCGTGGGCATCCTGCACGAACGTTACGCCGCCAACTGATGGGCACCGTCATCAACCGCCCTGCGATCAAGGGCGACATCGTGCACGTGGCCCGGGACAAACTGGGCAATATCCTGGTTATTGACGATCGTAAACACCGGATACTCAGCTTTGATTCCGTGTTCGAACAGAGCAAAATCCTGCGCTCGGCACCGCACCTGCCGGTACACGAATACAACCGCGCCATGCTGCTGCCCATTGCCTGGCAAGAGCCTGAGCGGGTCACCGTATTGGGGCTGGGCGGCGGCGCACTGGCGCATGGGCTTCACCAACTGCTGCCGGAAAGCCGGATAGACGTGTTTGAACTACGGCAAAAAGTGGTGGAAATCGCCCATGAATGGTTTTCACTGCCACACTCCGAGCGCCTGAAAGTCACCACCGCCGACGCCCGCCTGGCCGTGGATAACCTGCCCGAAGGCGGCACCGACCTGATCCTGACCGATCTCTACAGCGCCGACCGCATGAGCCCCGCCCAGGCCCAGCGCCAGTTCATCAAAGCCTGCAGCCGGGCACTTTCAAAAACCGGCTGGCTGGCGCTGAACTACCACCGCATGCCAGAAACCGACGGCACCCTGTTCCGGGAACTCCGGCGCCAGTTCCCGGTGCTGCTGGTTTTCAAAAGCAAAACCAACAACTGGGTTATTTTCGGGTGCAAAACCGTATTTGATCCCTGGACCCTGCCCGCAAGCCGGGGCAAGGAACTGGAAAAACGCTTACCGGTGGGATGGCCAAAGCTGCTGAAGAAAGTATCCATGCTGGCGCGGGCAGGAGAATAGACAAGTGAGCAAGTCAGCTGTCAGGCCTTTCCAAAAATTTTGAGGGCCAAGGATGGCCCGAAATAAGCGCATATGGACATGCTTGTAGCGGTTTTTGGAAAGGCCTGACAGCTGACTTGCGGCCCGTTAACTCGAGCTCAAATCAAGGAGTACAGGAATCAGGCCCGACTCAGGAACTTGCGCTCCTCCACATTCACCTTGATGCGATCCCCGGTGGAAATGTGCTCCGGCACCTGCACCACCAGCCCCGTGGTCAAATACGCCGGCTTGGTCCGGGCCGTGGCAGAACCGCCCTTCACCGACGGATCGGTTTCCTCGATGGTCAGCTCCACCGTCGGCGGCAACGCCACACCCACCGGGCTGTCGCTCACCAGCACCACCATCAGGCCCTCGGTGTCCTCGGTAATAAACAGCAGATCATCTTCGATGGCATTCTTGTTCAACAGGTATTGCGTGAAATCTTCGGTGTCCATGAACACATACTCATCGCCATCGGCGTAGGAAAACACCGCCGGGCGGCGCACCAGGTCCGCCAGATTGAGCATGTCGGAATCCTTGAAGGTTTCATCCAGCTTCTGGTTGGTCACCACATCGTACATGCGCATGCGGTACAGACTGCCGCCAGCCCGGCCCTGGGGCACGGAGCGCTCGATGTCTTTCACAAAATACACGCGGCCCTGATATTCCACGGCCTGATTCTTCTTGATCTCACTCGCTTTTGGCATAACAAGGATTCCAGAGTTTGTTTGGGAAACGCTGATATATCACGGCCAGCGGCCAGAAGCGAGCGTTCAAAACCGAATCCCCGGCCGGCTTTACCCACAGCTTCTGTGGATAACTGTGTTAGCAAGGTAAGGATACCCACCCGGGAACGGCATCACTAGCGGGTTGCCGTTTTGTGCGGTTTATTTGATCACCGCCGGACTCTTACCGCTCACAAATCAAAATGGCTGGCGTCCTTTTCGATGCACGCATCCAGGCGGGCCAGGTAATCCGCTTTGGCCTTCAACTTGGTTTGCTGGTGCGCACGCAGGTTCAGTTGTTTGAACTGTTCGGCCACCGCCCGTGCGCGCTCAGCCAGCTGCTCGGGCGCAACCGCTTCATCCAGAAAGCCGGCGGTAATGGCGTTTTCGGGGTTATAAATCTCGGCATTCACCACGGAGCGGTAGAAATAGGCAGGCGCCAGGCGGTGGCGGGCAATCTCGATGCCGGCATGGTGCATGGTCATGCCGATGGCCACTTCGTTCAGCCCCAGTTTGAAGTCGCCCTTCACGCCGATGCGGTAGTCCACCGACAACAGAATAAACGCCCCCTTGGCGATGGCATGGCCACTGCAGGCGGCAATCACCGGTAGCGGGAAGGCCGCCAGCCGGCGCGCCAGGGTGGAGCCAACCTTCACCAGCGCCATGGCCTCTTTCGGGCCTTTCTGCATTTCTTTCAGGTCATAACCGCCGGAGAACATGCCCGGTTGACCGGTCAGGATAACAATGGCCTTGTCCTGCTCTGCCTGATCCAAAGCCTGGTTCAGCTGGGTGAATACCTCATGGCTCAGAGCATTGGCCTTGCCGTTCGCCAGAGTGATGGTGGCAATGCCATTATCCAGTTCGTAGGTTACCAATTCAGACACCGGGAATTCCTCGCTGCGCAGATTCAAGTGAGTGTTTGATTACACTATAGCGAACCCCGGAGAAAAAACAGCCCCGGGCGGGGCTGTTTCAGACAAGGCTGGTATGCAAGGTGTTTCAGCTTTCGTTCTGCAACTGGTCCACATACTCGGCCAATTGCTTCTCCATTTCCGCCAGCCTCTGCTGCCATTCGGCCTTGTAAGCGGAAAACTCTTCCCCAAGCTCACCAAGCTGCAACTCTGTCGCCAAAGCCACGCGGGTGCTTTCGGTTACCGACTCCACGTCCGGGTCCTGCAGGGCATCGCTCTGCGTTTCCAGCCGAATCACCGCCTCATTCAGCAACTGCCGGTCCTCTACCGAAGCGTTCGGGTTATTTTTGAGCGCCTCACGCAGGGACTCGGACAACTGGTCGATATGCTGGCGAAGCATCTGGCCGTACTCGTCCACCAGGTTCGAGAAGCTTTCACCGGCCTCGCTCGCCTGCTGGCGCAGTTCTTCGGTCAGGACCTCAAATTCCCGGGCCAGGTCATCCGAGTGGCGCGCCAGCTCGGTCTTCAGGTCTTTACCCAGCGCCTCCAGCTGGTTCATCACATCGCCCCACAGAGGGCCGCTGTTCAGGGCCTCGCCGGTGCGGAAATAATCCACCAGCCATTGACCATCTTTTTTCACCAGGTAGGTTGTGGTTTCCAGCGGCTCAGCGCGCTCCGGCAGCCCACTGAATACGGTGTCAACAGTGGCCTCCTGGCCATCGATCACCACCCGGCCCCACTCCAGCTCAACGCCCTGCCAGTCACGCTGATAACCATCAAAACCGGCGTCCTCCACCAGCGTCGAGTAGTCGTTGGCCTCGCCGGCGTCCTGCTCGATGACCGCCTGCCAGAAAGCCCGGGAAACCTCTTCCGGCGATTCCGGACCGGTGCAGGCCGCCAACAACAATGAAGATGCCGCCAGTGCGGGTAACATCCTGATTCGTCTCATAATGCAATTCCGTTAAATGGTGATGGTCCACTTTCAATTCTAACTGGCTCATTTTGTCCGCAATAGCGCACCTCGCTCCAGTTACATCCTGGTCAGCTTAACTCAATCATTCATGTTAACTTGTCACCATGCGCATTCGAATTACTCACCAACGAATTACCGCCGTGCTGCAGCTGATCCTGCTGGCAGAGGCCTTGCTGGCCCTGTGGAGCCAGAAATGGTTTATTGCCTTTCTCACCGGCATGATCATTGTGATCACTTTCTTCCCGGTGCTCTTCGAGCGGCGTTTCCGGATCCATATACCGCCGGAACTGCAGCTGGCGGCCATCGGCTTTGTCTTTGCCTCGCTGTTTCTGGGAGAGGTGCATGGCTATTACACCCGCTTCTGGTGGTGGGACATCCTGCTGCACACCTCCTCCGGATTTCTGCTGGGCATTCTCGGCTTCTTGCTGGTTCACATCATGAATGAAACCGAAAAGCTGCAGCTGCACATGAAGGCCGGGTTCGTTGCCTTCTTCGCCTTCCTGTTTGCATTGGGCGTGGGCGCCCTGTGGGAAATTTTCGAGTTCACCATGGATTCACTGTTCGGGATGAACATGCAAAAACCCATGCTTGGCGATCCCTCCGGGCTCACCGACACCATGTGGGATCTGATTGTGGATGCCCTGGGAGCGCTTATCGTTTCCTTCCTGGGCTGGCGCTACCTGAAAGACCCGGAACGGAAATCCTTCCTGGAACGCTGGATTGACAGCTTTGTTGCCCGCAACCCGCGCTTTTTCAAACGCTGAAGGCAATAGCCACAGCCAACGACACAACCACAGACAGTGGAATGGTGAGGGCGATAGCCTGAGCCGGCCCGTGGTATCTGACCGCCAGTACGTAACTCATCACGGCAACGGGCATGGCGCACTGCACCAGGAAAATCTGTGCCTGCGCCTGCCCCAATGGCCAGAACAGCAGTACCAGCCAGGCCACACCCAACCCCGCCAGCGGCCGGTAAAAACTGAAAGCCACCGGCCAGAGCATCTCACGGCCACCGGAGAGCCTGAGATTGGCAATGGAGCTGCCCAGCTGCATCAGCATGATCGGCACGGTAATCGACCCCAGCATATCCAGCGTGGTCATGACCGGCGCCGGCAGGGTGGTTTCAGTGGCCAGCAAGCCAGCGCCCGCCGCCAGTGCCAGTACCGGCCCATTGCGAACCAGGGCCGCCAGAGAAAACTGTTTCGACAAACAGCCAATGCCCAACGTGAAGTGGCTGATCTGGATCACCGAAGAGATCACCATCGCCAGGCCTAGGGACTGCGGCCCGAACAGGGCATAACACACCGGCACCCCCATGTTGCCGGTATTGGGGTGAACCAGCGCCGGCAGATAATCCCGCACGGGGAAACCGGCCAACCGCAAAACCGCTGCGGTCACCAGCGCCATCACCACAATCCACACCACGGTAATGGCCACCAGCTCACCCATCTGGCCAATGTTCATGTCCATGGACAGCACAGAATGCAACAGCAGTGCTGGAATACCGACCGTTGTCACCAGCCCGGACAACGCCCGGCCATCAAAAAAATCGGTTTTACGCCCGAGCACAGCGCCCAGGGCAATCAGGGAAAAAAGCGGAACCAGCGAGTTAGCAAGATGTTGGAACATAGGCGGGGATCGAAAAACCGGCACAAGGGCAACCGGTTAGCCGAAATACTCCTCAATCCAGGCAAACAGTTTGTCGGTGCTCATGTCCGCCAGGGCCAGTTGCTGAAACTCGTCACCCACTTCCTTCTCGATGGTGATGAACTGGTAAAGCACAACGCCGGGCTGCTCATCGTGCAGAATCAACGTGATACGACGGCGGGTTCGAAGGCAGTCAATGGTCATTACATCGGCCGGGATACCGGAATTACGCATACCCTGGCGCACTTCCACCACCGGATTAATGTGTTCGTGGGCGGCCTGGATACGGGCGTGGGCTTCACTGGCCATATCAGACAGTGACTTGAGCGGATCTTCAGACATCGCAGGCGGCCTCTATAACCATTGGAAACATCGGCGGCCATCATAACGAAAAGTCCCTCGCCCGGGCCAGACGCTTCCACCAGGGCCGGTGGTCATGTCACCACATTGTGGCCGGAGATTTACACCATGAAGTGACCGCAAAGGTCGCAAAGCGAACATTCAGCTTGGAAGATAGCGCCAGCCTAACGGGCCGATTCGTGGAATTGCACTGGAACACTCTGGTCCAGTTGACGGACTTTTTGAACTCGGAGCATCCCTTTCGCACCATCAAGCGGCAGTTAAGTTATGCCAAAGTCCGCGATCGCAGCCTGTCGAAGAACACCAACCTGTTCTACCTGTTCGCGGCGCTCAGCAACATGCGGAGTGACAGGTTCGCCGTTTTTAAGCCATTTTATGCGTCCTTCACCGCAGTAGTTCTTGTACTCTTCCGCCACGTCGGGGCGGCGGCTGCTTCGAATGCTTCTTTGGTCTTCGTGACACGCGCATGGCCCTGTTCTTCATGGAGCATCCATTGGTCGTCGCCGTAGATAATAGGCAGGTCCATGAAGGTCTTAACCCTCCATTAACCACCTCCTAGATAGTCTGTATCCCGTCGTTTACCGCAGATTTGACCGCGCCCGAATGGACTTTACCTATGTATCGCTTGCCCTGCTCGAAAGTAGTGCTGACTGCTTTATGCTGCCTGGTTATTGCAGGCTGCAGTTCGTTGTCCACGAGAACGGACTATCTCGCTCAGGCCGATTCCGAGCGTCAGAACGTCGTCTCCAAGTTTGAGATGGAGGTTGGTCTCGAAACAGCCTACCTGAATGAGCTGGTCAACAGCCATGACCTGGACGCGCTTATTGTCGAAGCGCGCGCGGCCAATCCTGATTTCCAGCAAACACGGCTTTCACTCCAAATTCTCCGTGCTCAATACCGAGCGACTCAGGCGGATCAACTCCCCGACGTCGAGGCTGGATTCGTCGCGAATAACACTGACGGTCTAGATACTGCCTACACCGGCACCGTCAGCATCAGCTGGGAGCTGGATTTGTGGTCGAAGATTTCTGATGAGGCGTCGGCTGCCGCCAGTGACGTTGCTGAACAGCTGGCTCTCTACCAAGCTGCGCGGGATACGCTCGCAGCCGAGGTCATGCAGGGCTGGTTGAAACTGGTGAATCTGAATCGCTCCGTTGCCATCGAAAAGCAACGCGCGGAGCTATTGGAAAAAAACGAACAGTGGATTCTTCAGCGTTACCGCTCGGGACTGGGTGACCTTGAAGATCTGGACAGCGCCCAAAGCTCTGCGGCCAGTGCCAGGGCGACATTGATTGCAGTTCAGGAATCCCTGCAGCAACAGCAAAGGGCGTTGAACCTGTTGCTCGGGCGAAGCCAGGCTAGCACGGTCATTTCCGCCGACTATCCGCAGGTTCTTTTACCCCTGTTCGACCTTGCAGAGCAAACATTGCAGCGTCGCCCGGACCTTAAAGCGGCCTATATGGCTATCAGGGCAAATGATTTTCGAACGTCCGTTGCCTACAAGGACATGCTGCCATCCATCAACCTGGAAACAGCGCTTAGCGAAACAGGCACATCGCCCAGTGACGCCCTATTGCGCAACCCGGTGTGGTCATTGCTCGGTCAGCTACCGCGTTGTGCCCTGGATCGACGAATTGATGGCAACGCATCCAGGTTTGAATCTCAGAGTTCAGATTACTGACACCAACGTGGACTTTTACCGGGATTCGGTCGACATGGCGCTTCGCTACGGCGCGCCCAGTGACACCAACCTGTATGGCTTCAAAATTTGCGATGTGCCGCGCCTGCTTTGCGCATCTCCTGATTACCTTTCGCGTCATGGTCGCCCCATTCATCCTGATGACCTTGAGAACCACAACGGACTGTTCTATCAGTTGCAGGACATCCCATTTGACCTCTGGACGTTCAAACGGGGAGACGAGGAATATCGAGTCAAAATGACGGGCGATCGCGCCTCAAACGATGGCGATCTGGTTCGCCGGTGGTGCGTCGCTGGTCGCGGTCTTGCGATAAAATCGTGTCTTGATATGTCGGATGATCTGCTTGCAGGCCGTGTCACCACAATCATGCCGGACTATGCGCCGCCGGTATCCGAGCTGTGGCTGATTTGTCCTACCCGACAGTCAATAACGCCGGCAATGAGGTTGTTGAGGGATGACCTGCGTGCAAAAGTAGGCGAACTGATGAATGCAATGATTGCCGGAGGCTTTTTTCCTCCGGATCGCTTGTCCGGAGGAAAAAAAGACGCCTGAAAAACAGCGGGTGCGTTATTGATGATAAGAAATTCTCATTAACGTGCAGTACACCACTGGCAGCACCACTAACGTCAATACCGTTGCAACACCCAAACCGAACACGATAACCAGCGCCATGCTCGCGAAGAAGGCATCGCTGAACAGAGGAATCATTCCCAACATGGTGGTTACGGCCGCCATAAGCACAGGTCGTACCCGGCTTACCGCGGCCTCAACCACCGCAGTGAATGCATCATCCTGCTGTTCTAACTGAATATTGATCTCCTCAACCAGCACAATGGCATTCTTCAGTACCATACCGATCAGACTCAGAGTCCCGAGCAGCGCCATGAATGTAAAAGGCGCGCCGAGCAATACCAGTCCACCAATGATTCCAATCATCATGAGAGGAACAATCATCCAGATAGACAGAGCCTGTCGGAAGCTACCGAACAACAGCATCGAAATAATGAACATCCCCAGCAGTCCAAGAGGCAGCGAGGAGAAAAGCGAAGTCTGAGCTTCGGATGAGGTCTCGTACTCTCCACCCCACTCAATCGAATAGCCGTGGGGAAGCTCCAGCGCGTCGACCTGCGGGCGGATCCTCTCCAGCACACTCGCCGCCGTCTCCCCCGACAAAGGCATGGGTTCGGCATAAACCGCCAACATCCGCTCCCTGTTTCTGCGTTTTATCAACGGATCCCGCAGTTCCGTATTGATGGCATTGATGACGTTGCCCGCGCTGACATAGCGGCCCTGCTCTTCACTCCAGACATTGATCGAGGTAAGGTTTTCGATGTCAAAACGCTGCTCCTCTCTTGACCGCATAATGATCGGAATGAGGTCGCTCCCCTCACGGTACACTCCAACCTGCTGCCCCTGATTATTCAGCAACAACGCCTGGTGCAGTGATTCGCGAGATACGCCAAGGCGCCGGGCCTGTTCTTCGAGGAACTCCGGTACGATCACGGCTTCCCGATTACCCCAGGACAAGCGCACGCTGTCGGCCAGAGGTTCATTTTCAAAAATTGCCTGCACGCGCACACCGATTTTCCGGAGTTCTTCGGGATCTTCTCCAAAGATACGAGCTTCAAGACTGGCTTTGGCTGAGGGCCCCACCTGCAAAGCCTGCACTTTGTAATGCACGTTCGGGAAGTCTGTACGCAGTTGCTCAATGACTTCCTCCATACGGGCCTCTCTCGACGCCTTATCCCGGGTCTCTACGATCAATTGGCCAAAACTGGCGTATCGCTGCTCCGGTGAATACGTCAACGTAAAACGCTGGGCTCCGCCACCGGTGACACTGGTCACCTGAACGACCTGGTCCATGTCATTCACGCGCGATTCCAGCCGCTTTACGGTCTCTTCGGTTTGCAAGATGTCGGCGCCCTCGGGCAACCAAAGGTCAACAAAGAAGAGTGGCGTTGTGGCATTCGGGAAGAAAGCATTCTTAACCTGTCCCGAGAACGATAGAACCCCAGCCAGAAGCGCGATCGCAAGTGTTAATGTCACGAAGCGATAATGAATCGCGTAGGTCAGCAGGCGGCGGAAGACGACGAAAACAATTCCCTTATAGGGGTCGTTATCGGATGACTGCCCGACACTCTCGAGCTTGTCGGGATAGAACATATCAAAGAAAAACGGGGTCAGAGTGAGTGCCGTCAGCCAGCTCAGGAAAAGCGAGTAGCACAGAACCCAGAACAGGGAGCCAATGAATTCTCCGGTGGTGTCTGGTGAAAGGCCGATAGGAGCAAAGGCCGTAATGGCAATCACGGTAGCGCCGAGCAGCGGGTACCGGTTCTGCGAGACCACTTCTTTGGCTGCCTGCCTTTTGGACTTGCCCTTGGAAAGGCCAATCATCATGCCCTCGGTGACGACGATGGCATTATCGACCAGCATCCCCAGCGCAATGATCAGCGCACCCAATGAAATCTTCTGGAGCTGAATACCGTGTATTGCCATAAGCACGAATGTACCCATGATGGTAATCAGCAGGATCAGCCCCATGAGCAGGCCACTTCGCAGCCCCATGAACAGCAAAAGCACAATAATGACAATGCCCACCGCCTGAGCAAGGTTCATGAGAAAAGCAGATACTGCCTCCTCGACTACTTCAGGCTGGTTATACACTGTGTTCAGTGTCATGCCGATGGGTTGCTGTTTTTCCAGGCGTTTCAAAGCCTCATTGAGACTCTCACCTACATCAACAACGTTGGTGCCCTCTGCAAATGACACGCCGATGGTCAAAGCAGGCAATCCGTCAGAGTGGTAAAGCAAGGCGGGTGAGTCATTGGTCACCCTGCGAACTTCGGCCAGATCGCTGAGCCGGATAATACCCGAATCAGCGCTTCCAACTGCCAGTTGCTCAAGTGCCTGAACGGAATCAAGCTGACCGGTTGGCTGAACGGATAACGACAGCCCTTCACTGCGCAGGTGGCCAGCGTTGCCCACCGTATTCTGCGCATTCAGAAGGCTTGCCAGGTATTCTGGCGAAATGCCAAGAGCACGCATACGGTCACGGTCCAGTGACACGATCATCTGCTCGTCGACACGACCACCGATACTGACTTTTGCGACGCCCTCCAACAATCGCAGTTCTCGCTGAATGAGATCCGCATGGTCACCAAGATCTTTCAGCGAGTAGCCGTCACCACGCAACGTGAGCAGCAGGCCGAAGACATCGCCAAAGTCATCGTTCACGATGGACGTGTTCACGCCTGGTGGCAGACCAGGCTGGGCATCATTAATCTTTCGCCGAAGGATATCCCAATACTGGTCTAACTCCCCTTCTCTGACCGTCTTCTTGAGTTGGACAGTAATCTGCGACAAGCCGTCCGAGTTCACCGAAGTAATGTCATCGATGCCCGGCATCTGCTGGATCGCTTTTTCCAGAGGCAGCGTAACCTCCTCCTCGACTTCAAGAGGCGTTGCTCCGGGATATTGGGTGGTCACCAAGGCGGAACGTAACGTGAACTCCGGGAATTCAAGCTGGCCAAGACCCAGAAACGCGAACATGCCCCCAACCCCAAGCAACAGCGTGACCATCCAGCTGATGGACTTCCGATCAAGAAAATAATCGACCATCTCAGAGCCCGCCCTCTTTTTCCCAGGGACGGACCGAACGATCCCTGTTCATCCGGTGAGCGCCGGCAACCACGATTCTGTCGCCCGGGCTGAGCTCTCCCCGAACAAGCACGCCATCGTTCATTTTCTTACCCGGCTCGACATCCACCGGCTCGACGCTGCCCGTGTTATCGCCATTCTCACCATCGGCAGCAGCCACGTATCGCCAAACCACGCTAGTGCCGGGTTCTGCGTCAGGTGTTACAAGCGCCGCGGTTGGTATCAGCCACGACGGGGCGCTCTCTCCAGCCAATGTGCCGTAATCAAGCAGAACGGTCGCGCTCATCCCCGAAAGCACTGTGATGTCCTCGGGTTCAGGGAGCGTTACGGTAACCTCATAACTGAGCGACCCCTGAGAGGCATTGCTGTCATGCTCTTTGTAGCTCGCGGCGTAGCGTTTATCGGGAAGCTCGGGAAACTGTACCCACGCGATAGTGTTGCCATTGGCGCGAACGTTCCTGGATCTCTGTGGTTGAAGGCGGCGGACCTGTTGTTCAGGCATCTGGAACGAGACGTCGATAGAGCCGGGCCGTTGCAGTTCGGCAATGGCCTGCTGCGCTGATACAACCTGAAAGACATCCACCGGCACCCGTGAAATGACGCCATCAAATGGCGCTTTGAGAACGGTATAGGAAAGTTGGTCCTCCGCGCTGGCCAGTTGCGCTCTGGCAGAGAGGTACTCGGCCTCGGCCTCATCGAAACGGGCCTGACTGATGGCCTGGCGCTCCAACGATATTCGCATTCGCTCGAAGGTGGCCTGTGCCAGATTGAAATTTGACCGGGCGTTTTCCAGGCGGGTTCTTGCGTCCCGATCGTCCAGGCGGGCAACGACCTCCCCTTTTTCCACAGTGTCGCCTGCTTTAACGGCCAGCTCCGTCAGCTCTCCTCCCACTCTGAAAGAGAGTTCTGAATGGTCAGACGCCGAGACTCTGCCCGGATACTGATTGAGCGTGCCTGACTGCGCCTGCTCCAGCGTCATGAGCTTTACCGGGTAGACAGTTTGCTGTGTCAGAGGGGGCGCCTCCGCCGAACATCCCATCACCAGGAGGCTCGAAAGCATTGCAAGCGCTTGTAGGCCTCTCAAGGGCATGGCGGTACTGACCATCTTGAATTTCATAACGCGTCACTCTCCAGAAAAAATTAGGTATTCCGACGATCGGCAACCGCATCCCAAGCCATATTAAACGCTAATTCGATATGCTCATCGGTACCTTCGAACGACCCTTGCAGGCATCGTTGAACGAGGTGGTAAATCGGGCGGAACATAAACGTTTCGAGAAGTGGAAAAGGTACCGGTTTGATCAGCCCGGATTGCTTTCCCTGATCAACTGCATTCAAAAGATTTGCGGCTCGGCTTTCGTTTCGTGCCTGGATCTCGGGAGTCATCCAAGCAGAATGCGTGAACGTCTCGTGGTAGCGGAATAGTTCCGGACGCTCAAGGCCGATCCGGAACAGTGTGTGCCACTGGCGTCGCAGTCCTTCACGCAGATCTTTCCCGCGAGAAAAACTGTCCAGCGCCGCATCAATGACCTGATCGCTGACGTAATAAAATGTCGCCAATAAAAGCTGTTCTTTATCTTCGTAATAGATGTACAGCGTGGCTGGTGACAAACCCGCAGCCTTGGCTATCTTGCCAACCGAGGTTGCTGAAAAACCGTGATCTGCTACTTCCCTCACGGTAGCTTCCAGGAAGGCTATTCGTTTCGAGTCGTCTCTTTGCCGCATTTGTCTGCTCAACGCTTCAAATTGGTCGGCCTAAAATAAATGAACGTTCACTTATTTTCAAACCGAAAATATAGGCGTATACCGAAGTAGGTGCCCTACTGAATTCCTGGACAGAATGGCCATTGGGGGCTCCATCAGGCATCTGTCTCCAAACCTGGACTGTAGTTTTCATGTCGTCACGAAGTCTCTTGAGCTCCTTTAACTCCTGATCCAGTCTGCAAAGGCGGTCTGTGAATAGCTCCTTCAGGTCGCTGCCAGCCAAGCCACCCTCCGTCCCATGACTTAGAATGACTTTGACTTCACGCAGGTTGAATCCCAGCTTGTTTGCCACGCGAACAAACCGTAAGCGCCACAGGTCTTCCGAATTATACAAGTTGTAGCCATTTCGGGGATCTTTTCGTGGCCGAAGTAACCCTTCACGGTTATAGAAACGAACGGTGTCCGGAGAGACATCCGCCAAGTTTGCAATTTCATTGACTTTCATCGTGCCCACATCGCTCGCATGAAACAGATCCCGATATATCAGAGGAGAAAACGCCAGCATGACCACTCTGAAACTCTCTCAATTTGTTATTGCATAAATGAAGTCGACCTTTATCCGCCCGTCGCCACCTTTACGTTATTGATCGGTTGGCTTTTCGACCAAGCGACTAACCCAAGGCCTCCAAGGATCATCGGCAAGGTCAACAACTGCCCCATGGTCACCCAGTCAAGGGCAATGAACCCCAGTTGCGGGTCGGGGAGGCGAACAAACTCGACCGCAAAACGGAAAATTCCGTAGAGCAACAGGAACAGGCCGGACGTTGCGCCCATCCGACGAGGGTGGCGTGAGAACCACCACAGCACCACAAACAGCACAACACCTTCCAGGGCAAACTCGTACAATGACGACGGGTGACGTGGCGCCGACCCCATATTCGGGAACACCATGGCCCAGGGCACGTCGCTGACCCGCCCCGGGAGCTCGTGGTTGATAAAGTTGCCAAGGCGCCCCGCCCCCAGGCCAATTGGCACCAGTGGCGCTATAAAATCCGTGAGTTGGAAAAACCGCAGGTTCTGCTTGCGGGCGAAGACCAAGGCTGCAATCAGGACGCCGGTCAAGCCGCCGTGAAAACTCATGCCCCCTTCCCAGACCTTGAACAGCCAAAGCGGATTGTCTGCCAGCTTGTCAAAACCGTAGAAGAGCGCGTAACCGACGCGGCCACCCAGAATGACGCCCATCGCACAGTAGAAAATCAATGTTTCAACAGCGTCTGCGTTCAACCCGAGTCGATGAGCCCGACGACGCCCCAGCCACCAGGCCGCGAGAAAACCGACAAGGTACATCAGGCCGTACCAATGGATTTTCAGTGGGCCCAGTGCAATGGCTACCGGGTCGATTTGAGGATACTGAAGCATAAGCTTCCCTGATTTCGTGTGTGAACGTGCGTTAGGGTTTCAATCAGTAACACGTTCCGCTCCATTGGCTGTCTCCTCCAATCGTTGCCTGGCAACAGCGATACCTTTACGAATGACCTCTGCGGAGGCGGAATCCTCGAAGCCAGCCAACGCTCGGCGCCAGTAACCGATCGCCTGTTCATAGCGGCCATCGTCGAAAGCCTCAACCCCCAGCATGCCCAACACTGTCGGCTGACGCGGATCCTTATCGAGTGTTTCATCTACCAGCGCCTGAACTTCATAGGTCAGGCTGCCTCCGGCCACATAGAATTTCAACTGAGCCAGTTGGGCCAGAAGATCGGCTCGGCGGCCTTCCAGTTCGATCAATCGCTCCAGGGCGCGAATCGACCGATCTGGCTGACCGACCTTCTGGTACAGCGGAAACAACAAAGCCCAGACCTTGGGATTATCCGGCTGACTCTCGGCCTGCTCTTCGAGCCGGACAATCAGGTTCTCCGGTGAGGCACCGGGAGGGTTAAGAACCTCCTGCACCACGGCATACAGAGCCAGATCGCCATTGGCGCCCACCCATCGATAGCCGGTTACGGTGGCGGCAATCAATGCCGTTATCACCAGAGGGATTACAAAACGTCCTGCCAGCGGGTTCCTGAGAGGCACGCGACGACGGGCCTCGGTGTCCTCCAGAAGATTGCGTTCAAGCTCGTGACGGCTTTCTTCAAAGCGTGCGACGTCAACCTCGCCGCGCTCGCAGGCGCTTTCCAGTGCCGCAAGCCGACGCTCATACACGGCCAGATTCTGCTCCTCCGCGCGGTCATCCGTTTCAAACCCTTGCTGCCAGTCATGGATCGCCCTTGCTCTTCGCAACGGTAGACTCAGGAACCACAGCGCTATAAGCAACAGTGTGCCGATACTTAACCAGAGCATAGTCATTCCGACCTCTCACGATGACGATGAATCAAAGAGGACAGGCGGGTACGCTCCTCCTCGGAGAGCGGCCGCACTCGCCGGTGCCTGCGTGCCCGGACAAAGGCAATCACAACCAGGGCGCCTCCTGCTACCAGCGCTGCCGGCAATGCCCAAAGCAGCCACGTGCGCCCGTCAAGGCGCGGATTGTAAAGAACGAACTCGCCAAAACGATTAGCCATGAAATCAAGAATTTCCTTATCCGCACGCCCCTCATGAAGCATCAGCGCTACCCGCTCCCGCATGTCCGCCGCCACCGGCGAATCGGAGCTGTCGATGGCTTGAGCATCACATTTAGGGCACCGCAAAGACGCCGTAAGGTCGCGATAACGCTCCGCCATCACCGGATCCTCGAAATGACGCGCATCGATTGCCGTGTCCGCCATCGACTGGAACGAAGCCAGCAAAAGCACGATGACCACACAGCAACGGCTCTTCAGGGTTAGTGCCATTTTTCTACCTCCGCCATGACTTCATCCACCTGGGCGGGCGTGATATACCCAACGTGCTTGTATCGAACGATACCGTTTGCGTCGACCAAGAAGGTTTCGGGCACGCCATACACGCCAAGCTCGAAACCCAGGTCACCGGCAGGATCGAAGATGTTGACCTCGAAAGGTTTTCCAAACTCTTCAAGAAACTGTCGTCCCAGGTCGCGGGCGTCTTTATAGTTGATGCCCACCATCTGAACGCCGCGCTCAGAGAGCGCCAGCAACTGGGGCATCTCCTCCTTGCAAGTCGGGCACCAGGAGGCCCAGACATTGACCAGAGACATCCGGCCACGAAGCAGGGATTCATCCACCTCGGCGCCGGGTTCCTCCAGCGTTGAGAGCGTGAACGACGGAAACTCCTGACCCCACAAGGCCGACTCGCGAGCACTGGGATCCAGCGAAAGCCCCCGGTATAAAAAGAAGGCCAGGCCAACGAATACCAGAAAAGGAAGCAGCAGCAACAGCCGGCGTATCATGCGCGGACCTCGCGCGTCGGCCCCGTCGATTCCCCGTTAGCGGCGACTGCACGGCGACGACGGTAGCGGCGGTCTGCCACGGCGAGGACGCCCCCGAAAGCCATCAACAGCGCACCCAGCCATAGCCAGCGTATGAAGGGCTTGACCTGTATGCGCATTGCCCAGCTACCGTCGTCCAGCTCCTCACCCATGGCCACATAAAGGTCCCGAAGCAGGCCAGGATGCAGCGCGACATCGGTCATCGGCTGCCCTCGGGCAATGTACAGGCGCTTCTCCGGGTACAGGGTGGTGACAATCCGGCCTTCACGGGCAACCTCGATGGTCGCCGTATCGGCGAGGAAGTTGGGCCCCCGACGCTCGCCCAGTTCGGTCAGCGTAAAATCGTACCCGCCCAGATTCACCTGCTCACCGATATCAAGCCGCACATTACGCTCCATGGCGTAGTTCGACACCATCACCACGCCCACGATGGTGACGGCCAGGCCCACGTGGCCGACCACCATGCCCCAGTATGAAGGGGTCAACTTACGCAATCCGGACAGCGCAGAGGACGCATTGCGGACTTTATCAAACAGGTCGCGCACCAACGCCAGTACTACCCACAGGGCCGCCACCATCCCCAGCGCCACGGCGACATTCCACTGGCCGTTGTAAAGAAACGGTATCGATATCGCAATCGCCAGTGCGGCCAAGCCCGCCCCCAGTAGTCGCCGGAACAGCTCCCGACCGGGCATCTGCTTCCAGCGTGAGACCGGCCCCAGCCCCATAAAGGCACACAGCATGACGGTCAGTGGCACGAACAGGCTATTAAAGTAAGGCGCGCCGATACTGACCTTGCCCAGCCCGAGTGCATCCAGGATCAAGGGGTACAGGGTGCCCATCAGGACCGTGATCGTCATGATGACCAGCAAAATATTGTTGATCAGCAACAGAGCATCCCGGGAAAGCCAGCTAAAGCCCGCATTGGCGCTCATTCGCGGCGCCCGTAGCGCAAAGATCAAAAGCGAGACGCCGACCGTTATTCCCAGCAACGCCAGAATGAAGAGCCCCCGAGATGGATCATTGGCAAAGGCATGAACCGAGGTCAGTACCCCTGAGCGCACCAGGAAGGTGCCCAGTAACGAGAGTGAGAACGTGAAAATCGCCAGCAGTGCCGTCCAGCTCTTGAACGTGCCGCGTTTTTCCGTGACCGCCAGTGAATGTATCAGCGCTGTCCCGCTCAGCCAGGGCAGGAGCGATGCATTTTCCACCGGATCCCAGAACCACCAGCCGCCCCAACCCAGCTCATAGTAGGCCCACCAGCTACCCAGAGCGATGCCGAGGGTCAGAAAGGCCCAGGCAATGTTGGTCCACGGCCGAACCCAGCGCGTCCAGGCCGCATCGAGACGCCCTTCGATCAGCGCAGCGATGGCAAAAGCAAAGACCACTGAAAAACCCACATAGCCCATGTAAAGCATCGGCGGATGGATGATCAGGCCAACATCCTGCAACAACGGATTCAGATCGGCACCGTCGGCTGGCATGCCCGGCAACAGGCGATCAAAGGGACTGGACGTAACGACGATGAAAAGCAGGAACCCTGCGCTGACGACACCCAGAACTCCCAGAACCCGTGCCAGCATATCCCGTGGCAACTGGCGGGAAAACAGACTGACGGCAAAGCCCCAGCCACTGAGAATCAGACTCCATAACAGCACCGAGCCTTCATGAGAGCCCCAGACGGCGGTGAACTTGTAGTACCAGGGCAGCATCGAGTTGGAATTACGGGCCACATAATCCACGCTGAAATCATCCAGAAGAAAACTGGCGGTCAGGCTGGCATAAGAAACCAGTAGAAAAACAAATTGCCCCCATGCCATGGGCTCTGCAAATGCCATCCACAACGGGCGCCGGGTGGCGGCTCCCAGCAAGGGCACGGTCGCCTGAAGCAGCGACAGGCAAAGTGCAATCAATAACGCGAAGAGACCAACTTCAGGGATTGTCAGGGTAAGCATTTCGGGGCCGTGTTCGGTTGCGGGTTCGGCGATGACCGAACCTATCGGTGAAGGTTTCTCAGGTATTGCTTCGTCAGCCAGCCACAAGGCCAGCTGACGAATTCTCTATTACTTCCGACGAGGTTGGCGGGTAACGCGCAGATACGGTGTCTGCTCATCCCATCCGTCGGGGAAGCGCTCTTTGGCCTCTTCGTTGGAGAGCGACGGAACGATGATCACATCCTCGCCATTCTTCCAGTCCACCGGCGTGGCCACTTTGTGGTTGTCGGTCAGTTGGAGCGAATCAATGACGCGCAGGATCTCGTCCAGATTGCGCCCGGTGCTGGGCGGATACGTCAGCATCAGACGGATTTTTTTCGCGGAATCGATAATGAATACCGTTCGAACAGTCACCTTGGGATCGGCTTTTGGATGGATCATTCCGTACTGGTCGGCAACCACCTGATCCTTGTCTGCCAACAGGGGAAAATTGAGCCCCTTGCCCTGGGTTTTCTCGATATCCTTCGCCCAGTCTTTATGGGAGTCGAGCGGGTCGACGGAGACCCCGATCAGCTTCACACCGCGACTGGCGAACTCGTCCTTACGCTTGGCGAAGGCGCCGAGCTCTGTGGTACAGACAGGGGTGTAGTCGGCGGGGTGTGAAAACAGCACGGCCCAGTCGTCTCCCAGCCACTCATGAAACTGAATGTTTCCCTCGGTGGATGCGACGGTGAAATCGGGAGCGGTTTCTCCAAGTTGCAATGTCATCGTTTCATTCTCCTTTGCTTTGGCTGTCGTTCTCGGTTCGTCAGTACAGACGATATCTTTAAAGTCAACTTTAAGGTCAAGGCGTTTGTCAGATGTTTTTTAGCCTGATCCATCGAGCTCGACGTTCGTGCCCGATTTTTCGGGTATGAAACTGACATAGAGGAAAAGCACGGTGCCCAGCACAATGGCGATATCGGAAAGGTTAAAGGCTGGCCAGTGCCAGGATTGCCAATAGACATCAAAGGAATCCACAACATAGCCACGAAATATCCGGTCAATCAGGTTGCCCACGGCACCGCCAAGAATAAGGCTGTACGCGATGGCTTCTCCCCTGCGGCGGCACTGAAGAATCAGCCCGATCAGTACAATCGAGACAACTACCGCGACTGTGATAAGAAAGTATCGCTGCCAACCTCCGCCATCGGCAAACAGGCTGAATGCGGCGCCGGTGTTCCAGACATGAACCCAGTTAAAGAACGGGGTCACCGGAATCGATTCGCCATACGCCATTGACTGCTGGACCAGCCATTTTACAACCTGATCAGACGCCGCAATCAGGCCCGAAATCGCCAGCAGGCTATACGGCAAGAGTTTTTTGGTAACGATGGACATTGTTTAACCCTTAAGCGCCAGGATGCGCCTGGCACCGTTGAGTACGATAATCCCCGCGATGCTGCCGATGATCAGGTCCGGATAATTGGAGCCAGTCCATGCGACCAGGGCGCCAGCGGTAATGACCCCCAGATTGATGACCACATCGTTGGCTGAGAATATCCAGCTCGCCTTCATGTGGGCACCGCCCTCCCGATGTTTGGATATCAGCAGCAGACAGGTGGTGTTAGCGATCAATGCGATGAACGCAATCCCCATCATTGCCAGCGACTCCGGCTCACTGCCGAAGACAAAGCGCCTCACCACCTCTGCAAGTACGCCTACAGCCAGTATCAGTTGGAGTACGCCCGCGAGATGCGCCGCACGCACCTGCATTTTCACGCTGTGCCCAACCGCATACAGGGCGAGCCCATACACGGCCGCGTCGGCAAAATTGTCCAGGGATTCTGCAATCAAACCGGTGGAGTGCGCGATCAGGCCGACCGTCATTTCCACCACAAACAGGACAGCATTGATACCGAGCAACCAACGCAGGGTGCCCGACTCCTGCTCGGCCGAGATAGCCGTACCCCCGAGCGCCTTGATTGATTCAGGGTCGGCAGCGGCCGTTTCCTGAAGCGAAGCTCCCAGCCCGAGGGTCGCCAGCTTCGCGGTGATAGGCTCAGCCTCGCCATCGTGCACAACCTTCAACCGCCGATCAGACAGGTCGAAGGACAGCCCGCGAATGTCTTCAAAACCATTCAGGGCCAGTCGAATCATCCGTTCCTCCGAAGGACAATCCATCTTCGGTACGGTATACACACTGATCCAGTTGCCGGACGCTTCAGAGGCCTCCGACCCGGCGTTACCCTCGGCGGGTGTTGCGTCGCAGCCACAGGCGCCTTCACAGGATTTACTCATGATACGGCTCCACTTGAGTATTGTCGGATTATGATTTAAAACCATATAGCCACTATAAGGTCAATAGAGCAGATAC
>NZ_FOSC01000020.1 GCF_900114155.1 Marinobacter persicus
ACCAGGCGCAGCAGTTCGCGGCCGATGGCCGCCGGACGCCCTTTACGTGGCTCCTTCGTCGCCACTCCAAGGTCGCCGCTGTGCTTCGGCGTTAAACATAAATTGATCTGAACAATCTGGAAGTGAAAATGCCACATAGTGAAGAGTGTAGAAAAATAGCTGAGATTATAGAGGGCTACAGAGGTGGAGAGTTTGGCACCTACGATTCTTCGCATGTGGAAAGGTGGATTGCTCAATTTGATGAAGATGAGCAAGAAACTGTCCTATTGGAAACGCTAAAAATCCTCAAAAGGAACTACATCACAGCCGACAATTTCACACAATTTGTTAATACTTTGATTGACTCTGACTCTGTCTATAATGGCGAAAAGGATAATTATTGGAGGTCTGTTTCTCTACTTGATATACAAAAGAATGGGAATAGCCAAGATGAGCTAAACGATATCTTAGTACAGGCTATCAGCGAGCGATATAGTGTGAGTGAGATTATAGGAAAAGAATCTGATGAATTTATATATTTAGACGATTTTATTTTTTCGGGAAATCGGCTGCACTCAGATATGCAAGACTGGATTGTTAACACAGCCCCAAATGAATGCCGCGTATGCGTAATTACAATAGGCTGGTTTATATATGGGCAGTGGAGTACTGAGAAAAGGCTAAAAAAGATTGCTGAGGAATCAGGAAAAAATATCAAATTCGTGTTTGTATCTTATACAGAGTTTCGTCTTGAGAACAGATTGTATAGAAAAGACTATTCTGAGGTTTTCTGGCCCACAGATTCAATAGCCAATCTTGATGACTATGATAATTGGTTTAGAAATGAAAATTTCGACCCAAAATATAGACAAGAAAATGGAGTGAAAAATAAAATCTTTTCTAATTCTCGTAGAGAGGATTATGAGCGGATTATGTTTAAATATGGGCTAAAAATTATGGGCTTTTCTTCTCAAAATAGTGGAGTTGTAAAGCCATTAGGATATTCAACATTCCGAGGGTTCGGATTTGGTTCTACTGTTTTTAGTTTTAGAAATTGCCCAAATAACAACCCATTAGCTTTCTGGTGGGGTGATCCCACTGCTAGCTCATCGCATCCGTTTAGTAAATGGTATCCATTGTTACAAAGGAAAACGTATGGATCCTAATTTATTGAAGGGTAACTTTCGCACCTACTCTCGAGATAAGTCTGTCATATTCAAAAAGACATCCGAAAGGTGGGGTGGGTTTTCAAATATGGCTCCCGGATACCCACTGTGTGTTAATGGCGTTTACATACGTAGTTCAGAAGCACTGTACCAAGCCTGCCGCTATCCGAATAATCCAGAAATTCAGAAGAAGATTATTCATCAAAGTAGCCCTATGACAGCAAAAATGGTTGGGAAACCAAATAGGGCTGATACAAGGGAAGACTGGCAGAAAACCCGTATAATCATTATGAAATGGAGTCTGAGGGTAAAACTTGCTCAAAATTATGAAAAATTTTCCGCCCTTTTGAAAGAATCGGGAGACAATCCGATTGTAGAGAGTTCAAATAAAGATGATTTTTGGGGCGCTAAACCGGTTGACCAACAAACTCTTGTTGGAGTTAATGCTCTCGGTCGTCTGCTCATGGAATTAAGGGCGCTAGTTGAAAATTCGTCAAAAGATCAGCTATCAATTGTACCTGTTCCAAATATCAGTAATTTTCTACTATTGGGTGATGAGATAAGGGAAGTTCACGCTAGTGATGTGCAGCCTTATAGTAACCCACAGAGCCAGTTCGATGTTTAACAAGCGGTTGCAGCGGATTCGCTGCGCTCACCGCTGAACCGAACGTTATATGTATCCAATCAGAGGGTAGTCGATGCTTTACGAGGTAGATGAGAAGTCAGGTGTACTGCGATCGGTAAAGTCTTCGTGGATGCCGCGTGAGCTTGATATAGAGAAATATCTCATCACTAGAGAAGATGATGGCCCGCCAATTCTCTCTGAAGCTGTTTTTGGTGAACCGTTGTTGCTTTTGAGCAACCAAGTACGAACCCGCAACAAGAAAAGAGCCGACATCCTCGCAATGGATCGAGCGGGTAACGGCGTAGTAATCGAGCTCAAGCGGGACCAAGGGCATCTTGGTGTCGAAACGCAAGCACTTCAGTATCTGGCGGATTTTTCAGCTTATTCAGGAAAGAATTTCATTAAAAAATTTGGTCAAAAGGACACGCTATCCGAGGATGTGATCCTCGGATTTGTCGGGGACAATGCTGAGATCGAAGATTTGAACCGCAACTCCCGTGTAATCTTGATGGCAAGATCCTTTGATTCAACACTTTTCTCTATGGGGGAGTGGTTGAGCTCCAAGGGAATATCATTCCGCTGTATAACTTATTCCCCGGTAGAAATAGAAGGCAAGAAATTACTCTCATTTTCCGTGGTGTTTGATAGAGCAAACGAAGCGCTGTATCCAGTCAGTTTTGCGTCAACTGTTCGGGAGCCGGGCTACTATTGGCACAATATTGCCAGAGCTGACCAAGATTGGTGGACATTTCTGGTAGATAATCGGCAAATTCCGGCTTGTTTCGAGAATTCGCCTGGTGATCAAGGTGAGAAGATCCTGACAAGGTACATTCCGGGTGACATCGTCGTTGCGTACGCGAAAGGGTTTGGAGCAGTTGGGTGGGGAGTCGTAACAGACCCTGCTAAATATCGGTTAATAGCAGTTGGGGATAAGGGAGACCGGTTGGATGGTAATTGCAGGCATAGGCTTCAGGTAAAGTGGAAGGCTACCGCTAAGGCCTTAAACGAGGGGATTTCACCTGAGACCGTCCGTCAGCAGTTTGGCATCTACCATCCGGTTAGCACTTCTGTTTCCATTGATTCGGAAAAGTGCCGAGGTTTAATCGAGCGCATGAATGAGAAATTCAACATATAACAAGGCCATCAAATTCGCTACGGCCACAAAAGACGTGGCCTCCACCGGACGTCCCTGTCGGGCCGCCGTTTATGGCTGGCGTTATGCATCAAGGAGTAAGGTGTGAAAGTCTCTAAAACCTCCTCAGATTATGAGAAGTTGGCTCAGAAAATTTATGGAGAAATCCTTGCTCTTCAGGGTGTTGAGAATATTGACGTAAGACATAATGTGAAGATCAAGGGAAAGTCTGGCGTCGAGCACCAAATAGATGTTTTTTGGGAGTATAAATACGCGGGGATAGTTCACCGGGTACTTATAGAATGTAAGCACTATGGCCACGCAGTTAGTTTGTTGCATGTTAGAAACCTACATTGACTTACAACGGACATTCCCAATAGCACAGGAATAATAGTTACAACTATAGGCTTTCAATCCGGCGCGAAGGAATATGCAGATTTTTACGAAATGGGCCTAAAACTGATAAGAAGACCTCGCGGGGACGACTGGGATGGCTGCATCCAAATAGTCAATATTCAAATGAAATTTCTCAGAAACCATTATCTTGATTTCAAATTAGAATTTGACGGAAAAGATCATGTGACCAGAGAGATAGCCGAGAAAGACCCATCGGTAAGGTCTTTCAATTCAACTGAAATAGTTATCAGAGACGAGGGGCATGAGCCCTGTGCTTTTAACCTATGGCTTGATCGCCATGTTTCGGCAGGATCAGATGGATTTGGTGTAGAGAGTCAGAAAACGCTGGTTCCTAAGAACTCGTACCTCGTAACTCCAGATAATCAAGAACTAAAGCTGGGGAGAGTCGTGGTCACGTACATGTCTACGCAGTTTGACCAGGACCTCCAAATTGATGCTATGAATCTCGTAGAGGCGGTGCTTCAGGACTTCAGTAGTGGCGAGGTCGAGCACATGCATCATAAAAATGCATAACAAGTGACTGTGGTGTCAATTCCATAAATTAAGCCATTTCAGCCCGCCATGGTTCCTGGTTTTTGATCATGGTATTGAGCACCACAATCAT
>NZ_FOSC01000003.1 GCF_900114155.1 Marinobacter persicus
CAAAGCGACGAACGTGGGCTTCGGTGTTTGGAATGGTGTAGAACTGCCCGGAGGGATGAAGGGCGATGTCCAGGTTGGCTTTACCGACATCGACACCGACATTGACTGGGGTTTGGATTTCCGTGTTGTTCATAATAAGCTGACTCTGCCTTGCTATACGGGCTCGAGGCCCCGATGACTGTTCGAGTTATCGCTTGAGAGTCATGCAGCGCTGCACACTTGTTATCGGTCTCTCGGAAGAGGAACCTTGCAGGCATCGAGCTGCTGCATGAAGGCCCCCAGCGGCCACTGGGGGTGGGCCTCAATTTACCCAAACACGGAAGAAATTATCCATACAAAGTGCTGTTGCCGGACGAATTTTTCGCTCCGCTACAACTTCGCCGAAAAGCACGGCGTTAGCAACTACAGCTTCCTCCAAATCTTGCGGAGTGAGTAAAAAAGGAATAATTTGTACTCATGGATGAATTTGAATTCGACGAAGCCATAAGCCAAGCCAACTTGGACAAGCACGGTATCGATTTCGTTGCTGCTCAAGGGCTGTGGAAAGATCCATACTTGCTGGAGATCCGCGCAAAATCAGAGGATGAGCAGAGATTTTTGCTGATAGACAAGATTGGTGAAAAGCATTGGTCGGCTGTCGTCACGTACAGGGATGCGCGTATTCGCCTGATTTCAGTTAGGCGTTCCCGCAAGAAGGAGGTTGAGCTCTATGAAGGCTAAAGATTTCGACAAGAAATTTGAGGAAGGGCAGGAAGATATCGTCGATGACCTCGATCTGTCCTCTGCTCGCCGCGTTAATCAGGAACAGAAGCGAATCAACGTCGATTTCCCGGCTTGGGTTGTGGAGTCGTTGGATCGTGAGGCTGTGCGCTATGGCGTTACGCGCCAATCGATCATCAAGGTGTGGTTGGTAGAGCGTCTTCAGGCAGAGTCTGCTAACAAGCCACTCAATGGTGGTGCCGCAGGCGGCGCAGATTTAGCGGAGCGTTAAAGCGGAAACCGAATCGTCGCAACTGATACTCATTGTGTATTCGTCCCCTTAAAGTCTTGAAAGGAAATCCAATGACTGATCACTCTGGTTCCTGCCTGTGTGGCACAGTGAGATTCGAGGTTTACGGGGATTTTGACAGCTTTTACCTGTGTCATTGTCAGCATTGCCAAAAGGATACCGGCTCAGCGTATGCGGCAAATCTGTTTTCGCGGTCTGCTCAGTTGAACTGGCTGGCGGGTGCAGACGCTGTGGCTTCCTTTACGCTTCCCGGCACTCGTCATAGCAAGAGCTTTTGCAAGCAGTGTGGTTCCGCATTGCCAAACACCCAACTGGCAGGTGCGCTCGTTGTTCCCGCAGGGTGTTTGGACACTGAAATCTCTGTGTTGCCAACTGCGCAGATCTTCAGCTCGAGCAGAGCAGGCTGGGAGCGGGCGCTTGGTGAAGTGCCGGAGTTCGAGGGTCTACCGCCGGAACGACAGTAGACCCACGGGTGCGACGATGGAGATGATCTGCTAAAGACTTCTTGGGGTTGAGCAGCAGGGCTTGTATTTCACAGCTAAACTCCTCCGAAAACGATAACGGTCTCAGGAGGCTGACATGACCTACCCCATCCACGGCGCCTGCCAATGCGGCGGCGTTACTTACCAGTTGTTGTCCGAGCCCAAGATGTTCGTGGCTTGCCATTGCAAGGAGTGCCAGAAGCTTTCCACCAGTGCGTTCAGTATCACCGCCGTGGTGGATGCTTCCCAGGTGGCATTCCAGGGCGAGATGGTGGAATGGCGCCGGCCGGCGGACAGCGGCAATGTCAGCGCCGCGAAGTTCTGCCCTACCTGCGGCAACCGGATTTATCACTTCAATCCGGAGCAGCCGGAGAAGATCAAGCTCAAGCCCGCGAACCTATCCGATACCAGCATCATCAAGCCCACTGCCCATATCTGGGTGAGCCAGAAGCAGGATTGGTACACCATTCCCGAGGGGGTGGCAGTCTACGACGGTCAGCTGTAAGGTGTATTCATAATGCACAATAAAGAGGTGGATTTATGCAGCTGAACGATGAGGTGATGGGCCGGCTTATCGAGCAGAATCCCGATGCCATGATCTTTGCCGATACCGAGGGCAGGATTCTGGTGTGGAATGAGGCGGCTGAGCGTGTGTTCGGTTTCACCAAGGAGCAGGCCATTGGCGAGAGCCTGGATATCATCATTCCGGAAAAGCTGCGCGAGCCGCACTGGCGCGGGTATGACGAGGCCATTAAAAACGCCGGCACCAAGTACTGGGGCCAATCCATGCCCACCAAAGCCATTCATTCGGAAGGCTCGATGATTTACGTGGAGCTTGGCTTTTCGATTGTGCTGGATGACGACGGCAAGGTGATCGGTGTGCTCTCAAGCGGGCGGGACATTACCGAGCGTTTCCAGAAGGAAAAGGAGAACAAGAAGCGTCTGGCCGAGTTGGAAAAGGCGCAAAAAGAAGGGTAGTTACAAGGGCATGGCAGGCCAGCCGGGTTGCCTTCATCAGGTGGCAACCCGGCTGGTAGCCCGGGTTTATCTACAGCGTGATGCCGGCCTTCCTGGCCCGCGCGGCGTGCAGCTTCTGGTAGCTTTCGATCATCTTCAGGTGCCGTTCCAGACCGTCCAGCTGCATGTTGGTTTCTTCCAGGCCGTGGAAGCGCACGGTGCCCTCGATGGAGCCGACCACGGCGTCCATCACCTCGTTGCCGTACATGCGGCGGAAGTTGTGCAGGTAGTCGTCCAGCTCCAGATCGTCTTCCAGGGTGGCTTCCAGCGCCGCGTGCATGGCCTGGTAGAACAGGTTGCGTTCGACGGTGTTGTCGTTGAACTGCAGGAACATCTCCACCAGCTCCCGGGCTTCTTCCAGTTCGCCCAGCGCCAGGTAGATCAGCAATTTCAGCTCAAGAATGGTCAGCTGGCCCCACACGGTGTTTTCATCAAACTCGATGCCGATCAGGGTGATGATGGTCATGTAGACATCCAGCTCGGCCTCTTCCAGCCGCTCCACCAGCGCCACCAGCTCGTCTTCGCTCAGTCGGTGCAGGTTCAGGATGTCTTCCCGGAACGCCAGGGCGGTGTTGGTGTTGTCCCACACCAGATCTTCCACCGGGTACACCTCGGAGTAGTCCGGCACCAGGATGCGGCACACCGGCGCGCCCAGGTCTTCGAACACGGCCATGTAGCTTTCCTTGCCCATGTCTTCGAGGATGCCGAATAGGGTGGCGGCTTCTTCCTCGTTCGTGCCTGAGAAGTCCCACTCCACGAAGTCCACGTCCGATTTGGCGCTGAAGAAACGCCAGGACACCTTGCCGCTGGAGTCGATGAAGTGCTCCACGTAGTTATTGGGCTCGGTGATGGCCATGGAGTTGAACGTGGGGGCGGGCAAGTCGTTCAGGCCCTCGAAGCTGCGGCCCTGCAGCAGTTCGGTCAGGCTGCGCTCGAGCGCCACGTGGAAGCTCGGGTGCGCGCCGAAGGAGGCAAAGACGCCGCCGGTTTTCGGGTTCATCAGGGTCACGCACATGACCGGGAACTGGCCACCGAGGGAGGCGTCTTTTACCAGTACCGGGAAGCCCTGGTCTTCCAGCGCCTGGATGCCTTCAACGATGTCCGGGTACTTGGCCAGCACCTCGTCCGGCACGTCCGGCAGGGCCAGTTCTTCCTCGATGATCTGTTTTTTCACCGCCCGTTCAAAGATCTCGGACAGGCACTGAACCTTGGCTTCGGCCAGGGTGTTGCCGGCGCTCATGCCGTTGCTCAGGAACAGGTTTTCAATCAGGTTGGAGGGGAAGTACACGGTTTTCCCATCCGAATGGCGTTGGTAGGGAATGGCGCAGATGCCGCGCTCCGGGGTGCCGGAGTTGGTGTCGAACAGGTGCGTGCCCAGCAGCTCGTCTTCCGGGTTGTAGATGCCCAGCGTGTAGTCGTCCAGGATGCCGTCCGGGATTTCGCCATTCGGCCCCGGCTGGAACCATTCCTCGTTCGGGTAGTGGACGAACTGGCTGTTGCCGATGTCCTGGCCGAAGTACTGGTCGTTGTAGAAGAAGTTGCAGCTCAGGCGCTCGATGAACTCGCCCAGTGCCGAGCAAAGTGCCGCTTCCTTGGTGGCGCCCTTGCCGTTGGTGAAGCACATGGGGGCGGCGGCATCGCGAATGTGCAGCGACCACACGTGGGGCACGATGTTGCGCCAGGAGGCGATCTCAATCTTCATGCCCAGATCGGCGATGATTTTCGTCATGTTGGCAATGGTCTGCTCAAGGGGCAGGTCCTTGCCTTCGATGTAAGTGCTCGCTTCGCCGCCGGGTGCTGCGGTGAGCAACGCTTGTGCGTCTTCGTCGAGGTTCTCCACCACTTCAATCTGGAAATCCGGGCCGGTCTGTACCACCTTTTTTACGGTGCAGCGGTCGATGGAGCGCAGGATGCCCAGCCGGTCTTTCTCGGAGATGCTTTCCGGCAGTTCCACCTGAATCTTGAAAATCTGTTTGTAGCGGTTTTCCGGGTCGACAATGTTGTTCTGGGATAGGCGGATGTTGTCGGTGGGAATGTCCCGGGCGTTGCAGTACACCTTCACAAAGTAAGCCGCGCACATGGCGGAGGAGGCCAGGAAATAGTCAAACGGACCGGGCGCGGAGCCGTCGCCCTTGTAGCGGATGGGCTGGTCTGAAATGACGTTAAAATCGTCGAATTTCGCCTCAAGTCGCAGGTTGTCGAGATAATTGACTTTAATTTCCATGGACAGCGTACCGGATTAACAGAGTGGGGAATAAAATGGTCCGGCGAGGTTAGCGGTCATGGCCACTGAAGTCTATGGGGTTTAACCGGTAGAAATCGCGCAGCGCCTGGTACACCTCGGGCTGTTCGTGCCACAGGTGTTGGGGTTGCTGGAAAAAGGTCTCGGTGAGCACCGCGAAGAACTCGGCCGGCTCGGTGGCGCCGTATGGGTCCAGCCAGGGTTTATGGTGGTGCTTCAGGGTGGTTTGCAGGTGCTCCCAGGCAGTGCTCATGGTCTGTTGCCAGCGCCGGGCCTGCTCAGTGCTGAGCGGTGGCGCGCCGTCGGCGCTGCCGTCCAGGTAATCCAACTGGTGGGCGAATTCGTGCAGGATCACGTTGTGCGGGCCGTGGGGCTGGGAAACAGCCTGCTGGCACTGGTTCCAGGCCAGCACCACTTGCCCGTGGGAGGAGGCCTCGCCGGCACGGATTTCCTGGTGGGTGCTGACCACCACGCCATCGCTTTCGGTTGTCTGGGCGCTGTACACGTCCGGGTACACCAGAATGGCGTGTACGTCGTCGTAATCGGAGAACGGGCGCTCGAGAATCAGCAGGCAGGCGTGGCCGGCAATGGTGAGCCGTACCCGGTCATCCACGTCAAAGCCGTTGCAGCCATAAAAGACTTTTTCGTTCAGGAAGAGTTGAACCCGCTTTTCCAGCTGCTGTTTCTGGCGGTCGCTCAGGTGCCTGTAAACGGGCATTTGCCGGCGTAGCAGTGTGCGCCAGGCCTTCGGGAAGGGGTGTTGCAGCGTCCGGTTTCTGCGCCAGCGCTGGAAGAAAAACAGGTAGAACACCGTCAGGCCGATGAGCCCGACGGCGAACAGTGCAAAAAGAAACGGATTTGAGGCCAGCACTTACCGGACGATGAAAACCGAGACGTCGGTGTGTTTGACGATTTCCGCGCCGTTGGAACGCAGCAGGTGCAGCTTGTCCCCCATGCCCGGCGGATGGGAGGCCATCACCACCAGGTCGGCCTGGATGTCCTTGATGGCGCCAATCAGTTTTTCGTCCAGCTCAACGGCGGTGTCCACGGACTCCAGAACTTTGTAATCGGTCTGGATGCCGTGGGCCTGGCCCTGTTCCCTGGCAAACGTTTCCATTTTCGCCGCCAGTTCTTCCGGGTTGTGGGCCGCCGTGCCGGGGGTGCTGTTGGTCACTGTCACGTAGTGGAGCCTGGCGTTGTAATGCTTGGCCATGTCGATGGCGGTGTTCAGGGCTTTTACCAGCTTGTCCAGGTGGGACAGATCGACTGGCACCAGAATCTCGTGATACATGGCGTTGCTCCTTTTGCTGATTAAGTGAACCATCCAATAATGACAGAGTGACACTGATTCGGCCGACCTGCCAACCCGATTTGGCCGGGCGATTGATTAGCCACTGTTTTCCAGCCGGTGCAAGGTGAAGTCTTTCTCCAGCCGGTAGGTGTCGAAATCCCTGGCGAGAAAAAGCTGGCCTTTGTAGTGCCGCAGGGCTTCGGCAGCCAGCTGGTTAATGTTCGGCGTGCCCTCAGTCCCGGATTGATAGCGGGAGCTGAAGTGAGTCAGCACCAGGTTGGGCAGTTGCGCTTGCCGGGCAAAACGCGCCACCTGTTCCGCACTGCTGTGCTGTGGCCAGGGGCCAACACGCTCCGCCACATCCTGGGTGTAGGTGGCTTCGTGTACCAGTACCTGGGCGCCCTGGCAGGCGTCAGCCAGCAGGTCTGGCGTGTCGTTGTCGCCGGCGACGATCAGTTTGCGTGGGGCCCGGGGAATGCAGGTGTAGTCGTCGGCTTTCAGCAACCGGCCATCGGCTAGCTGTACGTCTTTGCCTTTTTGCAGATCGCCCCATTCCGGGCCGGCTTCAATGCCGTTTGCCCTTAGTTTGTCCTGTTGCAGTTGGCGCTCCAGATTTCTTTCGGTGAACACGAACGCCCGGCAGGGTACCCGGTGCGAAAGCGGTACGGCGGTCACGCTGAAATACTCGTCCTGCCACTGGAAACCCTCGGCCTCGGAGTTGATCAGGTTCAGGGAAAAGCTCAGGCTGGAGTCGCTGTTTTCAATGGCGGCCTGAATAAACCGGCCCACCTGTGGCGGAGCGATGAGATCCAGCGGTTCTTCCCGGCCGAGCATGGAGGCGCTGGTGAGCAGGCCCGGCAGGCCGAAAATGTGGTCGCCGTGAATGTGGGTGATGAAGATCGCCTTCAGCTGCATGACCGAATAGCGGCTGCGCAAAAGCTGATGCTGGGTGGCCTCGCCGCAGTCCACCAGGTACCAGGGTTTGGGGCCGCGAGGGCCGAGTGCCAGTGCGGTCACGTTGCGTGAGCGGGTGGGGGTGCCGGCGGAGGAGCCCAGAAAGGTAAATTCCATCGTGCCTCGTTTCGCGTTAGTGTCGGTTGCGTGTCTAATGGTAAGCAAAGCATAAACGGTATTCAGAGAACAACGAAAAAGGAGCCGAGCCGTGGCCGAATTTGCCCAGTACGAATGTTTCCGGGTCGGGATTGACCAGAAAATTGCCCATGTGCAGTTGTGTCGCCCGGAGGCGATGAATTCCATGACCAAGGCCTTCTGGCTGGATCTGCCCGATTGCCTGCGCCGAATTGAGGCGGAATCCGATGCCCGGGTGGTTGTGATCTCCTCCACCGGCAAGCATTTTTCCGCCGGCATGGATCTGGGCGTGTTCAGCGACCCCAAGGCGGTGCCCATGTCCGGTGACCCCGGTCGCATCGCGGAAAACCTGCGAAGAATTGTTCTGCAGATTCAGGACACGGTCACCTCGCTGGAGAAAGTTCGCCTGCCAGTGCTGGCGGCGGTGCAGGGCGGCTGTATTGGCGGTGCGTTGGACATGGTGTGCGCGGCCGACAGCCGCTATTGCACGCAAGAGGCTTATTTCACCATCAAGGAAACCGAGCTGGGCATGACCGCGGATGTGGGCACCCTGCAGCGGTTACCCAAGCTGATGCCCGAGGGCGTGGTGCGGGAGCTTGCGTACACCGGGCGCAAGTTCGGCGCCGAGGAAGCTTACCGGCTTGGCTTTGTGAATGCCGTGTTCGACGATCAGGACGCCTTGCTGGCCGGAGTGATGGACATTGCCGCGAGCATTGCCGCCAACTCTCCGCTGGCGGTCACCGGCTGCAAGGAGATGCTGAATTTCAGCCGGGACCACAGCGTGGAAGACAGCCTGAAATACATGGCCACCTGGCAGGCGGGCATGTTCCGGCCCACGGACATGATGAAAACCTTCCAGGCCAGGGGCCAGAAACAGGCGCCGGAATACGACGATCTGTTTCCGGTCAAAGGGCTGTTCAGTGACTGATTCCCGGCGCGGTCTGGAGGGATATTGTTGATGGGCAGGTATTAATGGCAAAGCTGGGCAAATCTTCCATTTCCAGCCTGGCGGCGCTGGGGTTCCAGGCGGGCATCGGGCTGGTTGGCCTGGTGGCCGTCTGGTTGTTTGATATTCCCATGCAGTGGGGCGATATGGGGCTGGCCGGGGCAGTGTTTTTCGGAGCACTCGGGGCTTTGGCCACCTACTTTTCGATCCTGCTGGCTTCCCGCATCCCGGGCCTGTTTCCCGACAACCTCGACCAGCAAATGCGTGGGTTGTACAACTTTGCCCGCAGTTATTCCTGGCCGGTGCTGGTGAGTTTGTCAGTGCTGGCGGGTGTGGGGGAAGAGCTGTTGTTTCGGGGTGCGGTGCAGGGGTGGCTGTTGCAGCACACCGGGCCCTGGACGGCGGTTATTGCCGCCTCGGTGTTGTTCGGCCTGGTGCACTATGTGTCCTTTACTTACTTCCTGATGGCCACTGGCCTGGGGTTGATCCTGGGCACGGCGTACCAGTTGTCCGGCAGCCTGGAGCTGGTAATGGCCTGGCACGCCCTGTATGACATGGTGGCGATTTTCTGCCTGCTGCGTTTCCCGCACTGGTTTGGCGTGAAGCCGGGCCCGTAACCAATGTCTTATTGGTGAGGGTTGCTCTTGCGCCACTCGAAGTTTTCCAGCTCCACGTTAATGGCATTGGTGGAGATCTGGATTTCCCACAGCGAATACACCAGTGAAAGCGACAGCAGCACCAGGCTGACGCCAAATGCCACAACGCCGGGCTGTTCCAGCTGCAGGAACAACAGGAACATCGACACCGTGCACAGCAGAAAGCTCAGCACGCCAAAGGCCTGCATGCGCTTGGTCAGAACAATGCGCTTGCGCAGGGCGGAAAGCTGGCGCTCGATCAGGGCGTGATCTTCCTCCGTGTCCATTTCCTTGAGTTTGCGAATTAACTGGGCCAAAACCAGGAATCGGTTGGTGTAGGCCAGGAGCAAGAGCGAAATGGCGGGGAAGAGCAGGGCGGGTGTGGTGAGGTCCAATCTGGATTCCTTGATGTTTCAGTTGCTTGGTTAAATGGAGTATAGCGATCCGTCATGACAAGTATAATGCCGGGAAACTGCTATGGGTTTTCTTCGGAGAGATTGATCAGTGATTGAAAGTTATCTGACCGGGTTGGTGGTGTGTGGCGGCATTATCATTGCCATCGGAGCACAGAATGCCTATGTGCTGGGCCAGTCCATCCGCCGGGAGCATCACTGGTGGTCGGCCGGGCTGTGCATGACCTCCGATGTGATTCTTTTCACGCTGGGTATGTTTGGTGTCAGCGCGGCACTGATGGCGATGCCCCAGGCGCTGGAAGTTCTGCGCTGGCTGGGCGTGGTGTTTCTGGGCTGGCTGGCGGTGCAGGCATTGATACGTGCCGGCTGGGGCCGAAGTGCCCTGGAAACGGACACCGCCACGCAGCGGAGCGTCAAGGGTGTGGTGTTCACCACCCTGGCGGTGACTCTGCTGAATCCCCAGGTGTACCTGGATACCCTGCTGTTGATTCCCTCCATCGGTGCCCAGCAGGAAGATGCCGCCAGCTTTGTGGCCGGTGCCAGCAGTGCCTCGGTGCTCTGGTTCGGTGGCCTGGCGTGGTTTGGGTCTTCAATGGCACCGGTTCTGTCCAAACCCGCAGCCTGGCGGGTGATTGACGGGCTGATTGGCCTGATGATGGCAGCGATTGCCTTGCAGTTGGCTATTGGGGGATTGTAGTATTCAAACGGTCGTATGAATCCATTCTGCTACCGGAGCCCGATGCCATGACCCCTACCCTTCGCCGCTGGTTTGCGTCTGCCGGTGCCTTGCGCCGCATGCTGACGCTCTACCCACCCAATCTTGGCGCGGGCATCAAGGTGACGCATCTGGCCGAAGACTTCAGCACCGCCACCGTGCAAATGCGCCTGCGCTGGTGGAACCGCAACTACGTGGGCACTCATTACGGCGGCTCGCTCTACAGCATGGTGGACCCCATGTACATGCTGATGCTGGTACGCCGCCTGGGCCACGAGTATGTGGTCTGGGACAAGTCGGCCCACATTGATTTTGTGCGCCCGGGCCGGGGCACCGTCAGCGCCCACTTCGAGCTGACGGACGAGCGCCTGGAGGAAGTGCGCCAGGCGACCGCCGACGGCTCTAAATACCTGCCCACCTGGGATGTGGATGTGGTGGACGACAACGGCGAGCTGGTGGCCCGGGTTCACAAGGTTCTGTACGTGCGCAAGAAGCGCTGATCAGTTTGATTCAACCTGTTCAAGGAACTGGCGAATATCCTCAAACGCTTCTTCGGCTTCGGGCAGTTGCTGGCGGAACATTTGCCACACGTGCACCAGGCCGGGCCAGATGTGCAGCTCCACCGGCGACCCGGCGTTGCGGGCGGCAGTGGCGTAGCGCCGGGCGTTGTCCAGAAGCATTTCCTGGTCGGTGGCGTGGATGAGGGTGGGCGGCAGGTTGGCAAGGTTGCCCCTCAGAGGGGAGGCCGCCGGGTTTGTGGGCGACACCCGGAAGGCGAGCAGCGTCAGCCACCAACTGAGCCAGCGGGGCACTTTTCCCATGGGGCCGGCCATGGGGCCGAGCAGGGCATCGGTGGCCAGGTTGTTCCGGTTGCTGGGGGCTGTCAGTGTAAGGTCAGTGGATGGCGCCAGCGCTATGGCGGCGTCGGCCTGGCGCAGGCCCTGGTCACGCAGCCAGGCGATCAGCGCCAGGGTGTGACTGCCACCCGCTGAATCGCCGGCCACGACCATGAAGGACGCGGGTTCCGGGCCGTTGGGGCCGTTATCGAGCAGCCAGCGGTAGGCCTCGCGGCAGTCTTCCACGCCATCCATGAAGCGGTGTTCCGGCATTAACCGATAATCCAGGGAGAACACGGCGGCGCCGGTTTTTTGTGCCAGCCGCTCGGTAATGGCTCGGTGGCTGCGAGGGCTGCCCACCAGCCAGCCTCCGCCGTGGATGTAGAGAATGCGGCGCTTGGTATCGGCGCCGGGAGCCAGTACCCACTCACCCGCTGGCTGGCTCTGGGGACGAACCTCAGCGGTGATTTCCAGGTCGTCGTTCAAGTGGTCCATGAAGTGGCGCAATGCTTTCAGCTTGGCTTTGCCCTTCAGTGGTTTGACGGTCTGATGAAGCTCCCGGATCTGGGCCAGCACCTCATTCAGCCCCTCCGAAGGTGGCTGCTGGCGAACAGGATACGGGGTGCTATCCAGATGGGAGAGGTCACGAATGCCGAACAGAAAGCGAGGTGCAATGGCCAGAAAGGCCACCACCAAAACAATAAAACCGATGATTCCCACGCTGGACTCCCTGATTTCTCATCAAATTGGCCCGATCCCGACCTTGGTTTTACAGTGTATGCCCATAGGGTTGTTGTCATCCAGTCAACAAAACTGATTTCAAAGGAGAAGTCATGAGTGCATCCAACGTTGTAGTGATTACCGGCGCCAACCGGGGCATTGGCCTGGAATTGGCGAAACACTACGCCCGCGAGGGTCAGCAGGTGATCGGCGTGTGTCGCCAGTCTTCCGATGAACTGGCCGAAGTAGCCGCTGAAGTGGTGGATGGCATTGATGTTACGACCGATGCAGGCATCGAGAAACTGAAAGCCGCGCTGGCGGGCAAGCAGATCGGTTTGTTGATTAACAACGCAGGGCTGATGCAAAACGAAGAGCTGGGCCAGATCGACTTCGATTCCATCCGTACCCAGATGGAAGTGAACGCCTACGGCCCGCTGCGGGTGATTGACGCACTGCTGCCGCAACTGGGTGAGGGCAGCAAGGTCGGCAACATCACCAGCCGCATGGGCTCCATTGCCGACAACGATTCCGGTGGCAAGTATGGCTACCGGGCGTCAAAAGCCGCACTGAACGCCTTCGGCAAATCCCTGTCGGTGGACCTCAAGCCCAAAGGTATTGCCGTGGCTCAGCTGCACCCGGGCTATGTGCAAACCCGCATGGTCAACTTCGGTGGCTTTATCTCTCCGGAAGAATCCGCCAAGGGCCTGGCCGAGCGCATCGCCAACCTGAACCTGGAGAACAGCGGTTCGTTCTGGCACAGCAACGGCGATGAGTTGCCCTGGTAAAGGGCATATCTGAAAAGGAGTGCCCGGCATGCCCCGTGTCTTCTTCGGGCTCGAAATCCCCGACGCCGTCAAGAAGCGCCTGTTGGCGCTTCAGCGGCCAGTAAAAGGGGCTAAATGGCAGAACTGCAATCAGTTACACCTGACGCTGGCGTTCCTTGGCAAGGTGGACGACGAGCGCGTGCCGGAACTTTGCCAGGCTGCGGCTCGGGTTAAGTCGCCAGCCTTTGAGCTGGAGGCGAAGGGTCTGAACACCTTTGGCCGGGCGGAGAGCCCTCGCAACCTCTGGGCCGGCGTGTCGGGTGATACGCCCCTGATGCAACTGCAGCGCCGGTTGGTCAAGCAGTTGGCCGACGCGGGATTCGAGCCCGACCATTCGGGTTTTCAGCCTCACATCACCCTGGCCCGGTTCCGCAAACAGGCAGGTTCTGTGGCTCCGCTTCTGGCTCAACATGGCAATAATCACTTCGGGCCCATGCCGGTGACCGAGTTCGTACTGTTCGAGAGCACGCCGGGCCATTCGGGATCGGTTTACACGGTGATCGAGCGCTTTCCCCTGGTGGAGTGACCACGACTGAGCGTTTTGTCTGGGTGACACCGGCCGTAACTCTCTGCCATATTGTCTGGCCAACCCATCAGCCTTCAAAATAATAAGCTCAGGGATTCCATGGAAAAAGTTCGCACTACCATCGTTGCCGTTGCCGGCATTATTCTGTTCTTTCTAGCCAATTACCTGTTCCGCTTCCTGCTGGGGATAACCGGGCCATTGGTATCCTTGATCCTGGCGGCACTGATCGCGCTGTATATGGCCTTTTCGTTGGCCAAAACACTGGAACGTGTGCCCACCAAAGAGGAAAAAGCCCGCTTTTTGTGGATCTACGGTGGTTTTATCGGTGCCCTGTTTGTCGCCTTCGCCGGTTGGCTGTTTCTGGGTGAAGGTCTGGATGCCGTTACCCTGGCGACCCTGGTTCTGCATTACCTGCCGTATCCCGCGCTGGCCCATGTGTGCCTTTCTGAAGGCGTGATGGGGCGGTTTCTGAAAAACAAAGGTCAGTAACCCGTGCCAGATCTGCGTCTGGACACCGTGGCCATCGGTACTTTGGCCGATGTGTCCATGACGGTGCGTGCCGGTGAAGTGGTGTGCCTGTCGGGCGCGTCTGGCAGTGGCAAAAGCCGGTTGCTGCGGGCGGTGGCGGACCTGGAGCCCCACCAAGGGCGGGTTTATCTGGACAACACCGAACAGGCCTCCGTACCGGCTCACGACTGGCGCCGACAGGTAATGATGGTGCCCGCCGATAGCCAGTGGTGGTTTGATGAAGTGGGCGCCCATTTCCCGAAAGGCAATCAGGAGCCGCTGCCCGAAGCCTTGGGTTTTCCGCCGGAAGTCATGCACTGGACCATCAGCCGTTTATCTTCGGGCGAGCGCCAGCGCTTGGCGTTGTGGCGGGCGTTGGCCGGTCAGCCGAGGGTGTTGCTGCTGGACGAGCCCACCGCCAACCTGGACCACGACATGAGCCTTGCCGTGGAAAACTGGCTGCTATCGGAAATCAGGAAGCAGGAAATGCCAGTACTTTGGGTGGCGCACGACCAGGCACAGATTCAGCGGGTTGCCGACCGGCACCTGCACATTGTGGACAATCACCTGGAGCCAGCTCATGGAAGTGATTGATCTGGCCTGGTGGAAGCTCGGCCTGGCGGCGTTGCTGATTCTGGTGCTGGCGGGCGTGAGCCTGTATGCGCGGCTAGGGGTAACACGCAACCTGCTGGTGGCAGCGGCCAGAACCGGTATTCAGTTGGCCCTGATTGGCCTGGTGCTGGAAGCGCTGTTTGCTTCGGCACAGCTGTACTGGATCGCCTTGTTGTCCGTGGTTATGTTACTGGTCGCCGGGCGGGAGGTGATGGCCCGCCAGAAACGCCGGCTGCATGGCTTCTGGGCGTTTGGCGTAGGCACCGGGGCGATGTTTGTCTCCTCCTTCGCCGTGACCATCCTGGCATTGACCGTGATTATCGGGCCCAATCCCTGGTATACCCCGCAATACGCCATCCCACTGCTGGGCATGATGCTGGGCAACACCATGACCGGCGTGGCGCTGAGCCTGGACCGCCTGAACGATTCGGTCTGGAGCCAGCGGGCGGTGATCGAGAACCGGCTGATGCTGGGCCAGAGCTGGCGCGAGGCCATCGAGGGTATACGCATGGAAGCCATGCGCAGCGGCATGATGCCGTCGATCAACGCCATGGCGGCGGCGGGCATTGTCAGCCTGCCGGGCATGATGACCGGCCAGATTCTGGCGGGCAGCCCGCCGGCGGTGGCGGTAAAATACCAGATTCTGGTGATGTTGCTGATTACCGTAGGCACCGGCTTTGGCACGGTGATGGCGGTGAGCTGGGGTAGCCGCCGGTTGTTCGATGATCGTGAGCGGCTGCGGCTGGACCGGCTGATAAACACAAGCCAATGAGTGGCGATGGTCTCCGCTACCGGTTTTTGTTATAGTATAACATTTTGGAGGCCCGGCCGATGACGGATCAGTTAAGCGCGATTCCTACCAACCTGATTCTCGGGTTTCTCGGCGTTGGTAAAACCACTGCCATCCTTGATCTGTTCAGGCAAAAGCCGGCGTGTGAGCGTTGGGCGGTATTGGTGAACGAGTTTGGCGAAGTGGGCATCGATGGTGCCATGCTGGAGGTGGAAGGCGCCTTCGTTCGGGAAGTCCCGGGCGGCTGTATGTGCTGCGTGGCGGGCTTGCCCATGCAGATCGGCCTGAACCAGCTGATTCACCGGGCCAGGCCGGACCGGCTGTTCATTGAGCCCACCGGGCTTGGCCACCCGTCCCGGATTCTGGACACACTGACCAGCGAGCATTACCAGAACGTACTGACGCTGGGGCCGGTTCTGACGCTGGTGGATCCTCGCAAGCTCGAAGATCCCAGAGTGTTGGAGAATGTGCAGTTCCGGGATCAGGTAGCCGCGGCGGACATTCTGGTGGCCAACAAGACCGATCTCTGCAGCGCACAGCAACTGGCGGCGTTTGACCGCTGGGCCAGTGAGTTGGAGCCGGCCAAACAGCATGTCTTTCATACCCGGCAGGGCCGGCTTGCGCCGGCGTGGCTGGATGGCCGCCCCGATGCCAGAGACGTGAGCACGCCCCATGCCCATCATCACCACACCGTCCGGAGTGAGCCGGCGCCGCCGGATATACAGGACCAGCCCTGGCAGTTGGTGACCAACGAGGGCCAGGGGCATTTCAGCTTTGGATGGCGTGTTCATCCTGATTACCGGTTTGATGAGAACCAGCTTATGGCGTTGGCCGGCGATGAGCGCATTGTCAGGTTCAAGGCGGTGGTGAACACGGACGATGGCTGGCGGGTCATCAATATGGCGGACGGTGCCCTATCCGCGTTTGACTCGCAAGCCAGGGAGATGAGCCGTATCGAGTTGATCAGTGCCGGCGTTCTGAAGGCCAGTGAGATGGATCAAGCGGTGCGTGCGGCGGCGGGGCTGAGTTCATATGACGAATGATCTGGAGTATTGCCCGGTTTGCCTGGAGTCCCAGCCGGTGCCGTTCAGGCAAGTGGAGGGGAAGGACTATCTACGGTGTCTGAATTGTGAAGCCACCATCATGGCACCGCAGTCCAGGCTGACGGCCGAACAGGAAAAAGAGATATACGAACTGCACAACAACGATCCCGGCGATGCCCGTTATCGCCGTTTCCTGGCCAAACTGGCAGACCCGTTGATGGCTTGTCTGTCTGAAGGTGCCCGGGGACTTGATTTTGGTTGTGGCCCGGGCCCCGCGTTGGCGCAGATGTTTACCGAAGTGGGCTTTGACATGGCCCTGTATGACCCGTTTTTCCATCCTGACCCGTCAGCACTGGAAGCCCGTTACGATTTCATCACCTGCACCGAAGTGGCGGAGCACCTGTACCGGCCGGCAGAGGTTTTTGATCAGTTCGACGCGTTGCTCAAACCCGGTGGCTGGCTGGGCATCATGACCTGCTTCCAGACTGACGATGCCCGTTTCGACAACTGGTACTATCGTCGTGACCCCACGCACGTAATGTTTTATCGTCCAGCCACTTTCCATTGGCTGGCAGCCCATTATGGCTGGCAGCTGGAGATTCCCCGTAAGGACGTGGTGCTACTGAACAAGCGGACAGCTGGGTAAAGCCGGGCAGTGGTCTGCGTTTGAGGAGGCGGTTGGCCGGGATTGGTCATCGAACCGCTCTGGCGCCAGGTTACCCGCGCAGGCCTTGGCCTGATAGGCAAAGACGTTGCAGCCCTGAGCCTCAAGCGCGTAACCCAGATTGTTCCAGCCGGCGGCGAAACCGGGGAACCGTTGAACGGCCCTCCGGAAGTGGTCGGTCGCTTTTTCCACCCTATGTTGGCTGAAGGCCAGATTCCCCTGGGCCATGATTGGTGTTGGATCGTCCGGCCACCGTTCTTCTGCGGTCCGGTAGGCGGTCAGGGCTGCCTCTGGGTGGTTGCTGGCCTCCAGATCGTGGGCTGCCCGCAGGTAGGGCAGCCGTTGGGCGGTTGCCGGTGTTTGAGTTGGTGGCAGGGTGACCACGGCCCAGTGATCGGCCCGGGCCCAGGTGGCCATGAATACGTCATGGGGCATGGAGTAGTGCTCCAGGGTCCCGGTGTTGAGAATCAGGGTTTCCTCGCCCCGGTCGTAGCCGGTAACCACGGCAAAGTGCCATTGGGGCCACCAGTCCAGTTGAAGGTTCTGCAGGATCAGCACCGGGTTGCCCGCCGCCACTTCCTCCAGCACGGCGCCCAGTTCCGGCTCCAGGGGATACACCAGCAGGCCATGGGCCCTGGCGGTGGCGACCATCTCCACTTGCAGTGAGCCCTGCCGGCCGGGAATGAAAACCTTGTCTTTCAGGCTTTCCGGATCGGTGTCCAGTCCCCGGTGATTCAGTACCGTGGCCAAAGCGGCGGGCCCACACTGGTATTTTTCCTGGGGAAAGAAGGGAACGTCGCCCACCATGACGGTTGCCGGTTCGATGTCTTCGGCCTGGGGGGCAGCGCCTGTCTCGGGCCAGGGCGGGGCAGAGGCACAGCCGGCCAGAAGGCCAAGTGCCAGAACGGCACCCAGCCCCCGGCCCAGATGGCAGCCAGTCATGTCAGAGTAAAGACTTAGCGTATGCAACGAACAAATGGGAACAGGTCGGTCGCACACAGCATGTCGGTAACAATGAATACCAGGAAGAAGAGCACGATGATACCGACCACACCTTCGCCGGCCGGCGCCTGGGCCAGCTGTTGCTCGAATTCAGCCAGTTCGGCCGGTGTGAGGTTCTGGATGCGTTCGGCCACGGTGTCCTTGCTGACGCCGAGTTCTGAGAGCTTGTCCTGAACGTCCTGTTTTTCCAGCATGTTCAGCAACTGCTGGCGGTCCAGTTGAGTCTGTTCCTGCTGGATCATGTCCCCGGTGCTGACCATGGTTGCGTTGGCAACGCTGGAAAAAGTGGTGGCCATGGCCAGCACCGCAATCATGACAAGCGAAATCTGTTTCAGACAACCACGTAGTTCAGACATGTCAGACCCTCCCCGGTTCTGTGTTGAATAAAGCGTAGGCAGAGTTGGTTGATGGTTCAAATTACTGAGAATCAATCCGGACTCTGCCGCAGCACGAGGAGCTGGGGTCTGTCAGGCGCTGGCAAACCGATCTGTGACCAGTTCCGAAAAACGGGTCAAAACCCTGCTGGCCGCCGGTGCGGGCGTGACTTCGGCGAGGAGACGGGTGGCATCAAGACCTTCTTTGTTCAGGTCTGGCGTTTGTACCTCGAGGTAGGCCCTCATGATCTGGTCGGTGAACTCGGGGTGAAATTGCACGCCCCAGGCATTGCCGCCCACCCGGAACGCCTGGTGAGGTTCAAAACTGGAGTTTGCCAGTAACACTGCCCCGGGCGGGAGTTCCAGCACCGATTGCTTGTGGGTCAGTTGCGCCGGGAATTGCGCCGGCAGGTGCTTGAACAGGGGATCGCTTTGGGCGGTTTCCAGCAGGGTGACCTGTTTGGTGCCGGTGTCACGACCGTCGGGATGGAACCCCACCTTGCCGCCCAGTGCATGGGCCAGAAGTTGATGGCCGTAGCAAACCCCCAGCACCGGCACGTGCGCGTCCACCGCCTGGCGTGTCCAGGCAGCCGTGGTCTCGCTCCACTCTGGCCGGTCACTGACCATCGCCGGAGAGCCGGTAATCACGATGCCATCCCAGTCCTGTGGCTGGCCGGGCGGTGGCTGTCGGGTGACATCCACCACGGTCAGGTCCAACTGGTCTGACAGCCCCCGCACAAACCAGTCGTCGAAATCACCGAACTGCGCCCTGATTTCCGGGTAGGTGGTACCGGTTTTGAGAATCAGTACCCTGGGTTGGTTTGTGGCTGTCATGACAAACTCCTGGTGGCGGTGAGCGGCGTTTTAATCCTGGGGCAATTCCGCGCTGTGGTAGACGTTCTGCACATCGTCCAGGTCGTTCAGCATGTCCATGAACTTCTCGAACAGCGGAATGTCGTCGCCTTCCACCGGGGTGGTGGTCTTGGGCAGGAACTGGATTTCGTCCACATCAAACTCGATGCCTTCAAATGCCTCTTCCAGCGCCTGCTTGGCCTTGGCGTACTCGGTGTTGGGGGTGAATACGGTGATTTTGCCGTCTTCGTGCTCGATGTCGGTGACGTCCACGTCGGCCTCCATCAGTGCTTCCAGCACCGCTTCTTCGTCGTCGCCGGCAAAGGCAAAAATGGCGCAGTGGTCAAACATGTGGGCCACGGCCCCGGGGGTGCCGATTTTGCACTTGGTCTTGGTGAATGCCAGGCGTACATCGCCGAAGGTACGGTTGGGGTTGTCGGTCAGGCAATCGACAATGACCATGCAGTTGCCCGGGCCATAGCCCTCGTAGCGGGCCGGTGAGTAGTCTTCGCCGCCGCCGCCATTGGCCTTGTCGATGGCTTTCTCGATAACGTGGGCCGGCACCTGGTCTTTCTTGGCGCGCTCAATCAGACCGCGAAGGGACAGGTTGGCCTGGGGATCGGTGCCGCCGGACTTGGCGCACACGTAAATCTCACGCCCGTATTTGCTGTAGACCTTGGTTTTTGCCGCAGCCGTTTTGGCCATGGACTCTTTGCGGTTCTGGAACGCTCTGCCCATCAGTGGTGCCTCTCGGTTTTCCGTCAAAAGACGGGATTTTACTCAACCACGGGGCAATGGAACAGGGTTATCTGGCCAGGGTTCTGTGGATGGTGTTTTTGGACAGGGAATCTGGAAAAGAGGGCTCCGCATCCTTGCAGAGCCAGGGGGGAAGAGTTCAGGCGTAATCCACCGGCTGGCGATAGTTATCCTGGGTTGCCAGATCAATGCCGCAATCCACGCTGGAGACCCAGTTCAGGAATTTGTCGACCATGGCCGGACCTTCAAAGCGCTTGCCATGTTGCGGCACAATCGCCTGCACATCCATTTTGCGAACCATGTTGGCCCACAGCTGGCACACCTGCTTGGAGGCAATATAGCGGCGATGGAAGCCAATCATGTGTTTGGTGTGCTCCTCGAAATTCTCCACCGGTTTGTGGTCTTCCTCGGCACCCAGGGAAGCGCCCAGATCGCCGGAGAACAGGATTTTCGAGACCGGATCGTAGAACTGCAGGTTGCCCACGGAATGCATGAAGTGGGCAGGCAGACACTGGATGAACGTGTCGCCGAAGTTCACGTTGATACCGCCATCCGGCACGCTGATAATCCGGTCATAGACGCTGCCGCTGAGCTGGCTGGTGACGTAGCTGGAAACCAGGTGGGGCAGGAAGCGGGCCCACAGTTTGGAGGTGACGATTTTCGCGCGGGTGTGGATGATCCAGCGGTCAATGGCACCGATGATGTCCGGGTCCTGGTGCGAGGCGAACACGAAATCCATGTCCCGGATGTTCATGTATTTGGAGGCGGCGACAGACAGCGGGGTATAGGTGAGATCGCCGCCCGGATCAATCAGGGCTTCGTGCTTGCCATCGACAATCAGAAACTGGTTGGACTGTACACCTTCGCCAGTCACCAGGGAATCGAACATCAGGCATTTGTGGTGCCCGTCGTCGTACAGAACAATCGGTTCGGCCGCCATTAAGAAGCTCTCCTGCGGTGTGTTGCAACATGATGATCAGGTTACAGAATCACCGCAGGATTCTACTTGCCGCAGGTCAAGTGCCAATAGCGCATGCGTATTTCTTTTCATACCGGCGGTCGGCCCAGCGCTCGTAGATGAACCTGGCCACCGGATAAATGCCCGGCCAGAGCAGGGGCCTGAACAGAAAACCAAAACGGGTGTGTGACCAGGCCCTCACATTGGCCGGCAGACCAACCACCCATTCGCCGGTCCAGGTTTTCATGTGCAGCCGGCGCAGCAGGGCCTCGTGCGAGGGAATATCGGCGTTGGCCGACCACTGCTGGTGAATATCGGCGAAGATCAGGTTGCCGCGCTGTAACGTACGCAGAGTCTCTACTTCTTTTGCGCACAGTGGACAGCTGCCATCATAGAACAGGGTGTCGTAGCGGGGGGACATCTCATAACTCCTGTGTGGCTGATAACAACGTTTACGTGGCGCTGGTGCCTGCCGGTTCAGTCTATCCGGCGAATGTTTGCAGTTTTATAACAAATAGGCTCCAATCTCAGGACGTTCCGGCCTTTTCCGGTGGCGCAACAAATTGAGGTATTCTGGGTTAATGAACGAGCAAAAGCCCGAGCAGACACAGACTCACGAGGACGGTATCAGGCGCCTGATCAGGGAGCTTTCCACGCCTGTGTACGGGCTTTTCACTCTGGGCATTCTCTATACCCTGTACCTCGCTCACCAGATTGTCCTGCCGATTGTGCTGGCGATCATGACCAGCCTGTTGCTGTCGCCGCTGGTCAAAAAGGCTCACCGAAAATGGCGTGTGCCCCGGGTGGTCAGTGCCCTGGTTCTGATCTTGCTCGTACTGGCGGGCATTGTCGGCTTGGGCGCGGCAGTGACGGCTCCGGCGCTGGAATGGGCGGAAAAGGCACCGCAGGGATTGTCCCGGATCCTGGTGGGCGACAGTGAGATCATGCGTCAGCTCGACCGGGTCAGCCGCTCTGCCCAGGAGGTGGAAAAGTCGGTCGAAGGCTTGTCTGAGGAAGGCAAAAGCACGCCCACCACGGTGGTCCTTCAAACCGAATCCTGGCGCAGCCAGTTGATGTCCAGGGCGCGCAACGGGCTGGCCGGTCTGGCACTGGCGCTGGCGCTCAGTTACTTCCTGCTGGTCAGTGGTGACCGGCTGATCCGCAACTTCATCAAGCAATTGCCCCGCAAGGAACGCAAAACCGTCCTGCGGATTACTCACGATTCCCAGCACCTGATAGCCCAGTTTCTGGCGGTGCTGACCTTGAACAACGTGTCTGTGGGTCTGCTCACCGGCCTGATCTGCTGGGCCATAGACCTGCCAGACCCGGCGGTCTGGGGCCTGGTGGCGGGGCTTGCCCGGTTTATTCCCTACCTGGGCAATATGCTGACCATCGGCTTGCTGGCGCTGGTGTCGGCCATTACCTTCGACAGCCTGTGGATGATGGCCATTGCGCCGGTCAGCTTTACTGGCCTGGTGATGCTGGTGGGGCTGTTTCTGGAGCCATGGATTCACGGTTTCCGGATGGCCATCAACCCGGTGGTGATTTTCGTGTCCATCTTTTTCTGGGGCTGGCTATGGGGGCCGGTGGGTGTGCTGCTGGCGGTGCCATTGATGACCGTGATCCAGGTGGTGCTCAAGCAGATTCCCAAACTGCAGCCGGTATACAGGGTTATTGCCCGCTGATCTGGCAGATATCCGAAATACCCTCCTGACACCGCGGGGGAAGTTACCTATCCTGTTGGCAATACCGATACCGGGCTGAACTCCCGGTATTTGATTGAATCACCAACACGGAGGCATGTACGCGGATGATGCCAGAAACCATGAAAGCCATGGTACTCACGGGCCATGGCGGTATCGACAAGCTCGAGTATCAGGATGTCGCGGTACCGCAGCCGGGCCCGGGGCAGGTGCTGGTCCAGGTGACCGCCACCGCCAAGAACAACACCGACCGAAAGGCCCGTGAGGGCCTGTATCCCACCAAAAAAGGCGAGATGACCTCGTTCCAGATGGGCGGCAAGCCCACGCTCAGTTTCCCCCGTATCCAGGGCGCCGATATTGTTGGCCATGTGGTGGCGGTCGGTGACGGCGTCAGCGACCGCCGCATTGGTGAGCGGGGCCTGCTGGATTTCAACCTCTACGCCAATGACCGTACCGACATCAACCTGACGCCGGACTATTACGGCCACGGCGCGGATGGCGGTTATGCCGAGTACGTCGCCCTGCCTTCGGACCAGTTCCATCACATCCCCAACCCGGAACTGGCGGACGCGGAGCTGGCGTCCATGGGTATGTGCTCCTACCAGACCGCCTATCACATGCTGACATCCGCCAACGTGCAGGCGGGTGAGCACGTTCTGGTTACCGGTGCCAGTGGTGGGGTGGGCACGGCGCTGATCCAGCTGTGCCGCATTATCGGTGCGATCCCCTACGCCCTGAGCCAGCAAAGCAAGGCGGCTGCATTGCTGGAACTGGGTGCCGAGGCGGTGCTGGATCGCGGCGACATGGACACTTTCGTGGACCGGGTCAAATCGGTGACCGGCGGCCGGCCGCTGGATGCGGTGATGGACCTGGTGGGCGGCGAGATGACCGACCGCTTCATCGACGCCATGATCTTCGACATGAACGCCCGCAGCACCTACCCGCGCCTGAGCATCGCCGGAGCCAGCGGTGGCAACATCAGTGAGATCCTGTGGACGCGGATCTATCTCTACCAGGTTCAGATATTCGGGGTCTCCCATGGCACCCGTGAAGAAGCCGCGCAACTAATGACCTGGATTCGTGACGGGCACCTGAAGCCGGTGCTGCACGGTGCCTTCCGTCTTTCAGAGCTGCATAAGGCCGAAGAATACTTCGTACACCGGGGCAGCAATTACCTCGGCAAAATCGTGATCGTGCCGGATTCTCAGTGGGCAGAACACGGCCAACCCTACGCCCTGGAGGCCAATTGATGAAACCGGAACTGAGCATCCAATTGATGGACACCCACGCCGGCGGTGACGTCAGCCGCATTGTGACCGGCGGCATTGACCTGCTGCCCGGCGAAACCGTGCGCGAGCAGATGGAATACCTGCGCGACGACGCCGACGGCCTGCGCCGGCTGCTACTGGAGGAGCCCTATGGCATCCCGGAAATGTCGGTGGACCTGCTGGTGCCGGCCACCGACCCGCGCGCGGCGGCCGGTTACATCATCATGGAGGTGATGGGCTACCCGATCTATTCCGGCTCCAACACGATTTGTACGGCCACAGCAGTGCTGGAAGCCGGCATTGTGCCCAAGCAGGAAGGCAAGCAGCATTTTATGCTTGAATCGCCGGCCGGGCTGGTGAACATTGAAGCCACGGTGCACGACGGTGTGGTGGAGGCGATTACCTGCGAGGGGCTGCCCAGTTACATTCACACCTACGAGGCCACCATTAATGTTCCCAATATTGGTGAGGTAACCTACAGCGTGGCCTACAGTGGCGGGTTCTACGCGCTGGTGGATGCCAAAGAGCTGGGTTTTGACCTGACCCTGGATGAAGAACGGGCCCTGGCCCGGACTGCTCACGCCATTGTCGAGGCCATCCAGGCCGAAAGGGGCTTCTCCCACTACACCCTGGGCGACGTTGGCCCCCTGCCGTTCCTGCACTTCATGGGCCCGGTTGAACAGGTGGCGGATGGCTATTTCCGTTCCCGCTCGGCCACCTATGTGCATCCCGGCGTGATCTGTCGCAGCACGACCGGCACCGGTACCTCGGCCCGGTTGGCGTTGATGCACTACCAGGGTCTGATCCAGCCGGGTGACAAACTGGAAACGGTATCGCTGCGCAATACCGGCTTCATTGGTGAATTCACCTCCATGCACACCGAAGGGGAATACCAGGTGGTGAAGAACAGCATCACCGGCAAGGGCTATGTGATCACCCGTTCGGACATTGTGGTGAACTGCGACGACCCGATGGTGGAATGCGATGGTTTGCATCACATTCTGTCGAGTCGTCATTCTCACAATATTTCCACTGCCGGTAGTAAAACGATACTTCCTGGAGCCTAGGCGATATCTGAGATGTCTGAAAAAAGCAGGCGGGTCGGCCTTCCCAAAACTGTCTGCAGCCATGGATGGCTGCAGTCAAGCCCTACAGGGACGTACTTGCGGGCGTGTTTTGGGAAGGCCGACCCGCCTGCTTAGGCACAGACCTATCAGGCTGAGTGACGCGCCAAAGCCTCAGCAGGCTGCTTAACAGCCACCTCAGCCACCGTATGCAACTTCTCCAATTGACTCTGCAACATGGCCACAGGCCGTGAGCCTTCCAGCGTCAGATTAATGTCGAAAGAGTCACCGACGGTTTCCACCGCCATGCGGGCAACCCGGAAGCCACGAATGCGCACCACCTGGCACAGGCGTTCGATGGCGGCGGCTTCCTGGGCCATGCGGCAGTTCAGGGTGTAGCTGGGGGCTGTATTTTCATTGGTCGGGTTCATGCTACCTGTTCCTTCTTGGCGGTGGTGGTGCGCTTGGGTTCGTCGATCATCTCCTTGTTGCTGGCGCCGGGTTTGACGATGGGCCAGACGTTCTCCTCGCGGCTGATGGCCACGTGCAGCAGCATGGGGCCGTCGTAGGCCAGGATGGTTTCGATGCCCCGGCGGATCTGGTCGGTGCGTTCAATGTGCAGCGAAGGGATGTCGAAGGCCCGCGCCATGGCCACGAAATCCGGGTTGTCGTCCAGGTCGATCTGGCTTTCCCGGTTGTTGTAGAACAGCTCCTGCTGCTGGCGGACCATGCCCAGGCACTGGTTGTCCATGATGATCAGCTTCAGCGGCAGGTTGTAACGGCGGATGGTGGCCAGCTCCTGGGCGTTCATCATGAACGAACCGTCGCCGGTGACGTTGATCACGGTGCTTTCCCGGTTGGCGAACTGGGCGCCGATGGCCGCCGGCAGGCCGTAGCCCATGGTGCCCAGGCCGCCGCTGGTCAGGTGATGGCGGGGGTGGTCGAAGTGGTAGTGCTGGGCCACCCACATCTGGTGCTGGCCCACGTCGCAGGCGATGATGGCGTTGTCGGGGGTGATGCGTGAAAGCTGGCGGATAAAGGCCGGGCCGGTGATCGGCGCCAGTGGTTCTTCGTTGTCGGCGGCCTGGAAGCCACCGGTGGTGCGCCAGGTCTGGCACTGGGCCCGCCACTCGTCGATGGCCAATGGCTGGGCTTCCATTTCTCGGGTGAACGCGGCCAGAATGTCGTCCAGATCACCGCGCAGGGCAACATTCGTCGCCCGCAATTTATTGATTTCGGCCGCATCCGTGTCAATGTGAATGGTGCGCGCGTTGGGCGCGAAACCGTCCAGCTTGCCGGTGGCGCGGTCGTCCAGCCGGGCGCCGACAATGAACAGCAAATCGCATTCTTCGACCGCCCGGTTGGCGGCCCGGGAGCCGTGCATGCCCAGCATGCCCAAATCGTTGGGGTTGTGCTTACCGGCATTGCCGATGCCCTTGAGGGTGACCACGCCGGGCAGGGCTGAGGCGTTGGCGAAGGCCCGGAAACTGTCCTCGGCATTGGCCAGGGAAACCCCGCCGCCGCTGTAGAGCAGGGGGCGTTTGGCTTCGCGCAGCATGGCCAGGGCCTCGGAGAGGTCCGGTGTGCCGGTTGACTCCGCCCGGGACGGCCCGGGCGCCGGTGTGGCCACCTCGGTCAGCAGAATGTCCTTGGGAATGTCGATCCACACCGGCCCGGGGCGCCCGCTCTGGGCGAGGGTCATGGCTTCTTCCATGATCGCCGGAAGTTCTTCGGCATCATCCACCAGGTAGCTGTGTTTGACGATACCCAGGGTCATGCCCAGTACGTCGGTTTCCTGGAAGGCGTCGGTGCCGATCATGCCGGAGGCCACCTGGCCGGTGATCACCAGCATGGGGATGGAATCCCGGTGGGCATTGGCCACCCCGGTGATCAGGTTGGTGGCGCCGGGGCCGGATGTGGCGATGCAAACGCCCAACTTGCCGCTGGCGCGGGCGTAACCGTCGGCGGCGAGGGCGCAGGCCTGCTCGTGGCGGCACAGCACATGCTCGACGCCGACATCGTCCACCAGGGCATCGTACAGGGGCATGATGCAGCCGCCCGGATAACCGAAAACCGTGCCGATGTTGTGGCGGTGGAACGCGTCGAGAATGTGCTGTGCGCCGTTCATGGTCGTTTTCCCTTTTTCTTCGGTGCAAAAAAAAGCCCCCGGAACCTTGCGGTGCCGGGGGCCTTGTCGTGTCTTGTCAGGTTGTCGTATCTGCTATCTCACCTGTCTGTCCACGCAAAAGCCCCCGGACGGTACCACGACCACCAGGACAAGCTTCACTAGGACGACTACGGCGTTGAAATTCATAGAGACGACAATCCGCTCTGAATAGATTGAATCAATGTGTGTAAAATCTACCTCACGGTTTCAATCGATTGCAACCCTTTTCTCAAGAGCTGCCCATGACAAAAGCAAAATGGAGTTCGCTTGGCCTGTCATTCCTGGTCATTCTGGCGCTGGTTCTCTGGCTCGCCACCGGTGATATTCACCAGGCCCGTGACCAGGCCCCGGCTGAACCGGAGGCTGCTGCAGTCGAGTTGCCCCGGGTACAGGTGCAGTCTCTCGAAGCCCGGGTGTATCAGCCGACCATCAGGTTGCAGGGTCAATTGCAGCCATGGCGGACGGTGGATATCAGTGCCCGCGCCAGTGGCACGGTGGAACAGCTGCATGTGTCGCTGGGGCAGACGGTGGAGGCCGGGGAGCGGCTATTGACCCTGTCTACCGATGGGCGGGATACCGTGGTTGAGCGCTGGCAAGCCAGTGTCCGCAAGCTTGAAGCGGACCTGGCGGCGGCCCGCCGTTTACGGACGAACAACCTGGCGGCGGAAAATGAAATTCTTGGCCTGCAGAGCGACCTGTCAGCGGCCCGGGCGGAATTGACCGCGGCCCGTCTGACCCTCGAACATCTGCAACCGGAGGCGCCGTTTACCGGCACGATCAACCGCCGCGATGTTGACCCGGGCACCCTGGTGCAGGTTGGCTCGCCGTTATTCGAACTGGTGCAGATCGAGCGACTGAAGGCAACCGCACAGGTGCCCCAGCAACAGGTGCGCCGTGTTGCCTTGGGGCAGGCTGTGGATGTGCGATTGCTGGATGGCCGCCAGTTGGCTGGTGAGGTTCGTTTTGTTGCCAGCGCGGCTGACCCGCAAACCCGCAGTTTTGAGCTGGAAGTGGTGGTGGACAATCCGGAGGGCCTGCGGGTGGCTGGTGGTTCCGCCAGTCTCAGGATTCTCTTGCCCGAACAGCCGGCCACCTTTATTTCCCCGGCCTTTCTGGCTCTTGACGAGCAGGGCCGCCCCGGCGTGAAACATGTGAACGCCGATAACCGGGTGGTGTTCACGCAGGTGAATCTGTTGAGCGTGGGCACCGACGGTGCCTGGGTGACCGGTTTGCCGGACGAAATCAGGCTGATTACCCGCGGGGCCGGGTTTGTTGCCGAAGGTGAACGGGTTGAACCTGTTGAATCCGGCGGGCAACGGAGCTGACACCCATGCGCGCACTGATCTCCGCGGCCATGGACCGCAGCCGCACCACCCTGCTGACGTTTCTCTTTCTGGTGGTCGGTGGCCTGGCTGCGTACCAGACGATCCCGAAAGAATCCAATCCGGACGTTACCATCCCGATGATTTATGTGGCCATGGTGCTTGAAGGCATCAGCCCGGAGGATGCTGAACGCCTGCTCATTCGCCCCATGGAGCAGGAGCTGCGCTCGCTGGAAGGGATCAAGGAAATGCGCAGTACCGGTGCGGAAGGCCACGCCTCAGTGATGCTGGAGTTCGACGCCGGCTTTGACCCCGACAAAGCCCTGCAGGATGTGCGGGAAAAAGTGGACACCGCCCGCAGCAAACTTCCCCGGGATGCGGACGAACCACGCGTTCACGAGATCAATGTGTCGCTGTTTCCGGTGTTGTCCATTGGCCTCTCGGGGCCCTTGTCCGAGCGAGAACTGATTACCGTGGCTCGTCGGCTTCAGGACTCTATTGAAGCCATTCCCGAGGTGCTGGAGGTCGACATCGGCGGTAACCGGTAAGACCTGCTGGAAATCGTGGTGGACCCGCAGGTGCTGGAGAGCTACGGCATTGATTTTGACCAGTTGGCCAGCCTGGTCAGCCGAAACAACCAACTCGTGGCGGCCGGCTCACTGGATACCGGGAATGGCCGTATGGCGCTGAAAGTGCCGGGCGTGATCGAGAATATTGAAGACGTCATGGCCATGCCGGTGAAGGTCAGTGGTGATACGGTGATCACTTTTGGTGACATCGCCATGTTGCAGCGCACCTTCAAGGACCCAGAGGGCTTTGCCCGTATCAATGGAGAGCCGGCGCTGGTACTGGAGGTGTCCAAACGCTCCGGCGCCAATATCATCGAGACCGTCCAGCAGGTGCGTACGCTGATTGATCAGGCCCGGCCCCGGTTGCCGGACACGCTGGAAATCCGCTACATCATGGACCAGTCCGAGGAAGTGCGCGACATTCTCTCGGACCTGCTGAACAACGTGATGACCGCGATTGTGCTGGTGCTGATTGTGGTGATCGCCGCTATGGGGCCGCGTTCTGCCCTGTTGGTGGGGCTGACTATTCCCGGAGCCTTTCTGACCGGTATTCTGGTGATCTGGGCCATGGGGCTCACACTCAATATTGTTGTGCTTTTCAGCCTTATTCTGGTGGCCGGCATGCTGGTGGACGGCGCCATTGTTGTGTCCGAACTGGCCGACCGCAACCTGAGTGATGGCCAGTCGGTCAGTCAGGCCTGGGTGGATGCCGCCGCGCGCATGGCCTGGCCGGTGATCGCCTCGACCGCCACCACGCTGGCGGTGTTTGTCCCGCTGTTGTTCTGGCCTGGGGTCGTGGGTGAGTTCATGAAGTTTCTGCCCATGACGGTGCTGATTTGTCTGCTGGCCTCCCTGGCCATGGCGCTGGTGTTTCTGCCTGTGATGGGCGGCGTCAGTGGTGGCCGGCGAGTGCATCGGACTGTGTCCGAAAGCCGTGGGGTTCGGGGTTACCGGTGGCTGTTGGCGCGATTGCTGCGCCGGCCAGGGCTGACTCTGATGGCCACCCTGCTTCTGATCCTGCTGATTTACGCCGCCTATGGGCGGTTCAACCATGGGGTCGAGTTTTTCCCGAGCGTGGAGCCGGATTCGGCCCAGGTTCAGGTGCGGGCCCGGGGCGATCTGTCGGTCTGGGAACGCGACGCCATCGTCCGGACCGTCGAACAGCGCCTTCGGAACATGCCAGAGGTAAAGGCCCTGTACGCCCGCTCCATGCTCAGCTCCGGCGACCAGATGGCGCCAGACGTGATCGGCGTGCTGCAATTCCAGTTTACTGACTGGTACACCCGCCGTACCGCCAGCCGGATACTCGACGATTTCCAGCAACGCACGGCCGACATCCCCGGTGTGCAGCTTGAGTTTCGCAAGCAGGAAGGGGGGCCGGCCCAGGGCAAGCCGGTCGAGCTGCTGGTCAGCGGGCCGGATCCTTCGGAGCTGGATGCCTACGTGGATGAAGTCGAGTCAAGAATGCGGGATCTGGGCGGTTTTGTTGATATAGAAGATGATCGCAGCCTGCCCGGTATTGAATGGCGCCTGAAAGTAGACCGGCAAGCCGCGGCCCGCTTTGGCACCGATGTATTGAGCGTTGGCAGTGCGGTGCGCCTGGTAACCAACGGGTTGGTGCTGGCCACATACCGACCGGAGGATGTGCGCGATGAGGTGGATATAGCGGTGCGACTACCCAACAACTGGCGTGAACTGGACCAGTTGGAGCGCCAGACCATCAATACGCCGCGAGGACAGGTGCCGCTATCGCAATTTGTCACTCTGGAGCCGGGGGATAAAACCGGCACCATTGTGCGGGTGGATGGACAGCGCACCGTCACCATAAAATCCGACATCGGCGAGGGCGAACGCATGGATGTGCTGTTACAGCAACTGCAGCAGCAATTACCACGGGCGCCTGATGGCATTACCCTGACCGTGGCCGGTGAAAACGAGGACCAGCAACAGGCGGCGAATTTCCTGATCACGGCCTTTCTGGTCGCCCTCGGGTTGATGGTGTTGATTCTGCTCACCCAGTTCAACTCCCTGTACCAGACGCTGCTGGTGTTGTCGGCGATCGTGCTGTCCACCGCCGGTGTGTTGCTGGGGTTGCTGTTCAACGGCCAGCCGTTTGGTGTGGTGATGGTGGGCATGGGCATTATTGCGTTGGCTGGTATTGTGGTGAACAACAACATCATCCTGATCGACACCTATAACCAGATGAAGCAGGAGGGGCGAAGCGCCCTGGAAGCGGCGCTGGAAACCGGCTGTCTGCGTTTCCGCCCGGTGCTGTTGACGGCGATAACCACCGTGCTGGGGCTGATGCCCATGGTGCTGGGCATCAATGTGGATCTGCTGTCGCCCTCCCTGGGGCTGGGAGCGCCATCGGCCCAATGGTGGACCCAGCTTTCCAGCGCCATTGCCGGTGGCCTGGCCTTTGCCACCCTGCTGACGTTGCTGATGACCCCTGTGCTTCTGGCCCTGGGAGACAGGGCGGGGCAGCGTGTTAAAAACTGGCTTGGCCGGAGTGATGATGCCTGATTCGAGCAATCCGTTAACTGAAATCTACCGCGACCAGTGGTTGCTGGCGGTGCATAAACCGGCGGGTCTGCTGGTTCACCGCAGCCCCATCGACAGACACGAAACCGAGTTTGCCCTGCAGTACGCCCGGTCCCTGAACGGTGGTGACCATGTGTACCCGGTGCACCGGCTGGACAGGCCCACCTCCGGGGTACTTTTGTTTGCCCGTGATCCGGATACTGCTCGTGCTCTGGGCCAGGCGATGATGGCCGGTGAGGTGAGCAAAACCTATCTGGCCGTGGTGCGGGGCTGGCCTCCGGAAGCCGGTACCATTGATTACCCGTTGCGTGAAGAGCCGGACGACAAACGAAAAAGACACGACCCGCAACCGGTGCGTGAGGCAGTCACCCATTACCGGCGGCTGGCCACCACTGAAATCCCCGTCGCCATCGAACGCTATCCCACCAGCCGCTACAGCCTGGTGGAACTGCACCCGGAAACCGGCCGCAAGCACCAGTTGCGCCGACACATGAAACACATCAGCCACCCCATCATCGGCGACGCCAATCATGGCCGGGGCCGGCATAACCGGTACTTTGCCGAGCGCTTCGGGGAAGGGCGGTTGTTATTGGCTGCGACTCACCTGAGTTTTTGTCACCCGGTGTCGGGGGAGAGGATTTGCCTGTGTGCGCCACCGGAGCCGGGCTTTAAACGGGTGCTCGATTTGTTTGACCAACTCCCCGATGATTGGCGCCAATTGCTGACAGACCATTAAAAATTATCATTTTCCGGATTGATGGATATCACTTTCCATAGCAAGCGACCCGCTTTATGCTGAGCCTTCACTTTTGGGTCGGGACGTTTGATGGAGCTCGTGGAGCCGGTTGTCCGAATTTTTCTGGGCATTTTCTTTCTGATGATTGGCCTGCAGTTTTCGGCCCGGACTATCGGGTTGTATGACCGCATGGGCTTTTCCCACATTCACTACGGGGCCCGTGGCAAGGCCACCTGGTGGCACCGCCATACGTTCAATGTATTCCGGGCCGCCATTCTGCTGATCTGTTTGCTGCGTATCGGTGTGGAGATTGACCCCTGGCTGGGCCTTTTCCCGGCGCTTTATCAATGGCCGGTGTTGCTGGCTGGCATGCTGGTGCTGATGGCGTCGTTCACCATGGTGAATTACCTGCAGGCTTACATGCATGATGACTGGCGTTCGGGTATTGACGAGGGGGCCGGCAAGCGCAGGCTGGTGACCGGTGGGCCCTTTGCCCGCAGTCGCAATCCTTTGTTTCTGGCCGTGATGGCCGGCCAGTTCGGCTTTTTCCTGGCGCTGCCCAGTGTGTTCTCACTGGTGTGCCTGGTGGCGGGTGTGCTGGTGATTACCCGCCAGGCGAGGGAAGAAGAGAAGGTGCTGGCGCGGCAATTCGGTGAGGAATACGAGGCTTATCGCCAGCGCGTGCCTCGGTGGCTGTAGTTAGAGGCCCCACCACCTGCTGAATGTATTACTGCTCTTTGCTACGGGCTTCTTTTACCACATCATAGGCGTGGCTGATTTCACGGGTACGTTCTTCCGCCATTTCCCGCATGCTCTCGGGCATGCCCCGGCCGGCCAGTTTGTCCGGGTGGTTTTCACTCATCAGCTTGCGATAGGCCCGTTTGATTTCCTGGTCAGAGGCTTCCGGGCCCACGCCCAATACCTTGTAGGCATCGTCAATCTGCTGGCTGGTGGAGTAGTTGGAGGCTCCCCCGGCCTGGCCGGCATGAGCACCGCGCAGCATGGCTTCGAGCTGGTCCACCTGGCTTTCCGGCAGGCCCAGGCGGCGGGCAATGCGCACCAGCATCTCGTGCTCGGCCGGGTGTACCTGACCGTCGGCGGCCACGGCGGAAACCTGCACCTGCAGGAACATTTGCAGGAAAGCAGGCTGGCGGCCGGAGTTGCGCAGGAAATGGTCCAGTTCGGCATCCAGATCAAAATCCGCGGATTTGCCCCGGTTGAAGGCTGCCTTGGCCCGGGCTTTCTGGCTTTCGTTCAGTCGGAACCGCAGGAACATGGCTTCGGCCATGTCGATTTCGTCCTGGCTCACCTGGCCATCCGCCTTGCACAGCGCGCCCATGACGGCGAATACCGATTCAATAAAGCTGCTTTGCAGCTCCTGCAGGCGGTTGACCACACGACTTTTGATCCGCTTGACCAAAAAGACCGCCAGGGCGCCACCAATCAGAAATCCGGGGAAACGGCCAAAGGCATAACCGATCAGGCCGCCAATAAAGAAGGCAAACAGCATTGAATATCCTTGAGTCTTGTCTGAACCGGTTACTATACGGATTTTTGCTCAAAGGTTCATGAACCGGCTTTCATCCACCGTGTCGATTTGCCTGGGCTTCATGTGCTTATCGGCATACTCTCGATAAGCGCCGGAGTGGACAAACAGTTTGAACACCTCCCGGTCCAGGTGCCCGTTCTCGACCATACCTGCCATCAGCTGCAGGGATTCGCTGAGGGTTTTGCCCCGTTTGTAGGGCCTGTCGACGGCGGTCAGCGCTTCGAACACATCGGCCACCGCCATGATCCGCTCAACCGTGCCCATTTCCTCCCCGGTGAGTTTGCAGGGATAACCCTGGCCGTCCATTCGCTCGTGGTGGGTGCCGGCCAGGCGCGGCACGTTGGCCAGGCGGTCGGGCAGGGGCAGGGCGTCGAGCATGCAGATGGTCTGCACGATGTGTTCCTGAATGCGGAACCGCTCTTCCGGGTTCAGGGTGCCACGGCGAATACAGAGGTTGTGCAGCTCGCCATGGTTGTAGGCATTGTCGGGCAGCTCCATGTCGAAGCCCCAGCGGTTGGCCGGGTCGTTCCTGTCTACCGGCGGTACGTGCGCCCCCCAGGCTCGCAGATGGTCAGGCTTGTCGGCCAGCAGCCGTTCAGTGACGGGCAGCTCCGGTTCCGGAATACCTTCAACAGCCTGGCGCTCATCTTCAGACAGCCCCAGCCGGTCGGAAAAGTGTCGCTGCCAGGTGCGCTCGCCAATACGGCGGATGCGTTCGATGTCTTCATCGGACATGGCTTCAGTGCCCTGATTGCACTGGGCAAGAAAGGCAAAGTCCTGCTGAAGCTCGTTCAGGACCCGGTCGCGCTGGTCGGCGGCCGTTTCGGCCTCCTGGCCGGCCAGCCGTGATTGCAGATAATGGATCTGGGTATCCCGATACAGCACCTCGAAACGGGTGCGAATTTCGTGCAGTCGGTTGTGGATGGTTTCCAGCTTGACGGATTTGTCCACCACGAACTCGGGCGTGGTGATCTTGCCGCAATCATGCAGCCAGGCGGCCAGATGAAATTCGTAGCGTTCCTGCTCGCTCATGGCAAAATCGGCAAAGGGGGCATCGGTGCTGCTTTCCGCTTTTTCGACCAGCATTTGGGCCAGTTTGGGCACCCGTTCGCAGTGTCCTCCGGTATAGGGCGATTTGGCGTCGATGGCGTTTGCCACCAGGCGAATGATGCCCTCAAGCAGAGCCTGCTGGCTCTCGATCAGTTCGCGGGTTTCAATGGCAACGGCGGCGGAGCCCGCAATTTCGTTCACGAACACGATCAGATCGTCACTTAAATCCGTTTGTCTGCCCAGCTCCATCTCCACCACCAGCACCCCGATCAGTTGGTTTTCCCGGTTGCGGAGAACGGAAAACACCGGGTGGCCGTCGATGCTGATCCGCAGGCGTCGAATCAGCTCGCTGTCTTCGCAATCGGGCCCAATGTCATCCAGCGTTTCAGGCAGCTGCATTTGCTGGTTCACGGCGAGGTCGAGTTGCCGGGCCTGTCGGCTGAACAGGTAGACGGCCCCGCGTCGCTGGCCAAGGATACTGATGATCTGCTCCAGCACCTCCTTCAAGAGTTCATTCAGGTCCTGGCCGCGGTTGAGCGTGGTGGATATGTTCTGAAAGCTGCGAATGGTATGAGCCATGTCGTCCAGGGCAATGCTCAGCTCCGAGGCTTCGCGGATGTGGGAATCCGAGCGCACCGGCGTGTCGAAGCGAAAACGCGACAGCCGGCTGACCCTGTCGGTCAGTTGCGTCAGCGGCTTGCCCACCTGCCGGCCCAGCAGCCAGCCCACCACCAGCAGCAGGCCGGCAATGGCAATGGCGATCAGGGTCTGGCGGGTCAGTGCGTCCCAGACATCGGCCAGTAGTTCATCGGCGGGAATCGCGATGGCGATGGTCAGTTGTTCGTCAGGCAGGGAGGACAGATCGGCGGTGATGGTGTACCAGTCCCGCTGTCCGAAATCCGCATTCTGTACCTGTTGTGTCGGTTGTGCCAGAGCCTGCCTGATCAGCGGGCCGGGCAGGCTGTCGCTTTGATCCTCCGAACTGGCGAGTACCTCGCCGGTGCGATTCACAATGGCAATCCGGCTACCCGGGGTTTGTTTCAGTTCACTGAGCTTGGCGCCAAGATCGGTCACGGTGACATCGATTCCCAGTACGGTTTCCGGCAGCCCCGCAGCCTTCCAGGCCAGGGTCAGGCCCGTCTGACGGGTGGTGAAAAAGGTATAGGGCGAAGACAACTGCATGGTGTCTTGCTGCTGAGCCTGCTGGTACCAGGGGCGTTGGCGGGGGTCGAAGCGGTAATCGGGCAGATCCTGGCGTCTCAAAAGATTCAGTGCCTGGTCGTAAAACAGCCAGGTGCCCCGAACCTGTTGTCCGCTTCTTTCAACGCTTTGCAGCAGGTAGCGGCTATCGGGTGGGGCGTCGGCGAAACGCTCGGAGTCTTCGTGAGCCAGATCCCTCAGCAAAAAGAAATCGCCGTTGCCGTAGCCGGCGTAAATGGCGTTGATGATGTCGCTGGTGTTCAGTACCTCGGCCACCGGTTGCAACCTGTCGAGGCGCTGGTCAAGGTTGGCGGCACCGGCAAGCGGGTCATGACGCAAGGCGGTCAATGCCGTGGCGGGCGGTTGAGTGACCGCGTGAATGCGGTCGTCCACACTGGTGGCCAGTTGCCCGGCCATGGCTTCGGCAGCGGTAATCTTGGCCTGTTCCATGCCCCGGAAACTCTGGCTGATCAGCACCACCGTGAGGGTCAGCATGGCCAGGGTAATGGCGGAGGCAATCACCACTGCCAGCGAGATCTGGCCGGGCTGGTGGCCGTCGGGCAGGGTTCTTTGGTGAGGTGGTTTTGTGAACAGCACGATTGTCGATACCCTGATCTTATCGATGTGGAATGGTGATGGCGATGACGCTGGATTTATTCGACCCGCAAACCCCGGAGCCATGGCTGGAGCGGGAAGCTGATGGTGTTTTTGTGCTACGTCGTTTTGCTTCGGCACGGGCAAAAGACTTACTGGACAGCATAGCTGAAATTGCCGGCCAGGCGAGTTTCCGCCAGATGGTTACCCCTGGCGGTCACCGGATGTCGGCGGCCATGACCTGTGCCGGGCCGCTGGGCTGGGTGACCGACCGCGCTGGCTATCGATACCAGCGGCAGGATCCGCAAACGGGGCGGACCTGGCCCACCATGCCCGATGGTTTCATTCAACTGGCTGAAAATGCGGCGGAAGAAGCCGGTTTCTCCGGTTTTGTGCCGGACGCCTGCCTGATTAACCGCTACCAGCCTGGCGCCAAAATGGGGTTGCACCAGGACCGGGACGAGCAGGACTTTGCCTGGCCGATTGTGTCCGTGTCGCTGGGTTTGCCGATTGTCTTTCAAATGGGCGGGCGCAGGCGCAGTGACAAGCCCCGGCGCATTCTGCTGGAGCACGGCGATGTGCTGGTGTGGGGTGGCCCTGCACGGCTCAATTACCACGGGGTCCTGACCCTGAAAGCCGGTGACCATCCGCTGACCGGCCCCTATCGCTATAACCTGACTTTCCGCAGGGCTGGTGAATAGACTTACTGCAGCCAGGCCACCAGAAGCCCCGCCGCCAACGACAGAACCATGGGAATGCCCACCAGCAGCCCGGCCTGGCGGTTGCCAATGCTCCAGGCCATGCCGGATTTCACCAGATTGTTAACGGCGGCGGCGATGACAATGCCGATCACCGCCACATCCATGGCCAGGTTGTTGTTGGACATGCGGGTCAGCGACAGGGTGATCGCATCCACATCCGCCACGCCGGAGGTGGCCGCCAGGGCATAGATACCGGCATCGCCGAAGCTGTTCTTCAGAAACTCGCCCAGCAGCAGAATGCCAGTCAACAGGGCGCCAAACACCAGGGCTGACGACAGCTCCAGCGGGTTCTGGCTCAGGCTCGGCTGGCTGACCTGCAACTGCCCGGAATGCTTGCGCCAGATGAAAAAGGCCGGCCCGTAGAGCAGGGCGGTCATCACCACGACCGGCCAGATCAGGCTGGGGAGCAGGGCGGTGTTGATGATCAGACAGTAGATCAGAATGCGGGGGAACATGGTGCCGCAGGCAATCAGAATGCCGGAGGCGAATTGCGGGCTGAACTCCGGGTTCTTCGCCGCCTGCCGGGAAAAGTGCAGGGTCAGGGCGGTGGAGGAACTCAATCCGGCAAACAGGCTGGTGAACAGAATGCCCTTGCGCGCACCGGCCACCCGGATGGCGAAGTAGCCGACAAACGAGATGGAGGCGATCATCACCACCATGTACCAGATCTCGCGTGGGTTGAGCACGCCGCCCGGCCCCATTTTTTCGCTGGGCAGCAGCGGCAGCATCACCACGGAAATCAGCAGGAGTTTCAACGCTGCGTCCAGTTCATGGGATTGCAGCTTCTGCAGCCAGCCGTGGATTTCCGCCTTGTTGTCCAGAATCATTGCTGTCACCACGGCGGCCGCAGTGGCGATTACCGGGTCCACAGCCACGGCAATGGCACCAAAGCAGAAGGTCAGTACCATGCCAACCATGCCGGTAATACTGAAGTTGCGAATATGGGCGAGCCGTTCACTGAACGCCACCAGCCCCATGGCGACCACGCTGAGCAGCAGGACGGGAAAGGCCCAGACGGTAATCTCGGCAGCCAGGATGGCGGAAATGCCGCCGAGCAGGCCGATCAGGGCAAAGGTGCGTATGCCGGCAATGCGTTCGCCGGCTTTCTGGTCCCGGGCATCCCAGCCGCGCTCCAGGCCGATAATGGCCCCGAGCAGCAGGGCAATGGCCAAGTGAAAGGTGGTTTGGTTGTTGGCCAGAAACTGGCTGGCAACATCATCCATGCACGGGTGCTCCGGTTGGTCTGGGTTAGCAGGACACTGAAATTTGCGGCACTATATTCGTGATTCAAGACGAAAAAATGCGCCACAGCAACGCAAGATCATAAGGTTGGCTGCCACAATAACAAGCATAGTGATTTCAAGGCGAGGTGGAAGATGTTGCAAATCGTGTCCTGTATTGATGACTCCCGAGCGGCCCCGGCGGTCTGTGATTACGGCGCCTGGGCCAGCCGGCACACGCAGGCACCCCTGATGCTGCTGCACGTCCTGGACGAGGAAAAATACCCCTCCGAGCCCGACCTTGCGGGCAATATTGGCCTGGGTAGCCGGGAGCAACTGCTGGACGAGCTGGCGGAGCTGGACCGTAAGCGCGCCAAGCTGGCCCGGGAGCATGGGCACCATTTGCTGGACAAGGCCGAGGAACGGGTACAACAAAGTGGCCTGACCGAGGCGGTCAAGCGCCAGCGTCACGGCACACTGGTGGAAGCAATCCAGGCGCTGGAAAAGGACACACGGTTGTTCGTCATGGGCCTGCACGGTGAGAGCAGCTCCGACCGGGATTTGCACCCGGGCGGTCAGTTGGAAACCGTGATTCGCAGCGCCCACCGCCCGATACTGCTGGTGCCGGACGAATACACCGACCCGAAAAGCGCCATGGTGGCGTTCGACGGCAGCGAGGCGGCGTTCAAAGGAGTGGAGCTGATTTCCACCAGCCCGGTTCTGAAAGGCATGCCTCTGCACCTGGTGATGGTGGGCGCTGATACCGCGGACCGCTGGGAGCAGTTGAAAAAAGCGGAAAAGATGCTGGCCGGTCTGGATGTGGAGATCACCCTGGCCATCCGGGCAGGCGACGTGGAGCCGGCCTTGCACCAGTACCAGCAAGAGCACGATATTGACCTGTTGGTGATGGGAGCCTACGGCCGCTCCCGCATCCGCGAGTTTTTTGTTGGCAGTAACACCACCAATATGCTGAAAACCGCCGACAAGCCGTTGGTGATTCTGCGCTGATGGTCTGGGCCGGGCGGTAACCACTATGCTTGTAGGAACATGGCGCAAGGTATTTCTGGCGCTGGTATGCGCCAGTGTTCTGACCGGCTGCGCGAGTGGTCTGCAGCCGGTAAAGCACGGAGACAGTTCGGGAGCAGAGTCAGTGGCTGATTCGTTTTTACAGGAGCAACGCCAGCAGCACCTCGACTCCCAAACCGGGGAATCCGGCTTTGCCCTGCTGAACACCGGGCGCGAGGCCTTCCTGGCCCGGGCGGCCCTGATTGAAGTGGCAAACCACAGCATCGATGCCCAGTACTACATCTGGAACGACGATGCCACGGGCCGTTACCTTGCTGGCCGGCTACTGGTCGCCGCTGATCGTGGGGTGCAGGTGCGGCTGTTGCTGGACGACATTAACCTGGCGGGCAAGGAGCCACTGTTTGCCCGGCTTGATGCCCATCCGAACATTACCGTGCGTGTTTTTAACCCGGTGCGTGCCCGGAATGGGGTGTCCCGTCTGTTTGCGTTGGCGGCGAATTTCGACCGCATCAACCGGCGCATGCACAACAAGAGTTTCGTGGTGGATGGCCACGCGGGCATTGCCGGTGGCCGCAATATCGGTGATGAATACTTCGATGAAGACCCGCTGCAGAACACCCGTGACCGTGACATATTGGTGCTCGGCCCGCTGGCCGACCCCCTGGGCGACAGCTTTCAGGCCTACTGGCAGGATCTCTGGGCATACCCGCTAGATCAACTGCACGAACTGAGCCCCGGGGACCTGCCCGAAGTGCTTGAGCAGAGTGTTGAGAGGCCGGCATTGCGGACCCGCCCGCCGGCGGGCGAGGAGGCTGCCCGGAAGTATCTGGATCAGACGTTCGCGGGGGTGATACAGGCTCCGGCCGAACTGGTGTTTGACCCGCCGCCGGAAAATCCGGAAGGCCCCGCCAGCACCCCGAAAGCCACCGCACGGGCATTGTATCGGCTGGCGAATGCGGCCGAGACCGAAATCCTGATTGAATCTGCCTACCTGATTCTCACCGACGAGGAACTGAACGGCACCAGCGGCCTTGGCAACCCCGATGTGTCGGTGACAGCGTTCACCAACTCACTGGCCACCAATGACCTGCTCACCAATCACTCGGGTTATGCCCGCTGGCGCAAGGCGATGCTGGCAAGCGGCATTGATCTGTACGAATTACGCCCGGACTCACCCGCCTGCAGGCAGTGGATTGCAGATGGTGTGGCCTGTGGGCCAGGCGGCCTGAGCCTGCACTCAAAAGCGGTGGTGTTTGATCGGAAGACCCTGTTTGTCGGCTCGTTCAACGTGAACCTTCGGTCGATTTACCTGAACGGCGAGACCGTTTTTATCATTCACAGCCCGGAACTGGCCAGGGCCGTGGCGGATGACATTGATTATGCCACTGGCCCGGAAAACAGCTGGCGGGTCAGCCTGGATGAGAACGGCGATCTGCGCTGGCATGCGGGCGACCTCACGGTTGGCCATGAGCCGGATGTGGGCTTGTGGCGTCGATTCCAGTCCGGTTTTCTGTCCTGGCTGCCGATTGCCAAATACCTGTAAATGCCCCTGATGAGGCGCGAGCAAACGCTTGGCTGGTCTCAGGCCACGTTCCCGGCCGCCACGCCCGAAGCCCAGGCCCACTGGAAATTGTGCCCGCCCAGGTGCCCGGTGACATCCACCACTTCCCCGATAAAGAACAGGTTGGGCTGGTCCTGAACCGCCATGGTTTTCGAGGATAACTGGCGGGTATCCACCCCGCCCAGGGTGACCTCGGCTGTGCGGTACCCTTCGGTGCCGGCCGGTTTGATGGTCCAGTCGCCCAGGGCCTGGGCCACCTGCCCGATGTCGGCATTGCGGTATTCCTGCAACGGCCCTCGCCAGCCCTGCAGTTCGTTGAAGGCCTGGGCGAAACGCTTGGGCAGGTGCTGATTAAGGTATTGGAGAAGGGTGGATTGTGGTTTGTCCCTGCGCAGGTCCAGCAGGTCCTGCTGGATTTTCTGTGCCGGCAACAGGTTGATGTGTATCTCATCGCCGGGCTGCCAGTAACTGGACACCTGCAGCATGGCCGGCCCGCTCAGGCCCCGGTGGGTAACCAGCATGGGTTCGCGGAAATGTTCATTATGGCAGTGGGCGTCCACCGGACAACTGACGCCGGACAGCGGAGCCAGTTGCTGCTTGAGCTCCGGATGCAGGGTGAAGGGCACCAGCCCGGCGCGGGTGGGCAACACTTCAAGGCCAAACTGTCTGGCAATGTCGTAGCCGAAACCGGTGGCGCCCATGGTGGGAATGGACAGGCCGCCGGTGGCCACCACCAGTGACTCGCAAGTAAAGTTGCCAGCGCTGGTGGCCAGGTGGTAACCGTCGCCGGTTTCGGTCACCGAGTTCACGGAGGTCTCCATGCGGATCTCGGCACCAGCCCACTCGCATTCGGTCAACAGCACATTGAGTATGTCTTTGGCGCTGTCCTGGCAGAACAGTTGCCCCGGTGCTTTTTCCTCGTACTCCACGCCGTGGCGGTCCACCAGCTCCACGAAATCCTGCGGGGTGTACCGTTTCAGGGCAGAAATGCAGTAGTGGGGGTTGTCCGACAGGAAATTCGCCGGTGTGCTGTTCAGATTGGTGAAATTGCAGCGCCCTCCACCGGACATCAGGATTTTCTTGCCCGGCTTGTTGGCGTGATCCAGCACCAGCGTCCGCCTGCCCCGGTAACCGGTGGTGGCCGCACACATCAGCCCGGCGGCACCGGCGCCGATAATGATGACGTCGTGATGGGTTGGCTGACGGTTGTTTGAAGGAGGTGCCATGTTATTGCTTGCGCAGATCCAGCGGGTCCAGCAACCCGGCGGCAATGGCCAGGCCGGTAACATCCGGCAGACGGTCGGCGCCCAGACGTTTCATCACCCGCGCCCGGTAGAGGTCGATGGTTTTCACGCTGACGCCCAATTGGTCGGCAATTTCCCGGCTGGTGTAGCCCTGGGCCAGGGGCAGAAAAACGTCCCGCTCGCGTCGGGTCATGCTGGCCAGGCGTTTTTCCGTGCTGGCGTCGGCGGCATGCTGGCGGCCGTTCTGGTGTTCCTGCAGGGCCTGCTGCACGCTGTCCAGCAGCAGCTGCTGGTTGAAGGGCTTTTCAATGAAATCAAAGGCGCCGGATTTGAACGCCCGCACCACGATGGGCACATCGGCGTGGCCGGAAACAAAAATGATCGGGATGTTCAGGTCCCGCTTCTGCATCTCTTCCTGAACGTTCAGCCCGCCCAGGCCGGGCATGCGCACATCCAGCACCACGCAGCCGACGTTGGTGTCGTCCACCGTGTCCAGAAAACGGCGGCCGTCGCTGTAGGCCTTGACGGTCAGGCCCACCGACTCCAGCAGCCACTGGGTGGATTCAAGCATGCCGGCGTCGTCGTCTACCACGCACACCGTGGCCGGCTGGCTGTTGGCTGAATCAGTCATCTGAACTCTCCATCCGAACTCTCCATGGGTACTGGCGTGTTTCTCTGGGTGTTTGCCGGAAAACGGCAGGTCAGGGTCAGGCCGCCGGTGCTGGCCGGGGCGGCATCCAGAAAGCCGCCAAAGTCTTCGATTATAGAGCGGCTCATGGACAATCCAAGTCCCAGCCCCTGGGGTTTGCTGGTGTAGAAGGGCTGGAAGATCTGCCGGATGGCCTCTTCGCTCAGACCGGGGCCTTCGTCGGTGACTTCCAGCAGGACTTCGCCGTTGTCGTTCAGGCGGGTTTCAATGACCACGTTCGCCAGCTCCGCCTGAATTTTGCTGCCGTTCTGGCGGGCTTCAACGCTGGCGTCGATGGCGTTACGAATCAGGTTGATCAGAACCTGTTCCAGCAACACCGGGTCGGCCGTGATTATCGGCTGGCTGTCGGTCAGGCTTTCAACGATTCGCACGCGCTTTTTTTCGGCCTCCCACTGGCACAAACGGGCAACATTGGCGGCGACATCATTAACGGCAATCGGGGCCATGCGTTTCTGACCCTTGCGCAGGAAGGCCCGCAGCCGCTTGATGACTTCCGATGCCCGGTTTGCATGGTGGACGATTTTCTCCAGCCCGTCTTCCACCTTGGCCAGGCGGGCGGGCTGTTGCTGGGCGCCCTGCAGAAATCGCTGGCTGGCGCTGGCAAAGTTGACAATGGAGGCAAGCGGCTGGTTCATTTCGTGAGCGACACTGGAGGCCAGCTCGCCGAGCGTCGCCAGGCGGGTGGTGTGTGCCAGTTCATCGGCCAGAAGCCGGTTTTTCTCCTCCGATTCCACCCGGGAGGTAATGTCGCGGGACACGCTGATGACCTCCACCACCGCACCCGTGTAGGTTTCCCGAATGGCCCGGCTGGAGATTTCCAGGTACCGGGCCTTGCCGTCCGGATGGGTGATGTTCAGTGTGAGGGTGGCATAGCCTTCTTCGCGCAGTTTTTCCTGGGCTTCGGCCAGCTTTTTGGCGGCCTGTTCGCTGTCAAAGACTTCTTCAAGGGTCTTGCCGCGCAGCGCTTCCGGGCGATAGCCCAGCAATTGCCAGGAGGCGGGGGTGGCATCGATAAAGCGGCCGTCCGGTGCGTGGCGGGAGATGAGGTCGGTGGTGTTTTCGGTAATCAGCCGGTACAGGCGGTTGGAGCGTTGGGCCTGTTCACGCAGGCGAATCTCCCGGGTGGCTTCCCGGCCACGGGCGATCACCTGCTGGCTGCCGGTGTCGGGTATGAAGCACCAGATGCAATCGTAGCCGGCAAACCGGGATTCGACGTTCTCGATGGCGCGATTCTGGGTGAGCGCTGCCCGTATCAGGTGTACGGTGTTTACCGGCAGCATGGCCTCGGGGCTGCTGAGCCCGGCGTCTTCCATCAGTTGGTGAACTGAGCGGGTGGATGCCACTACCTGGCCACGCTGGTCCAGAATCAGGGTAGGCTGCGGGTCGTTGGGCAGCAGCGGGTAAGGTGTTGGCTGATCGGCTATGCTCATGCGGGCCCTGGTCGGTGCATCGTAAGATTTCGACCGGTTTTATGATATGGTTCCGGCGCTTCGGGTTTCGCTGCCACACAGTATACCTGTTTAGGCAGCGCCTGTTAGAAGAGCATAACGTTCCCATTGCATTCCCAAAACAGTGAGGCGGTCAGAGGGTTCCATGGCGACATCCATTTACGATCAGGGTCTTGAGCCGTGTCAGGCCAATTACGCCGTGCAGTCGCCGGTTGATTTTCTTGAACGTACGGCCAGCGTTTACCCGGACCAGCCTTCCATTATTCATGGTGCTATCCGCTATACCTGGGCCGAGACCGGCGAGCGTTGCCGCCGCCTGGCCTCGGCACTGGCCGGGCGGGGCATTGGCCGGGGCGATACGGTGGCGGTGATGCTGCCCAATATTCCGGCCATGATTGAATGCCATTTTGGCGTGCCCATGGCGGGGGCCGTGCTTAACTCCCTGAATGTGCGCCAGGATGCGCCGGCCATCGCCTACATGCTGGAACACAGTGAAACCCGGGTGGTGATTGCCGACAGGGAATACGGTGAGGTGATTCGCCAGGCGGTTGCCCGTCTCAAGCAAAAACCGTTGCTGATTGAGGTGGATGATCCGGAATACGGCGAGGGTGAGCCGGTCAGCGAGCTGGATTACGAAGCATTTTTGCTGGAAGGCGACCCGCAAGCCGAGTGGTCATTTCCGCCGGATGAGTGGGACGCCATCTCCCTGAACTACACGTCCGGCACTACCGGTAATCCGAAAGGGGTGGTGTATCATCATCGCGGCGCGTTCATGCAGGCTCTGGGTAACCAGACCGCCTGGTCCATGGGCATGCACCCGGTGTATCTGTGGACGCTGCCCATGTTTCACTGCAACGGCTGGTGCTTCCCCTGGACCATCACCGCCATGGCCGGTACTCATATTTGCCTGCGCCGGGTGGACCCGGAAAAGGTGTTGCAGCTGATTCGCGCCCATCAGGTCACCCATTTGTGCGGTGCGCCGATTGTTTTGAATGCCTTGCTGAACGCATCGGCCGAAGCCAAGGCGGAACTCCGTCATGAAGTGAACGCCCTTACCGGCGGTGCTGCGCCGCCCGCGCAACTGATTCAGGGCATCGAGGAAATGGGCGTGCGGGTCACCCACGCCTACGGGCTGACCGAAGTTTACGGCCTGGTGACCCTGTGTGCCTGGAAGCCGGAGTGGGACGGCCTGCCGCTGGACCAGCGGGCCCGGCTCAAAGCCCGGCAGGGCGTGCGTTACCAGACCCTGGCCGGCACCATGGTGGCCGACCCCCGTACCCTGAAACCGGTGCCGAAAGACGGCAAAACCCTGGGTGAGATTTTCCTGCGCGGCAATACCGTGATGAAGGGCTACCTGAAGAATCCCGAAGCAACTGCGGACGCTTTCCGTGGGGGCTGGTTCCATACCGGGGATCTGGCGGTGTGGCACAAGGATGGTTATATGGAGATCCGGGATCGGTTAAAAGACATCATCATTTCCGGTGGCGAGAATATTTCCACCATCGAAGTTGAAGATGCGCTCTACAAGCACCCGGCGGTGCTGGAGGCGGCGGTGGTGGCCGGGCCGGATGAACGCTGGGGAGAAATTCCCTGTGCCTTCGTGACCCTGAAGCCGGACTCGGACGATGTCACGGAGGATGAAATCATTGCCTTTTGCCGACAGCATCTGGCGATTTTCAAGGTGCCTGGCAAGGTGGTGTTTACCCGTTTGCCGAAGACATCCACGGGCAAGATCCGCAAGTTCATGTTGCGTAATCAGGCGAAGGAGATGCAGTGAATCGGAGAAGAAAGCCGGGCTGGTGATCGGTAGTGATCGAGGGGTGAGAGGTGATATGAGCCGCCAGGGCGGGGAAGCCCTGGCGGCGATAGGCAGCGCAGTCTGGTTTAGCGCTCCAGGTACTGCAGCTTGTCCGGCTTGCCATCCCACTCTTCGGCGTCTGGCAGCGGGTCTTTCTTTTCGGTGATGTTCGGCCACTTGCCTGCCAGGTCGGCGTTGATCTCAACAAAGGCTTCCTGGCCGGCCGGCAGCTCGTCTTCCGAGAAGATCGCTTCGGCGGGGCATTCCGGCTCGCAGAGGGCGCAGTCAATGCACTCGTCCGGGTCGATTACCAGAAAGTTCGGGCCTTCGTAGAAACAGTCTACCGGGCAGACTTCCACACAGTCGGTGTATTTGCACTTGATGCAGTTATCAGTAACGATAAAGGCCATAGTCAGATCCCTGGTCGTGGAGTAATCGGTCTCATCAGGAGCTTGTGTAATTTGGCTCCGGTTCTGATTTTGTGCGCGATATTGTAGGGAGCGACCCGCACAGCCGCAAGCTTTCGCTGGCTATATCCTTATTGCCTGGGTCAATTCTCCGTCACTTTTTTCAGCTTTCCAGTTTTTCCTTGAGTTCGTACAGCCGGTTCAGAGCCTCCCGGGGCGTCAGGTTGTCCAGATCCAGCTTGCGCAGGCTTTCTTCCACAACGCTTGGCTCCATGCTGGCGAACATGTCGCCCTGCATGATGGTTTCCGCCGGACGGCTTTGGGGCTCAGGGGCGGCCGGCTCACGCGCTTCACCGGCTGGTGTGGCGGTGGGCCGTTCCTCGCCTTCCAGTTGCGCCAACTGACTTTTCGCGTGGGTGATCACATTTTGCGGCACACCGGCCAGTTTGGCCACCTGCAGCCCGTAACTCTGGCTGGCGGGGCCGTCGTGCACGTTGTGCAGGAACACGATGGAATCGTCATGCTCGGTGGCGGTGAGATGCACGTTCACCGCATGCTCCAGGTCTTCGGCCAGTTGGGTCAGTTCAAAATAGTGGGTGGCAAACAGGGTGTAGCAGCGAATGTGCTTGGCCAGGTGCTCGGCGGTGGCCCAGGCCAGGGACAGACCATCGAAGGTGCTGGTGCCCCGGCCTACTTCGTCCATCAACACCAGGCTGTGTTCGGTGGCGTTGTGCAGGATGTTGGCGGTTTCGGTCATTTCCACCATGAAGGTGGAACGGCCGCCGGCGATGTCATCCGAGGAGCCCATGCGGGTGAAAATGCGGTCCACCGGCCCAAGCACGGCACGGTCGGCGGGCACGAAGCTGCCGGTGTAGGCCAGCAGTGCAATGAGCGCCGCCTGGCGCATGTAGGTGGACTTACCGCCCATGTTGGGGCCGGTGATCACCAGCATCCGGCGCTTGTTGTCCATCAGCAGGTTGTTGGGTACGAACGGCTCGCTCAGCAGTTGTTCCACCACCGGATGGCGGCCTTCCTCCACGTTGAAGCCGGGCTGGTCGGTGAATTCCGGGGCGGTGAAGCGCAGACTGGTGGCACGCTCGGCAAAGTTGCTCAGCACATCCAGCTCGGCCAGGGCCTGGGCCGCGTCCTGCAGCGGCGCCAGTTGTTCGGCCACGGTTTCCAGTACCTCGTCGTACAGCCCTTTTTCCCGGGCCAGTGCCCGACTCTTGGCGCTCAGGGCCTTGTCTTCGAACTCTTTGAGCTCCGGGGTGATGAAGCGCTCGGCGTTTTTCAGGGTCTGGCGGCGGATGTAATCCACCGGTGCCTGGTCGGACTGGGCGCGGCTGATTTCGATGTAGTAACCGTGCACCCGGTTGTAGCCCACTTTCAGGGTGGAGATGCCGGTGCGTTCGCGCTCGCGGGTTTCCACATCCAGCAGGAACTGGCCGGCGTTCTCGCTGATGTTGCGCAAATCATCCAGTTCTTCATCGAAACCCTCGGCAATCACGCCACCATCGCGTACCACCACCGGCGGGTTTTCGATGATGGCACGCCCCAGCAGGTCCGCCAGTCCCGGATACTCGCCGACGGTCGCCGCCAGTTTTACCACGTGGTGAGAGTTGACTGGCTTCAGCGCATCCTGCAGTTCCGGCAGGGCCTGAAAGGCATCGCGCAGGCGAGCCAGGTCCCGGGGGCGGGCCGAACGCAGGGCGACCCGGGACAGAATGCGTTCGATGTCGCCGACCTTCTTGAGCAGATCGTGCACCGGCTCGTAGTGAAAGCCGTCCAGCAGGGCGGAAACGGCCTGCTGGCGGTGTTTGACGGTTTCCACGTCCCGCAGTGGCCGGTTCAGCCAACGGCGCAGTTCCCGGGCGCCCATGGCGGTGGCGGTGCGGTCCATGACCCAGGCCAGGGTGTGCTGGGTGCCGCCCATCAGGTTGGTGTCGATTTCCAGGTTGCGGCGGCTGGTGGCATCCAGGATGACCGCATCCTCTCGCCGTTCGCGGCTGAGCTTGCGGATGTGCGGCAGGGCGGTGCGCTGGGTTTCCCGGGCGTATTGCAGCAGGCAGCCGGCGGCGCAGATGGCCAGGTGCAGGTCTTCACAGCCAAAACCGGTGAGATCCTTGACCTGCAATTGCTGGGTAATGATGCGGTGGGCGGAGTCTTCCTCGAACAGCCAGGGGCCCTGGCGCCGAATGCCGGTAAATCCTTCCAGAATCTCGCCGTAGGGGAAGTCCTCACTGATCAGAATCTCCGCCGGGCGCAGGCGCTGAAGCTCGCCCTGCAGTGCTTCGAGGCCTTCCAGTTCGGACACGGCAAAGCGGCCGCTGGAGATGTCCAGCGAGGCAATACCGAAGCTTTCCTTGTGGCTGAAAATGGCAGCCAGCAGGTTATCGCGCCGGTCTTCCAGAAACGCCTCGTCACTCAGGGTGCCGGGCGTGACAATACGCACCACTTTCCGTTCCACCGGCCCCTTGCTGGTGGCCGGATCGCCAATCTGCTCGCAAATGGCCAGCGAATGCCCGCCCCGCACCAGCCGCGCAATGTAGTTCTCCGCCGAGTGGTAGGGAATGCCCGCCATGGGAATGGGGTTGCCGCCGGACTGGCCCCGGGCCGTGAGGGTAATGTCCAGCAACTCCGCCGCCTTCTTGGCGTCGTCGTAGAACAGCTCGTAGAAATCCCCCATACGGTAGAACACCAGCTCGTTGGGGTGTTCGCCCTTGATCTTCAGGTATTGCTGCATCATGGGGGTGTGTCGGGGCTGTTCGGTTTGGGGTGCTGGCATGGAGGTGTCCGGTTGAGGTTGCCGTTGGTAAAGAAAGGAATTGTAGGAAAATTGCGGCTTGGATGAAATGGACCGCAAAGCCAAACTATTCAAAATCGGTAGCCGCCGTCGCCGAACCAGAACCAAAACCAAAGGTGGTCCTTTTTTGTCAAGTCCGATCATGGGCATGGAAGTGCTGGCGATCTGCTGCGGCCACGTTGCGTCGGGAGTTGGGGATTTGATGTCGGGATTATATGACACTCACACGATTTGACCACTGTCAAAAAAACGTGAGCATACCCTTGCCTGTCTCTGGATGAGAGCGTACGAATAGGTGTGGGACCAATGGATTGGTTTCGGGCGGTTAATCAGAAATGTCGCCCAAACACAGGGACGAAAGCGTCAACGAAATGGATTTTGTAACTACTCTAAAGGAAAGCCATGCCGTCTGGGTGGCAGGTAGCCTCTGCCGCTTCCATCGTATCCCCTTCGATTCCAGGTTGTTTGTTCAGCAGCACCCACCGGTCAACGGCACGTATAGCATCGCAGACCTTTTTCAGGCTCTTAAGGAATTGGGGCTGAGGCATGGTATTTGCCCACTGAATCAGGTTCCGGGTTTGGCCGAGGTTAACCTGCCTTGCATTGCCTACTTGCGAGATCCCGAAAATCTGGGCTGCTCCGAAGAGTCATCAAAGGAGCCAGAGACCGAGGGAGTTGTTGGCGTTGGCCTGCGGTTACCAATTCTTATTTCTGCCGTTGACGAAGACGGAGTCCACTATTTCAGGCCTGACTCCCAAGACATGCACACGATTCAGACCTCTGAATTGGAGGGTTTAATAGAGCCAGAATTGTGCTTGATTGCCCCAGTCTCGGAAGAACTGAAGGATGAAGACGGAAAAAGGGCGTCAGTTGAGAAGGAGTTCGGATTCCGATGGTTTATACCGGAGCTCCTGAAACATAAACGAGTCTGGCGAGACATCCTTGTAGCCTCTCTTCTTTTGCAGCTTGTTGGGCTAGCCACACCTCTGTTTACACAAGTGATCATTGACAAGGTGGTCGTTCACCAGACCCAGAGTACTCTGATCGCAATCGGGGCCGGGATGGCATTGGCCATTATTTTTTCTGCTGTATTTACTTGGGTCAGGCAGTATCTGGTGATTCATACCGGAAATCGAATTGACGCGGTATTAGGCCACCGGGTCTTTTCTCATCTTCTTAAATTGCCAATGCCTTACTTCGCCAATCGTCCCACTGGCACGCTGGTGGCCCGTATTCAGGGGGTGGAGACAATTCGTGAGTTTGTTTCGGGCGCGGCCGTATCGCTCTTGCTGGATGTGCCCTTCATGCTTGTCCTACTGGCAGTGATGTTCTGGTATAGCTGGCAACTTTCTCTTATCGCGGTAGGGCTTTTAGCACTCCTCGCTTTGCTAAGTCTTGCCGTCACGCCAACCCTGCGAGACAGGTTGAATAAGCAGTTTCTTTTGGGAGCGCGGAACCAGGCTTACGTCACTGAATACGTGGGCGGCATGGAGACGGTTAAATCTTTGCAGCTGGAGCCGCAATTGGAGCGACGCTACGGTAATTTCCTGGCGGATTATCTGCACTCCACGTTTTCTACGCGACAACTGTCAAATACTTACAACACCCTGTCCCAGTTCCTCGAACAACTTCAGACGCTTGCAATTTTGGTGGTTGGCGCGCTTCTGGTTATGCAGAACGATGGGTTTACGATCGGCATGCTCGTGGCTTTCCAGATGTTCTCCAGCCGGCTCTCGCAACCTCTCCTCAGATTGGTTGGCCTATACCAGGAATTCCAGCAGGCAAATCTGGCTGTGAAGCGGCTGGGTGATTTAATGAACGTGCCCACCGAACCCTATGCCCTGAAGCCAAATAGGGCGAAAGGTGACGAACCCAAGATTGAATTGGAAAATGTTGGGTTCCGATATAGCGAGGATCATCCCTGGCTCTTTCAAGACCTTTCCTACTCCTTCACCCCTGGAAAGACAACATTGGTGATGGGGCCATCGGGCTCGGGCAAGAGCACGTTGGCCAAGCTCATTCTTGGCTTCTATCGCCCGTCCAGTGGTCGCATCCTATTGGGCGGACGGGATATCCGGCATTTTTCCGCTAACGAATTGCGATCAAAAATTGGTGTGGTTCCCCAGGAGACCAGACTTTTCTCAGGCTCTGTGTACGAGAATGTGCAAATGGCCAATCCCTTGGCCAGTTTTGAAGAGATTGTATCGGCGTGTCGTTGGGCGGGTATTCATGACGTGATTGAACAGTTGCCCGATGGGTATCAGACGTCTCTGGGGGAAAATGGTGTTGGGCTTTCGGGTGGGCAGAAACAGAGGATAGCTATTGCTCGGGCATTGTTAAAAAAACCAGAGATTCTCATCTTTGATGAAGCTACTTCTAATTTGGACGACAGTTCCGCGGAAGATCTCGCGAGAACTGTTAATAAAATAAATGGAAGGGTAATGATTGTTTTCATAGCTCATAAGGTTCCCGGTAATTTGATAGTTAAGGAGCGTTTAGTTATGAGTGGGGGGCGACCTTGGAGTCGATGTTTAAATATATCATAGGGCGTTTTGTTTTTTTGTATTAATTTTTGGGTTTTGGTGAGCTGGGTGACGTTGAAAAAAGTTTTAGGTTTGGTCAAGGGTACACGGGTTTGGCTGTTTGTACCAATAATGGTTTTATTCGTGGTGATACCTAAGTTTTATGTATGGGTGGCGGAAGTTCCTAGCCTAGATGAATTAAAAATATATAAGGGGTTTGTATATAACAAGAAAGTGTCCAGTAGAAAAGGATGGAAGGTTGGTGTCCGTAACGGAAAAGAAACTAAACTTTTCACTTGTGGTTCTGGATTAGGTGCTATGTACAATTGCTATTCAGGCCATGTGGGTCTTCATGAGAAGGAAGGCTTAGAAGGAAGAAGTGTGACTGTGTGGTGGTATGAACAACCTGTTTATTTGTTTTTAGAGCAGAACCGGTTAGTAAGGCTAGATGTTTCAGGTGAAACTATAGTTTCTAGGAATGATACCATAGAAGATGTAAGGCGGAATGCTAGTAAAGCGCCTTTTTGGGTGGGGTTGTATATTTTTGTTTTTTTATTATTAAGTGCTTACTTTGTGGTTATGGAGATGAGGAAGACTCATGGAAAAGAGTACGATTGAGGCAGTTGGTACCGTTTATGGTTATTATACTAATCCAGTAGGGGTTGCCCCTTTAGTCAATAATGTTTCTGAGGGCGATGCGAAAGATATAGCAATTAGTAGTCTTCAAGCAGCTGGCGGTGTTTGGGAAATGCTTGGAAAGAAATTGCCTTCGATTAATCTGGCTGGAAGATCCCATCCAATTGCCGCAGTCGGTTTAGGGGCTGTTGGATTGGGGAACGATATCGATAAGATGACTGAATATTATCAAAAAAATGATGGAGAAGTATTAGATACTCATATATATTCTGCTTCCTCAAATCTCTCCTCTATAGCGAGTGCGCTGGCATTGAGCGGTGCCTTTGCGGCTTCTTCACCAGCTTTGTTGGTCGGAGCGGGCTTACTAGCGGTTGGAAGTGCTGCCATGACAGTGATGTCTATGAGGGAGGGCAGTACAATTGATGTTGATTCATTGATGGAAGGTTTTAAGGAAAATTTCAATAATATTATAGATGCAGGTGGTGATAAAGTAAGTGATGCATTTCAGGAAATAGATGACTTTTTTTCTGACAGGTTCTCAGATCTTCGTGATTTTGGAGATTGGCTCAAAGAGACAGCTCAAGATGCCTTTGCCAAGTTAATGGAAGAGATTGAAGATGGCTTTGAATCCATTGGTGATAAAGTTAACGATCTATATAATGATGCCCGCAATTGGATCCAACGCAGCGACCCTCTAACCCTTGATCTCGATGGCGACGGCCTCGAAACCACCGGCATCGATCCCACCAACCCCATCCTCTTCGACCACGACGGCGATGGCACGGCGAATGCCACCGGCTGGGTCAAGCCTGATGACGGCTATCTGGTTCTTGACCGCAATGAAAACGGTCTCATCGACAACGGCACCGAGCTCTTTGGCGACTCCACACCACTGCTGGACGAAAACGGAGAAATAGTTGGTCAAGCCGCCGACGGCTTCGCTGCTCTCGCTGCAGAAGACACCAACGGCGACGGCATTGTCGATGCCAATGACGCTAACTGGGACAAGCTGCGTGTCTGGCAGGATTTGAACTCGGATGGCAAGACCGACGAAGGTGAACTCAAAACATTGGAAGAACTCGGCATCGCCGGTTTTCACGTGGAGAAAGAGGAGAATAGCCAGATTCTCTCCAACGGCAACGCCATTGCCGACCTCGGATCCTATATCAAGACGGATGGTTCCGAGGGGGCTCTGGGTGAAGTTACCGGCAACATGGCGGACATCGACCTGGCCGACAATCCCTTCTATCGCGAATTTGACGATTCCATCCCCTTGACGGAGCAAGCCGAAGCGCTTCCGAATATGCAGGGCACCGATAATATGTGCAAGTTGGCGAGTACCTATGCCCTGAAGAACTGGAATATTTCTGGCGAAGAGGCTTCTTCACGGAGGGTGGCTGCATGAGGATTAAAAAAGAGAATATGTTTCCAGTTTTCTATTCGAAAATGGGGAGAACTCTTACAAAAAAAGAACGCAAGAAAGAGTGGGTGGCAGTGCTCGTCCTAATTATTGGATTCATGTTTGTTGCTATTGCGACATACACATTGCCTGATGATGTCTTAACTAGAAATCCCACTATTGGAAACATAATAAATATCCTATCGAATTACGTGCCTAGTATTGGTCGTTTTGGGAGAATGTCCGAATTCCCTGAGGTGGCGCAAGCCATTTATGCTGCAGAGCTGATGTGCGTCCCATTTCTGATTATCTGGATGCTCAAGTCGTTTGGGTTTGAGGTCGCCAGTATGCCAGCGGCGAGGTGGAGAGTGTTACTGGCACTTCCATTTTTTGCGGCAATGATATGGAGTGCATTGGTCTATTTCCCCGGATCGTCAGACGGAACAGCGCCCTCGTCGAAAATTAGTCGTACTCTTTTGGAATCCCGGTTAGGGTTTGCTTTTTGGAGTGTGGTTATGACTGTTGCTCTTGCTGGCTTCATGTCGTTGTTGTATGCCTGGGCCAAGGCGGTTCCTAAGGTTTTTAACAAGTACCAACACTGAATGAATCGGTTTAGCCGTGGCCGGTCTCGGCTCTTACTGTTGCTCTAATGGCAACGAAGGTATTCTGAGCGAAGTTGCCCATAATATGGTTTGTTTCAATTTTGTTTCAAAACTTAAGAATAAGGCTGAGGTAGTTTTGGGGCACAACGTAGCATGGAAATATGGTGAGTTTTTTAGAGCTCGTGATTTTTAACTTTTCAAGGTGTGATAATGCTAGGTTTGCGTAGCAGGATGGAAGTAAGAAAAAATGTTGCGCCATGCATAATAGTATGGATGTTGTGCGGTTTTTTGGTGGTATTGATGCCGTCTTCAATTTTAGTTCTGAATGAAGAAGTTGATCTGCTAAGAAAGGCCTTGCCAGCAGCCGATTTTTATTATTATGAATCTGGTATGTTTGGATCAGTAGTATTTTTACTTTTATATGAAGTTGTGTCGCTGCCAATACTGGTTTACTTTGTAGTTAAAAAAATATTTAAGTTTGGATCTGCGTTTTCTGGGCATGACTGTGTGGTTGCATTTTTGTTTCTGTTTTTATGCCCTATGGGGGTGTTTATGGCGGAAGGGTTGTGGGCAGATACAGGATTTAAATGGGGTCGTATGTTTCTGGCATTAATCCAGTCCGGACCAATTGGGGTTTTAGTTTATTTTTATTTTTGGTTTGGGTGCTTTGCATATGGGGTTACAGTGATCCTAGTATGTATAGCAGCTAAGTGGCATGAGGTGAATTGTAAATAGGAGAGAATGGAATGAGCTCTGAAACTGATAAGGAATTCTGGGGCGAATATAATGATTATTGGAATACTTTTACAGGTACCCTGGCGAGTAGTGCCAGTCACATGGCGGATTTGGAAGCGGCCGGAGCCTTGGATGATGCCACAATCTTGGCATCTGAAGCTGATAAGCTTGCCGAGAAGTATGAGTATTATTCTCAGCGATCAAAGGAAATTGCCGGGAAGGCAGTCGACCTAAACAACCCTGCTGCTAAAAGCGCTAGACAGGCGATGGACTCCATATCAGATGCGATGGCTGATCATGCAGGTCAAATCCGCACGGAAGGATTGCAAGCATATGGAGACAGCCATCAAGCAATGATGCGCTCTGCGTCAAAGATTCTTCAGAAGGGGGTGGCTGAAGTTATTGGGGGAGTGGGGGATGCTGCGGAGGTCGTTATTAAAGCAGAAAGCGGTGACTACTATGGGGCCGCAGCTTCTTATGTTGGAGCGGTAGCAGGCGCTGCAGTTATTGCATTCGCTGCAACTATTACCTGGCCTGCGATTGCAGGCTCAATAATATTGGGCTCTCTCACTGGTTGGGCATATGATAAGATTTTTAGTTGGTTAGACCCGCTAGGCATAAATAACGATACAAACAGTGGCTTTTTAAATGCCCGAAACTGGATCCAACGTAGCGACCCTCTAACTCTGGATCTCGATGGCGACGGCCTCGAAACCACCGGCATCGATCCCACCAACCCCATCCTCTTCGACCACGACGGTGACGGCACGGCGAATGCCACCGGCTGGGTCAAGCCTGACGATGGCTATCTGGTTCTTGACCGCAATGAAAACGGCCTCATCGACAACGGCACCGAGCTCTTCGGCGACTCCACACCGCTGCTGGACGAAAACGGCGAAGTGGTTGGGCAGGCTGCCGACGGCTTTGCCGCCCTGGCCGCCGAGGACACCAACGGCGACGGCATCGTCGACGCCAATGACGCCAACTGGGACAAGCTGCGTGTCTGGCAGGATTTGAACTCGGATGGTAAGACCGACGAAGGTGAACTCAAAACATTGGAAGAGCTGGGCATCGCCGGTTTCCATGTGGCAAAGGAGGAGAATAACCAGGTTCTTGCCAACGGCAACGCCATTGCCGACCTCGGATCCTATATCAAGACGGATGGTTCCGAGGGGGCTCTGGGTGAAGTTACCGGCAACATGGCGGACATCGACCTGGCCGACAATCCCTTCTATCGCGAATTTGACGATTCCATCCCCTTGACGGAGCAAGCCGAAACGCTTCCGAATATGCAGGGTTCCGGTCACCTGCGGGACCTCCAGGAGGCCTCAAGTCTTTCTCCCGCACTGGCCGCCGCAGTCGAAAGGTATGCGCAAGGTGCGACCAAGAGTCAGCAATTGGCTCAACTGGATAGCCTGATCGAACAGTGGGCGGCTACCTCCTCTGGTGCAACCAGCATCGAGAAGGCGGATGACCAGGGGTACGACCTTAACTACTTGGTTCCCGGGTTGAGCCGTTCCATGCTCAAAAACCAGGTAAGTAGCCGCTGGTCTTCGCAAGATGATGGCGGTGGCAGCTCGCTTGAATCCTCGCGCTTTAGTGAAGAATACCAGGAACGCCTTGATGCATTGCTTGCAGAACAGGCGCGTGTAACGAAACTGGTCGGACTGCTTGAGCAGTTCAATGGGATGACCTTTGTGGACATCGAGCCGGACGGTGTTCGGACGGGGGCGGATCAGTTTATTGCCAGGTCAAGCAATTCGTCTGGACCTGATGGTGTGTCGGTGCGCCGGGTTTATGGTGCAACCCAGGCTGTGTATGTACCGTTATCCAGTGCCCAGATCGCCTTTCTCGAGCAGGCATACGAGAGCTTGCGCTCATCGGTTTATGACGGCCTGCTGCTGCAGACCCGCCTCAAACCCTACATGGATGCCATTAATCTTGGCATGAACGATGCCGGGCTGGCCTTCGATTTCAGTAACGTCACGGCCGCTCTGGAGTCGCGTTTTGAGGAAACGCCGAGTGAAGCAGTACGCGACCTGCTTGATTTGCAGCGCATGGCCGGCAGTAACCTTACCGGCATGGGCTGGGACGGCCTGGATACGCTCTACCGTTGGCTCGAGACTGATGGCGACAACCCCAGCATACAGACAGCACTGGCCGAGTTTGGTTACGGCAATATAGAGACCGATGGTACGGGTAGCCATGCCTCCGAAATCGTAACCGGCGATGTGGCCGGAGATACTCTTTCCGGTGGTAAGGGCAACGACCTGGTGTTGGGCAGCGAGGGGGATGACAGCCTGAATGGCGGCAGCGGCAACGACACCCTCTATGGCGGTGCCGGTAACGACACCTACCGCTTCAACCCGGGCGACGGCGCCGACACTATCATCGAAACCCACGGCGACACCGGCGAGGACGCGCTCGAATTTGGCGCCGGCATCCGCGCCGGGGACCTGGACATCTCGGCCGAAGACGACGCCCTGGTCTTTTCCCGCTACGGCAGCGGCGACCGCGTTGCCATCGCCAACTGGTTCGGCAGCCTGGCTGACGAGAAGCACCGACTGGATGCCGTTCGTTTTGCCGATGGGCGTGAACTCGACCTCGATACCTTGCAGGTGGGCTCCTCGGGCGACGACACCCTGGAGGGCACGGAGACCAACGACATCCTCGCCGGCGGCGCGGGCAACGACACCCTTTACGGCCACGACGGCAACGACTGGCTGGACGGCGGCAGCGGCGCCGACACGCTGGTGGGCGGCGCGGGCGACGACACCTATGTGGTCGATGATGCCGGCGATACCGTGGTCGAGGAGGCGGATGGCGGTATCGACACCGTCGAGGCGCGGGTCTCTGCCACGCTGACCGACAATGTCGAGAACCTCACCCTACTGGGCGATGCGAACACCAGCGGCACCGGCAACGAACTGGACAACGTCATCACCGGCAATAGCGGTGACAACGCCCTGGATGGCGCCGACGGCGCCGACACCCTTTTCGGATACGGCGACGACGACACGCTCCTCGGCGGCGAAGGGGCCGATACTCTGGATGGCGGCAGCGGGAACGACCTGCTCGACGGCGGCGCAGGGGCTGATCTAATGGCCGGTGGCCAAGGCGATGACACGTATGTGGTCGACAGCCTAGACGATGTGGTGACGGAAGCGGCCGGCGAAGGCCGCGACACCGTGCAGACCCACCTCGACTACACCCTCGGCGACAACCTGGAAGACCTCACCCTGACCGGCGAGGAGGGCGTGAGCGGAACGGGCAATGCCCGCGACAATACCCTGACCGGCAACAGTGCCGATAACACCCTGCAAGGGCTCGCCGGCTACGACCGCCTGGACGGCGGTGCTGGGGCCGATACGATGCTTGGCGGCAGCGGCAACGACACCTACGTGGTGGAAAGCGAGGGGGATGTGGTGCAGGAGAATGCTAGCGAGGGGACCGACACGGTCGAGTCGGCCATCGCCTACACCCTGACCGACCATGTCGAAAACCTCACGCTTACCGGTGAGGCCGACATCGACGGCACCGGTAATGAACTCGACAACTCGCTCATCGGCAACACCGGCGCCAACACCCTGTACGGCCTGGAGGGCGACGATTGGCTCGACGGCGGCACGGGCGCCGACACCCTCATCGGCGGCACCGGCAATGATACTTATGTGGTGGACGATGCCGGGGACCGCGTGGTGGAGCATGACGGCGAAGGCACTGACACGGTGCGCTCCAGCCGGACCTACACGCTGGGCGAAAACCTGGAAAACCTGACGCTCACCGGGCACGGCGCTATCGACGGCACCGGCAACGAACTGGACAACGTCATCACCGGCAACAGCGGCAGCAACACGCTCGATGGTGGCGCCGGTGCCGACGTCATGTCGGGCGGCGGCGGCAATGATACCTACATCCTGGATGACGCCGCCGACAGCGTGGTCGAGGCTGCGGGCCAGGGCATCGATACCGTGGTCAGCCCGTTTGACTATACGTTGGGCGATAACGTCGAGAACCTAACTCTCACCGGCAAGTCGATCACCGGCACAGGCAACACCCTGGACAATACTCTCACCGGTACCGATGCCGACAACACCCTGCACGGCCTGGAAGGCGATGACACCCTTGATGGCGGAGCCGGCGCCGACACACTGGTGGGTGGCCGCGGCAATGACAAGTATGTGGTGGACCTGGCGGAGGACACGGTTATCGAGGCCGCTGGCGAGGGTACCGATACCGTGCGGAGCAGCGTCACCTGGGCATTGGGCGAGAACCTGGAGAACCTCACACTCACCGGCGGCGATGCGATTGACGGGACCGGCAACGAACTCGACAACACCATCAAGGGCAACAGCGCGGATAACACCCTGCATGGCCTGGAGGGAGACGATACCCTCGACGGCGGGACAGGCGCTGACACGATGGTTGGCGGCAGCGGCAATGATACCTATGTGGTCGATGACAGCGGCGATACGGTGGTCGAGGCCGAGGGGGAAGGTGTCGATACAGTGAAGTCCAGCGTCGGTTACACCCTGACCGACAACGTGGAGAACCTGACCTTGACCGGGTCCGCGGCGATCGAGGGCGCGGGTAACGATCTGGATAACGTGATCAAGGGTAACAGCGGGGCCAATGTGCTCGAAGGTTTCGCCGGCGACGACGTGCTCGATGGTGGTGCAGGCGCCGATACCCTGGCTGGTGGCGAGGGCGACGACACCTATTTCGTGGACAGCACCGGTGACACGGTCGTCGAGAATACCGACGAGGGCTACGATCGGGTGTTCGCCAGCGCCAGCCACACCATGGGCGCGAACGTCGAGGAGCTGACCCTGACCGGTTCGGGGAACATCGACGGCAGTGGCAACGCCCTGGACAACACCATCACCGGTAATGCCGGTGACAATCGTTTGGACGGCGGCGCGGGTGCCGACACCATGACTGGCGGTGCTGGTAACGACACCTATGTGGTCGATGATGCCGGGGATGTGGTGACCGAGGCGGCCTATGAAGGGTTCGACACGGTCGAGGCTTCCATCGACTACACCCTCGGCGACTACGTGGAGAACCTGAGGCTGACGGGGGAGGTGGGACTCACCGGCAATGGCAACAGCCTGAACAACGTGCTGCGCGCCAACAACGGCGATAGCACCCTGCACGGCATGGCCGGCAATGACACTCTGCTCGGCAATGGCGGTGCTGACTATTTGGATGGTGGCGGTGGTGCCGACGGCATGGCTGGTGGTGCCGGTGATGATCGTTACCTGGTCGATGATGCCAACGATCAGGTGGTGGAAGTGGCGGGCGAGGGCCATGATACGGTTGCGGCTTCTCTCAGCTACTCGCTGGCTGATCATGTGGAAGATCTTGAGCTTTTGGGCAGCGAGGCGATCGACGGAACCGGCAATTCCCTCGACAACACCATAACCGGCAACAGCGCCGCAAACCGCATCGCCGGCGGCGCCGGGGCTGACACGATGAGCGGTGGTGCGGGGGATGATACCTACGTAGTGGACGATGCCGGCGACACGGTTGTCGAGGCTGCGGGCGAGGGCGTCGATACCGTAGAAGCAGGGATCAGCCACACCCTGGCGGACAATGTCGAGAATTTGGTGCTGACCGGTTCGGCCGATCTGGACGGAACCGGGAACACCTTGAATAATACCCTCACCGGTAATGCCGGCAACAACACGCTCGACGGCGACGCCGGGGTCGACACGCTGACTGGTGGGGCAGGCGACGATACCTACGTAGTGGACAACAGCGCCGATGCCATTGTCGAGAATGCCGAGGAAGGGGTCGATACGGTCATGGCCTCGGCAGACTACGCCCTCTCCGACAACATCGAAAACCTAGCCCTGACCGGTGATGCCGATCTTAGCGGTACCGGTAATGCGCTGGACAACGTCATCACCTCGAACGACGGGATCAACGTGCTGGCGGGTGGTGCCGGGAACGACACCTACATCGTCAACCACACCGAGGACAGCGTGGTGGAGCAGGCGGGGGAAGGCACAGACACGGTGCTCTCCTCGGCCACCTACACCCTCTCCGATAACGTCGAGAATCTCACCCTGACCGGTGAGGCCGATATCGACGGCACCGGTAACGGGCTCGATAATACAATCCTCGGCAATAGCGGCGCCAACACTATCGATGGCGGGGGCGGCGCCGACAGCATGGCCGGTGGTGCGGGCGACGACACCTATATCGTCGATCATGCCGGCGACGAGGTGAGCGAGGCCGCGGGCGAAGGAACCGATATCGTCTATGCCTCGGTCAGCCATACCCTTTCCGGCAACGTGGAGAACCTGACCCTGACCGGCGAGGCCGATATCAACGGCACCGGTAACAATCTCGACAACATCATCCTGGGTAATACCGGTAATAATCTGCTCAACGGTGGTTCCGGCAATGACCGGATCGAGGGCGGTGCGGGGAATGACACCCTCAATGGCGGTACCGGCACCGATGCGATGGCAGGCGGCACCGGCGATGATACCTACATCGTCGACAACGCCGGCGATCAGGTGAGTGAAATGGCCGGCGAAGGCGTTGACACTGTCAAGGCGAGTATCAGCTATACGCTGGGTGACAGTGTCGAGAATCTCACACTCACCGGCTACAACAGCATCAGTGGCACCGGTAACAGTCTCGACAACCTCATCATCGGCAACAACGGCAGTAATACCCTGCGGGGCATGGCTGGGGACGATACGCTCATCGGCAATAACGGCAACGATACGCTTGATGGTGGAAACGGCGCCGATGCCATGAGCGGCGGCTACGGCAACGACACCTACATCGTTGACGATATCGGCGATGTGGTAACCGAAAGCGCCGGTCGGGGTACTGACACCGTAAAAGCCAGTATCGACTACACGCTTACGGATAACGTTGAAAGGTTGACGCTCACCGGCACCGAGAACCTCGATGGTACCGGCAACAGCCTGGGCAACATCATCACCGGCAATACCGGTGACAACGTGCTCGATGGCAAAAGCGGCAACGACACCATCAATGCCGGCGACGGCAATGACATTCTGATCGGCGGTGACGGTAATGACAGCCTGAATGGCCAGGCCGGCGATGACCAACTTTCCGGGGATGCCGGTAACGATACCCTGAACGGCGGCATCGGTGCCGATACGATGGCCGGCGGCACGGGCAACGACACCTATGTGGTGGATAACGACGGTGATGTCGTGACCGAGCAGGCAGGCGAAGGCACCGACCATGTGCGGTCGAGCATCACCTATACCCTGACCGACAATGTCGAGAACCTGACGTTGGCCGGTAGTGCCAGCATCAACGGTACCGGGAATGAGCTTAACAACGTCATCAGGGGGAACAATGCCGACAACATCCTCGATGGCCTCGATGGCAATGACACCCTCTACGGAAACAACGGGAACGACACGCTGCTCGGCGGCGACGACGACGACAAACTCTACGGCGGTAGCGGCAACGACGTGCTCGATGGCGGTGCCGGCAACGACGTCCTGAACGGCGGTACCGGCGCCGATGCGATGGCAGGCGGCAGCGGCGATGATACCTACATCGTCGACAACGCCGGCGATCAGGTAACCGAGCTGGCCGGAGAGGGGGTTGACCTAGTCCAATCCAGCGTCAGCTACACCCTGAGCGACAACGTGGAGAACCTCACCCTCACCGGCTACAGCAGCATCAGCGGCACCGGCAACGACCTCGACAACGTCATTACCGGCAACAGAGGCAGCAACACCCTGCGTGGCCTGGCCGGCGGCGATACCCTGGTCGGGAACAACGGCAACGACACCCTGGACGGCGGCACCGGTGCCGATGTCATGAGCGGCGGTTACGGTAACGACACTTATGTCGTGGACGATGCCGGAGACGTGGTGACCGAAGGCGTCAATCGCGGGACGGATACGGTGCAGTCGAGTATCGACTACACCCTGACCGACAATGTCGAGAACCTGACCCTCACGGGCACTGAGGGCCTTCACGGCACCGGTAACACACTCAATAACGTGATCACCGGCAACAGCGGTGACAACGTACTGGATGGCAAGGCGGGCAACGACACCATTAACGCCGGTGACGGCAATGACACACTCATCGGTGGCGACGGCAGCGACAGCCTGACTGGCGGCGCGGGCAGCGATCAGCTCTTTGGCGGTGCCGGCAATGATACGCTCAATGGCGGTTCCGGGGCTGACGTCATGAGTGGTGGTACGGGGAATGATACCTATGTGGTGGATGATGCCGGGGACCTCGTGACCGAGCAGGCCGGCGAAGGTACCGATTATGTGCAGTCCAGCATCACCTACACCCTGACCGACAATGTCGAGAACTTGACCTTGACCGGCCTGGCCGATATCGACGGCACCGGTAACGAGTTGGACAACGTCATCAACGGCAACAGCGGTGCCAACATCCTCAACGGGCAGGCCGGTGACGATGCCTTGAACGGCAATGCCGGCAACGATGTACTGCTCTCCGGTGAGGGCAATGATACCCTCAATGGTGGCACTGGGGCTGACATCATGGTTGGTGGCAGCGGCGACGACACCTACATCGTCGACAACGCCGGTGATCAGGTGAACGAGCTGGCTGGCGAAGGGGTCGATACGGTCCAGGCCGGTGTCAGTCATACCCTGAGCGGCAACGTCGAGAACCTCACCCTCACCGGGTCCAGCAGCATCAACGGCACCGGTAACGAGCTCGACAACATAATCACCGGCAACAGCGGCAGCAACACCCTACGTGGTTTGGGCGGTGACGATACGCTTATCGGCAATAACGGTAACGACACCCTTGATGGTGGCAGCGGTGCCGACACCATGAGCGGGGGCTACGGCAACGACACCTATATCGTTGACGATGCCGGCGATTTCGTTTCGGAAGGTGGCGGGGCTGGTACCGACACGGTGCAGGCCAGCATCGACTATGCGCTCACCGACAATGTCGAAAACCTGACCCTGACGGGCACCAGGGATCTAAACGGCACCGGCAATGCGCTCAACAATGTCATCACCGGTAACAGCGGTAACAACGTGCTGGATGGCGCCGGTGGCGCCGATACCCTGATCGGCGGCCTGGGCGACGATACCTACACCGTCAACCACTCGTCGGATGTCATTGTGGAGCATGCCGGCGAGGGTTCTGACACAGTGGTCACCACCGCCAGCTATGTCCTGAGCGGTAATATCGAGAACCTCGCCCTGGCGGGTATCGCCAATCTTAACGGAACCGGTAACGATATCGACAACCGCATCACCGGCAATGTCGGCGACAATCGTCTCTCTGGTGCCGGCGGTGACGACATCCTGCATGGCGGCGAAGGGAATGACTCACTCTACGGTGGGTCCGGTGCTGACCAGCTACTCGGCGAGGCGGGCAACGATCTGCTGGACGGCGGCAGCGGTGCCGATCGGATGCAGGGCGGTGCCGGCGACGACACCTACGTTGTGGATGATGCCTCGGATGTCGTCGTGGAACTCGAGGGGGAAGGCTACGATACGGTTCGCGCCAGTATCGATTACACCCTCGGGGACAACCTCGAGAATCTCGAACTGATCGGTACGGCGGCTATCGACAGCGATGGCAATGCCGCCGATAACACCCTGACCGGTAACGACGGTGACAATGTCCTGCGCGGACTCAATGGCGACGACACGCTCATCGGCAACGGCGGCAACGACACCCTCGATGGCGGCAGCGGTGCCGATACCATGAGCGGCGGTACCGGCAACGATACCTACATCGTTGGCGATGCCGGTGATGTGGTCTTGGAGAGTGCCGGCGCCGGAACCGATACGGTGGAGGCGGGCCTCGACTACACCTTGACCGACAACGTCGAGAACCTGACCCTCACGGGCACCGAAAACCTCAGCGGGACCGGCAATACTCTCAACAATGCCATTAATGGCAATGGCGGCAACAATGTGCTGGATGGCGGTGCCGGGGCCGATACGTTGGCGGGTGGTACCGGCGATGACACTTATATCGTCGACAATGCCGGAGACTCGGTTGTCGAACAGGCCGGTGAGGATACCGATACTGTCTATGCCAGTGTCAGTCATATCCTGGATGCCAATGTCGAGAATCTGAACCTGACCGGCTCGGGTGCGATCAATGGTGCGGGTAACGCGCTTGACAACTGGATTGTCGGAAACAGCGGTGATAACTCTCTGTCGGGCGGTGATGGCGACGATATTCTGGATGGCGGTACCGGGGCTGACGCTTTGTACGGCGGTGCGGGTGACGACACCTATGTGGTGGACGACGTCGGCGATAGGGTTATTGAGAGCGCCGGCGAAGGCGTGGACACCGTGCAGGCCGGAGTCGATTTCACCTTGGGCGATCACGTCGAGAACCTGTCGTTGACAGGAACCGACAATCTCAACGGCACCGGCAACGCTCTGGACAACTGGCTGATCGGTAACGACGGTAACAATGTTCTCGCTGGTGGTGCCGGAAATGACCGATACGTCTTCCGCCCCGGCGATGGAATGGATACGTTCCAGGACATTCAAGGCCAGAACGCTCTCTATGTCGGAGGGGCTCTAACGGAGTATGACCTTGAGGCTGACCGGGTTGGCAACGATATGGTCGTGCGAGTGTTGGGGGCTTCAGATTCATTTGTGCTCGCAGACTGGTTTGGTCATCAGGAAGGCATCAACTCCATGGAATTTGATGATGGTACGGTTCTGGACCGGGATGGTATTGCGCTGCTGATGAATCGGCCGCCGGTTGCCAACACGGACAATATTACTATCGGTGAGGACCAGGCTTCGCTAGGCGTTGAGACGGACGCCCTACTGTCAAACGATACCGACCCCAATCCGGAAGATATTCTGAGTGTGGTCTCCGTGGGAGAGTCTCAGGTCGGTGCCGAAGTTTCCTTGGATAACGGGGAAGTTACATACAGCATAGGTGACAGCTTCCAGTATCTGGCTGAGGGCGAAACCGTTGAGGACGTATTCTCATACACTATCACTGACGATAAGGGAGCAACGGATATCGGGGTTGTTGAGGCAACGATCGTTGGTGCTAATGATCTTCCCGTGGTCGAATCAGATTTAGATACAGTGAAAGAAGACGAGATCATTGCTTCGGAGGGAAATGTCCTCGCTAATGATAGCGATGTTGATGCTACCGATGTGCTGACTATCGCAGATCCGGGTGATTACGAGGGGCAATACGGAACGTTGGCTCTGGCAGAAAACGGTGATTATGCATATACCCTGAACAACGAAAGCGACGCCATCCAGTCTCTTGGGCGGAGCATGGAAGTGACTGACCGTTTTGACTTTGCGGTAACAGATGGTCATGCGCAGGTTGCCTCCAGTCTCGCGGTTAATGTCCAGGGAACCAATGATGCTCCGTTGGTTGCGACTGCTTTAAATGATCAGGACTTTACCTTCAATAAGCCATTTTCGTGGCAGATCCCGGAAGGTAGCTTCGACGATCCGGATCAGGGCGACTCTCTGGATTACACAGCAACACTTGCCGATGGCTCTGAACTTCCCGAATGGCTCGGGTTTGACCCGGAAACTCAAACCTTCTCCGGGCATACCCCCAAGTCGGTTGGTTATGTTGATATCAAGGTGACGGTTACTGACCGTGTCGCGGCGACAGGAAGTACTGAAGGTAGTCTCTCCACTTTAGACGTTTTCCGGTTATCCGTTAGCCATGGTAATCAGGGAATTGGGAATGGTGCTGATGCGGCGCCCGCCGGTCACACCTCTAATTTCAATGACGGTCCTGGAACGGAGCCCGGAAAGCCGGGTGCTCCAGTTCGCAAAGGGAAGGGAGAAGCAGATACAGCAAGTTCCATGGAGTTTGGCAGTTCCTCGCAGTCAAGTATTAAGTTTGCAGATCTGGGCGCCATGCCCGCCAAGAAGCAATCATCTCAGTTGGGTTCAAGTGTTATTGATATCAATAAGTTGCTTGCTCAATGGGAAGCCGTTGACCGGTATGCAAGTAGCCAAAGGCAAGGTAAAAGCGTAGCGGATGAGGCGGATCTTGGTTCCTTGCCTGCAGATGCCATGGGTGGCGCGTTAAGTGCTCATCGGAGAATGAGGAAGAGTGACCCTCTTAGGATAGGGAACTCATCTCAACAGATGAACTCATTCAGAGGATTGCAGGATGGCATGGAAAATCTAGGTTAACTGCGGATTATGAAAATTTTAAACAGAAAGAAAACTGGCGGGATGGAAGAGCATCCCGCCAGTTTCTCCCCTGGGATCTTGAGCGTACAGTCGAAACCGCCTCACCCTATTCCCCGTGTTGTCCTAGGTATTCTTGTATTGCTCTTTGTTTGCGGCTTGCTGTGGGCAGCATTTGGGCGCTTGGATATTGTTGCGGTTGCACAAGGGAAGCTCATTCCGTCGACCTACGTAAAAATTGTTCAGCCTCCCGAGGCAGGGCTCATTCGCGAAATTTTGGTAAGAGAAGGAGAGAGAGTAAAAACTGGCCAAACCTTAATGCGAATGGATACCACTTCGGTAGATGCCGATTACAAGTCAATTTTAGAAGAACTAAAAAGATCAACGTTAAATCTACGAAGAATCGAAGCCGAACTTACAGGAGCTCAATTCGTAAAAGAACCAGGGGATCCCGGTGCTCTATTTACTGAGGTTCGATTGCAATACGAATCGAATAAGGAATCCCTGGCGAGTGCTGTTTCCGAACAGGAGGCGGCATTGGAACGCGCAGAGAAAGAGCTTGCACTTGCTTTTGAAACGAAAGACAAGCTGGAAAAAGTCTTACCTCTATACAAGCAAGAGGAAGAGGCGTACCTGAAATTATCGGAAAGTGCCCATGTGGGCATGCTTGATGCCATTGATAAAACACGGAAACGCATTGAAAAAGAGGAAGAATACCAAGCCCAGGATTTGATTATTGCCCGCGAGAAGGCGGCAATGGAGCAAACGCAGCGGAAGATTCGTCAGTTGCTCAGCGATAATGAACGTCAGCTAAGGGAGCAGCGAGCCCAACTGGCAGAGAAAATTAATCGTCTCGAGGCAGAGCTGATAAAGCAAGAGCATCGCCGTTCGTTGTTAGAGCTCAAAGCGCCGCAGGATGGGGTCGTGAAAGATATGGCGACGCACACTGTCGGTACCGTAACCCAGCCAGGTACGATTCTGATGACTCTGGTTCCTCTGACTGACACCTTGCGAGCAGAAGTATGGCTTCAAAATCAGGATGTTGGGTTCGTTCGTCCCGGCCAGGATGTGAAATTGAAGTTGACAGCCTTTCAATTTCAAAAATATGGCATGGTTAATGGTAATGTTGAGCATGTTGCAGCAGATGCACGGGACGCCGGTCAACAGCCGCCGGGTGAACAATCAGCCAGCAGTGCAAACCCTCTGACCTATCGAACATTGATTAGCTTGGATGACCAGAAACTCTTTACGGAAATGAAGTCGTATGATCTCTTTCCCGGAATGCAGGTTATGGCGGAAATAAAGCTTGGAGAGCGCTCCGTTCTCGAATACCTTTTGTCGCCTGTTCGGAGGGCCTTTCATCAGGCGGGTAGAGAACGTTGACGCACATATTGGACAGTTACTCCTTTTCGTCGTTCCAAATCCTAAAATGCTGAGTGTGGAACTCAGTAAGTGTATTACGAGGAATGAGATGCAAATAATAGAGGAGCAGTTGCAGCAAGCGGGGGCCAAACTGGGTGATCAACTGAGAGCTAGTGGGCGCACCATAGCCACGGCTGAGAGCTGCACCGGCGGTTGGGTTGCCAAGGTTCTTACTGATCGGCCAGGATCGTCTGCCTACATGATGGCGGGATTGGTGACCTACAGTAACGAGGCCAAGCAGGTGATCCTCGGTGTTGATCCGCAGGTACTGGAATCGGAAGGAGCGGTCAGCGAGCTGGTGGTCCGCCAGATGGTGGCTGGCGCTGTGCGGGCTACCGGGGCGGATGTGGCGGTCGCCATCAGCGGCATTGCCGGCCCGGGTGGCGGCAGTGAGCAAAAGCCGGTGGGCACGGTCTGGTTTGCCTGGGGCACCGGGCCCGGGCATACGGAAACTTCTCTCCAGCACTTTGAAGGCGACCGGGATGCCGTTCGCCGCCAGGCGGTTTTGTATGCACTGCAGGGAGTTACCGGCTTTCTGCAAAGCCGGTAGCGCATTTCCCTTCGGCAGGGGTTGGTCTGTGCCGTTTCCTGTGCTTTAATACTGTTCAAATATACAGGAAAAATGCTGTGCAGATTCAGCATGTCAACAATTTGCTGCTGGCGACCGGGATGTGCCAGCAGCCAGTCAACGAGGGTTTGGACGATGGAAGACAACCGCAAGAAAGCACTCAACGCAGCACTCGGCCAGATTGAGCGCCAGTTCGGCAAAGGCGCCGTGATGAAGATGGGCGACCAGCCCCGTGAAGCCATTCCGGCGGTTTCCACCGGTTCGCTGGGACTGGATGTGGCGCTGGGTATTGGCGGTCTCCCTTACGGTCGTATATGTGAAATCTACGGTCCTGAAAGCTCCGGTAAAACCACGCTGACCCTGCAAGTGATTGCCGAAGCCCAGAAACAGGGCAAGACCTGCGCCTTCGTGGATGCCGAGCACGCGCTGGATCCGGTTTATGCGGAAAAGCTGGGCGTAAATGTGGACGAGTTGCTGGTTTCCCAACCGGACACCGGTGAGCAGGCGTTGGAAATTGCCGACATGCTGGTTCGCTCTAATGCCGTAGACGTCATTGTCGTTGACTCTGTAGCGGCCTTGACCCCGAAAGCGGAAATCGAAGGCGAAATGGGCGACAGCCACGTGGGCCTGCAGGCCCGCCTGATGTCCCAGGCGCTGCGTAAACTGACCAGCAACGTGAAGCACGCCAATTGCCTGATGGTGTTCATCAACCAGATCCGTATGAAGATCGGCGTGATGTTCGGCAGCCCGGAAACCACCACTGGCGGTAACGCCCTGAAGTTCTATTCCTCCGTCCGGCTGGATATCCGCCGCATCGGCGCGGTAAAAGACGGCGACGAAGTAACCGGTAACGAAACCCGCGTGAAGGTGGTGAAGAACAAAGTTTCCCCGCCGTTCAAACAGGCCGAGTTCCAGATCATGTACGGCAAGGGCATCTACCACATGGCCGAAGTGCTGGACATGGGTGTGAAGGAAGGCTTCGTGGATAAAGCCGGTGCCTGGTACGCCTACAAGGGTGACAAGATCGGCCAGGGCAAGGCGAACGCCGCCAAGTTCCTGGAAGAGAATCCGGAAATTGCCAACGAAATCGAAACCAGCATCCGCGAAAAGCTGATGCCTAAGCCGGTGCCGAAAGAAAAGCAGGAAGCCGAATCGGCGGATGCCAACGGCGAACTGCTTTAACCTTTCTTGTCCCGGACGGCGTATTGATGAGCTAGAGGGCCGGGCAGCCGTGACTTTTCTGGGAATTTCGAAGGCCATGGATGGCCTGAGATAAGCGCACATGGATGTGCTTGTAGCGGTTCCCGGAAAAGTCACGGCTGTCCGGCCAGTTGCTGGTGTTGCGATTTGTTGGCGGCCGGGGATGATGAAAAGGGAATGTCATGACAAATCAGAAACAGCTCCTGATTGTTGTCCACGCGCCATCCCCGAATACCGAAAAACTAAGAGATGCCGTGGTGGCGGGCGCCCGCCGCCCGGACATCGACACCGTTGAGGTGATCGTCAAGGCGCCACTGGACACCACCCCCGACGACGTCCTTTCCTGTGACGCCCTTATCCTGGCCACCACCGAAAACCTCGGCTACATGGCCGGGCTCACCAAAGATTTCTTCGATCGTTGTTATTACCCCTGCCTGGAACACACTCAGGGACTGCCATTTGCCCTGTATATCCGTGCCGGTCATGATGGCACCGGCACTCTGCGGGCCATTGACAGTATTGCCACCGGCCTGCGCTGGAAACGGGCCCGGGAGCCGTTGATTTGCCGGGGTGAGTATCAACAGGTGTTTGAAGAGCAATGCCAGGAGCTGGGCCTGTATATGGCCGCCGGCCTTGACGCCGGCGTGATCTGAGAAAACCGCGACAGCCCGCCCCTCAGCCACTACAATGGCGAACCTATTGTTTTTCTGTAACCGACATTGACGGGATTCAACTTTGAAGTCATTGCCTCTGCACCAGTTGTACAAAGCCTGCGTTCTCAAAGACCTGCCTTTCAAGACCACCCGGCAACTCGAGCCTCTGGCTGAAATTGTCGGGCAGAACCGGGCCCAGGAAGCTGTTCGCTTTGCCCTGGCCATGCCCCATGGCGGTTATAATGTGTACGCGGTCGGGCGCAACGGGCTGGGCAAACGCACCATGATGCTCCGGTACCTCGAACATCACGTGGATACCGACCAGCAAAGCCACGACTGGTGCTACGTGGCCAACTTTGAGGAGCCCCGCAATCCGAAACTGCTGAAGTTGCCGTCCGGCATGGGCACCGAGCTTAAGCAGGACATGGAAAAGCTCATGTCGCGGCTTGTGAAAATGATTCCCCAGACTTTCGAGGGGGATAACTTCCTGGAGCGGGCAGAAAGCCTGAAAAACGAGTACGGTAAAAAGCAGGAAGACGAGCTGGAAAAAGTCGCCGAACAGGCCAAGCGCAAGAACGTTCGGCTGACCATCACCACGCCCGGCGGCTACCGGTTGGTGGCCATGAACGGCGAAGAACCGCATACCGCTGAAACCTTTCAGGAACTGAGCGAGGATGAGCGCAACAAGTTCGAGGAAGTGATCAACAAGCTGGAGAAAAAGCTGCGTCAGGCGGTACGCAAGCTGGCGGACTGGGAGCAGGAATACGCTGAAAAACAGCAGGCGCTGAACGAGGAAACCCTGGAAGACATCTCCGGCCACCAGATCGATGACCTGGTGAAAAAGTACAGTGACCTGCCGGATGTGGTTGAGCACCTCGAGGCCATTCGGGGTGACCTGGCGGAGAACCTGGATATTTTCCTGGATGACGACGACGAGCAGGCCGCCATTGCCTACGCCTCGCTGGACAAGAAAATGCCGCGCCGGTATCTGGTCAATGTCATCGTTCACCAGAAAAACAACGAAGTGCCCGTGGTGGTCGAAGACAACCCGACCTACCACAATCTGTTTGGTTACGTGGAAAACGTGACCTACAAGGGCACCGTGTTCACCGACTTCTCGCTGATTCGCCCCGGCAGCCTGCACAAGGCCAACGGCGGTTACCTGTTGATGGATGCCATCAAGGTATTGGAGCAGCCGTTTGTCTGGGATGGGCTGAAGCGCGCGCTGCGCTCTAAGTCCATCCAGATCAACTCCCTGGAGCGCGAACTGACCCTGTCCGGTACGATTTCGGTGGAGCCGGAATCCGTTCCCCTGGACGTCAAAATGGTGCTGTTTGGTGACCGGGAAACCTGGATGCTGCTGCAGGAACACGATCCCGAATTCGCCGAACTGTTCCGGGTAACGGCCGACTTTGAGAATGAAATGTACCGCAGTGACGACAGCCAGTTGCTGTACGCCAAATTCATTGCCAGCCTGGTGGTGGAGAAAGACCTGCTGCATTGCAGCAACAGAGCCGTGGCGCGTGTCATTGAGCACAGCGCCCGCATGGCCGAGCATCAGGATCGGCTGTCACTGCACGCCGCCGACATCGCCAACCTGTTGCGTGAATCCGATTTCTGGGCCCGGCAGGCTGGGGCCAAACTGATTTCCGATACCCATGTGGAGCGTGCGCTGGAAAGTGCCAAATACCGTAGCAGCCGGATTCGTGACCAGTTCTACGACTCCATCCGCGATGGCACCACGCTGGTCAGTACATCCGGCACCTGCGTGGGGCAGGTCAATGCCCTGTCGGTACTGTCAACCGGTGGCTTCGAGTTCGGACTGTCCAACCGGGTGACCGCCACCTGCTACTACGGCGATGGCGGTGTGATCGATATCGAGCGGGATGTGAAACTCGGTGGCAACCTGCATTCCAAGGGCGTGATGATTCTCAGCTCCTGGCTGGCGTCCCATTTTGCCGTGAATGACCCCATGCACCTGTCGGCCAGCCTGACGTTCGAGCAGAACTACGGTGAAGTGGATGGAGACAGTGCCTCGCTGGCCGAGCTGGTGGCCTTGGTGTCGTCGCTGTCCGGTGTGCCGGTGCGCCAGGACCTTGCTATCACCGGGTCGTTCAATCAGTTCGGCGAGGTCCAGCCCATTGGCGGTGTGAATGAAAAAATCGAAGGCTTTTATGCAACCTGTGAGCTGAAGGGTGGTCTTACCGGCTCGCAGGGCGTGCTCATTCCCCAGACCAACGTGCAGAACCTGATGCTGGATGGTGAAGTGGTCAAGGCCTGCCGTGGTGGCCAGTTCTCGGTGTACCCGGTTGCCAGAGTGGAAGAGGCCATTACACTGTTACTGGGTAAACCCGCTGGCAAGGCGGATGCCAAGGGCCGCTATCCCAAGCAGAGTGTTTTTGGCATTATTCAGCAACGCCTTGAAACAATGCGTGAACACGAACGGCAGGAACACGCCCGGGACGAGCACAAAGACCCGTCCATCCACTGACCGGCCAATAACAAAACGGACAGGAGAAAACAGATCCATGACTGATATCCAGCAGACTGTGTACGTGGTAGAGGACGACGAGGCCGTCCGTGATTCACTGGAGCTCTTGCTTAAATCCGATGGCAAGCCGGTGCAGACCTATGAAAGCGCCAACGCTTTCCTGAAAGATTACTCCGACCAGATGGCCGGCTGTATTGTGCTGGATATCCGTATGCCGGGTATGGACGGCATGGAACTGCAGAAAAAACTGAATGACAAGCACTCAATCCTGCCCATTATTTTTGTGACTGGCCATGGCGATGTGCCCATGGCGGTGGATGCCATGAAAGAAGGCGCGGTGGACTTTATACAGAAGCCCTATCGCGAAGAAGCGCTTCTGGAAAAAATCGAAGCCGCGCTCGAGCAGGATCGCGAACAGCGCAAGACGCTGGATGAGAAACAGGAAATCATCCGTCGGGTGAAGAGTCTGACCCCTCGCGAGCGTGAGATCATGGACCGGATGATTGCCGGCCAGGCCAACAAGGTGATTGCCATTGAGCTGGAGATCAGCCAGCGCACCGTTGAAATCCACCGTTCCCGGGTGATGCACAAGATGGGCACCCACTCGCTGGCGCACCTGGTGCGTATGGTGCTGTCAGTAAAGGACCTTATCGACTAGCCGGACGAGTGTCGTCATTATGCTGTCACGTTTCTAACCGGCTCTGTTTCTATGACTGATGTTGTCACCGAAAACCCGGAGGTGACGGTCCTGCTGGTGGACGATAACCCGCAGAACCTGAAAGTCCTCTACGAGACCCTGAAAGACAAAGGTTACCGGCTGCTGATCGCCAACGAAGGTGAAAAGGCGCTGGACCTTGCTCACCGGCACCATCCGGAAGTGATCCTGCTGGATATCATGATGCCGGAATTGGATGGCTACGAGGTGTGTGAGCGCCTGAAAGCCGATCCGGAAACGGCCGATTCCGCCGTGGTGTTTCTCTCGGCCCTGGATGATCTTCAGGCCAAGGTGAAAGGGTTCTCGCTCGGTGGCGCAGATTACATCTCCAAGCCCTTTGAATCCCAGGAAGTGATCGCCCGGGTAAAAACCCATGCCCGCGTGATCCGTCTGGAGCGGGAAATGCAGAGCCGAAATCGTGAGCTCCAGGGCGACCAGACCCGCATACTCAACTCCATCAGCGAAGGCATCTACGGTCTGGATGAACAGGGCACCATTGAGTTTGCCAACCCGGCGGCGGCACGGATTATCGGCTGCGCGGCGGAGGAGTTGATTGGTCGTAACTTCTTTGAGATGCACTTTGCCACGGCCGATACCTCGGACGAACACCTGCCGGTCATGGCAACCTGCCGCCAGGGCGTGGCGGAGAACCAGCGGGACGTGCGCATGCTGCGCGCCGACGGCACCGGCTTCCCGGCCGAATATCGGGCCACGCCCAAGCTTGAAGACGACGAGCTGCACGGTGCCGTGGTGGTCTTTCATGACATCAGCGCCGAGCTGGAAAACGAAAAGGCCCTCGAAGAGGCCCGGGCGTTGGTCGATGAACAGCGTGAGCAGCTGGCTCATACCTCCCGCCTGACCACCATGGGTGAAATGGCCGCCGGCTTTGCCCACGAGGTGAACCAACCGCTGACCGCCATCACCAACTACGCGCGGGTATCCAAGCGCATGATGGCCAAAGAGGAGCCGGATCTGGACCTGTTGCGCCAGACGCTCGACAAGATTGAAGCGCAATCCCATCGCGCCAGCGAGATCATCCGCCGTATCCGCAAGTTCATGAAAAAACCGGCCACTGGCAAGGAAGTGGTGTCGGTGCCAGCCTTGCTGGAGGATACCCGCCAGTTTGCAGAAGTGGACATGCGCAATAACAAGGGCGGCATTGAGGTGCAATTTGAAGAGGATGTGCCGGATGTTCTGGCGGACCCCATTCAGGTGCAGCAGGTTGCCTTGAACCTGATCCGTAATGCCCTGGAGGCAACCCGCAGTGCCGGCTCTGATGCGCCGGTTGAGGTCAGTGCCCGCCGTTGCGGTGAGCACTGCGTGCGGATACAGGTGCGTGATCACGGGGTGGGGGTGTCGGAACAGGCGGAGGAAATGCTGTTTCACCCGTTCCACACCACCAAGGAAGATGGCATGGGTATTGGGCTGGCTACCTGCCGCTCGCTGATCCAGGCTCAGGGTGGCGACATTGGCTTTGAGCGTCCTGAAGATGGTGGTGCCTGTTTCTATTTTACGCTGCCGGTGGCCGGCGTGCAGGGCGAGCCCTGCGCAACGGGTGAAGCCTGAGCGTCTGGAAGGCGCCCGCTAAAAAGTTTCAGAAAAAACGTTGTAAAGCGTTGACATACTCGGGGGCATCTTTATAATGCGCCCTCGTTGTCACCAAGCAGTCACACGAATCGCTTGGTTTGACTGCGGAGCGGTAGTTCAGTTGGTTAGAATACCGGCCTGTCACGCCGGGGGTCGCGGGTTCGAGTCCCGTCCGCTCCGCCACTTATTTCCTCCCCCCTGTTTCCCAGATTTCTTTCTGTATTTTTATTCGGTTTTCTTTCCCCTGTTTTCGCTAACGTCTTTGATTTGATGGTTTTCTCCGCCTGAACGGTACACTTGTGCGCCGAAAAAGGTGTTTTTGGTTATTGCGTAACAGGCACAGAGGCCGTTAACGTAAAGCATCCAAAAATACTAATAAGGAAGATACCGATGTCCGAGGCAACCACTTCTCCCTACCCGAATCTGTTTCGTCCTCTGGACCTGGGCTTTACGACCCTGCGCAACCGAACCCTGATGGGTTCCATGCACACCGGCCTTGAGGAAGTGGAAAACGGTTTTGACCGGCTGGCCGCCTTTTACGCTGAACGGGCCAGAGGCGGCGTGGCTTTGATTGTCACCGGTGGTATTGCCCCGAATACCGAAGGTGCCGTGTTCCAGCACGCCGCCAAGATGAGTACCGAAGAAGAGGCGGACAGGCACCGCGTGGTGACCGAGGCCGTGCACCAGGCGGATGGCAAGATCTGTATGCAGATTCTGCACGCCGGCCGCTACGCTTACTCGCCGGAACTGGTTGCCCCCTCGGCCATTCAGGCCCCCATTAATCCGTTCACGCCCAAAGAGCTGGATGAAGCCGGCATTCAGAAACAGATCGACGACTACGTCAACTGCGCCGAACTGGCCCAGCGGGCCGGTTATGATGGCGTTGAGATCATGGGGTCGGAAGGATACTTCATTAACCAGTTTATCGTGCCGCACACCAACCATCGTACCGACCAGTGGGGCGGCAGCTATGAAAACCGCATCCGCCTGCCGCTGGAAATTGTCCGCCGGGTGCGTGAGCGGGTCGGGGAGCACTTTATCCTGATCTACCGGTTGTCGATGCTGGATCTGATTGACGACGGCAGCACCTGGCAGGAAGTGGTGCAACTGGCGAAGGAGATCGAAAAAGCCGGCGCGACCATCATCAATACCGGTATCGGCTGGCATGAGGCCCGCGTCCCCACCATTGTGACTTCTGTGCCGAGGGCTGCCTTTGCCGAAGTAACCGCTCATCTCAAAGGTGAGGTCAGCATTCCGCTGATTACCACCAACCGCATCAACATGCCGGACGTGGCGGAAAAGATTCTGGCCGAGGGCCAGGCCGACATGGTTTCCATGGCCCGGCCGTTTCTGGCCGATCCCGAACTGGTGAGCAAATCCGCCGCCGGCCGTGCCGATGAAATCAATACCTGCATTGCCTGCAACCAGGCCTGTCTGGATCACACCTTCAGCGGCAAGCTCACCTCCTGCCTGGTCAACCCCCGGGCCTGCCATGAAACCGAGCTGGTTTATGTGAAAACCGCCAGGCCGAAAAGGCTTGCGGTTGTCGGTGCCGGGCCGGCCGGTATGGCGTTTGCCACCACTGCGGCCCAGCGCGGTCACCAGGTGACCCTGTTTGACGCAAGCAGTGAGATAGGTGGGCAGTTCAACGTTGCCAAGAGGATTCCCGGCAAGGAGGAGTTTCACGAAACCCTGCGTTATTACCGGGTCATGCTGGAAAAGGAGGGGGTGGATCTGCGCCTGAACACCCGTGTATCCGCCGACGATCTGAAAAACGGCGGTTTCGATGAAGTGGTGCTGGCTACCGGCGTAAAACCTCGCACTCCGGACATTGACGGCATCGATCACCCGAAAGTGATCGGTTACCTGGATGCGTTGCTGGGTCGCAAGCCCGTGGGTCAGACCGTGGCGGTCATTGGCGCCGGCGGCATTGGCTTTGATGTTTCCGAATTTATTGTTCACCAGGGTGAATCGCCGTCCCTGAATACCGCGCATTTCATGAAAGAGTGGGGCGTGGATCTGTCGGTTGAGCACCGTGGTGGTGTGAAGGGTGTGCAGCCGGAAATACCGGCACCGGCGCGGCAGGTGTATCTGCTGCAGCGCAAGACCTCGAAAGTGGGTAAGAATCTGGGCAAGACCACCGGCTGGGTACACCGTACCTCGCTGCGCCACCGCAATGTGCAGATGATTCCCGGGGTCAGCTACCGGAAGATTGATGATCAGGGGCTGCATATAACGATTACCGGCAAGGACAGCGAAACCGGTGAAGACAAGCTGCTGCCGGTGGATACCATTATTGTCTGTGCCGGCCAGGAGCCGTTGCGGGAATTGCAGGCGGATATCGAGGCGGCGGGGTTGCCGGTGCACCTGATCGGCGGCGCGGACGTTGCCGCCGAACTGGATGCCAAGCGCGCCATTGATCAGGGCTGTCGCCTGGCCGCGGATATCTGAACGTCAAAGTTTGCGGTTTGTCGCTGTCATCAGCTCTGTGTCAGGCTAAACTGCCGTTGATGACAGTGTTCAAACCGGAGAACGTGAATGGTTAATTCCGATCCGTCGGCGGAAGGTTACTCGGCCGTCTTTTTCATGGACGGCAGCAGCGTGGCCAGGCAAATGCGCTGGTCGGAATTTGGTGCCTTCCTCGATGGCTACGTGGGCCTGACCGATCTGGCAGAAACCGACGTGCGGGCGGTGCTGGTTAACCTGAACCCGGATCTCACCATTCGCTCGCTCGCCTTCTTCCGCATCTGGTTCGATGAGGAGGGGCGGGCCGACAGCAGCTGGAATCTGCCCATCGAGGCCATGGCCGAGCGCGGGGCCAAAGGCCCTGATCTTGGCGGCGGTCCTATTCGCCTGGTGTGCCGCAGTCAGTGCCCGGAGCCTTCCCTGGCCACCGAGCTGTGGGACCCGGACATGACACCGGGCAGCAATCATTTCCAGTCCATCCGTAAAGCCGTCGAAGACAACAGCCTGCACTTCAGAAAAGTGGAGCCGGAAGAAGAGAATATTCCGGTGCTCAAGGCTACGGAGGAGGGGCCGGGCAGTGGCAATGCCGGCGCTCAGGAGCAGGAGCGGAGCAGAGTGGCCCAGGTGCTGCGTGAACAGCGCCTGCGGATCAAAACCCTGCAAAGTGCCCACCGCGAGTCCATGGCGGAACTGCAACGGGAACACCGGCTGGAACTGCAGGCCATGCGCAACGAAATTGCCGATCTCAGGCAGAAATTCGAGCGCAGCCGCTTTACCAGCGAACAGCTCAAGCAGCGCCTGGACAAACGTAACGAGCAATACCTGGCCATGCAGGAGGCGCTGGCCCAGTCGCCCGCGCCGGAGGAGACGGCCGGAAAGGAAGACCAGGTGGCTGCGATGAACGCGGAAATGGTGCTTCTGCGCGAGCAGCTTGAGCGCAAGCAGCGGGAACTGGAGCTGCGGGATGAAAGCCTGGCAGCACTGGAATCGGAAATTCGTGAGCTGAAGAATCAGGAGCCCACGGAAAACACGCTCATGGAGCAGCTCAAAAAGCAGTCGGTTTTCCTGGTGGCCTATCACCCCGGTGCCGGTCACCTGACTCTGCCTTATGCCGATCTGGATGACTATTTCCGCAATCCGGTGGCTTACGCCGCCGAGCGGTGCAACCTGAATGAACCGGCCTATCGCCAATGGCTTGAACACTACGAGCGGCCTGTATGCGAACATGCCGGTGAGGGCGGTACGGTTTGCGGTGAGCCTGTGTTTCGGGTGTCCCAGCCCTCGGAGTTCCGGCCCGGCGTGGATAACCGTTGCGACAGGCACAAGCGCCAGTCGCCATAGCTTTTCAGAATCTGCCCGAGTTTCGTTAAACTGTTATCCTGTTGCAATCGTACAGGGGTGGCGCAGCCAACGCCCTTTCACACAGAGATCACGGGATAACGCATGGACCAGTTCAGGAATATCGGCATTGTCGGGCGCATGGGCAGCGTCAAGGTGGTGGAGTCGCTACGGCAACTCAAGCAATACCTGATCGCCCACGATTACCACGTCATCCTCGAAGAAGACACCGCCACCATGATCCCCGGCCACGGCTTGCAGGTGGCGAGTAAAAAACTGCTGGGCGAGATCTGTGATCTGGTGATTGTGGTGGGCGGCGATGGCAGCCTGCTGGGGGCCGCCCGGGAGCTGGCCAAATCCAAAATCCCCATCCTTGGCGTCAACCGTGGCCGCCTTGGCTTTCTCACGGATATTTCCCCGTCCGATCTTGAAGAACGCCTGGCCGAGGTGCTGGAAGGCAACTACATGGAGGAATCCCGGTTTTTGCTGGATGGCCATGTTGAGCGTAACGGCCAGCCGCTGGGATTTGGCTCGGCACTGAACGATGTGGTGCTGCACCCGGGCAAGTCCACCCGGATGATCGGCTTCGACCTCTATATTGATGGCCATTTTGTGTACAGCCAGCGTTCGGATGGGCTGATCGTGTCCACCCCCACTGGCTCCACCGCCTACTCCCTTTCGGCCGGTGGCCCGATCATGCACCCGAAACTGGATGCCATCGCCCTGGTGCCCATGTTTCCGCACACCCTGAGCAGCCGGCCGATCGTGGTGGACGGCAAAAGCGAAATCAAACTGGTGATTGCCGATACCAACGAAACCTACCCTCAAATCAGCTTTGACGGCCAGATGAACATTGCCTGCGCGCCGGGCGATATCATTCGTATATCCAAAAAGCCCTTCAAGATCCGTCTGATTCATCCGACCGATCACAACTTCTATGCCACTTGCCGTGACAAGCTGGGCTGGGCAAGCGAAATCGCAGCGAGCTGATTATGGTGGTAAAAACGTCAAAACAGAGCCGTGGCTTTGACATCATTGGTGATATTCACGGTTGTGCCCATACCCTGGAGCTTCTGCTGCAGCAAATGGGTTACCAAAAACTGAACGGGGTCTACCGGCACCCACGCCGCCAGGCCATCTTTATCGGCGATATCATTGATCGTGGCCCGCACATCCGCGAGGCCCTGCACCTGGTGCGTGACATGGTGGAACACGGCTCGGCACGTATTGTCATGGGCAACCATGAATACAATGCCATGGGTTACTGCACCCGTGCCCGGCCGGGCAGCGGCAAAACCTTCCTGCGCGAGCACAACGACCGCCACAACCGGCTGATCCGGGAAACCCTGGAGCAGTTCGATCCGTACCCGCATGAGTGGAACGAGTTCCTGGACTGGTTCTACACCATCCCGCTGTTTATTGAGGAAGAGGATTTCCGGGTGGTGCACGCCTGCTGGGATCAGGAACTGATTGATAAATTCCGCCGGATCCATCCGGACGGCCGTATTGACGAGGAGTTCCTGCATGCTTCGGCCGCGCTGGAGTCGTTCGCCGGGCAGGTGATGGACACCCTCTTGCGTGGCACCGACCTCCGGTTGCCCGAGGGGATGAGTATCACCGGGGCCGACGGTTACGTGCGCGAGTTCTTCCGTACCAAGTTCTGGTCAGAGAACCCGCAGACCTACGCCGATGTGGTTTTCCAGCCCGACCCCTTGCCGCCGGAGGTGGCGCGCCGGAAGTTGAGCGATGAAGAACGGCAACAGCTGCTGTTCTACCCACCGGAAGCGCCGCCGGTGTTTGTCGGTCATTACTGGATGGAAGGTCAGCCGGCACCGCTGAAACACAACGTGGCCTGCATTGATTACAGTGCGGTCAAGAACGACAAGATGGTGGCCTACCGGATGGACGGTGAGCGGGTACTGTCGAAGGACAAGTTTGTCTGGATTGATGTCGACACGCCAGAACGCCCGGATGCCCCTGCCACCGAAGACAGCGTAGCCCGCTGAATCACGAGAGGTGATCTTGGAAACACGACCGTCGTCCCCTATTACCCCCACGGGCCGGTGGCAGCCGTCGCCACAGCATGCGCCGGCGGTTGCTGTGTGCATCGCTGCCGCGTTGGTGGTCGTCTGGCTCACCGGCATGGGTCAAAATTCCGTGGCTGCCTCCATGATGCTGGTGGACCCGCGCGCCTTCCCTTGGGAAGCCTTTGAAACCTTCGGCGGCCGGCTGCAGGCCATGCTGGCGACCCTGTCCGGTGGCCAGTTGTGGCGCCTGATTACCCCGGATTTCCTGCATTTCAGCTGGACCCACCTGATTTTCAATTCGGTGATGCTCTGGTTTCTCGGCAGTCAGATTGAATGGATGGATGGCCGGGGGCGCCTGCTGGCGCTGTTTGTAGTCGCCAGCCTGGTTTCCAACGTGGCCCAGTACCTGGTGGCCGGCCCGCTGTTCGGCGGATTATCCGGCGTCGTTTATGCCGCTCTGGCCTATTGCTGGCTGAGTCAGCGTCGCTGGCCCCGGTTCCAGTTCCCGCCCGCACTGGTGACCTTTGCCCTGATCTGGTTGGTGTTGGGCTATACACCGTTGCCGGAAATGCTGGGAGTGGGGCGCATGGCCAATGAAGCGCACCTGGGTGGTTTCCTGGCCGGCCTTGCCTGTGCGGCGGTGTTGCCACCGCGCCGGCGGCGGGCATAAAAAAAAGCCCCACCAAAAGGTGAGGCTGTAAAGAGAGCTTGAAAGCTCCTGATGAGAGAGACCAAATGATACGACCGTTGTCATTTGGTAAGATAATGATAATTGTTATCATTTGTTTTTGTCAAACGGATTTGCCGTTTTTTAAGTGAATATTTTTTCAGGAGAAAAGTATGACCTATGAAGAGTTGATTGAGCGGCTGGATCCGACCGTATACCAGAACCTCAAACGATCCCTGGAGCTTGGCAAATGGCCGGACGGCCGCAGAATGTCGCCGGAGCAGCGGGAAATTACCCTGGAAGCGGTGATTTACTACGAGAACAAGCACAACATTCCCGAAGAGCAGCGCACGGGCTTCATCGATCGGGGTGAAAAAGCCGGCACCGCCTGTGACCCGACCGTTAACCTGGGCAAGCAAAAGCCGGACGCCGATTCCGGCCAGTTTACCGAGGTTAAGGTTTGAGCGAGCTCCTGGATATAACCGGCCGGTTACGCAAAATGCCGGTCGGGCCTGAAACACCGGTGAGTTATCAACTGGCGGTGGGTGATGAGCGTATCGCGGTGAACGATTTGCTCGGACGCCGGATCAAGCTGGAGTTTGAGGGTGTCATCCGTTGCATCCATTGCGACCGGAAAACCAAAAAGAGCTTCAACCAGGGGTACTGCTATCCCTGCTTCCGCAAGCTGGCGGCCTGCGACAGCTGCATCATGAGCCCGGAGAAATGCCATTTCCATCTCGGTACCTGTCGCGAGCCGGAGTGGGGCGAGCGCAACTGCATGGTGGAGCACGTGGTTTACCTGGCCAATTCCAGCGGCCTGAAAGTCGGCATCACCCGTGGCAGCCAGGTGCCCACCCGCTGGATTGACCAGGGCGCGGTGGAAGCCATTCCCATGCTCAGGGTATCCACCCGGTATCTGGCCGGCCTGGTGGAAGTGGCCTGCAAGCCCCATGTAAACGACCGCACCAACTGGCGGGCCATGCTCAAGGGCGATGTGCCGGAGCTGGATCTGCCCGCCGAGCGCGAGCGTATCCTTTCACTGATCGCCGACGATCTTGAGCAGCTGCGCGAGCAGCATGGCGCCGACAGCCTGCGTGCCGTGGATGAAACACCGCTGCCGCTGAGTTACCCGGTGCAGGTCTGGCCAGCCAAAGTCGCCAGCCACAATCTGGACAAGACACCGGAAGTGGAGGGCAGGCTGCACGGCATCAAGGGCCAGTACCTGATTCTGGATACCGGCGTCATAAACATTCGAAAATTTACCGGCTATGAAGTCCGGTTCCGGGTATTGGATTAACAAGCCTCTGATGAACCCCGGCCAATGCAATCTGGAGAAAGTGAATGCGAACCGATCAGCCCCAAACCATCTATCTGAGCGAATACCAGGTGCCAGCGTATCTGGTGGACCAGATCGACCTGCGCTTTGAGCTGTTTGAAGACGGCGCCCGGGTACACAGCACGCTCACCATGCGCCGCAATCCTGAGTCCGGGGCCCCGGGCCAGCGCCTGGAACTGGACGGGGACAGCCTGATACTGGAATCCGTGGCGCTGGATGGCCAGACACTCATCCCGGATGCGTATGAAGAGGCTGATGGCAAGCTGGTGATTGCCGATGTGCCCGGGCAGTTCGAGCTGTCGGTCGTGACCTGGATCGAGCCACAGAACAATACCCGTCTGGAAGGGCTGTACAAGTCTTCGGGCATGTTCTGCACCCAATGCGAGGCGGAAGGCTTCCGGTGCATCACCTATTACCCGGACCGCCCGGACGTCATGGCCCGGTTCCGCACCCGGATCGAGGCTGACAGGCAAAGCTACCCGGTGCTTTTGTCCAACGGCAACCCGGTAGAGCAGGGCGAGCTGGAAAACGGTCGTCACTTCGTGACCTGGGAAGACCCGTTTCCCAAGCCGGCGTACCTGTTTGCCCTGGTTGCCGGGGACCTGACGGAAAAACGTGACAGTTTTACCACCTGTTCAGGCCGTGAGATTGATCTGCGCATGTACGTGGAGCCCCGCAACGCCGAAAAGTGTGACTTCGCCATGGATGCCCTGAAGCGCTCCATGCGCTGGGACGAGGAGGTTTACGGCCGTGAATACGACCTGGATATCTTCATGATCGTGGCCGTGGACGACTTCAACATGGGCGCCATGGAAAACAAGGGCCTGAACATCTTCAATTCCTCCTGTGTGCTCGCCAGCCAGGACACCGCCACCGATGCCACCTTCCAGCGGATTGAAGCCATCGTCGCCCACGAGTACTTTCACAACTGGTCAGGCAACCGGGTGACCTGCCGCGACTGGTTCCAATTGAGCCTGAAAGAAGGCTTTACCGTCTTCCGTGATGCCCAGTTCTCCGCCGACGTGGGGTCGCCCACCGTCAAGCGTATTGAAGATGCTACCTTGCTGCGCACCGCCCAGTTTGCCGAGGACGCCGGCCCAATGGCGCATCCGGTGCGCCCGGCCTCCTACATGGAAATCGCCAACTTCTACACCCTGACCATCTACGAGAAAGGGGAAGAGGTGGTGCGCATGATCCACAACCTGTTGGGCCCGGAGCTGTTCCGCAAGGGCAGTGACCTGTATTTTGAACGGCACGACGGCCAGGCGGTGACCACCGACGACTTCGTCAAGGCCATGGAAGATGCTTCCGGCCGTGACCTGAGCCAGTTCCGTCTGTGGTACGAGCAGGCTGGTACGCCGGTGCTCACGGTTGAAGACGAGCATGATGCCGAGCAGGGTATCTACCGCCTGATCATTCGCCAGACCGTGCCGGACACTCCCGGACAGACCAACAAGAAGCCCCAGCACATTCCCTTTGCCGTGGGATTGCTCGATGAGCATGGCCAGGTGCTGCCGCTGGCGCTGACGGCGGATGAGCACAACGCACCGACCGAGCGGGTCCTGGAGATTACCGGGGCAGAGCAGGTCTTCGAATTCCATGGCATCGAGGAACCCCCGGTTCCGTCCCTGTTGCGGGACTTCTCCGCACCGGTGCGTGTTCGTTACCCCTATACCCGTGAACAGCTGCTGTTTCTGATGAGCCACGACACCGACGGTTTCAATCGCTGGGATGCCGGGCAGAAGCTGGCTATTGATGTGATCGAATCGCTGGTTGGCGAGGACGATGGCAAAGAGATCGATCCGCGCCTGGTGGGCGCGTATCGGACCCTTTTGAATGACACTTCCCTGGATCAGGCGCTGGTGGCCAAAATGCTCCAGCTGCCATCGGAGAACTATCTGGTGGAGCTGGCCGATGAAGCCGATGTGCCTTCCATTCACCATGCCCGGGAACGGGTTTTGCAGCACCTGGCTGTGTCGTTGCGTGAGGAGCTGCTGGCCTGTTACCAGCGCCACCAGCAGGCGGGCGATTACCAGCTGACGCCGGAAGCTATCGCAGGGCGCAGTTTGCGCAACACGGCCCTGGGCTGGTTGTTGCATATCGGAGATGTGGAAGCTCTGGCGCTGGCCAGGTCGCAATTCGAACAGGCCGACAACATGACAGACCGCCTGGGTGCGCTGCGGGCGCTGGTGAACTCCGGCTTTGACAAGGAGCGCACCGAAGCGCTTGATGCCTTCTACGAGCGCTTCCAAAATGACCCGCAAGTGGTCGAAATGTGGTTCTCGGTGCAGGCAGCCAGCTTCAAGATGGGGCAGTTGCCGCATATTCGCCACCTGCTGGAGCATGACGCCTTTGACTGGAAAAACCCGAACAAGGTGCGATCCGTAGTTGGAGCCTTTGCCGGCCAGAACCTGCCGGCATTTCATAACCCCGACGGCAGCGGCTATGGCTTTCTGGCAGACGTGGTGCGCCGACTGGACGACAGCAACCCGCAAATCGCGGCCCGGCTGGTTACGCCACTGACTCGCTGGAAGAAGTTCGCACCTGCCTACGGCCGGCAGATGCGCACAGCGCTTGAAAGCATCCGTGACAAGAAGGGGTTGTCCAAGGATGTATACGAGGTGGTGTACAAAAGCCTGGCGGACTGAAGCTGGCCGCCCCGCGGCTCCTTTCATGGCTGCGGGGCGCTTGGCTTTTTCCAGATAGCTCAGCCGGTTAGGGTGCTAACACCAGCTTTATTTATGGCCTGAAGTGTTCTATGTTCTAAATCGAACTGGATGTTTGTCCGACGAAGGGTCCGGACATCCACGATAACCAGCAATAATAAGGAAGAGCACAACATGACAATGAAACTCAAAACCTCCGTTCTGGCGGTCGCAGCTGCCGTCAGCCTTGGCGCCGCCTCTACCTCGGTTTCTGCCCAGGAACAGCGTTTCGTTACGATCGGTACCGGTGGTGTGACCGGGGTTTATTATCCGGCTGGTGGTGCTATCTGCCGTCTGGTGAATATGGATCGCAAGGAGCACGGAATCCGCTGCTCGGTTGAAAGTACCGGTGGTTCGGTTTACAACCTGAACGCCATTCGCCAGGGCGAGCTGGATCTGGCCGTCGCCCAGTCTGACTGGCAGTACCACGCCTATAATGGCACCAGCCAGTTTGAGGATGACGGCGCCAACGAAGACCTGCGTGCTGTTTTCTCCCTGCATCCGGAACCGTTTACCGTTGTGGCCAGCAAGGAATCCGGCATCAAGAACTTTGAGGATCTCGAAGGCAAGCGGGTTTCCGTGGGTAACCCGGGTTCCGGCCAGCGAGCCACCGCCGAAGTGCTGATGGAAGAAATGGGCTGGACCTTGGACAAGTTCTCCCTGGCTGCCGAAATCAAGGCTGCCGAGCAGTCTCAGGCGCTGTGTGACGGCAACATTGATGCTTTCTTCTACACCGTCGGCCATCCCTCCGGTGCCATCAAGGAAGCCACCACGTCCTGCGACAGCGTACTGGTGAACGTCGATAACGAAGCGACCAAAAAGCTGATCGACGACAACCCGTACTACCGTAAAGCGGTAATTCCGGGCGGCATGTATCGTGGCTCTGACGAAGACGTGACCACCTTTGGTGTGGCTGCCACCTTCGTATCTTCCACCGATGTGCCCGAAGATGTGGTCTATCAGGTTGTGAAGGCTGTCTTCGAGAACTTCGACGACTTCAAGCGCCTGCACCCTGCCTTTGCCAACCTGAACAAAGAAGAAATGGTCTCCGATGCCCTGAGTGCTCCCCTGCACCCGGGCGCTGAGAAGTACTATCGTGAAGCTGGCCTGATCGACTGATAGGCCTTTCCATCAGAGCGGGCCCTGGTGCCCGCTCTGATGGTTCTATTCCGGTAATTTCCTTCCGCAGGAACGTTTTATGCCAAAAAAAGACCCCGGTGCCCGGGAAAGCGTTGATGCCCTGAAAGTCGATCAGGTTTTACAGACAGAAACCGGCGGCAGGGCGCTGACCGGACCTTCGGCGGTTTTGCTGTTTATTGTTCCGGTGTGCTGGTCCTTGTTCCAGCTCTGGATTGCTTCACCTCTGCCGTTCATTCTCGATTTCGGTATTTTCAATTCCACGGAAGCGCGCTCCATCCATCTCGCGTTTGCCGTTTTTCTGGCCTATTCGGCCTTCCCCATGATCAAGGGGAAACACACCACCAAGGTGCCCGTTTATGACTGGGTCCTGGCACTGGCGGCCGCCTTTGCCGCGTCCTACCTGTACGTGTTCTATGACCAGCTTTCTACCCGTCCGGGTGCGCCCATCACCATGGACCTTTGGGTTGCTCTCACTGGCCTTGTGTTGTTGCTTGAAGCCACGCGCCGGGCTCTGGGCCTGCCGCTGACCATCGTTGCGGCGGTGTTTATCACCTATTCCCTGGCCGGTCCCTACATGCCGGATGTGATTTCCCATAAAGGGGTCAGCCTGAACAAACTGGCGTCACACCAGTGGCTGGGCACCGAGGGTGTGTTCGGTGTGGCGCTCGGTGTTTCCACCAGTTTTGTGTTCCTGTTCGTTTTATTTGGCGCTTTGCTCGAGCGTGCCGGCGCCGGTAACTATTTCATTAAAATGGCTTACGCCATGCTCGGCCACATGCGTGGTGGTCCCGCAAAGGCGGCGGTGGTTTCCAGTGGCCTGAGCGGCGTGATCTCCGGTTCGTCGATTGCCAACGTGGTGACCACCGGAACCTTCACCATCCCGTTGATGAAGCGGGTGGGTTTCCCGGCGACCAAAGCCGGTGCGGTGGAAGTGGCTGCGTCCACCAATGGCCAGCTGACGCCTCCGATCATGGGTGCGGCGGCATTTCTGATGGTCGAGTACGTGGGCATTTCCTATCTCGAAGTGATCAAACACGCCATTCTGCCGGCGATGATTTCCTATGTGGCGCTGATCTATATCGTGCACCTGGAAGCCTGCAAGCTGAACATGCAGGGCATCGAACGGCCCAACCGGCCGACACTGGCCCAGCGCATGCTGACCTGGGTGGTTTTGTTGCTGGGCCTGAGTGCGCTGACATTGGCCGTTTACTACGGCATCGGCTGGATGAAAACGCTGCTGGGCGATGCCGCTATCTGGGTACTGGGCCCCCTGTTGCTGGCGATCTATATAGCGTTGGTGGGTTATGCCACCCGCTTCCCGGATCTGGAAGAGGATGACCCGAGCAAGGAAATGGGTGCCTTGCCAGAGGTTGGCCCCACGGTTAAATCCGGGCTGTATTACCTGCTGCCGGTGGTGGTATTGGTCTGGTGCCTGACGGTTGAGCGTTTTTCACCGCAGCTGTCGGCCTTCTGGGCGACCCTGTTCATGATATTTATCGTGATCACGCAGCGGCCGCTGAGAGCCTTTTTCCGCAAGCATGGCAGCCTGCCAGCTGAATTTGTGGGCGGTATCGGCGATCTGTTTCATTCGCTGGCCACCGGCGCCCGCAACATGGTGGGTATTGGTGTGGCCACCGCGACCGCCGGCATTGTCGTGGGTACGGTCACACTCACGGGCATTGGCCTGGTAATGACTGAATTTGTCGAGCTGATCTCCGGCGGCAATATTCTGCTGATGCTGATATTCACCGCCCTGATCAGTCTGATCCTGGGCATGGGGCTGCCGACCACTGCGAATTACATCGTGGTCTCCACGCTGATGGCACCGGTGATTGTCACCCTGGGGGCGGAAAACGGACTTCTGGTGCCACTGATTGCCGTGCACCTGTTTGTGTTCTATTTCGGGATACTGGCGGATGACACGCCGCCGGTGGGGCTGGCGGCCTATGCCGCTGCGGCCATATCAGGAGCGGACCCGATACGAACCGGTATCCAGGGCTTCACCTACGATATCCGGACCGCGATTCTGCCATTCATGTTTATCTTCAATACCCAGCTGTTGCTGATCGGGCTGACCGGATGGGTGGATCTGTTGCTGACCATCTTCAGTGCGGTGACCGCCATGCTGGTGTTCTCGGCGGCAACCCAGGGGTTCTGGTTCACCAAAACCCGCTGGTGGGAAACCGTGTTGCTGTTGTTGATTACCTTCACGCTGTTCCGTCCCGGCTTCTGGTGGGACATGGTTTACCCGGAATTTGAGGACCGGCCCGCGACGGAAATCTACCAGCACGTGGAAAATGTGCCGGCAGACAAACCCATTATCCTGCAGGCGTCGGGTATGTCTATTGAGGGGGATGAAACCTCGAAATACGTGCGTCTGACTTTGCCCGAAGGTGACACTCCACAACAACGGCTGATGGAAGCCGGCCTGGAGCTCTCTGAAAGCGGTGACCGGATGAACGTCGATTTTGTCGGCTTTGGCAGTGCCGCTGAAGATGCGGGTATCGAATTTGGATGGACCATTGATACCGTCCAGGTGGAACTGGACCGACCGCCCAAAGAGTGGATGTTCCTGCCGGCGTTGTTGTTGCTGGGCGCCCTGGGTTATGGCCAGATCCGGCGCAAGAAACGGGAAGATGCGCTCGCGCCGTCAACCTGACGGTCGTGCTTCCCGGCCTTGTGTTCGTGTAAACCCGGCATTGCTGCCGGGTTTTTTTCTGTTAGACTCGCTGGCACTCCGGCGTGCGGTTTGTGTCGCACCGCCGTTAACCATGTGATCACTGGTATAGATCACCGCTGAGAATCCCGAGGAGATACCCATGCCCGTAGTGACCCTGCCGGATGGCAGCCATCGCAGTTTTTCCGAACCCGTTACCGTTCACGATGTGGCCGCCGATATCGGCGCCGGCCTGGCCAAGGCCTCCCTGGCCGGCAAGGTGAATGGCAAGCTGGTGGATACCAGTTACCTGATCGAAGACGATGCGGAGCTTGCCATTGTCACGGATCGCGATGAAGAAGGCGTGGATATCATCCGCCACTCCACCGCCCACCTGATGGCCATGGCGGTTCAGGAGCTGTTCCCCGGTGCCCAGGTCACCATTGGCCCGGTGATTGAAAACGGCTTCTATTACGATTTCAAATACGAGCGCCCGTTCACCAATGAGGATCTGGCCCGTATCGAAAAGCGGATGAACGAGCTGGCCAAGCAGGATCTGCCGGTTTCCCGCTCCATCATGTCCCGTGACGAAGCCATCAAGCTGTTCGAGGACATGGGCGAGGAATACAAGGTCCAGATCATTCAGGACATCCCGGGTGATGAGGATCTCTCGTTCTACCGCCAGGGCGACTTTATCGACCTGTGCCGTGGCCCGCACGTGCCCAGCACCGGCAAGCTCAAGGCGTTCAAGCTGACCAAGGTGGCCGGAGCCTTCTGGCGCGGCGACCACAACAACGAGCAGTTGCAGCGTATTTACGGCACTGCCTGGGGTAACAAGAAAGATTTGAAGGCCTATCTGCATCGTCTGGAAGAGGCCGAAAAACGTGACCACCGCAAGGTGGGCAAGAAACTTGGCCTGTTCCACATGCAGGAAGAGGCGCCGGGCATGGTGTTCTGGCACCCGGATGGCTGGTCGCTGTACCAGGAAATCGAGCAGTACATGCGTGCCCAGCAGCACAAGCATGGCTACCAGGAGATCAAGACGCCGCAGGTGGTGTCCCGTACCCTCTGGGAAAAATCCGGGCACTGGGACAAGTTCAAGGACGACATGTTCACCACCGAGTCCGAGAAACACGACTACGCCATCAAGCCCATGAACTGCCCGTGTCACGTGCAGGTGTTCAACCAGGGCCTGAAGAGCTACAAGGACTTGCCCCTGCGTCTGGCGGAGTTCGGTTCCTGCCACCGCAACGAGGCCTCCGGTGCCCTCCATGGCCTGATGCGTGTACGCGGATTCACCCAGGACGACGCTCACATCTTCTGCGAAGAGGACGCCATCCAGGAAGAAGTATCGGCTTTCATCGAGATGTTGCATGAAATCTACGCGGATTTCGGCTTCAGTGAGATTCTGTACAAGCTGTCCACCCGTCCGGAAAAACGGGTGGGTTCCGATGAGGTTTGGGACAAGGCGGAAGCGGCACTGGAGCAGGCGCTCAATCGCGAAGGCGTGGATTGGGAGCTGCTGCCGGGCGAAGGGGCCTTCTACGGTCCGAAAATCGAGTTCTCCCTGAAGGACTGTATCGGCCGTGTATGGCAGTGTGGTACCGTGCAGGTGGATTTCTCCATGCCGGGCCGCCTGGGTGCTCAATACGTGGACGACCACTCCGAGCGCAAAACACCGGTTATGCTGCACCGGGCCGTGCTGGGTTCGTTCGAGCGCTTTATCGGCATCCTCATCGAGGAATACGAAGGCGCGTTCCCGACCTGGCTGGCGCCAACGCAGGTGGCGGTACTCAACATTACCGACAATCAGGCCGATTATTGCCAGAAACTTGCAGAAAAACTGGATTCTGCCGGTTATCGTGTAAATGCTGACTTGAGAAACGAGAAGATCGGCTTTAAAATTCGCGAGCATACTCTTAACAAGGTTCCCTATCTGGTCGTTGTTGGCGATAAAGAAATCGAAAACAATGCCGTTGCCGTAAGGACTCGCAAGGGCGAAGACCTGGGAACCATGTCGGTCGACGAATTCGAGCAACTGTTGAAGCAAGACGTCGAACGCAAAGGTAGAAACCAAACGGAGATCTGATTATCAAACAGCGAGCCAATCGGGGTGGGCGTACTCCTAAAGCGCCCATCAACAACAATATTGACGCAACTGAAGTCCGCCTGATCGACGCCGAAGGCAATCAGGTGGGGATTGTTCCCATTGCGGAAGCACTTGAGAAAGCAGAAGAAGCGTCTCTTGACCTGGTTCAGGTTACGGATTCCGATCCGGTCGTCTGTAAGATAATGGACTACGGCAAGAAAATCTTCGAAGAGAAGAAGGCCAAAGCGGCTGCCAAGAAAAAGCAGAAGCAGACGCAGGTCAAAGAGGTCAAGTTCCGTCCAGGAACTGAAGAAGGGGATTATCAGGTCAAACTACGCAACCTGATACGTTTCCTTGAGAATGGGGATCGCGGCAAGGTCACTATCCGCTTCCGTGGTCGTGAGATGGCACACCAGGAAATTGGTATGCAGCTCATGAACCGGGTTGAGGAAGATGTGTCCGAGCTTGCCCAGGTAGAACAGCGGCCGAAAATGGAAGGCCGCCAGATGACCATGGTTGTGGCTCCCCGCAAGAAGAAGTGAACCTGATTCAGTGACGGCTCCCCCGCCTGTGCGGGGGATTTGTCGTTCAGGGTCACATGTTGTTTTTAAATAATAGAATGCGGAGTTTTAAAAAATGTCCAAGATGAAATCCAAAAGCGGAGCCACCAAGCGGTTCAAGAAAACCGCGAACGGCTTCAAGCACAAGCAGTCCTTCACCAGTCATATCTTGACCAAGAAGAGCCCCAAGCGTAAGCGTCAGCTGCGTGGCACCAAGCTGGTTGCCAAGTCTGATGTAGCTTCTATCAAGCGTATGATCGCCAACTAAGCACTCACTGGTTAAGAAGGATTAAAGTATGGCTCGTGTAAAGCGTGGCGTGGTAGCACGTCGTCGTCACAAGAAAATCATGAAGCAGGCCAAGGGTTACTACGGTGCCCGTAGCCGTGTTTTCCGTGTTGCCAAACAGGCGGTTATCAAGGCGCATCAGTATGCCTACCGTGACCGTCGTAACCGCAAGCGTGCGTTCCGTGCACTGTGGATCTCCCGTATCAACGCGGGTGCCCGTGCCAACGGCCTGTCCTACAGCCGTCTGATCGCAGGCCTGAAGAAGGCAAACGTTGAAATCGATCGTAAGGTTCTGGCCGACCTGGCCATGAACGAGCAGCAGGCATTTTCCGCTGTTGTTGAGAAAGCCAAAGCGTCCCTGTGATCGCTTAAGATCTCAATCGATTACTGATCGATCCGGCGCCGGCTTCATACCCCGGCGCTTTCTGAATAGGGGAAGGGCACGCTCTTCCCCTATTTTTGTTTACAACACCCCATTTCTGGTTTGGAGCAGGGTCAATGGAAAACCTGGAGCAACTGGTTCAGGACGGGCTGAGCGCCGTCGAAAGCGCGGACAGCCTGCAGGCACTTGATCAAATTCGTGTGGAATACCTCGGCAAAAAAGGCGTAATCACCCAGCAGGCAAAGACGCTGGGCAAATTATCTCCCGAGGAACGCCCCGCGGCCGGCCAGAAAATCAACGAAGCCAAGGGCCAGGTAGAACAGGCGATCAATGCCCGCAAAACCGATCTGGAAAAGGCGGCTATTGAAGCCAAACTGGCGGCTGAAACCATTGACGTGACCCTGCCGGGCCGCGGCCAGGATTTGGGTGGCCTGCACCCGGTTACCCGCACCCTGCAACGTATTGAAGACATTTTCGCCCGCGCCGGTTACAGCGTGGAGCAGGGGCCCGAGATCGAAGACGATTACCACAATTTCGAGGCCCTCAACATTCCGGACCACCATCCGGCCCGTGCCATGCACGACACCTTCTATTTCAACCCGGGCACAGTGCTGCGCACCCACACCTCCCCGGTGCAGATTCGCACCATGGAAGATGGCAAGCCGCCGTTCCGTATGATCTGCCCCGGGCGCGTGTATCGCTGCGATTCCGACATGACCCACACCCCCATGTTCCATCAGGTGGAGGGCTTGCTGGTGGAGGAAAACGTCAGCTTCGCCGATCTCAAGAGTACCGTGGAAGAATTTCTGCGAGTGTTTTTCGAACGCGATCTGAAAGTTCGTTTCCGCCCGTCTTACTTCCCGTTTACCGAGCCTTCGGCGGAAGTGGATATTGAGTGGGGGCGCGAGGAAGACGGCAGTATCAAATGGCTGGAAGTCATGGGCTGCGGCATGGTGCACCCGAAAGTATTTGAACATTGCGGTATTGATGCCGAGAAGTACCGTGGCTTTGCCTTCGGCCTGGGCGTGGAGCGCCTGGCCATGCTCCGCTACGGCGTGAACGACCTGCGCATGTTTTTCGAGAACGACCTGCGCTTTTTGCGCCAGTTCCGATAAACGCTTTCAGCGCGCGAAGACGGCAATCAATCAACAGGCAAATGGCATCAGGACAAGGCATAAACCATGAAATTCAGTGAACAGTGGCTGCGCGAGTGGGTTAACCCGAGTTTGGGTTCTCAGGAATTAATGGACCAGATCACCATGGCCGGGCTCGAGGTGGATGGCTTTGAACCCGTGGCTGGCGAGTTCTCCGGCGTGGTGGTTGGCGAAGTTCAATCGGTGGAACCGCACCCGGACGCTGACAAGCTGCGCGTGTGCCAGGTGAGTAATGGCGAACAGACTGTTCAGGTGGTGTGTGGTGCCCCCAACGTGCGTGCCGGCCTGAAAGTTCCCTTTGCCGAAGTGGGCGCGGTACTGCCCGGTAACTTCAAGATCAAAAAAGCCAAACTGCGCGGCCAGCCTTCCCAGGGCATGCTGTGCGCCGAGGCCGAACTTGGCCTGTCCGATGCCAGCGATGGTTTGATGGAGCTGCCCGAAAGCGCTACCACTGGCCAGGATTTCCGTGAATTCATGGGCCTGAACGACATCACCATTGATGTGGACCTGACCCCCAACCGCGCCGACTGCCTGTCCATCAAGGGCCTGGCGCGGGAAGTGGGCGTGTTGAACAGCCTGGCGACCAAGGCCCCCGCCATTGAGGCGGTGGAAGCCGTGCATTCGGAAGTGCCCGACATCCGTATTGAAGCACCGGCCGGTTGCCCCCGGTATTTGGGTAGGATTCTGCGTAACGTGAACCTGACCGCCGAAACGCCTTTGTGGATGCAGGAGAAGCTGCGTCGTTCGGGTATTCGCTCCATCGACCCGGCGGTGGATGTCACCAACTACGTCCTGCTCGAGCAGGGCCAGCCCATGCACGCCTTTGATCGGGATGAAATCAGCGGCGGCATTGTCGTGCGCATGGCGAAACCAGCCGAGAAGCTGGTATTGCTGGACGGCCAGGAGGTCCAGCTGACCGAAGACACCCTGGTGATTGCTGATCACGACAAGCCGATCGCCATTGCCGGCGTGATGGGCGGTGAGCATTCCGGCGTCAGCGAGAAAACCCGCGACCTGGTATTGGAGTCGGCCTATTTTGACCCGATCACCCTGGCCGGCAAGGCCCGGGAGTACGGCCTGCATACCGACGCCTCCCACCGTTTCGAGAGGGGTGTGGATTACCAGCTGGCCCGTGACGCCATGGAGCGCGCCACCCGTTTGCTGATGGACATTGTTGGCGGTGAGCCCGGTGAGATCGTGGAAGTGGCCTCGGACGAGCATCTTCCGAAAGCCCCAAGAATCACCCTGCGCCAGCAGCGCCTGAACGATGTACTGGGCCTGGCCATTGATTCAGCCACCGTTGAAAACATCCTGACCCGCCTGGGCCTGAGCATCGAAGAGGCTAACGGCGAAAGCTGGCAGGTGACCGCCCCGAGCTTCCGCCCGGATCTGGCCATCGAGGAAGACCTGATCGAGGAAGTAGGGCGCATTTACGGCTACAACAATCTGCCGGTGACCGAACCGGTGGGTTCGTTGGGCCTGAGTGTGCGCGAAGAGGCGATCCGCCCGACCTCCGCCATTCGCAATTTCTTCGTGGCCCAGGGCTACCAGGAAGCCATTACCTACAGCTTCGTGGACCCTAAAGTCCAGCAGCTGGTGGACCCGGACCACGAGGGCATTGCCCTGGCCAACCCGATTTCCTCGGACCTGTCGGTGATGCGTACCACCCTGTGGAGTGGCCTGCTGAAAACCGTGGCCCACAACCAGAATCGCCAACAGCCGCGCATTCGCCTGTTTGAAACCGGCCTGCGTTTCGAGCAGACCGAAGAGGGCATTGATCAGCAGCCGATGCTGGCTGGTGTTGTGGTGGGCAACCAGGCGCCGGAGAACTGGATCAATGGTCGCCGTGCCACGGATTTCTTCGATGTTAAGGGTGAACTGGAAAGCCTGTTTGACCTGCTGGGCATTGAAGTGGAATTTCTGCCGAGCCAGCATCCGGCCCTGCACCCGGGCCAGACCGCCGAGCTGATCCGCGACGGTGAGCATGTGGGGTGGCTGGGCACCCTGCATCCGCAAGTGCAGAAAAATCTTGAACTTAATGGCACGATCCTGATGTTTGAGCTATTCTTGAATTCGATCGTTACCGGATATGTGCCTAATTTCAAAGCCATTTCAAAATTCCCGGAAGTTCGGCGGGATCTGGCTATTATTATCGGGAGCGATGTCCCGTTCGCCAAGGTTGAACATGTGGCTCGAATGCATGCTGGCGAACACCTGACGGCGTTGCGTGTGTTTGATGTTTACGAAGGCGAAAGCCTGGGTGAGGGCAACCGTAGCCTGGCGCTCAGCCTGTTCTGGCAGCATCCGGAGCGCACGCTCAACGAAGACGAAGTTCATACGCTCTTCAACGGCGTGATCGACGCCTTGAAAGAAGAGCTGGGGGCAACACTGAGGAGCTAAACGATGGCGGCTTTGACGAAGGCGGACATGGCGGAACGCTTGTATGAAGAGTTGGGCCTGAACAAGCGCGAAGCCAAGGAAATGGTGGAAGCTTTCTTTGACGAAATCCGAAGCGCACTCAGCCATAACGAGCAGGTGAAATTGTCGGGTTTCGGCAACTTTGACCTGCGGGACAAAAAGCAGCGGCCGGGCCGCAACCCGAAAACCGGTGAAGAAATTCCCATCAGCGCACGGCGTGTGGTGACTTTCCGGCCCGGGCAGAAACTGAAACAGAAAGTGGAAGCATATGCTGGAACCCAGTCATAACAACGAATTACCGGCGATTCCCGGTAAACGTTATTTCACCATTGGAGAGGTGGCGGAGCTTTGCGCGGTCAAGGCGCACGTTCTTCGGTACTGGGAACAGGAGTTTCCACAGCTGTCGCCAGTCAAACGCCGTGGCAACCGCCGGTACTACCAGCGGGCGGATGTGATCACCATCCGTCAGATTCGCAGTTTGCTGTATGATCAGGGTTTCACCATTGGTGGCGCCAAACAGAAGCTGAGCGGCACCGAGCTGAAGGACGACACCTCCCAGTACAAACAACTGATCCGCCAGATGATCACGGAACTCGAAGAAGTTCTGGAAGTGCTGAACACGCCGACCCGCTAGCCGTTTGTCCCCGAGTAACAAAAAGGCCGGAGAGCACTTGCTCCCCGGCCTTTTTGTTTCCCCAAGCCTCAACCCCTGACAGGCTGGAGCTTACTGCTTTTTGCAGGTTTTGATGCCCAGCAGGCTGTAAGCCGGACAGTTACCGATTGCAGCCGTTGCCAGCGGTATGATGCCAATCCAGCCCCAGGGTGTTTGCGGGCCAACGAACACCAGTGCGATCAATACCACACCCACAATGGCACGGATAATCCGGTCTGCGGAACCCATATTGACTGTCATCTCTGAACCTCCTTCTCGTTTGACTATAAGCTTAGAATAGCCTGTAGTGCCCGGTTGTTCAGTGATAAAGTCACACTCAACCTTTCAGCAGTATAAGGACTTTCCCGATGGCGGCGCACAGCATTTTCGATACCCTGAACGATGCTCTCAAACGCGAAACCCTGAGTGATGTGCAGGTGATGCGTTTCGAGCCGGGACAGGTGTTGTTCCGTGCCGGCGAGCACTGCCAGGGCCTGCCGCTGGTGATCAAAGGCGGGGTGAAAGTGCAGATGACCGGAGCCTCCGGCCACAGTATTGTGCTTTACCGGATGACCTCCGACGATATCTGCACACTTTCCATTGGCTGCCTGATGACCGGCCGGGGCTATCGGGCCGAGGCGGTGGTGGAAGCTGAAACCGAAGCGGCCATGATTCCCCGGCCGCTGTTTGACAACCTGATGCAGCAATCGGCGGATTTCCGCCTGGGGATTATGGAATCCTACGGCCGACGCCTGGATGATCTGATGCTGCTGGTGGAAGAGGTGGCTTTCCGTCGAATGGATGAAAGGCTGGAAGAATGGCTGCTGGCCCGGGCTCGTAAAGGGCAGAGTCTTCTGAAAATCACCCATCAGGAACTGGCCGTTGAATTGGGCACCGCACGGGAAGTGATCAGCCGGCTGCTCAAGGAGCTGGAACGCAAGGAATTGGTCCACCTTGCCCGGGGCCGGGTGGAAGTAACCGGACTGATGAACCGTCCGCCTGCCCCCTGAAAGACAGGGAATGTTACATGCCCCGGTCTTTCACGCTCTCCATCACCACGAAGGTACTGGTCTGTAGCACGTGAGGCAGGCTGGACACCTGCTCCCCCAGCACCTGCCGGTATTCGGCCATGTTGCGGGTGCGTATTTTCAGCAGATAATCAAAATTCGCCGCCATCATATGGCATTGTTCCACTGCCGAGATTTGCCGGACTGCCTCGTTGAACGCCGACAGCGCCTTGCTGCTGGTATCGTTCAGTGTGACATGGGCAAATGCGACATGGTTCAGCCCCAGCTTGGTCTGGTTGACCGTGGCACTGTAGCCGGTGATATAACCCTGATCTTCCAGCCGGCGCATGCGTACCTGGCACGGGGTTTTGGACAGCCCGACTTTGGAGGCGAGTTCCGTTACCGTGATGCGGGCGTTCTTCTGCAATTCCCGAATGATCGACAGGTCAATTCTGTCCAGATCCGCCATGGCTGCTATCCTTTTGGTAGTCGATTTATGCGGGCGTTAGCCAAAGTTCCTGATTTTACCCTGAGCGCAAGTCGAAAGGTACGAATACTACGTAGAATAAAGTAATTAATAATAGTGCATGGGGTGCTAACAGGAAAAAGGGTTAGTCAGCCTTGGCTAGAATGGGGCCAGTATTCCAATAATCAGGAGGGTAGACCATGACTCTGAACCAAGCTTCGGCACCAGAGCTCCAGGAACTGCGCCAGGCAATCCGCAACAATTACCTGGCAGACGAGTATCAAGTCATTCACAAGCTGATCGATGACGCCCAATTGAGTGACGAGGAGCGGGCGGCCATTTCCGCCAGTGCTGCCGAACTGGTTCGCAGCGTGCGGGAAAATGCGCACCCGACCATCATGGAAAAATTCCTCGCCGAATACGGCCTGACCACCAAAGAGGGCGTGGCATTGATGTGTCTGGCCGAGGCCCTGCTGCGGGTGCCGGACAACCTGACCATCCATGACCTGATTGAAGACAAGATCACCTCCGGTAACTGGGGTGGCCACGTTGGCAAGGCCAAATCCGGCCTGATCAACACTGCCACGGTGGCACTGCTGATGACCAGCAACCTGCTGAAAGACTCCGAGCGCCAGAGTGTGGGCGACACCCTGCGCAAGATGGTCAAGCGCATGGGTGAACCGGTGGTGCGCACGGTTGCCGGCCAGGCCATGAAAGAAATGGGCCGGCAGTTTGTTCTGGGCCGGGATATCGAAGAGGCCCAGGAGCGCGGCCGTGCCCAGGAGCAGCGGGGTTACACCTATTCCTACGATATGCTGGGCGAGGCCGCCCGCACCGACGCCGATGCGCTGAGATACTTCAATGCTTACTCCGGGGCAATCGACAGCATTGCCAAACGCTGCGAAGGCGACGTGCGCACCAACCCGGGGATTTCCGTCAAACTGTCTGCGCTGTTGGCCCGTTACGAGTACGGCCAGAAAGAAAGGGTGATGGAGGAGCTGTTGCCCCGGGCTCTGGAGCTGGCGAAAAAAGCCGCCCGCGCCAACATGGGCTTCAACATCGACGCAGAGGAGCAGGATCGCCTGGACATCTCTCTGGATGTCATTGAAGCCATTCTGGCCGATCCGGAGCTGGAAGGCTGGGACGGCTTTGGCGTTGTGGTCCAGGCCTTCGGCAAGCGCTCGGCTCAAACCCTCGACTGGCTGTATGCACTGTCCGAGAAGCTGGATCGCCGCATCATGGTGCGCCTGGTAAAGGGCGCCTATTGGGACGCGGAGATCAAGCGCGCCCAGGTCATGGGCCTGAGCGATTTCCCGGTATTTACCCGCAAGGTATGCAGTGACGTGTCCTATCTGTCCTGCGCCCGCCAACTGCTGGGCATGACCGACCGGATTTATCCGCAGTTCGCCACCCATAACGCCCACTCGGTCTCGGCGGTGCTGCATCTGGCTGCTGACCTGGACCGCTCCAAGTTTGAATTCCAGCGCTTGCACGGCATGGGTGAATCCCTGCACGACCAGGTGATTGAAGACAGTGGCGTGCCTTGCCGCATTTATGCTCCGGTGGGCGCCCACAAGGACTTGCTGGCTTACCTGGTGCGCCGCCTGCTGGAAAATGGCGCCAACAGTTCGTTTGTGAACCAGATTGTCGACACCAGCATCACCCCGGAAGAAATCGCCCGGGACCCGATTGATGCCGTTAATGAACTTGGCCACGATTTGTCCAGCCAGGTTATTGTGCCGCCGGCGAAAATCTTCGGTGAGCAGCGCCGCAATTCCAAGGGCTGGGATCTGACCGACTCGGTCACCGTGGCGGAGCTGGATGAAGGCCGTGGTCGTTACAAGCACCACCAGTGGCAGTTCGGACCGGTGTTTGCCGGTACCGCTTCCGGTGGTGACACCATCGAAGTGCGGAATCCGGCCCGTCCTGAAGACGTGGTCGGTCATATCACTTACGCATCGGAAGCGGATGTCAGCGCCGCACTGGATGCCGCCCAGGATGGCTTCAAGGAGTGGTCGGCGGTTCCGGCGGAAAAACGTGCGGAAATTATTCGCAAAGTCGGGGATCTGTACGAGGAAAACGTACACGAACTGTTCGCCCTGACCACCCGCGAAGCCGGTAAATCCCTACTCGATGCCGTGGCGGAAGTACGCGAGGCCGTGGATTTCGCCATGTTCTATGCCAATGAAGGTATTCGCTACAAGGATGCCGGTGAAGCGCGCGGCGTGATGTGTTGTATCTCGCCCTGGAACTTCCCGCTGGCCATTTTCACCGGCCAGATTCTGGCCAACCTGGCCGCCGGTAATGCGGTGGTGGCCAAGCCGGCAGAGCAGACCTCGTTGCTGGCAGTTCGGGCTGCCGAACTGATGCACGAGGCTGGCGTACCAAAAGCCGCCATGCAGCTGCTGCCAGGTGATGGTGCCACTGTGGGCTCGGCGCTGACTTCCGATCCACGGGTGACCGGTGTGTGCTTCACCGGTGGCACCGACACCGCGCAGATCATTAACAAGGCGATGACCGAGAACATGGCGCCGGATGCCCCACTGGTGGCGGAAACCGGTGGCCTGAACGCCATGATTGTCGATTCTACCGCACTGCCAGAGCAGGTAGTGCGGGACGTGCTTGCCTCTTCTTTCCAGAGTGCCGGCCAGCGTTGTTCGGCGCTGCGCATGCTGTATGTGCAGAAAGACATTGCCGACAATCTGCTGGAAATGCTCTACGGTGCCATGGAAGAGCTGGGCATTGGTGACCCCTGGCAGTTGTCTACCGATGTGGGGCCGGTCATTGATGAAGAGTCCCGGAAGAAAATCGTGGACCACTGCGCCAAATTCGAGCAGCAGGGCAAGTTGCTGAAGAAACTGGATGTGCCGAGCGATGGCTTGTTTGTTTCACCGGCGGTGCTACAGGTGAGCGGTATTGAAGAGCTGGAAGAGGAAATCTTCGGGCCGGTGTTGCATGTGGCCACCTTTGAAGCCAAGGACATCGACAAGGTGATTGATGCCGTGAACGGCCGTGGCTACGGCCTGACTTTCGGTATTCACAGCCGGGTCGATAGCCGTATCGAGCACATTGCCAGCCGCATCCACGTGGGCAACACCTACGTGAACCGTAACCAGATCGGGGCCATTGTCGGCTCCCAGCCGTTTGGTGGCGAAGGCTTGTCCGGTACCGGCCCGAAAGCCGGTGGTCCCCAGTACGTGCGCCGCTTCATGAAAGGCGAGGTGGTTGAGAAGCCAATGGCTTCCACTGATCAGGTCGTTACCGACGACGATGCCCAGAAGCTGATCGATGCCGTGGCGAACATCGAGGTACCGGAACCGGAGGGCCGTCAGGAAGCCCTCAAACCCTACTTTGGTGAGGTGCCGGCACCGCTGGACGAAGGCTACGAGGAAATGCCGGGGCCGACCGGTGAGCAGAACCATCTGTACTGCCATGCCCGTGGCGTGGTGTTGTGCCTGGGGCCGGATGCCAAATCGGCCTCCGAACAGGCCGGTGTGGCGCTGTCTCAGGGCAACCGCGTAGTCGTCATTGCCCCGGATGCCGAACAGGCCATGGCCGAGGCTATTGCAGCGGGCCTGCCGGTGGTGGCCAAAGACGGCGTGCTGGACCCGGATGCGCTGACCACACTGGAAGGTTTCGCGGCCGCCGTGAGTGTTGCCGAAAAGCCAATGCTCAAGCAGTACCGCTTCGCCCTTTCCAAGCGTGACGGTGCCTTGCTGCCGCTGATCACCGAGCACAAGCTGGATCAGCGCTACGTGATCGAGCGCCATCTGTGCATCGACACCACGGCAGCGGGAGGTAACGCCAGTCTGATTGCCTCCGCTGAGTAACAGCAACAGGTAGGGGCGCGTCACTAGAGCGTTTCCTGAAACAAAAAGGCCAGCTCCGCAAGGGGCTGGCCTTTTTGTCTTTTTACCGGTGAAGCGTAAGATAGTGCGCTTACGAGTTTTCAGCCGAACCGGACAATCACCTTGAGCTCTTCCTCCCCGCCCGACATCTCCCCAGCCGAAGCCAGCCGCAATTTCCTGGTGGTCTGCGTGTCGCTGACGTTCTGTTTCGTGGTGTATTCGATGCTGATCGTGGCGGTGCCGGTGTATGGCCTGCAACTGGGGGCCTCACCGGTGGCGCTGGGGGCGATTCTCAGTAGCCAGTATCTTTTGCCGCTGTTGCTGGCCATTCCGCTGGGTGGCGTGGTCACACGTTATGGCGGCCGGGCCACCCTGATGGCCGGAGCGGCCCTGTTAGTGGCCGGGCTGTTGTCGGTGCATTTCTGGTATGGGTATGCCGGCCTGGTGCTGGGCCAGTTATTGATTGGCCTGGCGCACCTGCAGATGGTGCTGTCCGCCCAGACCATCATTTCCAACCTGGGGACCGGGCCGCAGCTGGAAAAATACTTTGGCTGGTACGCCACCTGGTTGTCGGGCGGGCAGGTGATCGGTCCGTTGCTGGCGGGCGCGATTATGGATAACAGTGACGGCGTGGGGCCGGTGTTTCTGGTGATGGCCGGTTTTGCGTTACTGGCCGGCATCACCGGCTTGATGCTGACAGGCCAGGCCCGCGAACGGCTGGCGGTTAAACGCAAACAGGTTGGCTTTCGTGCGCAATGGGGACTGATGCGGGCCAACCGGGGCGTGCAGGTATCGGTTCTGGTCACGGTACTGGGCATGTTTGCCCTGGGCGTGTATGGCAGCTACCTGCCGGTTTATCTGGAAAGCCTGGCGCTGACACCAGTAGTAATCGGCGTGCTGGTCAGCCTTCGGGCCGGCGTTTCCATGCTGGTGCGGCCGTTCATGGCCCGGATTATTGCCGCTGCCGGTGGCCGAGAGCCGACGGTGCTGCTGTCACTCGGGGCGCTGGCGGCCGGCATCGGCTTGCTGGGTATTTCCGAGCAGATCCTCTGGCTGGGCCTGCTGGCGGTGGTCGTTGGCGTAGGCTCAGGACTCACCCAGCCGTTATCCATGGTGATCCTGGCTGAGAGCGTGGACCGTGAAAAGCGCTCGGGCGCGCTCGGCATGCGCCTGATGGCCAACCGGGCGATTCATTTTCTGGCTCCGCTGATGTTTGGTCTGGTGCTGGAAATAGGCGGTTTTGCCTTGGCGTTTGGTGTGTCGGGGCTTGGCATTGCGGTGTTTGTGATCGTTATGAAGCGGATGATGGGGCAACCGAGAGCCAAGTGATGGCTCTGGCGCAGGATTTAAAGTTCAATCACCACTCGCAGGCCGGCACCGGAGCCATTCATAAAGCTGATCTCACCCCCATAGCGACTGACGATGTCCCGGACAATGGCAAGCCCCAGCCCGTGTCCGGGCATTTGCTGGTCCAGCCTCAACCCACGCTGCCCGAGATTCGCTACCTCGCTTTTTTCAACGCCAGGTCCATCATCGGCGACCACTATTCGCGCGACACCGTTGCCTTGCTCTAGTGAGAGCTCTACACACTGTGACGACCATTTGCCTGCGTTGTCGAGCAGGTTGCCCAGTATCTCGTTCAGGTCTTGCTCTTCAATTGGCCAACGACTTTCCTCCGCGAGCGGGCTGGACAGCTCAAAAGACTTTTCCGGATACAGACGGCCCAGCATCCAGAGCAAATCTCTCGACTGTTTTAACGGGTAAGCGCTTTTTCCAACCTGAGGCCCGGCAAAGCGGCTTCGGCGCATTTCCGCTTCCAGTTGTTTGTCGATGTCGTCAAGGCGGACCGCCATCTGATGCCTCAGATCATTGTCGAGCGGGCGGCCTTCGTCCTCCAGAATCTGCCGGACTGCCGCGATGGGTGTCTTTACGCTGTGGGACAGGTTGGCCAGGGCATCCCGTGAACGTTCCAGCCGCTGGTCCAGAGAGTCCAGCAATTGGTTGAGCTGTTGAACAAGTGGGCGAAATTCTTCCGGGGCCTCGACATCGATACGTGAAATCTCTCCATCCTGCAGCCGCCTTAACGCTGCCTTTAGGGTCACAACGGGCCTCAGTGACAGATTGATGCCAAGCCAAATCACCGAAACCAGCAGAAGAATCAGTAAAATAGACACAATCGCAGTCCAGGCATGCAGCTCTGACTGGCTGCGCTTCAGCGCACCGAGATCTTCGGAAACGATAACAACGATGGGGGTATCACCCACGCGAAATGACTGGCGGTAGGCAAGAATATCCGAAGGTGCATCAGCTATTTCGGAGCCATGAACCCGAAGCGTGCCATCCTGGCCCGACTCAACCAGAGGCATCAACAAAGGTTCCCAGGCCTCCGGCGAAATGATGGTCCGGGAGGGCGAGTGTATGGCAAAAGCGTGATGAAACACGTCCTGGAAATAATCACCGGTCTGCAGCGTGTCCAGCTTGCCGTCGGAATCGCGAATCTGATGTTCAAGAAACGCGACTTCGTCCTGGAGCCTGCTTTCAACAAACTCCCGCGCCATGCGGTCCAGCAACAGACCGTGGACCAGCCAGGCCAGCGCCATCAGGCCGATACCGGCCGGCAATAACAGAGCGAGCAGGGCTCCCTTGACGGACGCCGGTTTTCTAAACACCGTCATTGAACAGATACCCTTGGCCGCGCCGTGTCGAGATGGTGTCATTGCCCACCAGCTTTCTTAGCCTTCGAATGTAGGCCTCAATAACATTGTCACTCGGGCTTTCGTTCAGATTGTAGAGTTGCTCCATCAGCTGTTCCTTTGAAAAAACATGGCCGGGGCGGCTCATCAGGCAGCGTAATAGCCGGAATTCGGTGCCGGTCAGGCTATGTTCGGTGCCATCATTGAGCTTCAGGCTCTGGCGATTCTCGTCCAACTCAAAGCGGCCCGCTGTCACTGTGGAATGAACCCGGCCTTCGCTTCGTCGCACGATGGCGTTGAGGCGGGCAATCAATTCTTCCGTCTGGAAGGGCTTGGCCAGATAGTCGTCTGCGCCGGCTTTCAGGCCATTGACCTTGTCCTGCCAGTCGCCCCTTGCGGTCAGGATCAGTACCGGGCAGCTGACCCGGTTCATGCGCCATTTCCTCAGTACGTCCAGACCATTACCGTCCGGCAGTCCCAGATCCAGAACAGCCACCCGATAGTCTTCCTGCTCACCCAGAATCAAGGCTTCCCTGGCGGTGTAGGTTGTATCAACACTGAATCCCGCTTTCTCCAACTGACCACTCAGCCCATCAGCCAGCAAACGATCATCTTCGACGAGCAGTAAACGCATGAGTCTGTCCTTTTCGGGGGTGAGGTGAGGGTATATCCCCAGTGTCGTTGATCAACCTGAATTCAGCCTGAACGGCAAATACTTTGATTTTTTCAGAAAGAATTCAGGTTCGTGCGAGATGGTAGCAATGGTTTCTTGGCATTGCTCAATTTTCAGAGCAAGCCAGAGCACATTATTTCACAGGAGAAGACGGGATGAATGCATCAAAATTTCTGGTTATTGCGGCGGTAGTGTCGATGCCCGCAGCCACGTTTGCAGCCGGAGCCGACGGCCATGGCCATGGTATGGCAAGCGGCGAGCCCGGCAAGGCTTCCCAGGCGAGCCGAACCATCAACGTTGAAATGTATGACAACTACTACGAGCCGGAAATGATTGACGTAGAACCCGGCGAAACAGTGCGCTTTGTTGTGGAGAACAAAGGCAACCTAGTTCACGAATTCAATATTGGCACTCCCGGCATGCACGACGCCCATCAGAAGGAAATGAAAATGATGGTTGAGCATGGTGTTATTCAGGGAGGGCAGATTCACCACGACATGATGAACATGGATATGGGCAATGGCCACTCCATGAAGCACGACGATCCGAATAGCGTATTGCTGGAGCCGGGTGAGAGCCAGGAGGTGGTCTGGACGTTTTCCGACAAGGGCAATGTCGAGTTTGCCTGCAACGTGCCCGGCCACTATCAGGCCGGCATGTATGGCGAGATTAACTTAAAGTAATTCAGGTTGTTGATAAAAAAGTAGTTTTCCGGATTGGCGATGTTATAGCCAATCCGGACTTAATGCAGTGTTGTTTTGGAGTAAAGCCCATGAAAGTACGTCTGCTGACGGGGCTGTTGAGCCTGTTAATGCCGGCTTTGGTGCTGGCCGGAGAATACAATCTCACGGTCGACCGGGTGGAAATCGATACCGGTGATTTTGTGAAAGAGGGTATCGGCTACAACGGAAAATCCCCGGGGCCGGTCCTGCGTTTCAAGGAAGGCGAGGATGTCAGGATTAATGTAACCAACAACCTCGATGAGGCGACATCTATCCACTGGCACGGACTGATTCTTCCGTTCGAGCAGGATGGCGTGCCCGGCATCAGCTTTCCCGGCATTCAACCGGGAGAGACTTTCACCTATGAATTCCCGATAACCCAGGCCGGAACTTACTGGTTCCACAGCCATTCCGGCTTTCAGGAGCCCGACGGTGCCTTCGGGGCCATCGTTATCGAACCAGAGGGGCGGGAGCCGTTCCGGTATGACCGGGAATACGTGATCCAGCTGACCGACAAGCATCCCCATTCCGGTGATCGCATCATGCGGAACCTGAAGATGATGCCGGATTACTACAACCGACAGCAGCAGACTGTGGGGGAGTTCTTCTCGGATGCCTCCAGCAACGGTTTGATGGACACCATCCAGGACCGTATGGCCTGGGGCGACATGCGCATGATGAAAGCGGATGTTGAAGATGTTCAGGGCTTTACCGGCATGATCAACGGTAAGGGGCCGGCGCAGAACTGGACCGGCCTGTTTGAGCCCGGCGAGCGGGTTCGGCTGCGATTCATTAACTCATCGGCCATGACGTATTTCGATGTCCGGATTCCCGGGCTGGATATGACGGTTGTTCAGGCCGACGGTAATAACATTCAGCCGGTCAACGTGGATGAGTTCCGAATCGGCGTTGCCGAAACCTACGACGTGATTGTTCATCCCAAAGATGAGCGAGCGCACACCATCTTCGCCGAGTCCATGGGCCGTTCTGGCTATGCCAGGGCTACGCTGGCTCCGGAAGAAGGCATGGAAGCACCCGTACCCCCGATGCGTGATCCGGCACGGCTCACCATGGCAGACATGGCCGGCATGCCGGGAATGGATCATGGAGACATGGACCATTCTTCCATGGAAAATATGGACGACTCCAACATGCAGGACATGGACCATGGCTCCATGGACGGTATGGATCATTCCAAGATGGGCGGTGATGACGGCCAGCCGAGTGATCCGTTTTACGCGAAGGGCAGTGGCATCATGCCGGTTGCTGCCAATGACGGTAAGTTCCTGTCGTACGCAGACCTGAAAGCCCAGAAACCTCTCTATGAAGAGCGCGAGCCAACCCGGGAAATCGAGCTGCGGCTGACCGGCAATATGGAGCGTTACACCTGGAGCATCAATGGCGTGAAATACGAAGATGCAGACCCGATTCGTCTCCAGTATGGCGAGCGCGTTCGCTTTAAATTCGTGAATGAAACCATGATGACGCACCCCATGCATCTCCATGGCATGTGGTCGATCCTGGATGTCGGCGCGGGCAAATGGAACCCCATCAAGCACACCGTCAGCGTTCAGCCAGGCACCACCGTGTACATGGAAACCGAAGTTGATGCGCCGGGGCAGTGGGCGTTCCATTGTCATCTGTCTTATCACGCAGCAGCCGGTATGTTCCGCAAGGTGATAGTAGAGGGCGGCCCGGATTCGACTCAGGCAAAGACAGACGTTGCGATTGAAGAAGGAGGTGATGCATGAGCCGTATTCGATCTTTGATAACCGTCAGCCTGCTCGGTTCGATGGTTTTTCCAACCGCTGTGGCCGCTCAGGAAATGATTGCCGACACCACCTCCCGGAAGCAGGCTCTGACCTCTTGGGGAGTGCAGTTCGAGGAGCTTGAATATCGGTACAGTGATGACGATGAGGAGCTAGGCGTCTGGAGCGCGGACTTTTTCTACGGAACTGATGATCTGAAAGTCCGGTGGCTGACCAAAGGGGAATACGCCATTGAGGAGCAGGCCTACGAGGGGCTGGAAAACCAGTTGGTCGCGCAGGTTCCGATTTCCGACTTCTTTGACGCCAAGGCCGGTGTCCGGTTCGACACGCCCGAGGGTCCAGACCGCACCTATGCCGTTCTTGGCATAACCGGCCTGGCGCCGCAATGGTTCGAGATTGATGCCAACCTTTATGTAAACGAGGAAGGCGACACATCCGCCGGGCTGGATGCTGAATACGAGTTGTTGCTGACCAACTACTGGATTCTGTCCGCCGCGGTGGATGCCACCGTGGCGTTCAGCGAAGACCGGGAAATCGGCGTTGGCAAGGGGCTGGTTTCCACCGAAACCGGTCTGCGCCTGAGTTATGACCTGGTCGATCGCGCTTTCTCGCCCTACATTGGTGTGGTGCATGAGCGTAAGTATGGTGATACCGCCGATATTGCTGAGGCCGAGAGTGGCAGCACGGAAGACTGGTTTGCCGTAATCGGCGCACGCATCGCTTTCTGATTCCGCTTTTAGCGGGCCAGGGTTAATTTCCCTGGCCTTTTTCAGTAGTGATTCAGGTTGAGATGTTGTGATGGTGGGGAAGATAACCAGGCGAAGAGGTTCAACTTCATGACCAAAGCACACAAAGCAACAAGCCAGGAGGGCTTTCTGCTAAGCAGGAAGCTGACGGTCAAAGATCTTGATGAAAGTCAGTGGAAGGATTTCATCCAGGAGCTTACTCATCATCCCTGCGTTGATTTCGCAGAGCGAAAATCCGGCAACAAACTGCATGTCATTTACGACGGCACTCACTGGTCTACCGATGAGCTGGTGGAACTGATAACGGCCCGCGGGGGCCGGCTGAAAAGCGGGTGGTGGACCCGAAGGAAACTGGCCTGGTACCGATTTACCGATGAGAACGTTCGAGCCAATGCCAAACATGAGCCGTTTTGCTGTTCGAAAATTCCACCTATGAAACGTAAATAGACACCAGACCAACCGGAGGTTGAATGCGCGACGAGCAGGACAGAACCACTCGCTATCAGGAAGGCAGCCTCACTCTGCCAGGAACCGTTATGTTGGGAACCGGCGTCATGATTGGCGCCGGTATTTTTGCGTTGACCGGCCAGATGGCCCAGATGACAGGTGTTCTGTTCCCGCTGTCGTTCCTGGCGGCCGCCGTAATTGTCAGCTTCAGCGCTTATTCCTACATCAAGATTTCCAATGCCTATCCGTCAGCCGGTGGCATTGGCATGTACTTGCACAAGGCCTACGGAAACCGGCTACCGACCGCGTTCAACGCCTTGCTGATGTATTTTTCCATGGTAATTGCCCAGAGCTTTCTGGCGCGCACCTTCGGCTCCTACACCATGCAGCTTTTTGGTGGCGACGAAAGTGGGCGAATGGTGCCCATTCTCGGGGTGTCCCTGATCATTGCAGCCTTTCTGATTAACCTTCTGGGCAATCGAATGATTCAGGGTGTAGCCTCCTTCATCGGTATTCTGAAAATCGGGGGCATCCTGATCTTCGGGTTGGTGGGTGTCTGGGTCGCCGACAGCATTTCGGTCGATTTCTCTAGCCCTGGAGAGGCCGGAACCATGGGCAACTTCCTCGGTGCGACGGCACTGGGAATACTGGCCTTCAAGGGCTTCACCACCATTACCAACAGCGGCTCCGAAGTAATAGACCCTAAGCGGAACGTCGGGCGAGCCATTATTATTTCTATTGCGGCCTGCGTGGTGATCTACACCCTGGTCGGATTTGCCGTCGCCAGTAATCTGTCTCTGGCTGAAATTATCGAGACTCAGGATTATTCTCTTGCCGCTGCGGCGCGTCCGGCACTGGGAGAGTATGCCGTCTGGTTTACCGTCGCCATTGCCATGATGGCCACGGCCGGCGGCATTCTGGCCAGCATTTTTGCCGTCTCGCGTATGCTGGCCATGCTGACCGAAATGAAGCTGGTTCCCCACAGGCACTTCGGCATGCCAGGCAGCATCCAGAAGCACACTCTGGTCTACACTGTGGTGCTGGGGATCATTCTGACGGCGTTCTTTGACCTTTCACGAATTGCGGCGTTGGGCATCGTGTTCTACCTGATTATGGATATTGCCATCCATTGGGGGGTGCTGCGCTATTTACGCAAAGACATAAAGGCCAACGTATGGGTGCCAGCCACCGCCATTTTTCTGGATTTGCTCGCACTCGGGGGCTTTGTCTGGGTCAAACTGAATACTGACCCGTTTGTCATCGGCGTAGCCGTCGCGACAATGATTGTGATCGCAGTTGCGGAACAGATTTTCCTGAAGAAATCGGCCGGAATTGAGCCGCCAGAAGGTGGGCACTCTCATCATCACCACCACTGAAACCAGTCAACGGAACGGAGATTCGTCACATGATGGAAGGTCATATGTTCGGTAACACCATGTGGGCAGGGCACTGGCTCTGGATGCTGGTAATTGCCATTGTCGCCGTCATTCCGGCCTGGCGTATTTGCCAGCGCACGGGGTATTCGGGATGGCTGGGTTTTCTGATACTGATACCCGTTATTAACCTCGCTTTGCTCTATTTCCTCGCGTTTGCCGAATGGCCGGCAGACAAGACTGGAGACTGTAATGGCTGAACACGAACACGTGCATCACCACGACCATCACAACCATGACCACGACGAATCCGGCGAACACACGGTTAAGGATCCGGTCTGTGGCATGTCGGTGGATCCGCACACGGCGGACCATCGCAGCCAGCATGACGGTAAAACCTGGTACTTCTGCTCATCACGCTGCCAATCGAAGTTTGACGAAAACCCGGAACAGTATCTCGGCGAGGAGCAGAAGCGGGAAGAGCCGGTAGCACCGGGCACTATGTACACCTGCCCCATGCATCCGGAGGTTCGCCAGCAGGGTCCAGGGGACTGTCCTATCTGTGGCATGGCTCTGGAACCCGAGGAAGTGAGCCTGGATGACGGCCCCTCCGAAGAACTCACGGATATGACCCGCCGCTTCTGGATTGGCCTGGTGCTGTCTCTACCGGTATTGATCCTTGAAATGGGCGGCCACTTGACCGGGCTCGATCATATCGTGGCGCCACAAACCTCCAACTGGATTCAACTGGTCCTCGCCACCCCCGTGGTGGCCTGGTGTGGCTGGCCCTTCTTTGTCCGGGGCTGGAAATCGGTGGTCAGCCGTAACCTGAACATGTTCACGCTGATCTCCATCGGTACCGGCGTGGCGTTGATCTACAGCCTGGTGGCCACACTGGCCCCTCAAATCTTTCCGGATGCTTTTCGGCAGGAAGATGGCTCCGTTGCCGTGTATTTCGAGGCAGCGGCGGTCATTGTCGTATTGGTGTTGCTGGGGCAGGTGCTGGAATTGCGAGCCCGGGAGAAAACCTCCGGCGCCATTAAAGCTCTGCTCGACCTGGCGCCCGCCACGGCACGCAAGCTGGATGATGACGGCGGCGAATCGGATGTGTCACTGGATCAGGTCAAGGTTGGCGACCGCCTGCGCGTCCGCCCGGGGGACAAGGTGCCGCTGGATGGCGAGCTACTGGAAGGCAGCTCCAACGTGGATGAATCCATGGTGACGGGAGAGCCTCTGGCGGTCAGCAAGAAATCCGGTGATCAGGTGATCGGTGGCAGCATCAACCAGCAGGGTAGCTTCATCATGCGGGCCGACAAGGTTGGCCGGGATACCATGCTGTCTCAGATTGTGCAGATGGTGGCCAGCGCCCAGCGCAGTCGCGCGCCCATCCAGGGCCTGGCGGACAAGGTGGCGAGTTACTTTGTGCCAGCGGTAATCGTCATTGCCGTTGTTGCCTTTATTGCCTGGTCCTTCTTCGGGCCAACACCGCCGATGGCCTTCGGCCTGATTGCGGCGGTGAGTGTTCTGATTATTGCCTGCCCCTGTGCCCTGGGTCTGGCTACGCCCATGTCCATTATGGTCGGTGTCGGGCGGGGCGCCCAAAGCGGTGTTCTGATCCGCGATGCCGAAGCCCTGGAACGCATGGAAAAAGTCGACACTGTGGTGGTGGACAAAACCGGTACATTGACCGAAGGCAAGCCCCAGGTGACCAAGCTCGTTCCCTCGGAAGGGTTCAGCGAGGAAGAACTGATGCGGTTTGCCGGAGGCCTGGAGAAGGGTAGCGAGCACCCACTGGCCCACGCCATTCTCGATAAAGCCAAGGCCATGGAGCTGAAGCTACCGGACGCTGAAGACTTTGACTCCCCTAACGGCAAAGGGGTAACGGGCAAAATTGATGGCTGGCAGGTACTGATTGGTAACCGCCTGCTGATGGAATCCGAAAACGTCGATACGGCGGAATCGGAAGAGGAAGCCGACCAACTCCGCGAGGACGGAGCCACCGTGATTTTCGTGGCAGTGGAAGGAAAAATCTGCGGCTTGCTCGCCATCGCCGACCCGGTCAAGGAGACCACGGAAGCCGCCATTTCCGCCCTGCAGAAAGATGGCATCCGGGTCGTCATGCTGACCGGCGATAACCGCACCTCCGCCGAGGCGGTCGCCCGAAAGCTGCATATTGATGAAGTGGAAGCGGAAGTTTTGCCCGAAGACAAGGGCAAGATCGTTCAGCGCCTGAAAGACGAAGGCCGCATCGTAGTGATGGCCGGAGACGGCGTGAACGATGCGCCCGCCCTGGCGACCGCGGATGTTGGCGTGGCCATGGGCACCGGCACCGATGTGGCCATTGAAAGTGCCGGCATCACCCTGTTGAGGGGCGATCTTATGGGCATTGTGGAAGCACGCCGGTTGTCCCTGGCGACCATGCGCAATATCCGGCAGAACCTGTTCTTTGCCTTTGTCTACAACTCTGCCGGTGTACCCATTGCGGCGGGGGTTCTGTATCCGTTTTTCGGCATACTGCTGTCGCCAATTTTTGCAGCGGCTGCGATGTCCCTGTCTTCAGTCAGTGTGATTGTGAATGCGCTACGATTAAGGGTGGTCAAACTTGGGCCGAAACACTGAATTTCTGGAGACAGCTATGCCTTACACAATCAATCGAATCATCACGGATGCCGACTTCGAAGAGGTCGATAAAAGGACGCGCAAGGCACTTTCCGACCACAGTTTCGGGGTGCTGACGGAAATTGACGTCAAAGCCACCATGAAGAAAAAGCTGGACAAGGATATGTCAGCCTATCGAATTCTTGGGGCCTGTAACCCAAGCATGGCTTGGGAAGCCATCGGCGTGGAGCCTCGTGTGGGTGCCATGCTGCCTTGCAACGTCATTCTCCGTGAAGTGTCAGAGGGGGTAGAAGTCAGTGCGGTAGACCCCGTGGCTTCCATGTCCGCCATTGATAATGACGAGCTCAAGCAGGTTGCCGGGAAGGTCAGGGATGAGCTTTCTAAGGTTATTCAGGCGATCTGATTACTCAGACAGGATGTATTATTTAATATCGCTCTGAAGTGCGTGGGGAGAACGATGAGTACGTTCTACTTGTGGGCGTAGCATTGGCACCGTTTGTGTGGTTCTGAGCCTTTACGGCCTTGCCCGCAGTATCGGCCGGACGCACAGAGAACCGGGCAAGGGCGTGCCGGCAAGTCCCTGCTCTTTGCTGCCGCCATAGTTCCTCGTCTAGTGTCCCGTCTGGCCAATGCTATGCGATCACCCCAACACCTAACCAAGTTCTCTCAGCACTGGAAAGGCGGACAACATCCACGAAGCGAAGCGTGTCATCTGGCCGGTCAATACCATCACACCCATAATGATGAGCACCAAGCCCGCCAGAGCTCGCAATAACCGGCTCCAGCGACTGAACCACCGCATGCGCTCCCGGAAATGCTCGAAAAACATTGCCGTTCCGAGGAAGGGCAGTGCCAGCCCGAGCGAATACACCGTAAGATACAGCATTCCTGTTTCAGCGTTGGCGTGAGTGGAGCTGAGCGCCAATATGGCTCCGAGTATGGGGCCAATGCAAGGCGTCCAGCCGATGGCAAACGCCAGACCCAGTACGAAGGCCGCTGTCGGCCGTCCGCCTTCGAGCGTCTGCCCCATTCGCCAGTCGCGTTGAAGTGCCGGCATGCTCCACCAGCCCAGCATGAACAGGCCCATAAGGATAATCAGCACACCGGCTACCAGGTTAGCTTCCTGCCGGTAGGCCATCAGCCACTGACCCAGAAGACTGGCGCTCGCGCCCAGCGCGACGAAAACCACGCTGAACCCGAGTACAAAACAGACGCTCAGCCAAAATGCTTTCAGCCGATTCGAGGCCTCAGTCACCGCTCCACCGGTAACGACCGACAAGTAGCCCGGCACGAGCGGGAGAGTACAAGGTGAGAAAAAGGACACCAGACCGCCGAAGAAAGCGGCCAGAATGCCCCAGGTTGCAAGATCCGGCATTCAAAAACTCCGAAATCAGTGACTTTCCCGGTAGCTGGGGCCGACGTCAGTAGTCTTCATGTTCGCGGAACACGCTTTGCTGGCCGTTGGCACGGAAGGCAATCACCTGATAGTCCTGCTTCGTGCCCGTTTCCATGCCGGGGCTGCCCTGGACCATGCCAGGCACTGAAAGTCCTACCGTATTGAACTGGGGGTTTTCCAGGTAGGCGACAATATCGGCAGCCGGCACATGCCCCTCAATCACCAGACCATCAATCAGCCCCGTATGGCATGAGCCCAATTCGCTCGGCACCTGGTGCTTGGTTTTGATCTCGCTGATGTTGTTGGTGTCCTCTACGTTTACGTCAAAACCGTTGCGTTCAAGATGTTCTGCCCAGCCTGCACAACAGGAGCAGCTTGGGCTCTTATATACAGTAATGGTGTGAGCCGTTTGACCCGAAACAGCACTGTCGGTGGCTGGCTCTGAGGCCTGGAGTTTGAACCCAACAGCAACTGCACCAATGGCCAGAGCTGCCGAACCTGCGATGATTGTCTTGTTTCTGGTTTTCATAGTGATCTCCTGACAGGCATACCGGCATAACTCGGTGTTACCAACACTGCCTGTAAATATGGGGTATACGGATTTAATGGTTGATGGGGCACCTTCACCCCATCAATCTGATACCACCCTCAGATGGTTGATAGATCGACTCCGTAGTTGAGTTCCTCTGCGAAGTCCGGCAGTCCGTAACCGATGGTTTTCTTGTAGAAAGGAGAGACCTTCGCAGTCGGTGCCTTCTTCTTGTGCTTCGTGGTGTAGAGCATTCGTGCCCGCATCACCTCGAAGGAGTAACCGCGCCCTTCACGGTTCTTGTCCTTGGCCAGTCGGTTGATGGACTCCGTGTAAGCGTTGGTGACGGGCATGTCCGTCTCGAAGTAGGTCATGGTCTCTTCGCGCCAGTTTCCCACTGCCCTGACCAGATCGCTCCAGACTTCCTTTTGGCCCTTCGGGATGGTGGCTATCCACTCGTCCAGGGCGGCTTCTGCCTGGAGCCGTGTGGTGGCGTCCCAGATGCCGTAGAAGCGCTCCTTGTGCTCGTAGGCGGCCAGCAGTTGCGGGAACGCGCCTGTCCAGGTCTCCATGATGAGGCGCTCCCGGTCTGAGACTTCGTGAGCGCGTTTCAGCAGGATTTTCCGGTCTCCCTTGAGAGTCCGGCTCTGGGACGGTTTCAGCTCCTTTCTGAGGCCCTTGCGCACTCTCTCTAGGGCATCGTTGGCCATGCGCACCACATGGAACTTATCGACCACGATACGGGCCTGGGGCAGCACAGCCTTGACCGCTGCCCGGTAGGGGTTCCACATGTCCATGCTGACGATCTCGACCTTCTGCCGGTCTTTCGGCTTCATCAGGTAGTTGGTCACCACGTCCTGGCGGCGGGTGGCCAGCAGGTCGAGCAGGGTTCGCTCCTCAATGTTGGTCAGAATGCAGCGGTAGCGCTTGTTCAGGTATAGCTCGTCAATGCCCAGGATGCGGGGCGTCTCGAAGCGGTGCCAGCGCCCCAGGAACTCGGCGCGGGCGTTGAAGATGTCGCGCACCGTCTTCTCGTCCAGGCCGGTCTGTGCCGCCACAAAGGTGTAGGGGTGGTTGAAGGATTCCTTCTCCACGTACTCATGCAGCCGCAGTGTCATACGGAATCCGTCCACCATCTCCGGTAGCTGGGGCCTGAATGTTGTCTTGCAGGCCCGGCAGGTGTATCGGCGGCGGACCACCCAGAGAGTGACCCGCTTGCCGTGGATGGGCAGATCACGATAGGGAACGTCACGCTTGCCGAACCGTACGAACTCACCCTGCACGCCGCATTCCTCGCAGGCGATGGGATCGGGCACGTCCACCTGGAAGTGCATTTCGTCGTCGGTTGATTTGCAGCCCATTACTTGGTATTGCGGCAGGTGAAGGATGTTGTCGGGAAGTTCGGTCATGGTGTTGTATAGGCGTAGGTGTCAGTCAGATCCATCCGACTCGGCATTGGTGTTTGCTTTTTTACCCAACAAGCTGCTGGAAACGAAAAGTAAGGCACCGAGGACAATTGCAATATCAGCCAGGTTGAAGGCCGGCCAATGCCAGTCTCGCCAATAGAAATCAAAGGAATCCACAACATAGCCGCGAAAGACCCGGTCAATCAGGTTGCCCATGGCGCCACCGAGGATAAGACTGTAAGCGATGGCTTCTCCTTTATGACGATTTTCAAGGATCAGCTTGATCAGAAAAATCGAGACCACTACCGCGATTCCGATAAAAAAGTAGCGCTGCCAGCCTCCACCATTCGCAAAAAGACTGAATGCGGCACCGGTGTTCCATAGGTGCACCCAGTTAAAGAACGGGGTCACCGAAACATACTCGCCATAGGCCATTGATTGCTGCACCAGCCACTTTACAGCCTGATCAGACGCTGCCAGCAGGCCCGATATGGACAATAGGGCATACGGCGAGAGCTTTTTGCCAATAATGAGCATTATTTAACCCTTCAACGCCAAAATGCGTCTGGCACCGTTAAGTACAATGCCCCCCGCGATGGTGCCGATAATCAGATCCGGATAATTGGAACCGGTCCACGCGACCAGGGCGCCGGCGGTGATGACCCCCAGGTTGATCACCACGTCGTTGGCCGAGAATATCCAGCTTGCCTTCATGTGCGCCCCGCCTTCCCGATGTTTGGATATGAGCAGCAGACAACTGGTATTAGCAATCAATGCGACGAATGCGATAGCCATCATCACCAGCGATTCAGGCTCACTACCGAATACAAAGCGTCTCACCACCTCTACGAGCACGCCCACAGCCAAGATCAGTTGCAGTACACCAGCAAGATGCGCGGCACGTACCTGCATTTTCACGCTATGTCCAACCGCATAAAGGGCAAGCCCGTACACCGCCGCATCGGCAAAATTGTCCAGGGATTCTCCAATCAGGCCGGTGGACCGGGCGATCAGACCGGCAGTCATTTCCACCACGAACAGAAGTGCATTGATGCCGAGCAACCAGCGCAGGGTCCCGGATTCTTGCTTAGCAGAAGCTGCCGAAAACTCGGCGGCCTTGATGGTCTCCGGATTTGCAGCGACGGTTTCCTGAAGCGAGGCGCCTAGCCCCAAGGTCTTCAGTTTCGAGGTGACGGGCTCGACCTCGCCGTCATGCACGACCTTCAGCCGGCGGTTCGACAAGTCGAAGGACAGCGCCCGAATCTCCTCAAAGCCGTTCAGGGCTAGGCGAATCATTCGTTCTTCTGATGGACAGTCCATCTTCGGCACGGCATAAACACTGACCCATCTCCCTGGCGCCTCGGAGGAGGCCTGTATATCGGTATCCGCTGCGGACGTTGCATCACCGCCACAGGCGCCACCACAGGATTTGCTCATGATACGACTCCACTTGAACAATGTTGTGGTACCATTTAAAACTATAAAGCTACTATAAGGTCAATAGAGTAAAGAATCCGTTGGGGAGGAGGCTGATGCGCATTGGTCAGTTGGCGCAGTTGGTAGGGGTCGAAACACAGACGATCCGCTTCTATGAACAGCAGGGCTTGTTGCCGCCGCCTGATCGGCAGGACAACGGTTACCGTGTCTATACCGAGAAGCATGGTGAGGGGCTGGCCTTCATCCGTCGCTGCAGAATGCTGGGCCTGTCACTGGCTGAGATTCACGAACTACAGAGCTATCAGGACGACCCTCATCAGCCTTGTACCGCCGTCAACGCCTTGCTCGATGATCACATCTCTCATGTGCGGTCGCAGATAACCGCTCTGCAAGCGCTTGAGAAACAACTCGTTTCACTGAGAGCGAGTTGCAACGATGACCGGGAAGTTGAGGCGTGTGGGGTTCTTGCTGGAATTAGCGAAGGAAACATGCACCAGCAGTAGGTGAAGCATCAACCAGATAATCCGATGAGATGCCGGTCTGTCTCACTCTCATGCAAAGGTAAGATCAACCATTTAATCCGCTTACCCTAAATATGAACGGATATTCGGTTCACCAAGCCTTCTGACTCGGCGTAAAACTGCATCAGGATCAGGAGAGAGCGTCAGGTGGGGGGTCAGGACGTCGGGAGTATGACTGTGGTACGTGGCCCAAGCTGGAATCACGTTGGCTCCGGCTGTGGGTTCAATGGCGGGCGCTGGTGTTCTGGTAATTATGCCGAGAATAGACAGGGAGGCGCAGTGAGGTGCCGCCAGGCGACAATGTTCTTGCTCAGAGACATCACAACCTTCAGGCATTCCAGAATGGTTTATACGTGAGGCGTCAGCTTGGGAGTGGGCGGCTCCGTTGCAGTCACTCGCGTTGATGGGTGTGCTATCGGTTTTGCCACTTACCACGCCAGCGAGCCCCTGATTGGGGCCGCCAATCAACAGCAGAATGCTTAGTAGTGCTGTGATAAATGGGCTAGTGGGCATCGCTGCTTCCTGGCTCGGGTTGGCATCTTCATTGCTGAACTCTGTCTGACTATAAAACTCTTGAGTGGCTCACACGTCAAGCATGGCCAAACGTTTTCTTCCGATTGTTGGTCGGTTCATGGATTCAGATCAAAGTTCTCTCAGACCTGGCCGGTTCATTCAGTTTGAATTCAGGCCGCTGTGATTAACTCCATAGAATACTCAACCTAACGAGAGCAAATTCGGTATGGACATCAGAACCTTCGGTGAATTGATCGAGTGGACCAGAGACTTGCATAAGAACCTTGCTGAGTGTCTGGGGCATTGTGCAACACGTCATGAAGAGGAGAGGGCAACGGCGTTGCTGGAGTACCTTTCATCCCATGAGTCAGAGCTGGCCCGGATTGTCGATGAGTTTGAACACCAAAGTGCAAGCAATACGCTTGAAACTCGGGTTTACGATTATCTGAAACATAACCCGATAAAAACTCACCGTACCTGTGACGAACCCTACGCCAAACAGGATTTTCAGGGGATCTACCGCGAGGTTATGGATTTTCATGAGCAAGTGATGGATCTGTATAGAAATCTTTGGGAAAAAGCAGAAATTCCAGAGGCCCGTGAGTTGCTGGGAGGGCTATTGGATATGGAAAAGAATGAGTCTATGCGCCTGGCTCGACAGATAGGCCGAATGGATGATCTGTGATTCTCCGCCGACGCGTTGAGAGCCACGCGTGTTCCCCGACACAGGAAGCAGAAAATTCATGCTTGAGTATCCACAAATCGATCCAATAGCTATTTCACTGGGCCCTCTACAAATACATTGGTACGGACTGATGTACCTTGTTGGCTTTCTTGCCGCATGGTGGCTGGGTCGTCGACGGGCGCATCGGTTGGGTTTGAGTAACGAAGCTATTGAAACACTGATTTTTTACTGTGTCGTTGGCGTGATACTTGGTGGTCGGCTCGGTTACGCAGCGTTTTACGGCTTTGAAAAATTTGCCGACAACCCACTTTGGTTATTAAAAATCTGGGAAGGCGGCATGAGCTTTCACGGAGGCTTCGTCGGAGTACTGATTGCAGCCCTGGTTTTTGCTCGCAAGCAAAATCTGCACATTTTCCGGCTTACGGACCTTATAGCCCCTCTGGTTCCAATCGGTTTGGGCGCGGGGCGCCTGGGCAATTTCATCAACCACGAGCTCCCGGGAAGGGTAACAGATGTCCCTTGGGCATTGGCGCTCCCTCACATGGGCCCGGAGCTCCGGCATCCTTCAGCGTTGTATCAGTTCGTGCTGGAAGGTGTTGTGTTGTTTATCGTGCTGTGGTGGTTCACTCGCCAACCTCGACGAACTGGAGCCGCCTCCGGGTTGTTCCTTTTGCTCTATGGTGTTTTCCGTTTTGCCGTCGAGTTTGTTCGACTTCCCGATCCACAGTTGGGCTTCATCGCCTTTGGCTGGATGACGATGGGGCAGCTACTGACACTACCGATGATCATTGGGGGGCTTGTTTTGGTTGCCTGGTCCAGAAACCAATCTGCTGCCAACATGGCGATATCGAAGCCCTGATAGCTTTCACACCTGAAAGATAGGAGCAAATCCGCCGCCGGGCGTTCGGAAGTTGGTCGTCTGCCCTTTGTAGATCCGGGCGGCGGTAAGCAGAGTTTTTCCAGCGTAAGTGTACAGACGGATATCGACTTTTCCGGTCGTTACCGTGTCGTCAATTCTGATGCCTCGCTCTCCCGGGGGAACGAGATCCTGGGCAATATAATCGCCCTCAAGAATGTTTTCGAAAACACGCTTGGTCAGTTTGTCACCCCGGTAGACCCCTTTGCTGCCATGGCCGGAAACGGGTTTGAAGAAGAGGCTGCGGCGATCACGCCATAGCTGAGCCTCATCGTCCCGGGAAACCAGCCTTGCCTTTGGCACTGTTCTTTCCAGGAGTTTCACATTCTCGGTATCCAGCCCCCATTCACGCAAAGTCGATGAGTCCGACAAGAGGGTCAGGTTGCGCTTGTCCGCCAACACGGCATGTGTCCGTGGGTTGGGCGTTACCACGACTGCGCCGTCTCGATACGCACGCCTCAGCGCTGCATGGCGTGGAGACTCCAGTGCGAAATCCACCAGCCGGTTGTACACCATGTCAATGTGTTGCCCGCCCGCCGTAAGCACACCATCGGCGTATTCAAACTCGGCAGAATCAAAAATCAGGGTATCTATTCCCCGGGCTGAAAGGAGTCGTTGGGCCATCTGGAATTCCGGATACATGAACTGACTTTCCGGGGCCTCATCCACAATCGCCACACGGCTGAGCCTGGAATCCCCACGTTGCGTTTGCCATTCGGCGTTGAACATGTTGAATACGGCATCGTCGAAGTTGTCCAGCGCGGGACTGACTGCCGGCGCGTGGGGTGGCTGGCAACACCGGCGCTGAGCCCGGGCAAGTACGGCGTTAAGAAAAGCGCCACCGGCATTGGTGTTGATTTCAATCAGTTGCGGACCTTCGGGTCCCAGATGAAAGTCATAACTCATAAACGCACCGACAGGGCCGGGGTCAAACTGCGCGATTTCCGGAGCCCACGACAGGACTTGCTTCAGGTAAGACGGAAATCTGCTCACAGACTCAATCGCCTCAACGGCTCTCTCCATCGTCACGATGTCAGCTGTGGGGACGAAAACGGCTGTGTCTGCGAAGAACTGATCGAGTTCCGGAACTTCTGTTGTTGGAAACCCCATGCCGGTGCCCGAAAACTGGTCCCGAAGGCTTGCGTTGAGGGCATCCCGATCAAGGGTGATGCAGTAACAATGACGATTCAGCCGATCCGCGTCGGTATTGGCTGTTTGCGGAATATCTCTGGGATCGTCAGGCATTTACGCACCAATGATAAATAAATTTCTGAGAGCTTTTCAGCCAGGTTTCAGCTTGCCGTGTTCAACTGACATTGACGTGTCTTCATGGTCGCATGCGTGAAAGCACGATCGTCCGGCGATAAACACCATTCCGCCATTCTGATCACAAGGTGACATCATGAAACATCCCTTTCGTAACCAGTGGTTTGCTGGCCTGACCGCAACGCTTTTGATGAGTCTATCACTGACGGTGTCGGCAGACAGCAGTCGGGCCTTCATCCCCATGGGGGAGGCAGATTCCGTAGCTGTGATGGATCTGGAAAATCACCGTTTAACGTCGACAATCTCCGGCACGGTCAATACCCACGGTTCCGCACTGACTCCGGACGGTCGCTTTCTGATTGTTGGCAGCTTAACGGCGCATGATGGTCAAAAGACACCCGACCGGCCAGCCGGGGTCTCAGAAGACGAGCATGCCGCCCATCATGGAGGCGGTAACACCACAGCTCCGGAAGCATCCGGTACTGGTCGGATCTATGTTGTGGACACCCGTACCAACGCCACCGATCGCGTATTCGAAGTGCCGGGGCCGATGCACCATGCTCTGGTAACAAAGGATGGCCGTTATGCGGTCTCCACCCATCCAATGGGCGGCGGCATCAGTGTTGTTGATCTGGATTCGGGTGAAGTTGCTGAAGTGATAGCCACCGGCCCCAATCCCAACTACCTAACGACGACTGACAATGGGCAGACGTTATTTGTCAGCAATGCCGGTAATGGCACGATCAGTGAAGTGGATACCCGGAACTGGTTCGTGAAACGGAATATTCGCATAGGTGGTGCGCCGGAGCACATGGTACTTGCTCCCGACGACAATCATCTTTATGTCAACGACGTTGCTTCCGGTGAAGTGGTAGCTCTCAAGCTTTCTGAAGGCTCTGTGACGAAGCGGTACGACATCGGGGGCTCACCTCATGGTCTCGATCTCAGCGCTGATGGGAAGTTCCTTTTTGCGACCAGTCAGGGCGATGAAACAATCGTTCGCATAGAGCTCGACAATCATTCCCGCAAAAGTGCGCAGTTGGCGCCAGCTCCCTACCACCTCGCAACTTCCCCCGTCGATGGCAGCCTGCTGGTTACCAGCCGTGGCCAGCCAAAGCTCTGGATTCTGGACCCGGAGTCCCTGGCTATTGTCGAGGAGATCGCACTGGAAGGGATTGGCCATCAGATATCGATTGATAGCCAGTAACCATGCATGGGCGGTTTACTTCATGAAAGGAACAGTTATGGACCGACGCTTCAAAATCACACTGGCAATATTTTTCGTGATTGCGCTGATTTTGCTTTGGGGTGAACACAAAGTTCATCTTCTCGGGGCTTTGCCCTGGCTGATACTTCTCGCGTGTCCGCTACTCCATGTATTCATGCATGGTGGCCATGGTCACCACGGCCCGCAAGGGAAGAAGGGAGATCAGCGAGATGAACAGTGAGTTACCGAACTATGGCCTATGGGGGTTGGTGGTACTCAATTCAGCGATTTTCATCTTCTTCGCCTTCAGTTTTTTCAAACCACAGACAAAGCGTGACTGGCGTTCATTTGGCGCGTTCAGTGCCTTTCTCGTCGCGTTGTTCACGGAGATGTACGGATTCCCGTTGACGATCTACTTTCTCTCAGGTTGGCTGCAGTCACAATATCCTGATGTGAACTGGCTGGCTCATGACAGCGGGCATCTGCTCGAAATGCTGTTTGGCTGGCAAGGTTCCCCGCATTTTGGGCCCTTTCATCTGTTAAGTACGGTGTTTATTGGTGGAGGTTTCTACCTGATTGCCGCAGGCTGGCGCACCCTGTACGCGGCTCAGAAAGCGGGGAATCTGGCAACAACCGGACTCTACGCCTATATCCGTCACCCGCAGTACGTGGGTTTTGTTCTGATTATGTCTGGTTTCCTCCTCCAGTGGCCGACACTACTGACCCTGGCCATGTTCCCGGTGTTGCTCTGGATGTATTCACGATTATCCATCAGTGAGGAACGTGAAACTGAGAAGATGTTCGGGGATGCCTGGCGAAACTATGCGAACAAGACGCCAAGGTTTTTCCCGCGATTGCGGGGGATGGGGCGCCAAGCTTGAACCCAAAATCCGAGAAACTAAATGACAATTTCAGCCTCATTTCAGATTTATATGGTTTAATTTAATTCAGCAGAGGTTAGTAAGAGTTTTAGCTTTCCATTTGCGTTTTCTCAGAAATTTTCACCGCAGCCTTGGCTGCGGTTTTTTTCGTGTAAACAAAAAAAACCGCAATATAAAAAATATTGCGGGAATTGAGAATGGCTGAGACCATTCGCAATGCAAAAATAAAAACTTGCGACTACGTCCGATCAGGCAGTCATGCCATGTAAAAATGACTGACTGCCAATTCTACTGTAATGGAAAACTGCAATTTCATAAAGTTCAGGTTTTGTTATGACTCCTTGCTTTTCCCGGACTTATTATTACTCATTTTAGAATGCATCTTTTCGTGCATTTCTTCGTGGTTTTCCGTTAGGTGCAAACAGGTCTTGCGCACATCCTGTGTCTCAATGGTTTTGTTTGGATAGCTGCGTGCTTCGTTTATTCGGTCAGCTTGACCGGAATTGGCACTAGCGGCAGATGAGAAAGCTATGGCAACGGCGACTGCAATAATCGAAACTTTCATTATCATATCCCTTTTCTGTTTATCTATGCATTATTCGTGAATGAATATTCGCAATCAGGTCCCCGACATATCCTCCTTTTTTGAAGCTTCCAATCTATCCAGGGCGCTATGATAGGCTTTTCCTTCTTTGCTCATCATTTGTAAGCGAGCATCCATTCCGGATTCGGAAAAACCGTAATTCGTCATTTCTTTATGTAAATATTGAAGCCTGTCATTATTTACAATCTTCTCAAGAGCGCTTTTATCTTTAAGGTCCGTACCCGCATTATCCATATCATTTGAAACGTTTCCTGCAAGTGCAGATGTTGAAAGAGTAACTGCGGTTACAAATGCAAATATCTTTTTCATGATTTCACCTCCTGTTGGCTTGGTGATTTCATTAGATCACCGGTTCCTGAATCGTCCCTGAAATTTAAATAAAAAAATAAAAATTTTATGTATGTTTTTCGGCTTCAAGTAATAGTTGAGTCAGATCAAGATTTTGGAAGCTGCAAGTAAATTTCAGGCTGGATTCAGGTTGAGAACATAACATCTGCTCTTCGGAAACACGTTCAGTGGAGAATCCAAATTGTCCATCCCCTCTCACTTCATTAAATCGGCGGTTGTCGGTGTGCTGGTGCTGATTAGCCTCCCTGCACGGGCTGAACCAGAACTGCAACTGACCAGCGCAATCAATGCCGCCATCGAAAACGATCCCTGGCTTCGTCAGAGCGCGCACCTGCAAAGCGCGCTGCTGGATGAGTCCGTTGCTGCAGGGGCATTACCGGACCCTCGCGTAACCCTTGGCGCGGCGAATCTGCCCACGGATACCTTCGACACCGGCCAGGAGGCGATGACTCAGGCAACGGTTGGCTTCAGCCAGAAAATTCCCAGGGGTGATAGTCGGCAACTGGCCAGTGCGAAAATGCAGCAGATGGCCAGCATTCAGCCGTTTCGCCGTGAGCAGCGCCAGGTGCAGGTAATGGAAACGGTGACCCATCTTTGGCTTGATCACTGGCGGTCTCAACAGAGCATCCGGATTATCGAGCAGAACCGGGGGCTCTTTGAGCAGTTGGCCGACGTGGCCGAAGCCGGCTATACCTCCGCGACCATGGGCTCCAGGCAGCAGGATATTATTCGCGCCTCTCTGGAGCTGACTCGCCTGGAGGACCGGTTAACCACCCTGAATTCACAGCTCGCCTCAAGTCAGGAGTCTCTGGGTGAGTGGGTTGGTCCGGCACAGGCCCGGCTCGCGGTCAGCGAGGAGATGCCAACAGAGCTGCTGCAGGCGTTTCCTGCAGGCTGGCGTGAGACCACGGCGAATGCGCTGACTCGTCACCCATCAATCCGCGCTACCGATCAGTTGATAGAAGCAAAGTCTACCGATGTGGACCTGGCCCGGCAGGCCTACAAGCCGGAATGGTCGGTCTCCGCCCAGTACGGGTTCAGGGACAGCGCTCCCAACGGCCAGGACAGGGCAGATCTTTTCTCGGTGGGCGTTGGTTTCGACCTCCCGATTTTCACCGGTAATCGCCAGGACAGAACCCTGAATGCCTCAGCGGCCCGACTGGAAGCTGCGAAGACGGAACGCCTGCTGCAGATCCGGAGCCTTCAGGCCAAAGCCCGTGCCGCCATGGCCCGGATTGAACGGCTGGATGACCGCATAAACCTCTATCAGCAAACCCTGCTGCCCCAAATGGAAGAGCAGGCCAGTGCCGCGCTTTCGGCTTATGACAACGACGACGGCGATTTCGCCGAAGCCGTGCGGGCCCGGATCGCCGAGCTCAATGCTCAGGTTGAGCTGATACAGATGAAGGCCGAACGTGCAAGGAATCTGGCGAGTTTCCGATACCTTACCGCGGACTCCTCTGAAATAACCCCACTTTCACTGACTCGTTATCAGGACTGACCATCATGGCTAATTTCGTTCGCCCGTTGGGCTTTGTGTTGCTCGGTGGCATTGCCGGAGCAGGGGCTGCCTGGTGGCTGGCCACTGAAACCGGAACAGCACCGACTTCTGAAACTGCCAGCTCCGAAAGCCAGGAACCCCTCTACTGGGTGGCACCAATGGACCCCAATTTCAAAAGTGACAAACCCGGAAAATCGCCCATGGGGATGGATCTGGTTCCGGTTTTCGAGGAAGGCGGATCAGGCAATGATTCAGCCGGTACAGTTCGAATCTCGCCAACGGTTGTGAACAACCTGGGGGTCCGCACTGAACCGGTGATCAAGGGGCGCCTGCCAAACAACATCACCACCGTGGGCTATGTACAGTACAACGAAGACGAAATGGCCCACGTTCACCCCAGGGTGGAGGGGTGGATCGAAGCACTCTACGTGAAAGCGGAGGGCGAGCCCGTCGAGAAGGGCAAGCCACTCTACACCCTGTATTCACCCACGCTGGTGAACGCTCAGGAGGAATTGCTGCTGGCCTTGAACCGGGGAAATCAGCGTCTGGTTGACGCGGCGTCTGAGCGTTTGACTGCGCTGAACGTGCCGGCCAGTTTGATCAAGCAGTTGCGGGAAACCCGCAAGGTACAAAAAACCATGACGGTTTACGCCCCTGCCTCCGGGGTGATCGAGAACCTGAATGTTCGCCAGGGAATGTTCATCAAGCCCGGAGATCGGGTGCTGTCCATCGCTGCGCTCGATGAAGTGTGGTTGATTGGTGAAGTCTTTGAGAGCCAGCTTTCTGCAGTCGAGGAAGGTAACCGGGCAACCATGACACTGGACTACATGCCCGGCCTGAAATGGCGCGGAGAGGTGGATTACGTCTATCCCGAGGTCAATCCCGATACGCGCACAGCCCGGGTCCGGATGCGTTTTGATAACGCCGACGGTGAACTGATGCCGGGCATGTTTGCCCGCCTGGAGGTTCAGGGCAAGCGGGGAAACCGGGAATTCCTGGTGCCCCGGGAAGCCGTCATCCGCACCGGGCAGAGTGATCGCCTGGTGCTGGCGCTGGAGGAGGGCGCTTTCAAATCTGTTGAGGTGACTGTCGGCCGGGTGGGAGATCAGTACGCGCAAATACTCGACGGCATCATGCCGGGCGATATGGTGGTGACCTCCGCCCAGTTCCTGATCGACTCTGAATCCAGCAAGAGCTCCGATTTCCAGCGAATGTCTGCCCAACCCGGCGACGGCATGGACCCGGAGATGGACCATTCGGAAATGGACCACAGCAACATGGACCATGACGGAGGCCAGCAATGATCGCCTCCGTTATTCACTGGTCTATCCGCAATCGCTTTCTGGTACTGCTGGCCACCGTGCTCATCACCGGCCTGGGCCTGTATTCGCTGAAGAAGACGCCAGTGGATGCTCTGCCGGATCTCTCCGATGTGCAGGTGATCATCAAAACCAGCTTCCCGGGCCAGGCGCCGCAAGTGGTCGAAGACCAGGTGACCTATCCGTTGACCACCGCCATGCTCTCGGTGCCGGGAGCGGAAACGGTCCGGGGCTACTCGTTCTTCGGTGACTCCTACGTGTATGTCATCTTTGATGAAGACACGGATATGTACTGGGCCCGTTCGCGGGTGCTGGAATACCTTTCCCAGGTAGCGCCCAGCCTGCCGGACTCGGCCCGGCCCCAACTTGGGCCTGACGCCACCGGCGTGGGCTGGGTATATCTCTACGCCCTGGTTGATCGCACTGGCCAGCATGACCTGAGCGAACTGCGCAGCCTTCAGGACTGGTTCCTGAAATACGAGCTGCAAACGGTACCCGGTGTTTCCGAGGTAGCCGCGCTTGGCGGCATGGTGAAGCAGTACCAGGTCAAGGTCAGTCCGGAAAAATTGCGGGCACTGGGAATCCCCCTGGCCCATATCCAGAATGCCATCAAACGCGGTAACCAGGAGGTGGGTGCCTCCGTTATCGAGATGGCCGAAGCGGAATACATGGTGCGAACCTCGGGCTACATCCAGTCCCGCGACGACCTGCTATCGATTCCAATGGGCCTCGATGACAACGGCACTCCTATTTTGCTGAAAGACGTGGCCACAGTGGAAACCGGTCCACAGATGCGCCGGGGTGTCGCCGAGCTGAACGGCAACGGCGAAACTGTTGGCGGCGTTGTGGTGATGCGTTTTGGTGAAAACGCCCAGGCAACCATTAACGGCGTGAAGGACAAGCTGGAGGAACTGAAATCCAGCCTGCCCGAAGGGGTGGAAGTGGTCACCGTTTATGATCGCTCCGGCCTGATTGAAAGGGCGGTCAATAACCTCGGGTTCAAACTGCTGGAAGAGTTTCTGGTGGTGGGCCTGGTATGCATTGTTTTCCTGTTCCACGTGCGTTCGTCACTGGTGGCGATTCTCAGCCTGCCCGTGGGCATTCTGATGGCCTTCATCGTTATGCACTGGCAGGGCATCAACGCCAACATCATGTCGCTCGGGGGGATCGCCATTGCCATTGGCGCCATGATTGACGGCGCCATCGTGATGATCGAGAACATGCACAAACACATGGAGCGAACGCCACTCACGCCGGAAAACCGATGGGAGGTGGTCGCCCGTTCGGCCTCGGAAGTCGGGCCGGCGCTGTTCTTCTCGCTTCTGATTATCACCGTCAGCTTTGTGCCCGTCTTCGCCCTGGAGGCGCAGGAAGGGCGGATGTTTGCGCCGCTGGCGTTCACCAAAACCTACGCCATGGCGGCCAGTGCTGCGCTTGCGGTCACGCTGGTTCCGGTGCTCATGGGCTACTTCATCCGTGGCAAGGTGCTGCCCGAACACAAGAACCCGGTGAACCGGCTGCTGGTGGGCATCTACATGCCGGCGCTGAAACTGGTGCTCCGGTTCCCGAAAACAACCGTTCTGGCAGCGTTGCTGGCCCTGGTTGTGGGTGTGTGGCCAGCCACCAAAATTGGCAGTGAATTCATCCCGCCGCTGGATGAAGGCGATTTGATGTATATGCCAACCACCTATCCGGGGATCTCGATCGGCAAGGCCAGGGAATTGTTGCAGCAGACCGACAAGCTGATCGCCACCTTACCGGAGGTTGAAACCGTGTTCGGCAAAGTAGGGCGGGCGGACACCGCAACCGACCCGGCGCCGTTAACGATGATTGAGACTTTCATCCAGCTCAAGCCCCGGGACCAGTGGCGTGAAGGCATGACCACCGAGAAGCTCAAGCAGGAGCTCAACTCCCTGATTCAGTTCCCGGGGGTAACCAATGCCTGGGTGATGCCGATCATCACGCGTATCGATATGCTGGCCACGGGTATCAAAACACCGGTGGGCATCAAAGTGGCAGGCCCGGACCTTGCCGTGATTCAGGACATCGGCAAGCGTCTTGAGCAAGTCATGGTCGACATTCCCGGTACGGCCTCCGTGTATTCAGAGCGGGTCGCCGGTGGGCGTTATATCAAGGTGGATATCAACCGGGAGCGTGCCGCCCGCTATGGCCTCAACATTGCCGATGTTCAGCAGGTTGTTGCCTCGGCGATTGGCGGCATCAATGTGTCGAGAACCATTGAAGGGCTTGAGCGTTACCCGATCAACCTGCGTTACCCCGCAGACTACCGGGATTCGCCCGAGAAACTGGAGCAGCTTCCCATCGTAACCGCCTCGGGCCAGCGAATTGCCCTGGCCGATGTGGCGGATATCCGGATAGAAGACGGCCCGCCGGCAATCAAGAGCGAAAATGCCCGCCTGAACGGCTGGACCTTCGTGGATATCGAAGGCGTGGATGTGGGCACCTACGTGGAACAGGCCATGGATATTGTCAGCGACGAGCTGGACCTGCCCGCAGGCTACTCGGTGACCTGGTCAGGCCAGTATGAATACATGTTGCGGGCCAAGGAAAAGCTGACCTACGTGGTGCCGCTGACGCTCGCCATCATCGTGATCCTGCTGTTCCTGAACTTCCGGCGCTTTGCCGAGGTGGCCATCATTATGGGCACGTTGCCATTCGCAATGATCGGTGCCATCTGGCTGATGTATCTGCTGGGTTACAACTTCTCCGTGGCGGTAGGCGTGGGCTTCATTGCTCTGGCCGGCGTGGCGGTTGAGATTGGCGTGATCATGCTCGTATACCTCAACCAGTCCTACCGGGAAATGCAGGAGACCTGTGAGCACAAAGGGGTGTCACCACGCCGGGAAACCCTTCGCCATGCGGTGCTGCATGGGGCCGGCCTGCGGGTTCGGCCGGTCATGATGACCGCTGCGGCCATTATTGGTGGTCTTGTGCCGATCATGATCGGTAGTGGCACTGGCTCGGAAGTGATGGGCCGCATTGCCGCGCCGATGGTGGGCGGGATGATCACCGCGGTTATTCTGGCTTTGTTGGTGATTCCCGTGCTGTTCTACCTCTGGAAGAGCAGACGCGTTCCGCAGTGAACTCTGGTCTTTAAACGCAGATAAATGTTGTTCAAGTGACTTTGATTTCAGCCCCGATTCGGTTTTAGGCCTTTACTGAATACGGGGCAGAATCACTGCCACATCCCAGGGAGAGACTTATGAACCGATGTGGCGTTTTAATCGCATGTCCGCCGATGGTGGTAGCACCGGCTTTCGGGTTTGCCAAGGTAACTCCGGTCAAATGGCCGGTGGGGGAATGATGAATCAGGAGCACAGACAACAAAAAAGGCCAACCCCGAAGGATTGGCCTATTCTGTCTTTCTGATTGGTCGGGACGGCAGGATTTGAACCTGCGACCCTCTGCACCCCATGCAGATGCGCTACCAAGCTGCGCTACGCCCCGTCAACGGCTAGGCAACAGAAACAGGGTTGTTTCAGTAGCTTAGCGGGAGCGAAGTCTACACCAGCCCCCGCTAAAAATAAATAGGGGGCTGGTTAAAATTCTTTCCCGTTAACGCAGCTTGGTTTCCCGCAACCTTTGAATGGAAACCGGCGGTTCAAAACTGTGTGGATCAGCGTCGGTCCAGTATTTGTCGTAAATTGACAGGCCGGTCTGGCCCTCCAGCAGGGAACCGGGTTCCAGGAACGGGAACAGATCCAGATAGCTGTGTACCTCGGTTTTCGACACCCGGCGAATGATGTTTTCCGGACCCAGCTCGGAAGGGTGGTTCAGGCCCGAGGCTTCCAGCAGATTCTGCAGGGCGTCCAGGGTTTTGCGGTGGAAGTTGTATACCCGCTCGCTTTTCAGCGGCACGTCCAGTTTGTTGCTCCGGCGCGGGTCCTGGGTGGCCACGCCGCTGGGGCAGCGGCCGGTGTGGCAGTTCAGTGCCTGAATGCAACCCAGGGCGAACATGTAGCCACGGGCGGAATTGCACCAGTCGGCGCCCAGGGCCATGGTGTGGGCAATGTTAAAAGCAGAGGTGATTTTGCCGGCCGCACCGATGGCGATGTCTTCGCGCAGGTTGGTGCCCACCAGCGTGTTGTGCACCAGCAGCAGGGCCTCATTCATCGGTGTGCCCAGGCGGTTAATGAACTCCAGCGGTGCCGCACCGGTGCCGCCTTCGCCGCCATCCACCACGATAAAGTCCGGCTTTTTCCCGGTAACGAGCATGGCCTTCACCATGGCAAACCATTCCCAGGGATGGCCAATGGCCAGTTTGAAACCAACCGGTTTGCCGCCGGACAGCTCCCGCAGCTTGTGCAGAAATTCCATCAATTCCACCGGTGTCGAGAACGCTGAATGGCTGGCCGGGGACACGCAATCCTCTCCCACTTCCACGCCTCGCGCTTCTGCAATTTCCTCGGTGACCTTCTCTCCGGGCAGGATGCCGCCGTGGCCGGGCTTGGCGCCCTGTGAGAGTTTTACCTCGATCATTTTTACCTGATCAAGGGAGGCGTTTTTCTTGAACATGTCTTCGTTGAAAGTGCCGTCAGGATTGCGGCAGCCGAAGTAACCGGACCCGATTTCCCACACCAGGTCACCACCGGGACGGCGATGGTAGCGGGAGATGGAGCCTTCACCGGTGTCGTGGAAAAAGTTGCCTTTACGGGCACCTTCGTTGAGGGCAAGGATCGCATTGGCGGAGAGCGACCCGAAACTCATGGCGGAAATGTTGAACACACTGGCGCTGTAGGGCTTCTCGCAGTTTTTGCCGATCACAATGCGGAAGTCACTGTTGTCGATTTTCGTGGGGGTCATCGAGTGGCTCATCCACTCGAAGCCTTCCTCGTACATTTGCAGTTGTGAGCCAAACGGGCGTTTATCCAGTACATCTTTGGCGCGCTGGTAAACAATGGCACGCTGTTCCCGGGAGAACGGCCGCTCTTCGGTATCGGACTGGATGAAGTACTGGCGAATTTCCGGGCCAATGGATTCAAACAGATAACGGAAATTGGCCATAATCGGATAATTGCGGCTGATGGTATGGCGCCGCTGAAGCAGATCATAGGTACCCAGAGCCGACAGTGCCGCAAAGATCAGTGGAATAAAATAACCGGCGCCGGCCCACAGGGTGATTGGCAGTGAGATGATCAGACCGGCGACGCTGGCGGCATATACGCCATAACGCAGCGGGACAGTGGTGGTTTTCGCCATGGGTACTCCTTTGCTTTTGGCGGGTTTTGGCTATGCTCAGGTGTTAGATGCAAGTGCGTCTTTTTTGATGTTTGGGCGTCAAAGTAATAGCATTGCGCGCCTGTAATATCCGGGTTCCATTTTAATGATAAAAATCCGAACACGTATTCAGCAAAATCACACCATTATCAGGAGGCTCCTAACGTGGGCGAGGTAGTGAAAGACGAGTATCAGACGGATTACGTTGCAGGCCAGGATAATATTAATCCTTTAGGCCTGGACCTCCATAACTGGGTTTTCCCGGTTACCGCTGTCATCGTGGTGCTGTTTGTTATCGGCACCTTGATGTTTCCGGCGCAGTCCAAGGAAATTCTGGATGGCGCCAAGTGGGACATTATCGCCAGTTTTGACTGGTTCTTCCTGCTCAGTGCCAATATCTTTGTGGTGGTCAGCCTGGCACTGATTTTCATGCCCGTGGGCAAGATACGCCTTGGTGGTCAGGATGCAAAGCCGGAATTCTCGCGGATTTCCTGGTTTGCCATGCTGTTTGCCGCCGGCATGGGCATCGGCCTGATGTTCTGGGCGGTGGCCGAGCCGGTCGCTTATTATACCGGCTGGTATGAAACTCCGTTCAACGTGACTCCGGAAACGCCGGAAGCTCAGAACCTTGCCATGGGTGCGACTATCTATCACTGGGGCCTGCACCCCTGGGCGATTTATGCAGTCGTGGCCTTGTCACTGGCGTTCTTCGCTTTTAACAAGAATATGCCGCTGACCATCCGTTCGGCGTTTTTCCCGCTGCTGAAAGACAAGGTATGGGGTTGGCCGGGGCACATCATCGATGTACTGGCGGTGGTCGCGACCATTTTCGGTCTGGCAACCTCTCTTGGCTTCGGTGCCCAGCAGGCGGCGTCGGGTCTGGATTATCTGTTCGGTATCGGCTCCGGCACCAATATCCAGATGGGCATCATTGTCGGTGTAACCGCGGTTGCGCTGGTGTCGGTACTGCGTGGCCTGGATGGTGGTGTGAAGATTCTCAGTAACATCAACATGGCCACCGCCGGTGTGGTGCTGTTCTTCGTGATCTTCGCCGGTCCGACCATGTCCATCCTCGAAACCATCTGGGTGACATCCTCCAGCTACGTCACCAACGCGGTGCCACTGAGCAACCCGTTTGGCCGTGACGACGAAGCCTGGTTCCAGGGCTGGACTGTCTTCTACTGGGCCTGGTGGATTTCCTGGTCACCGTTCGTTGGCATGTTTATCGCCCGTGTGTCCAAGGGCCGTACGGTACGCGAATTCGTGACAGCCGTACTGATTATCCCGACCGTGATCACCATTGTCTGGATGAGCAGCTTTGGTGGCGCCGCTCTGGAGCAGATCCAGCAGGGCATTGGCGTACTGGCTCAGGATGGTCTGACCGAAGTACCGCTGGCGACCTTCCAGATGTTCGAGCAACTGCCGATGACCGGCATCCTGTCCTTCGTGGGCATCGTGCTGGTTCTGGTGTTCTTCGTGACCTCGTCGGACTCCGGCTCACTGGTGATCGACAGCATCACCGCCGGTGGTAAAACCGACGCACCGACTGCTCAGCGCGTGTTCTGGGTGGTGATGGAAAGTGCCATCGCTGCTGCGTTGATTTTCGGTGGCGGTGATGATGCGCTCGGGGCGATCCAGGCCGTGGCCATCAGTGCCGGGCTGCCGTTTACGGTGGTTCTGCTGATCATGACCTGGGGCTTGCTCAAGGGCCTGACCCATGAAAGAAAACTGCTGCTGCAGCGGGGCGAACTGCTCTGATTGCGGACGCAGGCGCCTTAAGGCGCGTTTGATAGAAACCGGGGCCCAGGCCCCGGTTTTTTTATGCATGCAGAAAAAGGAGTTGCAGGCGCTGGTGCGCGCGGATCAGAGCGCGGCGAAGCTGTCCATCACATAGCGAACCCGTTCGCCGGGGGAAAAGTGAGGGCGCTTGAGTGCTTCGAGGTGGCGCAGGCGTGGCAGGAGTCCGCGACCATTGGCCATCTGGATGGCGAGGCCGGGCCGGGCGTTGAGCTCCAGCAGCAGTGGCCCCTGATTGGCATCCAGCACCAGGTCAACGCCCATATATCCCAGGCCGGTGGCCTCGTAGCAACGGGCGGCCATATCGAGCATGGTTTGCCAGTCTTCAATGGCAATGTTTTCCAGAGGCAGCCCGGTATCCGGGTGCATGGACACGGGCCGGTTGAACTGAACGGCGTTCAGGCTCTTACCGGTCCCGATATCCAGCCCCACGCCCACGGCGCCCTGGTGCAGGTTGGCCTTGCCGTCGGAGGCGCGAGTGGCCAGCCGCAGCATCGCCATCACCGGGTAACCCTGGAATACCACAATGCGAATGTCCGGTACGCCCTCAACCGAGTAGCGGGCCAGAGCAGGGGAGCACTGCACCAGATCCTCAACGATGGCGACATCCGGTGAGCCCGCCAGTGAATACAGACCGGCCAGGATATTACTCAGGTGCCGTTCCAGCACATCGGTGCCAATGGCCGCGCCGGAGGCTTTGACAAACTGGTCGCCGTCTCTGCCGGTGACCACGGTAATGCCCTTGCCCCCGGAACCCTTGGCGGGTTTGATGGCAAAGCCGCTCAGGTCCTGTACCAGCTCCCTGAAGTGAGAGATTTCGTGCTGCTGGCGGACCACCTGGAACAGTTTGGGGGTATTCACCCCGTATTCTTCCATGATCAGCTTGGTTTTCAGCTTGTTGTCCACCAGCGGGTAGGCTGACCGGTCATTGTACCGGGCAATGTAATCCACATTGCGCCGGTTCATGTTGAGCATGCCCAGCCTTTTTAGCTTGCGGGGGGAAATCCACTGCATGTCAGTCGTAGGCCTTCATGGGGGTGAATCGCCGCAGCTCGGAAAGCTTGTAGCCGGTGTACTGGCCCATCAACAGGATCAGACCCAGCACCACCAGATGCAGTTCCGGGAAGTTGAAGGTCAGGTGCCTGGCCAGCGGTGCATCCATCGCCAGGTAGGCACAAATGGCCACGAACAGGCTGCCGGAGCCCTGCACCAGCACTTCGTGGGCACCTTCCTCTTCCCAGAGGATCGACATGCGCTCAATGGTCCAGGCGATAATCACCATGGGAAAGAAAGTCACCGTCATGCCGGTATTGAAGCCCATCTGGTAACCAATAATGGACAGGCCGGCGGTGATGAATATAACCAGGATGATCAGAGCCGATATGCGCGAGACCAGCAGCAGGTTCAGGCTTGAAAGATAGCCCCGCAACAGCAGGCCGATGGCGACCACCGAGAGAAAGGCGATCAGTCCCGGGGCCAGGGTGGTCTGGACGAAGGCGATGGCAATCAGCACGGGCATGAAGGTTCCGGAAGTGCGAATACCAACCACAATGCGCATGAAAGCGACAATCAGCGCACCCAGCGGCAACAGCAGCAACATGCGGAACATGCTCTGTTCCTCGATAGGCAGCTGGTAGAAACCCAGCACGCCCAGGCCGTTATCATTGGCCTCCATGGTGGCCAGTTGCAGGGCCGGTACGGTTTGACGGAGCATTGAAAAGCTGACGCGGGAGTCATCACCGCCCATCACATCCAGAAGCGATTCCGAGCCCTGGCGCCATAGCAGAAGGTTTTCCGGTACGCCCTGTTCACCGGTTCGCGGGTTGAAGGTCAGCCACTGCTCACCGTTATGGATTTGCAAAAAGGGCAACAGAGGCTGCCTGCGCCTGGCATCCTCAAGGCGCAGGCCGTCAGCCGTGCGCGCCGCAATGCCGGCATGGTTGAGCATCCTCACCATCAGTGGCAGGTAGTTGTCTTCAGACACCAGCAGCGTGGTGTTCTGGGTTTCGCTGCCGGGTTGCAGCAGGCGGATCAATTCCCGGGTCATGCTTTCCGGGGTGCTGGAACGCTCCCGCGCCTGGCTTAGCAACTCGCGCACGGCGGTGGCTTCCGGCTCTTCCCAGAACTCCGGTTGGGGCCGGGGTTTCTGTTCAGGCTTTTGTTCCCCGGAATCGGTGTCCGGGACAAACTGTGCCTTGAAATAGAGCGTTTGTTCACCGGAAACGTTCCGTTTGTTCCATTCCGCCCGGCGATTGCCGTTTTCCTCGATAATCGCGAAGCCATAGCCCGGCGACGCCGCCTGTTCGGTAATTATCCGGAAGCCCGGCGGCTGTTCCGGGATATGCAGGTTCACCCGGGCCGGCTCGCCCAGCCCTTCGAAGTCCACGCGCGCTTCGATCATCCAGACCGGCCGCTGCTCCCCGGTACTCCAGGGCACACCCATTTCCACATGGCGCCAGACCGCCGTTGCAATGCCAGCGGCGATCAGCAAGAAAACAAAAATATAAAAGGGCGCGCGCGAGCGGGTGGTCATTCATTGTCTCCGCTGTTGCCGTTGTCCAGATAGGAGGAGGGCAGCTCGGTGGCGTATTCCTGGCCGACATCAATCAGCATTACGTCACGCAGGATGTTGCGGCCAACCAGTACGTCATAGGTCAGATTCTCGCGGTCTGCGAGGGTGAATTCCGCCACCTGCTGGTGGTCGCCGATGGCAAACTGGAGTTTAACCACGGCTCGCCTCTCGCTGTCGTCCGAACTGGCCTGGATGATTTTGACGGTTCGGGATATTTCCTTTTCCATCGTCACCCAGTCGTCCTCGGTGCCGGGAACTGGTACTTCGAACCGGACCCAGTTGTTGCCGTCCCGCTCGAATTGTTCGATATTGCGGCCGTAAATGGAGGAAGTTTCCGCCCCACTGTCGATCCGGGCCTTGTACACCAGGCCGGGGCCCGCGAGATAGAAACGCTCCACCTGGCCGACAATGACCTTGCCGTCCCTGCGGTCGGCGCGGCCCCTTTCCTTTTCGGTCGTGCACTCCTGCTTGACTTCGGGCGGGGGACAGCTGGGTTTTTCGACCTGGGTGGCAATGGCCTGCAGAATGCTCTCGGTATTCCGTGCCTCTTCGGACAGCAGTTTTTCATGGCGGAGGGTGGCGTTTTCCTCCATGGTTACCAGGGTTGCTCTTTGTGCTTTCACCGAGGTGCGCACGTCATCCACGTTGTCCTTGGGTACCATCAGGTAGCGGTCAGCTGTGCAGCCGCCCAATGCGAGTACCAGAACAGGAATAGTCAATAAACCGGCAGGACGGATGTGAGAGAATCGCAAACCCATCAAAAACCTCAGGCAGGGCCGGGTGGTTGATCACACCCCTTGGCCATAAATGTGTGGTAAAGCAAAGGCGCAAGTATACTACACCGCTACCTTGCTATGTGTTTACAGTTGGTTAAGGCGATAACTCAAGGGTTGTAAAGGAGTTCTTTTTTGTGATTGAGGTATTGGGGCAGGCAATAGCCGGTTCGCCGGAACAGATGGCCGGCTGGTTTCTGGTCGTGGCGGTCGTGGGCGTGGGTGCGTTGGCCACGGCATTGTGGATGGCCATTTCGCTGAAGCGGGCCAACCGTGAGCGATTGCACCAGCAAGACGAGCTGACTGACGCAAAAGCGCAGATCAGCCGGGCTGAGCAGGACCAGGCGTTGCATCACCAGGAAGTATCGCACCTGGAAGCGGCGCTGGCAGACAGTAAAGCCCGTGTACAGGAGCATGAAAATGCCATCGAGCACTGGCGCCAACGGGCCGCCACCCTGGAAAACCGTCTGGCCGGAGTGGAAGCCGAGCTGTCCTCCCGCAGGGAGCAACTTGACCGGCAGGAGCAGGAGAAGGAAACGCACCGGCAACGGGCGGAGTCACTGGCCGCCGAGTTGTCCGAACTGCAGGTGGCGTTGAAAGAACAGCAGGTCACGCTGGACAAGGAGCGGCGTTCAGCCGCTGAAAAACTCGAATTACTTGAGAAAAACCGGGATGCCCTGAAGCAGGAATTCGAGAACCTGGCGAACCGAATCTTTGACCAGAAAAGCGAGAAATTTAGCCAGCAGAGCAAGACCAGCCTGGACTCATTGCTTGCGCCGTTCCGCGACCAGCTGCAGGACTTCCGCAAGCGGGTGGACCACGTTTACACCAGCGAGAGCAACGACCGCCAGGCGCTGCGCAGCGAGATCAAATCCCTGCAGGAGCTGAACCGCCAGATCACCGAGGAAGCGTCCAACCTCACCAAGGCCTTGAAAGGCGACAAGAAGATCCAGGGCAACTGGGGCGAACTCATTCTGGAGCGGGTGCTGGAACGCTCCGGGCTGCGCAAGGGCGTGGAATACGAAACCCAGGGCAGCTACCGCGACAGCGACAATCAGTTATTGCGCCCGGACGTGGTGGTGCACCTGCCGGACCACCGCAACCTGATTATGGACTCGAAAGTGTCTCTGCTGGCCTACCAGGAATGGGTCAGCACCGAGGATGAAACCCTGCGGGAAGATGCCCTCAAGCGCCATGTGGAAGCGGTTCGCAACCACATCCGCACCCTCAGCGAGAAGGACTACAGCCAGCTGAACGGCCTGCATTCGCCGGACTTTGTGTTGCTGTTCATGCCCATCGAGCCGGCCTTCGTGGCGGCCTTCCAGCAGGACGAGAACCTGTTCGCCGAGGCCTTCGAGCGCAAGATCATTGTGGTCACACCCACCACCTTGCTGGCCACCTTGCGCACCATCGAGAACATCTGGCGCTACGAGCGCCAGAGCCAGAACGCCAAGAAGATCGCCGAGCGGGCCGGGGCCGTGTACGACAAGCTGCGGGTATTCGTGGAGGCCATGGAAAAGCTGGGCACCCAGATGCACACGGCCCAGAACACCTACGATTCCGCCATGAACACCCTGACCCGGGGCCGGGGCAACCTGATTTCCCAGGCCAACCGCTTTGTGGAGCTGGGGGTTCGGGTCAAAAAGGAGCTGCCCAAGGGCATTGTGGACCAGGCCGAGGTGGATGCCGACGAGGTGGAAGAGACTGCCGAAGAGCCGTCAGCGGTTAATAAAGAGCCCTCAGCCGATAAAGAGCCTTCCGCAGATACGGAAACATCCTCCACGGAACGCCAGGAAAGCTGACCAACGGGGCGCTCTTTCGCTTCGCCTTCTGTCGCATCACGCGCCTGTTCGAATTTCTGGTAAACTCTCGCTTCTTTATGACAGATCGGGGTCTGATTCGGCCCCGGGACTTCCTACAATCAGAAAGCTGATGAGGCGACTATGACCACCGTTATCCGCCAGGACGACCTGATCGAGAGCGTAGCCGACGCGCTGCAGTTCATCTCTTATTATCATCCGAAAGATTTCATCGACGCCGTACACGAGGCTTACCAGCGGGAAGAATCCCAGGCCGCGAAAGACGCCATGGCCCAGATCCTGATCAACTCCCGCATGTGTGCCCAGGGCCACCGCCCGATCTGCCAGGACACCGGCATCGTGACCGTGTTCGTGAACATCGGCATGGATGTAAAATTCGAGTGCGATCAGCCGCTGGATGACGTGATCAACGAAGGCGTGCGCCGCGCCTACACCCACCCGGACAACGTGCTGCGTGCCTCGGTACTGGCTGATCCGGACGGCAAGCGCCAGAACACCAAGGACAACACGCCGGCCATCATCCATTACAAGATGGTGCCGGGTAACACCGTGGAAGTACACGTGGCGGCCAAGGGCGGCGGTTCGGAAGCCAAGTCCAAGTTCGCCATGCTGAACCCGTCCGACGACGTGGTGGAATGGGTACTGAAGATGGTGCCGCAGATGGGCGCTGGCTGGTGTCCGCCGGGCATGCTGGGTATCGGCATTGGCGGCACTGCCGAGAAGGCGATGGAACTGGCCAAGGAATCCCTGCTGGACCCGATCGACATCCACGACCTGCAGGCCCGTGGCGCCTCCAACCGCGCCGAGGAACTGCGCCTGGAGCTGTTCGAGAAGGTCAATGAGCTGGGCATTGGTGCCCAGGGCCTGGGTGGTTTGACCACCGTGCTGGACGTGAAGGTCAAAGACTACCCGACCCACGCCGCCAACAAGCCGGTGGCGATCATCCCGAACTGCGCCGCGACCCGTCACGCGCACTTCACCCTGGACGGCACGGGTCCGTCGCTGCAGACTCCGCCGAGCATCGAAGACTGGCCGGAAATCACCTGGGAAGTGGGCGAGAACGTGCGCCGCGTGAACCTGGACACCGTCACGCCGGAAGACGTGAAAGACTGGCAGCCGGGTGAAACCGTGCTGCTGTCCGGCAAGATGCTGACCGGCCGTGACGCGGCCCACAAGAAGATGGTCGATATGATCCAGAACGGTGAAGAACTGCCGGTGGACCTGACTGGCCGCTTCATCTACTACGTGGGTCCGGTGGACCCGGTACGCGAAGAAGTGGTTGGTCCGGCTGGCCCCACCACCGCCACCCGCATGGACAAGTTCACCCACACCATGCTCGAGAAGACCGGCCTGACCGGCATGATCGGCAAGGCCGAGCGCGGCCAGGTGGCCATCGATTCCATCAAGGAATTCGGTGCGGTGTACCTGATGGCCGTGGGCGGCGCAGCCTACCTGGTGTCCAAGGCCATCAAGGACGCCAAGGTGGTGGCCTTCGAAGAGCTGGGCATGGAAGCGATCTACGAGTTTGAAGTAGAGGACATGCCAGTCACCGTCGCCGTGGATTCCCGTGGCAGCTCCGTGCACCAGACCGGCCCGGTCGAGTGGCACGACAAGATCATCGCCGCCAAGGCCGTATGATCTGACTGATCGTCTCAGTGCAGCCCTGGGCGTCCGCTCAGGGCTGCCACTGAAACGCCTTCATTCTTACCCTTCCTTTAATCACCTCGACGCCTTCCATCCGTAGCTTCTCGGTTTGAAGCTGACGGGCCTCCGTGCCTTCGGGGAAGGCAATCTGGCCATTGCTGCGGATCACCCGGTGCCAGGGGATGCAGTGCCCGGCGGGCAAGCTGCCCAGGGCCCGACCCACAAAGCGCGCCTGTCGGCCAAGGCCTGCCATGGCAGCAATCTGGCCGTAGCTGGCCACCTTGCCTTCTGGAATGGCCGCCACGACCTGCCATATCTTTTGTTCCCGGGAAGGTTCCTGGTTGATCGTGTCCATTTATTACCTGTGCGTTATTCGTCGGTGCCTTCCTTGAACTTTCATGGTTTGCCCTAACCAAGTTATCAGGTAGTTTTACTTTTATGTGTCTGAGTAAGTGACAGGAGGCATCTTGCCCGTTTTCTTTTTCCTTTTCATTGTCATGCCCATTGCGGAGATGGCCGTGCTGATCAAAGTTGGCGGCATCATCGGCGTATTCAACACCATCGGCCTGGTATTGCTGACCGCGGTGGCCGGGGCATGGCTGCTGCGCCAGCAGGGACTGGCGACTCTGTTGCGGGCCAATCAGCGACTGAACAGCGGCGAGTTGCCCGCCAAGGAAGTGGCCGAAGGGCTGATTCTGGCCGTCGGTGGTGCGCTCCTTCTGACTCCCGGCTTCATCACCGATACGGTGGGCTTCCTGTGCCTGATCCCCGGCTCCCGTCACTGGCTGGCTGCCCAGGCACTGAAACGCATGACGGTGGCTGGCGGAAGCCAGAGCTTTCATTTCCAGGCGGGGTCATTCCGGCAGGGGCCTTTCGACGGACAGGGCCCCTTCGGTCCACAAGGCCCGTTCGACCGGGATGCCAACGGTGACATCATCGAAGGCGAGTATGAAGAAGAGCCGGAAAAGGACCGCGACCGGATCGAAAAAAAGTAAAAAATTTTTTGATCCGGGTATTGAAATGCCCACCCCCACCCCCATTTATCCACCACAAGTTCGCTATGGGCTGAAAAGCACTGGCAATCAGCTGCTTGAGGCCCTGGCACATTGTCGGGCCTGCCTTGGTCCGGCGCTTTAACATGCAATTGTCATTGCCACATTAATCTGACTACTGGAGAAACAGAGCAATGAAAATTCGTCCGCTACACGATCGTGTTGTCGTACGCCGTAAGGAAGAAGAAGAGAAAACTGCGGGTGGCATCGTGCTGCCGGGTAATGCCAAAGAGAAGCCTTCCCAGGGTGAAGTGATCGCCGTGGGCAATGGCCGCATTCTCGACAATGGCGAAACTCGTGCACTGGCGGTCAAGGTGGGTGACACCGTGGTCTTCGGCCAGTTTGCCGGTAACACCGTGAAAGTTGACGGTGAAGAGCTGCTCATCATGAGCGAGAACGAAATCTACGGCGTGCTTGAGTGATCGCGAACGCGACAGGTACCAACGCTCATTAATCCGATTGAATCAACTTCGGTTTAACGAACAGGAATAGAGAAACATGGCAGCAAAAGACGTTAAATTCGGTGATAACGCGCGCAAGCGCATGGTCGCAGGTGTCAACGTACTGGCGGACGCAGTCAAGGTTACCCTGGGCCCGAAAGGTCGTAACGTGGTTCTGGAGAAGTCGTTTGGCGCTCCGACGGTTACCAAAGACGGCGTTTCCGTGGCCAAGGAAATCGAACTGAAAGACAAGTTCGAGAACATGGGCGCCCAGATGGTGAAAGAAGTGGCTTCCCAGGCCAACGAAACCGCCGGTGACGGCACCACCACCGCGACCGTTCTGGCCCAGTCCATCGTTAACGAGGGTATCAAGGCGGTGACCGCCGGCATGAACCCGATGGACCTGAAGCGCGGCATCGACAAGGCGACTGCGGAAGCAGTGAAAGCCATCCGTGAGATGGCCACGCCGTGCAACGACAGCCGCAACATCGCCCAGGTTGGCACCATTTCCGCCAACGGCGACGAAACCATTGGTAAGCTGATCGCAGACGCCATGGAGCGTGTTGGTCAGGAAGGCGTGATCACCGTTGAGGAAGGCCGCAGCCTGGAAGACGAGCTGGACGTGGTTGAAGGCATGCAGTTCGACCGTGGCTTCCTGAGCCCGTACTTCATCAACAACCAGGACAACATGTCTGCCGAGCTGGATGACCCGTACATCCTGCTGGTCGACAAGAAGATCTCCAACATCCGCGAACTGCTGCCGGTGCTGGAATCTGTCGCCAAAGCTGGCAAGCCGCTGCAGATCATCGCCGAAGACATCGAAGGCGAAGCGCTGGCCACTCTGGTTGTGAACAATATGCGTGGCATCGTGAAGGTCAACGCCGTGAAGGCGCCTGGCTTTGGTGACCGTCGCAAGGAAATGCTGCAGGACATCGCCATCCTGACCGGCGGTACCGTGATTTCCGAGGAAGTGGGCCTGACTCTGGAGAATACCACTCTGGATGACCTGGGTACCGCCAAGCGCGTAAACGTCACCAAGGAAAACACCACCATCATCGGCGGTGCTGGTGCCGAGGCTGATATCGAAGCTCGCGTTGAGCAGATCCGCAAGCAGATCGAAGACAGCACCTCTGACTACGACAAAGAGAAGCTGCAGGAGCGCGTTGCCAAGCTGGCTGGCGGTGTTGCCGTCATCAAGGTGGGCGCAGGCTCTGAAGTGGAAATGAAAGAGAAGAAGGCCCGCGTTGAAGACGCGCTGCACTCCACCCGCGCTGCCGTTGAAGAAGGCATCGTTGCCGGTGGTGGTGTGACCCTGATCCGTGCCATCCAGGCACTGGAAAAGGCCGACGCCATCAACGAAGAGCAGAAGGCTGGTGTGAACATCCTGCGCCGCGCCATGGAAGCGCCGCTGCGTCAGATCGTGTTCAACGCAGGTGGTGAATCTTCCGTGGTTGTCGCCAAGGTTCGCGAAGGTGAAGGCTCCTTCGGCTACAACGCCGCGACCGAAGAGTACGGCGACATGCTGGAAATGGGTATCCTGGACCCGGCCAAGGTCACCCGCTCTGCCCTGCAGGCGGCTGCTTCCGTTGCGTCCCTGATCATCACCACCGAGGCGATGGTTGCTGACGAGCCGGAAGAAGAAGGCGCCGGCGGCGGCATGCCGGACATGGGTGGCATGGGCGGAATGGGAGGCATGGGCGGCATGATGTAATGCCGGCCTGATCCCCACCCGGCGCTAACGCCGGGGCCGATCACCCGAACAAAACCCCGCACTGGGCAACCGGTGCGGGGTTTTTTATTCTCGGTGCAGCGGCGGGACGGTAGGTCCGGTGCTATATTTCAAAGGCGAAAGTTGGTGGCATGGGCGTCCGGGTGTCACCGGCTGGCCTACCCAAACCGTTGAGTCCAGGAAGGGCGATGAGGTGGTTTTGGCATATGAAATCTGTCCGGCAACAGATACTTCCCTGCATTGTCTCGATCGTTATGCTGTTAACGGCCGCCGGGGCTATGGGGCAGCAGGAAACCTGGCGGATTAACCTCCGGGATGCCGATATTCGGGCCCTGGTTACCCAGGTTGCCGATATCACCGGCCGGAGCTTCGTGGTGGACCCGAGAGTCACAGGCCAGGTGACGGTGTTATCCAGTGCTTCGCTGAGCCGCGATGAAATCTACGATTTATTTCTGGCTGTTCTTAATGTTCATGGCTTTGTCGCCATTCCCGGTGACCAGGTTGTTCGGATAGTCCCGCAAGTGAATGCCAGACGTTTGGGGGCTCCGGATTCAGAGCCTCCGGGTACACCCTCCGAGCAGTTGATTACCCGTGTTGTTCGTGTCGAGTACAGCCAGGCCGCTGATCTCTTGCCGATTTTACAGCCTCTGGTGGCTGAGTACGGACATCTTTCCGCCGCACCGCAGGCCAATGCCCTGGTTATTGCAGACCATCAGTTGAACATTGAGCGAATTGAACAGATTGTCAGCGAACTGGACGCCCCGCCAGAATACGAGGTGGAGGTGATCCAGCTGAAAGAGGCCTGGGTGGGGGATATGGTCACCCTTCTGCAGGAACTGGCCCCCGAGCAGCTTGGCGGCTCAGGTGGTGATAATGCCGGGCGCAAATACAGTGTGACGGCGGATGAGCGCAGCAACCGGTTGATTCTGCGGGGTGACCAGGTCTTCCGGGAGAAAATGCGACAGTTGATTACCCAGCTTGACCAGCGTTCGGCCTCCGGTGGCACCACCAAGGTGATTCGCCTGAAGCACGCTGACGCGAAGAATCTGACCGAGATTCTCAAGGGCGTGATGGGCGAGCTGCTGAAGGAAAGCGCTGGCAGTGATAATTCTGGTGGGCGGCCGGGAAACAACTTTTCGGTATTTGCCGATGAAGGACTGAATGCGCTGGTGGTGCGGGGCGATCCGTCCTTGATGCAGGAAGCAGAACAGATTGTCGAACAGCTCGACGTGCGTCGGGCGCAGGTGATGATCGAGGCGGCGATTGTCGAGATCAGTGATGAAATGGGCGACCAGCTTGGTGTGCAGGTGGCCGGTGGGGATGAATCCCGGGGAGCCTTCCCCCTGCTGGGAACCAACCTGGCCAGTGGTGAGGGCATGCTGGGGTTGAACTCGGTGATCAGTGCGCTGGTGGGTGATACCTTGCCTCAATTGGGTGGCGGGCTGACCGCCGGCGCCGGTGAGCGTAACGACGATGGCGTAAGCTGGGGCATTCTGGTTCAGGCGTTGTCGTCGTCGGCCGCTGCCAACCTGTTGTCCACGCCCAGTATTATCACGCTGGACAATCAGGAGTCGGAAATCATTGTCGGCCAGAACGTACCGTTTCGGACCGGTGAATCGACCGTCACGGGTGATGGCACAACCAATCCTTTTACCACCATCGAGCGGCGCGATGTGGGGCTGTCATTGAAAGTCACCCCGACCATCAGTGCCGAGGGGCTGGTGCGCCTGGTGGTGGAGCAGACCACCGAGGATATCTCCACCACGAATGTTTCCGGTGCCTCGGATCTGATCACCAACAAACGTGAGATCAAAACAACCGTGCTCGCCGATGACGGTGAAACGGTTGTCCTGGGTGGTTTGATCAAAGACGATCTTCAGGTCAGCAAGAACAAGGTGCCCTTGTTGGGGGACATCCCGGTGCTTGGCCGTTTGTTTTCCTCGGAATCGGAGCAACGGGTCAAGCGTAACCTCCTGGTGTTTTTGCGTCCGACCATCATGCTCGGTAAGCAGGAAGCATCGGCCGCCACCAACGAGAAATTCAACCGTCTTTGGGATGTCAATCTCGAAGCCAGGGAAAAGCTTGGGTTGCCGGAGCCGGGTGAACAGCCAACCGTGGACATGTTGTTTGAGGGGCGTCGGGAATGATTTTCGCTACGTCCTACAACGGTGGCATCGGGCAATCCAGTTGGTCGGCAACCAGGCGCATCAGTTCGTATTCACGGATGCCAACCTGGCCGTCGTGCTCGATGCAGTGGCCGCAGGCGTCGAGTACGGCTGGTTTCAAAAGCGGGGAAAGATGGCTCAGGGTCTTCAGGGCGTAGCGCAAATCCTTGATTGACACCTTTGGCAAGGTGGCGTCCGGGCTTACCGCGCCGAAGCCGGCCATGGCCTCCCGATACAGCTTTCTGACGTCCTGCGGGTTGTCTGTGCCGGCTCGTGCAAAGACACCCAGGACCGTGGAGATGGCCGGCAATACCGCCTTGTAGGTGCGGTATTTCACCGACACGGCCCGCCCCGCATCGGCCGACAGGTGTCGGGACAAAAAGCTGGTCAGGGCCAGCTCGAACAGGCTCAGGCGCTGGTCGGCCACCACCAGTTTCCAGACATTGGCGGAAAGCTGCTTCCGTTCCTCCGCATCAAGTTTGCGCAGCGCCGGCATGGCCAGTTCCAGAACCGGAAAGCGTGCGCCCTCTCCCAGCGAGCGCAGGGTGGCAGTCAGTTTCCCCAGCATTTCGGGCTGCGGGCCCAGAAGCGGGTGCTCCGGCAGTTCTTCGTAGCGTTCACGCTGAACCGGGACAGGTAACGGCCAGAGTAACAGGGCATAGCACAGCTGGACCGCGCCGGTGCGGGTGTATAACAGGTTGCGAAAGGTGGAGGGTAGTTGCTTCAGCCACTGGATCGCATAGGCCTCGCTCTGCCGTGAGACGGTACCGACTTTTCCGGATACCTGGCCTCTGGTTCGGTTGATGCTCTGCCTGTCGGTGTGTTGTTCAGCCAGTTTAGTGGTGCCCGTGGGTCCGGCGACTGAACGCACCGTGTCCACCAGATTGACCGGTTCCGGCTCCCGGTGTTTCGGGGTCAGTTCCGAGGCTGGCATGGTGTCGCGCAACCGGCTTCGCAATCGCGCCATCAAGCCTGGCTGGATGGCGTCAATGCGTTTGTCGATGGGTGGGTGTGAGGCCAGCAGAGAGGTGAATTTCATACGGGCGGCTTCGCCGAAGCACATGTGGTTCATGTCGCTGGCGTGGCTGGTGCTGTCCAGGTAACCGCCCTTGATGCCGATTTTGTACAGGGCGCCGCCAATACCCTCGGGGTTGCGGGTGAACTGCACCGAAGAGGCATCGGCCAGCATTTCCCGCTGGCGTGACACGGCCGCCTGGATCAGTCGGCCGAAGAAGACGCCGACATAGCCAATCAGCAGCAGGGCGAGGCCTATCAGCCCCATGGCCGCCTGCGCCCGGCCATCGCGGTTTCCGCCAGTCAGGCGCCGGCTGGTGGACCGGTAGAATCCCGCCCGGACCAGAAACTGCCCGATCTGACCGATCATAAGAATACCGGCCAACAGGGCAATGAGCCGGACATTAATGCGCATGTCGCCGTTGAGAATATGGCTGAACTCGTGGGCGACCACGCCCTGCAGTTCGTCGCGGTCCAGTTCATCCAGGGTGCCACGGGTAACGACCATTACCGCTTCACCGGCATCATAGCCGGCGACAAAGGCATTTATTCCGGTCTCGTGATCCATCACGTAAAGATCGGGCACCGGAACGCCGCTGGCGATGGACATCTCCTCGACAATGTTGCGCAGGCGGCGCTCGTCCTGATGGGTGGTATCCGGTTCAATCAGGCGGGCTTTCACCATGTTGGCAACTCGGCTGCCACCGCCGGCCAGGTCCAGCCAGCGGACCAGGGAGCCAATGATAATGATGCCAATCACCGTGCTGGCGGTTATCAGCCCGTGGCTGGATAACAACCAGTGATGGAAGGGGGGACGTGTACCCTCGCCGAGGGTGACAAAGTAACCGACCAGGCAGACCGCCAGTGTGATCAGCGTGACCGCCGTCAGGAACAGGATGATCAGCAGGCCTGTGTTGCGCCGGGCGTGGGCCTGGCGTTCGAAAAAGCCGGGAGCGGCCATTTAACGGCTCCTCAGAAACTGACTTTCGGTGCCTGCCGCGCTTCCGGGCTTTCCAGTTGCAGTTGCGCCCGGTCCTTGAAGGCAAACAGGCCGGCGATGATGTTGTTGGGAAACTTCTCGCGGAAGGTGTTGTAGTGCATGACGCCGTCGTTATAGGCCTGGCGGGCGAACGACACCCGGTTTTCTGTCGAGGAGAGCTCTTCCATCAAGTCCTGAATGGTCTGGTCGGCTTTCAGGTCGGGGTAATTTTCCACCACGGCGTTGAAATTCGCCAGCGCCTTGCTCAGCATGTTTTCAGCGCCACCCAGGCGCTGCATCTTGCCGCTTTCACCGGGATCGCGGGCAGCGTCCCTCTGGGCGCTGACGGCGTTGTTGCGGGCGTCCATCACCTGGGTCAGGGTGGACTTCTCGTGTTCCATGTAGGCCTTGGCGGATTCCACCAGGTTCGGAATCAGGTCATGCCGGCGCTGCAGTTGCACATCTATCTGGGCGAAGCCGTTTTTGTACTGGTTCCGCAGGGACACCAGTTTGTTGTAGATAACCACAAGGTAAATAACAACAGCGGCAATGACGGCTAAACCGATAAGGGTGCTTTCCATGGTATTTCCCTGTTCAGATTGTGTTCAGTGTTTATTATCCACGGTATGGCCGTGGAATGTTTTGACGAACCTCTCGAACTCCCGGGCAATCGCTGGCTTGCTGTAGTAGTAACCCTGGCCAATCTGGCAGCCGCGCTCGTTCAGGTAGGTGGCCTGTTCGGCGGTTTCCACGCCTTCGGCGATGACGGTGAGGTTCAGGCTTTTGCCCAGATCGATGATGGTGTTGGCAATGCGGGTGTCTTCTTCATTGTTCAGCAAATCCCGGACAAACTGCTGGTCGATTTTCAGATACTGTACCGGCATCTGCTTGAGGTAGGTGAGAGATGAGTAGCCGGTGCCGAAATCGTCAACCGCGACGCTGATGCCGGCACGGCGCAGTTTGTGCAGTTTGTCGACCGCATCTTTCATGTTGGTCATGAAGCTGGTTTCGGTGACTTCCAGTTCCAGTTGGCCGGGGGTGAGCTTGTTGCGCTTCAGGGTGTCCAGGATGTCTTCCACGATCGACTCCTGGCGCAGCTGGATCGCCGACAGGTTGACAGCTATGCGTATGGGCATGCCTTCCCGGCTCCAGTGTGCGGCCTGCCAGCAGGCCTGGTCCAGCACCCACTGGCCGATTTCCACAATCGCGCCATTGGCTTCGGCGATCGGAATGAATTTATCCGGTGGTATCAGGCCCTTTTCCGGATGCTGCCAGCGCAGCAGTGCTTCGGCGCCGACCACCCGTTGACTCGATAAGTGGATCTGCGGCTGATAAACCACAAACAGTTCGTGATTGGGCAGGGCCAGGGACAGGTCTTTTTCCAGGTGTTTGCGTTCGCGAATGTCCTGGTCGATGCTGGCGACAAAGAACTGGAAATGGTTTCGTCCTACCTGCTTGGCCAGGGCCATGGTCTGTTCCGCGCTCTGCAGCAGGCGCTCGCCGTCGCCGGAATCCGACGGATAGAGCGCAATGCCGATGGTGGCACTCATGGACACGCGGTGCTTACCAGCGTTGATGGGCGTGGAGAAACTGGCCAGCACTTTCTCGGCGGTTTCAGCTGCTTCGAACCCGTCGCGCAGGCGCTTTTCGACAATCACGAACTGGTCGCTCCCCAGGCGGGCTATCATGAAACGCTCGGATGACAGGTTGGCGGTCAGTCGGCTGGCAACGGTTTGCAGAATCTGATCACCGGTGCGGAAACCGCATTGCTCGTTGATGGATTTGAAATCATCGATACCGCAGACCAGCAGCGCCATGGAGGCGGATTCGGCGGCTGCTTTCTCAATCTCTTCCTTGAGATTGTCCATGAAAGTGTCCCGGCTGGGCAGGTTGGTCAACTGGTCGTATCGGGTCAGCCGGGAGGCGCGATTTTCCGCTTCCTGGTGTTTCTCCTGGCTGTCGGCAATGGCGATCAGCAGGTTGTTGGTGGTGTTGACCCACAACCCCAGCTCATCGGCATGATGGCCGGACGGGATGGAGATCAGGCGGTCGTCGGGTCTTTCCGGGTCCACCTTGCGAACCGAGCTGACAATGCGCAACAGCGGCCGGGTAAGCAGCAGGTAGAAAACGAAATACAGCACAATGCCAAGAATCAGTGCCAGGGCAATGCCGGAGCTGAAGGTGGTCACGGTGCGGTTCAGCCAGAGCAGGGCGTAAGGGGCGGTGTCGTAATAGATGTCCAGGTAGCCGTAAATTTCGCCGGGGCGGGTGCTGAGTGTCAGGGTCTCATGGTAACGACGGGTGGTGTCGAAAATCGGGTCGGTTACCGGACGAAACGCACCGTGCTGCAGCGGCCGTTCCCGGCTGGCCAGCACTTCGCCGTCCGGGTGGGTAATGCGTACCTGTTGAATGGCCTCCAGGGCAAACAGGCCATCGACCACCTGCCGAGCCAGTACCTGGTCAATGCTGAAGGCGGCCTGGGTGGCGGCATCGCGAACCATGGTGACGGTCTGGTCCGCCTGTTTTTCCAGCTCCGCGGAGACACGCCGGGCGTCGATCGCCACCTGGACGGTACTGACCAGTACACCGCCAAGCAGGGCGATCAGCAAGATCCAGCGAAAAATCCGGTAGCCGAGCCGGTGTTCCACTTTAAAGGTTCTAGGCATTCCTGCGTTCTTGTTTCATGGTTCGGATTGTCGGCCGCGTTTTGCAAGGCAAAGAGGCAAAAATTGGCTGGGCCAAATTTGACCAATGTTAAGATTATCATGTGAGTAAGTCACAAAGTATGGCTGAAAACCGTTGCAAGTCTATGAAGACAAGTCAATTTTTTCGACCTGTACAAAAAAATACCCGCCTCGGCGGCGCCGGGCGGGTATTTCTGACCGGACAGCAGAAGCTGTCGTGGGGTCGGTTCTGGTGGTTTACGCCAGGTTTTCGTTAACGAAATCCCAGTTAACCAGGTTCCAGAATGCCTCCAGGTAGTTCGGACGGCTGTTCCGGTAGTCGATGTAGTAGGCGTGCTCCCACACATCCACGGTCAGAACCGGCTTGTCTTCGCCAGTCAGCGGCGTTTCGGCGTTGCTGGTGTTGACGATGGCAACGCTGCCGTCGGCCTTCTTGACCAGCCAGGTCCAGCCGGAACCGAAGTTGTTGGCGGCCTTATCGTTGAACTCTTTCTTGAATTCTTCGAAAGAGCCGAAGGCTTTCTCGATGGCTTCCTTGGCTGCGCCAGTCGGCTCACCGCCACCGTTCGGGCTCAGGCAGTGCCAGTAGAAGGTGTGGTTCCAAACCTGGGCGGCGTTGTTGAACAGCGGGCCACTGGCGCTCTTGATGATCTCTTCGAGAGATTTGTTGGCGTTGTCAGTGCCTTCGATCAGGCCGTTGAGCTTGGTTACGTAGGTGTTGTGGTGCTTGCCGTAATGGTATTCCAGGGTTTCCTGGGAAATGTGCGGTTCCAGTGCGTTTTTTTCGTACGGCAATGCGGGAAGTTCAAATGCCATGAGGTCGTTCTCCCTGTCTCTCTGTTTTCGTGAATGTACGTATCAGCAATATAGGGTCAGTTTGAGCCAAATCAACCCTTTGTTTCTAATTTGCTGTTAATGAGCTTTCGAACTCCGGGCAGCCGGGCAGAAACTGGGCGCAATTTTTCACACGCCAGACCAGTTCTTCGTAACTGTCAGCCAGAATATTCACATGGCCGAGTTTGCGGCCCGGCCGTTCGCCCTTGTTGTACAGGTGTACATGAGCGTAGGGCAGTTCCAGTATCCGTTCAATGTCGCCGTGCTCGCCGATGATGTTGATCATGCAACTGACACCCCGTGCGGCCACATTACCCAGCGGGTGGCCGCTGACGGCGCGGATGTGGTTTTCGAACTGGCTGGTCATGGCGCCTTCGATGGTCCAGTGCCCGGAATTGTGAACCCGGGGGGCCATTTCATTGGCCATCAGGCCTTCGGGTGTTTCGAACAGCTCGAGGGTTAATACGCCCACATAGTTCAGTTCGTTCAGCAGGGATTTGATGTAATCTTCGGCGTCGGCCTGAATGTGGGGCTGCAGTTGTGGTGCCGGGGCGATGGAATAGCGCAGGATGCCCTCGTGGTGGATGTTTTCCGCCATGGGGTAGAAGGCCAGTTCGCCGTCCTCGGCGCGCACGGCAATGATGGAGACTTCACGGGTGAAGTTGACAAACTTTTCCACGATTACCCGGGGGTGGCCGATGCTGTCCCAGGCCTGGACCGCGTCGTCCGGGCTTTTCAGTACCGCCTGGCCCTTGCCGTCATAGCCTTCGGTGACGGATTTGGCGACCACCGGGCAGCCGAGTTCTTCGGCGGCCGCTTTCAGGCCTTCAGCGCTGTCGGCGATTTGCCACTGGGGGGTGGGGATGCCCAGGCGGCCGAACAGGGTCTTTTCGGCTTCGCGGTTCTGGCAGACTGCCAGGGCGCGGGGGCAGGGGTGTACCGGTTTGTGTTGTGCCAGTTTTTCGGCCACGTCGACCGGCAGGTGTTCGAATTCGTAGGTGACCCGGTCAACTTTGGCGAGGAAGTCGTCCAGTTGTTTGCCTTCGGGGTCAACGATGGTCTCGCCGATGCCGGCGCTGGGGCTGCCAGACATGTCGTAGAAGACAAAATCCTTGGCCAGCGGGTAGCCTGCGAGGGCGAGCATGCGGCCGAGTTGGCCTGCGCCTAGTACGCCAATTTTCATGTGAGCTCTCCTGCCTTTTAGCTTCGGGCGTAAGAGCAGGTCTGGCAGGGCTTTCCAAAACACGCTCCTTGCGGCACGTCCCTGTGTCGCTTGAGCTCCGCCTTCCCTGGCTCCGCACAGTTTTGGAAAGCCCTGCCAGACCTGCTCTGCCAACTACGGAGTTTTACTGTTGATCTCTTGGATCAGGATTATCCAGAACGCTCTGTGTTTGTGCTGCGCGGAACTCATCGATCTTTTTCTGCAGGGCGCTGTCAGCCGTTCCCAGGATCTGTGCGGCCAGCAATCCGGCGTTTTTGGCGCCGGCGTTGCCAATGGCCAGTGTGCCGACGGCGACGCCACCGGGCATCTGGGCGATGGACAGCAGGGAATCCAGGCCGTTCAGTGCCTTGGACTGCACAGGAACACCCAGAACCGGCAGCGAGGTCTGGGACGCCACCATGCCCGGCAGATGAGCCGCGCCGCCAGCGCCTGCGATGATGACTTTCAGGCCACGTTCGGCTGCGGTTTTGGCGTAGTCAAACAGCAGGTCCGGGGTACGGTGGGCAGAGACGACCCGGGTTTCGTAGGGCACACTGAGTTTTTCCAGCATGTCGGCGGCGTGTTCCATGGTGGGCCAGTCTGATTTGGAGCCCATGATCAGTCCTACAAGCGGCTGCATATGCAACGTCCTGAGAAGATAATTGGAAAGCCGGCCATTGTATGTGCTGGGTATGGGGCGTGCAACTTTGGGCTGTTTGATCGCCATGTAATTTAAGCCCTGGCGGGTTGCAGGTATGATCGGGCCCATTAACCAGAAACTTCGGGAGTGCAGATGGAACCCATTCGTCCGGACGATGATGAATTAAGAGCTGAAGCACCGGTGGCCGCGGATAACCGCCATCGGACGACGGAACCCGGGAAAAAAAGAGCGGCGGGGGGCGCCGGCGGCGGTTCCGGTCGGTTAAAAAAGCCGTCGGGTTCTTCCGGTAACGGTTCGAAAGGCGGAGGAGTTCTGTGGCTGTGGTTACTGCTTGTGGTGGTGGCTGTGGGGGCTGGCGCCGGGTGGTATGTGCAGAATGAGCGGATGAGCGCGCTTCAGGTCCAGTTGCAGGAAACCGAGGAATGGGCGCGTCAGAGCAAGCTGGCGTTGGCGCGTTTCGAGGGAGACCTTTCGGAAACCGGCGAGTCGTTGCAGGAGCGCGGGTCGTCTCTGGAGGATCAGATTGCCGCGCAGGGTGAGCGTCTGGATACCGCGGACAGTGAAATCCGCAAGCTCTGGGCCATTGCCAATGAGCGCAATAAGGATCGGCTGGATGAACATGAACAGCGGCTTGCCGGGTTGGACAAGCAGCTGGCGGAGTCCGGTAAAAACGTCACGGACCTGGAGGCGACTCTGGCGCAGGCTCGTTCGTCCCTGCAGGGTGATGTGCAGCAGCTTGACCAACGTCTGACGGATGAGGTGTCGGCCCTGGGGCGGGCGAGTCAGGAAAACGCGAGTCAGCTTGAAACCGTGCAAGAGCAGTTGGCGGGCGTGGATGAGCAGGTGGATCGTCGTCTCCAGCGTTTTCAGAGGGAACAGAAGCTCACCCTGGATGGTCTGGACAGCCGGATTGCCGCGCTGGAGCAAGAAGTGGATGCCATGGCCGGTAACAAGCAGTTGGACGAGCTTCGCGGTGAGTTGGATGAGTTGCGGGAGACGGTCGAAGCGATTGACGCGTCGCGCTCGCAACTGACCTCGCGCCTGGTGCGTTTGTCCGAAGAGGTCAATCAGTTGCGTTCGCGGTGAGCGCTGGTTGCTGTCTGACCAACTGGCGGCCGTTTTGAATAAAAAGTGTCCGAATTTTAGTGTCTTGGCAAAAACTTTGGTTTTTTTGGGCAAAACGTTTGACACAGCCGGGGAAATGCTTAAAATGCGCTCCCACTTGAGTTGAGACAGCAACGCTGCAAGCGGGTGGTTAGCTCAGCTGGGAGAGCATCGCCCTTACAAGGCGAGGGTCGCAGGTTCGATCCCTGCACCACCCACCAAACTCAAGTCTGCGGAGCGGTAGTTCAGTTGGTTAGAATACCGGCCTGTCACGCCGGGGGTCGCGGGTTCGAGTCCCGTCCGCTCCGCCATTTTCCCAGGGTGGTTAGCTCAGCTGGGAGAGCATCGCCCTTACAAGGCGAGGGTCGCAGGTTCGATCCCTGCACCACCCACCAGATTCAAAAAGCAGATCCGACAGGGTCTGCTTTTTTTATGTCTGTTTTATACCTGCCTGTTTATTTGCTTCATTTGTTATTGTTAGAACTCCACTCTCTTGTTCGGGCGTTTCTGCATGGCGTTGATCCGCTTTTCCACTGTTACCGCGGTGTTGGCCACGGCTGCATTCTTGGCGGTGATGCCACTGATGGTGCAAGCCAGCCAGGTTCTGGTGGAGGTTGAAGGTGATTATGATGCGCTGGAAAACAATGCCCGGATTTTTGTTGGCGATGTTGACGGTCGCAGTGCCGATGGGTTGCGCCGTTACTGGCCGGTGGCTGAAAAGCAAGTGCGTGATGCGCTCAGGGCACTGGGTTATTACCGACCGGATATGAGCTGGCAAATCAGCGAGCCGGAAGGTGAACCCGCCAGGCTTGAGATTACCGTTGAGCCGGGCGAGCCGGTAAAAGTGCGTTCACGTACTGTGGTGATTGACGGCCCGCCCGGTGCAGAGGCGGATCTGAGCCCTTATGTCCCGGATGTGCTCCAGCCTGGCGATGTGCTCCACCATGGACAGTATGATTCGTTGCATACGGCGATTGCCAACCGGGCCAGCCGCCTGGGTTATTTTGATGGTACGTTTGTCACCCGCCGGCTATTTGTTGATCCTTCGGAAAATGCGGCCGATATTGCCCTGCATTATCGCAGCGGTGAGCGGTATCGGCTGGGACAGGTCAGGTTTGTGGAAGGCCATGGCTTTGATGAGGCGTTGCTGGATGGGTTTGTAACTCTGGAGCCGGGTGAGCCCTTCCGGGCTGATAAAATCGCCAGATTCAGCAGTGATCTTTCCAATAGCGGCTACTTTTCCGGTGTCGACGTGGATGCCGCGCCCGCCAGCGCCGAAAACGGCGTGATTCCTGTCACCGTGTCCCTTACTCCCCGCAAACCACGTTCGGTATCGGCCGGTGTGGGCTTTTCCACGGACGTGGGGCCGCGTGTACGCGGCAACTGGCGGGAGCATTACATCAATCCCGAAGGCCATCGCCGTGGCGCTGACACAGAGCTTTCGGAGCTGCGTCAGAACATCAGTGGCTGGTACGAGTGGCCGCTGGATCCACCGATGACGGACTCCATCCGCCTGGGTGGCGGTTATCAGAGAGAACATGTGGAGGATGTGGAAACCGAGAGGCTGACTCTGGGTCAGCAGTGGCGTCACCAGTTGAATAATGGCTGGACGCAGGTCCTGGGGATTCGCTGGGAGGGCGAGCGGTATCGAATTGGTGAAGAGCAGCCCAATACCTCCAGCCTGTTATTGCCGGGCGTCAGCTATTCCCGCCTGCAAGCAAACGAGCCGCTGGACCCGTCGCGCGGATACCGTCTTCAGGTAGATGTTGCCGGCGCCCATCGGGCGCTGTTGTCTGATGCGGATGTCCTGCATGTCAACGTTCTGGCCAAGGGGCTCTATACTCTGGCGGACAACCATCGCTTCCTGGCCCGCTTCAATTTCGGTGGTGTGGCCACCAACAGTTTCTCCGATGTGCCACCGTCACTCCGGTTCTTTGCCGGGGGTGACCAGAGCGTTCGTGGCTATGGTTATGAAACGCTGTCGCCCAAGGACGAAGATGGGGTGTCGGTCGGCGGGCGTTACCTGCTTGTGGGCAGTGCCGAGTATCAGTATGAATTCACCGAAAACTGGCGTGTGGCGGCCTTTGTCGACCGGGGCAATGCGGTCGACGATGTGTTTGACCGCCTGGCCACCGGCGCTGGTGTCGGATTGCGCTGGGTCAGCCCGGTCGGCCCCCTGAGGCTGGACGTGGCCAGGGGGCTGGATGATGAGTTTGGTGGTGGCTGGCGCATTCACTTCTCAATGGGGCCTGAATTGTGAGTGAGCAAACCGAAAAACAGGGGGCGGAAAACGCGCCAGCCGAGTCTCCGGCCCACCGGCCCCGCCACCCTTTGCGCTGGTTTGTATCCGCGTTGGTGGTCTTGTGCTTGTTGGTGGTGCTGGTTTTGGCCGCCGTATGGGCACTGCTTCGCTCTGACACGGGCACCGCCTGGCTGATCGACCGGATCCCTGGCCTGGAAACAGAGCAGGCTTCCGGTTCATTGTTGGGTGAGTGGCAGGCTCAACGTATTGAGTGGCGGGGCTATGGCGTGGCTGTGGTGGTGCGGGATCCCGCCGTCGCCTGGTCGCCTGGGTGCCTGTTCCGGAAAAGCCTGTGCCTGGATCGGCTTCACTCCGGTGCCATCCGTGTCGAGGTGCAGCCATCAACGGAGGAAGCGTCGGCCAGAGCGGACGAGCTGGAGTTGCCAGACATCCACCTGCCGCTGGAGGTTGTTCTGGCCGACGTACAGTTGGGTGCCCTGACCGTTAATGGCGCACAAGTCTGGGATCGGCTGACAGCCTCTGCCCGCGGCTCCGGTGCCGACATGACGCTTGAGCGGGCAAGCTACCGGCTTGATGATGTTCAGGTCACCGCCGAAGGCCGGGTAACCATGCGCCGGGATTGGCCGCTGAATGCGGATGTTGCGGTTTCGTTACCACCGCCGTCCGGCGAGCATTGGCAAATTAGCGCCAATCTTGCCGGAAGCGTGCGGGATCTGAATGTTTCCGGGCGCAGCAATGGTTATCTGAATGCCCGGTTCAGCGGAGCTGTCCGGCCACTTGAACCGTCATTGCCGGTGCGGCTTGAGCTGCAAACACCGGAGTTTCTGGCGGACCCGTCCCTGCCCGAAACCCTGACTGTCAAGGACGGGCGGGTGTCTGTGCGCGGGGCACTGGCGGATGGTTTCCGTGCCGAATTGAAGGCCCTGTTACCGGGTACAACCGGCAACATGGAAGTGTCCGCAAAAGGCCACGTGACAACCGACGGTGTCGATGATGCTGAGCTGAGGCTGACCGGGCCGGAGGATGCGGGTGAACAGGAACCCGGGCAGCTGGTGGTCGCGGGGGCGGTTTCCTGGGCGGATGGGGTCAGTGCCGATGCAGACCTTAACCTGCAGCGGTTTCCCTGGTATGCGCTCCTGCCGGACATGGGGGAGCCGCCGGTTGTCCTGGAGCAACTGCGGGGTAGCGCAACCTATGCCAACGGTGATTATAGCGCGAACCTGAACGGCGCATTGCAAGGGCCCCACGGCCCGGCAGATTTTTCAGCCACGGTGCGGGGCGATCATGAGTTCGTGCGGGTAGAGGATCTCCTGATTACCGCAGGTGACAACCGGATTGCCGGTAGCGGCGAATACGGTGAGGGCATTCGGGCCGATTTGCAGGTCAGCTTGCCGGACCCGCAGCGCCTGTTGCCCGGTCTTGACGGTGAGCTGTTTGCCGATTTGCAACTTGAAGGCAGTGTTGGTGATCCCACCGGCCGCCTGTCCCTGCAAGCGGCCGACCTGTCGTGGCGGGATCAGCTGTCTTTGGCCAGCGCCAACTTGCGGGCCGATCTTGCCAGTGGGTTACGGGTGTCCTCCAGGCTGTCAGCCCAAACGTTGATGGTTGGCGACCAGCAAGTACAGGCGATTGAAGCGGAGCTGGACGGCAACCGGGCGCAACATCGGCTGACACTGCAGCTGAGTCATCAGGAAGGCACGGCCTCGCTGGATGTGGCTGGCGGCTTTCCTGAACGTGGCGAGCAGCTTTGGCGGGGCATGCTTGATGACGGCGAACTGGATATCCCGGGCATTGAGCAGACCTGGCGAATGCGGCGCCCGGCCACCCTGGCGATCAGTGACCAGGGCCAGGTTGACCTGGGTGGCCACTGCTGGGACTGGCAGCAAAGCGCTATTTGCACCCGGGATCAACGCCTGTGGCCTGAGCCGGAACTGGCGCTGCAAATTGACCAGTTCCCCGCCGCTTCTCTGGCGCTGCTGCTCCCTGACACCGTTCGCTGGGACGCATCGATCGATGCGGAGGTAAACGTGACCATGACCCAGGCCGGGCCTGAGGGCAGGATTCGCGTGGATGCGGGTAATGGTGGGTTCGAAGTTCTGGCGGTGGATCAGTGGCACCGCCTGGCGCATCAGCGCCTGGATCTGATTCTGGATCTTGGTCCTGACCGGGCCGACCTTGCCATTGCCATTGAGGGGCCGAAATTGGGGGTGTTGAGCGCGGACCTGGCGATCGATCCCATGGCGGAAAGCCAGCCTGTCGAGGGTCGCTTCAGTCTGAGTGAGCTGGACTTGTCGCTGCTGCAGGGAGTCTTGGGGCTGGAGGACGTGCAGGGTCGGGTGAATGGCGCCGGGCGCCTGTCCGGGCCTTTGAAGAATCCGGAAGTGTTTGGAGAGCTGGTACTCACCAGGGGCCGTTTCTTCGATCCAACGCTGCCATTACCCATGGAGGATGTGGTTGTGGCGTTGCAGTTTGGTGGGCGCCATGCCGATATCAGTGGCCGCTGGCAAAGTAATGACCGCAGCTACGGCCAGCTCGACGGGCGCCTTGACTGGGCGGCGGAACCGCAACTGGCTTTGAAGGTCACTGGTGAGCGATTGCCAGTGAGTTACGAACCCTACGCCCATTTGGAAATTGAGCCGGATCTGGATATCGCCTTCCGAGCCGGTGAGCTTTCGGTGACCGGCGAGGTGGCGGTACCACGAGGTGACATCCGTGTACGTGAGTTGCCGGAATCGGCGGTTCGGGTTTCCGGGGACGAGATGATTGTCGGTGTTGAGAGGCCGGAGCCCGCGGTGCGCAGCATGCCCATGGACGTCACCCTGGTGGTCGGGCAGGACCGTGTTACGTTTGATGCGTTCGGTGTCACCGGCGACCTTGAGGGCACGCTTCGTATTGGCAACAACATGGACACCCGGGGCGTCCTGCAACTGGTGAATGGTCAATATCAGGAATTTGGCCAGGACCTGGCGTTGCGCCGGGCGCGCATCCAGTTTATCGGCCCTTTGACTGAGCCCTATCTGGATGTCGAGGCAATCCGCACCGTCGATACCGTGGTTGCCGGTATCCGTCTGACCGGGCCGGTCAGCGCGCCGGAAACCGAGGTGTTTTCCGAACCACCCATGCCACAAGCCGATGCGCTGTCGTATCTGGTATTGGGCCGCCCGCCGGGTGCCGGACAGGGCGGCGATGGCCAGCTTGCCACCGCGGCGATCTCGTTGGGCCTCACCCAGGCCAGCAAAGTGACGCAGGGGCTGGGCAATGAACTGGGGATTCAGGAATTGACGCTGGAAACCGAGGGTTCCGGTGATCAGGCCTCGGTCGTGGCCAGTGGGTACATTACCGACGAACTCAGCCTGCGCTATGGCGTCGGCATTTTTGAGCCCATCACCACCGTGGCCCTGCGCTATGAGCTGGGCCGGTATTTTTATCTGGAAGCAGCCAGTGGACTGGCTGCATCTCTGGATATCTTCTACACGCGGGATTTCTGAATCAGTCCAGCTCGAATGTGGCGCTGATGGTGGCGCTTATCTCCCGTGGTCCGACACTGGTAATCGGGTCGGACGCCTCGGCGGCCTGTGCCCGCATCATGGGCATGGGTCGATGGCTGTTATCCAGGCTGACGGACACCACATCACCGCAGGTTTGCCCGAACTGTTCGGCGGCAAACGCACAGCGTTTGCGGGCATCCTCGATGGCTTTGGCCAGGGCCTGGTTTTCCAGTTCGTCTTCGTTGGAGTGGAAAAACTGGTGGGCGCCCAGGTGGTACTGAAGACCAATGGACTGGGCCTTTTCGATCAACGGATTAAGCAGCTCCAGATCACGGATGCTGAAGCTGACTGTCTGGCTGGCCACAGCCCGTGTCTCCGGCGATTCGTTGTTGTTCCGGTCGGGCACCGGCCGGCTGTACAGGCTGATGGCTGCATCGCTGTACTCTTCAAGGTCGTTGCGCCAGGGCCTGATGGCTTCGCGCCACTGCTGCATGGCTTCAGCCACCTTCCTTGAGGCCTGCTCCGGCTCTGCATGTTCGGCACTGGCGGTGAATTGCAGGCGGGCGCTGTCAGGTGTGTACTGAACCGTTCCTTCAACGGTAAGGCTGAGCTCGCCGGCGGCCACCGTTTGCGGCAAGAGGGTGGCTGAGGCCAGGCCGGCTGCCATGGCAATGGTTTTCAGAGGCAGGTTCATGGTCACTTTCCTTGCAGGTTGATAGCAGATTGACGCCGCTTCAGGCGTTCGAGCTTGCGGGCGCGCGCGGCATGGACGAAATGGCTGAAAATCCGCCGATGGCCAGCGTGGTACAGCAGGTACTCCGGATGCCACTGGATCCCCATCAGCCACTGCTTGCCGGTGTTTTCGATAGCCTGGACAAACAGGTCGTTATCCAGCCCGGTTACCCGTAAATTTCTCCCGAGCCGCTTGATCGCCTGGCTGTGGATGCGGTTGGCGCCAATCACCGTATGATGCATCAGACGGCCGATCCGGCTGTCGTGTACCAGGTGCACGGTTTGCAGGGGCAGCAGCAATGGCCGGTGGCGGGTTTTATTGCGCAATGGCGTCACATTCTGGCACAGGGTGCCGCCGTGAAAGACGTTGATGAACTGGGCACCCCGGCAAATGCCCAGTACCGGAATATTGAGTGCTTCGGCCTGTTGTAACAGGGCGTAATCGGTGCGGTCCCGTTTGGGGTCGTAGCTGGCGGTGACCTGAGGCTCTTGGCCGTAGCGCCCGGGATGAACATGCGTTCCTCCGGATAACACCAGGCCGTCGAGCAAGGTCACATCAATCTGGCTGCCGGGGCGGATGTAATGGGTACGGGCGCCGTGCAGGCGCAGGCCCAGGTTGATCAGCCGCTGGGCGGTGCCGAAGCGCCGGGGGCCGCTGATGCCTATGGTCAGGCCGGGGTTTTCCGGGATGTCAGTCAGTTCAGACATAGCCTTTCCGTTCGAGCCATCGGGCAGTGGTTTCCCGCCAGGAGTGGGTCAGGTTGTGGAAGCTGAACGTGCGGGCCTGATGATACAGCTGGCGCAGTTCTTCCAGATGCTCCGGGCGGTTGGCAATGTCATCTACGATGGTCCAGTCGTTCCAGACCGATGAAAAGTGCCAGTTCCGGTTGCCGATATCGCAATCCGGTAGCCGGTAATGCAGGGTTGGCCGGCTTTTGATCCTTGGATCCTTAACGTGGCGTTCAAGCAGGGGCTTGTCCAGATGGGCGAATAGCGGCAGCAGATCCAGGGCCCGGTTGCGGGTGGGGTTGTGGTGCAGGTAATCGTTCATCAGTTGCTGAAGATCGGGTGTGTAATCTTCGGCCAGCAACAACTGGGCGTACGAACTGCTCCACGGCTCGATGTAGGGCGTGAATTTGCGGCTGATATCCAGCTGATGATGATGCTTAAGCCAATCATAAAGTGCGGCAAAGGTCTGCAGGTAACTCAGTATGGTGTTGGTCTTCAAGTCCGGCAGTTCCGGATTCAACTGAAGGCCGAAGGCAAAGTAAATGGCCTCCCGGCTGCCCTGGGCGCCTTCCTTGTGTAACTCATCGACCAGGGATTCGATGGCTGGCAATCGGGATAAGGGTAACGGCGGGGCGACGATTTCCAGCGGCACCACTTTTTCCGCCGCCGAGTCGATCATGGTCATGGCGTGAGTGCCCAGATCACGCAGCGACTGGGGCAACCGGTCATCGTCCAGGTCCAGCTGTTTGATCGGGTCGGCGTCCAGTTCAATGGTGTAGGTGCCATCTGTGGTTTCGACTTCACTGACATACCGGGAGGCGAGTCTCGCTTCGCCACCCAGCAGCCTGGCGACATGGCCAACCAGGGTGTTGTAGCTCAGCCCGGAGAGCTCGATCTCCACGCCGACTTTTCGTTCCTCACCATCCCCTGTGTGTGTAACGACGGGCATTCGGCAGCGTTCAGATGCGTTCATCAGTGGTATCCGGTGGAAGTGGTTTAATTACCTTACCATAGCTGTTTTCAGACGATGGCTTTTGGTCATTTTCCCCCTTTCGCGCAATACCGGGGAAGTCCGGGCTTTACACTGGATAAAACACTGTATATAGTCAGTTTACTGTATATAAAACCAGGAACTGATTTCCGGAGCCGTGTCATGAAGCTGACAGCCAGACAAACCCAGGTACTCGACATCATCCGCCGCTATGTCGACGAGACCGGTTACCCGCCCACCCGCGCGGAAATTGCGGCGGAGTTGGGCTTTCGCTCAGCCAACGCGGCGGAGGAGCACCTGCGCGCACTGGCCCGCAAGGGAGCCATTGAGATGGTGCCCGGTGCCAGTCGTGGCATCCGTCTGCCGGAAGCCGAGCCAGATCTTGGCCTGCCGGTGGTGGGGCAGGTGGCGGCCGGCAGCCCGATTCTGGCCCAGGAACACATTGAGGATCATTGCACCCTGCGTCCGGAATTTTTCTCTCCGTCGGCCGACTACCTGCTGACTGTGCGTGGTATGAGCATGAAAGACATCGGCATCCTGGATGGCGACTTGCTGGCAGTGCATTCGACCCAGGATGTCCAGAATGGCCAGATAGTGGTCGCCAGAATTGGTGAAGAGGTGACGGTCAAGCGCTTCCGTCGCGAGGGCTCTCGGGTGTGGCTGATTGCCGAGAATGAGGAATTCGACCCCATTGAGGTGGATCTGACCGAGCAGGAGCTGTTCATTGAAGGCCTGGGGGTGGGGGTTATCCGCCGCTCCGATCTTCACTGAACGCCGGCTTCCGGCATTGAAAAGCAGGTAGGTGAGTTATGGAACAGTTGAGCTTCAACCAGAACACCGCGTTTAAACCGGCAGTTGCAGCGGCCCCAAAAGCGGTCAATACCCGCTCTCCCAAGCCTGCCGGCGCCGGTAATGTAACGGAAATCATCCTGCCGGAAGGCCAGGTGGAAAATTTTCAGCTGCTGTTGCCCATGCTGACCCAACTGAATCAGGAAAAACGCTGGCTGGCCTGGATTGACCCTCCCCAGGAGCTGGTTGCCAAGTGGCAGACCATGCACGGTATCGTGGCCAGTGAAATTCTGGTGCTGCGTTCTTCGGCGGATTATTCGGCGCTGCAGCTGGCAGAGCGGGCGCTGGGCGCCGGTACGTGCCATGCGGTAGTGCTGTGGACGGGCAAGCTGGGCAGGAAGGCTTTCGAATCCCTCCAGAAAGCCTCGGTCAACGGCAGCAGTCATGGGGTCATACTGCGCCAGCGTTAATAAAGAAGTCAGTGCAGGGTGTGACTGGTATAAGGTTCGGCGGCCTCGGCTTCCTCTTCCTCCCAGTCGATATCGTGGCTGATGTCGCCCGCTGCTTCAATACCGGCGGCGATCATGGCCTTGGCGATGTTCATGTCGCGATTGTCCATCATCTCCCGAGCTTCCTCGGAAAATGAAATCCGCACCAGAGGTGCCGACTCGTCATCGTCGGCCCGGCGCAGTGCGTAGTCACCATTGGCCAGCTGTACAATTTCAAAAAACGATGGAGACATTAATAAAACCTTTATCCTGCTTGGATGATGGGTGAATACGTTGGCACAGCTTTCTGCGAGGTTTACCACTCGCTGTGCTGATCAGCCAGTTCCCTGGAGAAAGCCGCCATGGCACTCCGGGTTTTTTCCAGCGCAGCCGGCGAAAAATCGGCCTCGGGTTCACTGGCTATGGCAATGACATTCTCTGCAGCCGCCTGTTTCCGGGGGGTGGCCGGTTCCGACAAGGCCTTGTCCAGCTTCGCCAGGTGGTTCCACCAGCTGTTGGGGTCGGCTGCCAGTTGCTGCAAGGCTTCGACATCGGGCACCGGATACGCAAACAGGGACTCGAGCTCGGAAAGTGACCGGGGCTGTGCCTGTTTGTGCTGATGGTAGCGCGCCACCATGACAAGCAGGGCCTGTTGTGCCCGTAACAGCATTTCCGCTGTCGCCTGGGTCATGGCCTGGCTCAATACCGCGGGCGGCTGGTTGTCCACGGGCACACCGCGCTCCTCCTGGACCAGCAGCACACGGGCCAGATGCAGTTTTTGTGAAACGACCGAATACCACTGAGATGTCATGGTCTGTACCTGTCTGTGGACGGCGCCAGTGTATGGAAAGCCCGCTCAGGGCGAACCCGTGATTATATCAACTTAATCCTGCTATTTCTTCCGGCCCGGGGACTTTTCAGCACCCACTTCAGGTGCTTCTTGTGGGCCGGCCAATCACGTATGATCGATTCGAATACCAAGGCCCAAGCCGCAGGAGAATCATCATGGCCGATACACAAACATTGCTTGATCATCTGGACAGCCTCAAAGCCAGTCTTGACGCCGCACTCGCAGACAAAGACTGGGATAAACTGGTAGAGCTGAACAAGCAGATCAAGCCCTCCATCGAGCCGTTGATGCAGGCACTGGAAAACAACGAGGTGGACCCGGAGGCCGTTCGCCCACGCCTGCAGGCACTGAACGAATTTGTTCAGGCAGCTGACACGGCGGCGGTGGAAGCCCGGGAAGAGGCCCGCCAGTCGCTGCAGGAAATCAATCAGAACCGCAATGCCGCCAAGGCCTACCAGGGAGTCTCGTCCGGCCGGTCGAAATAACCCCGGGAAAAACAGTGTCATAAAATTGACTCTGGCAGCCCAACAGTCTTAAATACGGCTCAAACTCCCCCCGACAGAGAAGTCTGTGAATGTCAGAAAATAACACGGTACTGGTGCTGAGCGGCGACGAAGGCCGACGTCGTGACCTGGTCACGATCCTTGAATTTGTTGGAGACGAACAGGTGTTGGCCGGTGCCGAAGCCGAAGCGGCGCTGGCGGATGAGCAGGCAGCCGAGGAAGCCTTGTTGGCCGTGATAAACGGCGAAGATGACGGGGCTGTACCTGCGATCGAGGAAATCTGTCAATCAGCCCGGGGTCTTCCGGTGGTGGTGGTTGGTGATGCGGACCTGGACGGCCTGGCCGATGAGCACGCCGGGCGGGTGGTGGCGCGTATGGACTGGCCGCTCAACTACACCAAGTTCGTTGATGCCTTCTACCGGGCCCAGCTGTACCGTGAACAATTTCGCCGTAACAGGAAAAGCGGCCGGGGCGTGCAGCTGTTCCGTAGCCTGGTCGGCACCAGCCGGCGCGTGCAGCAGGTTCGTCAGTTGATGCAGCAAGTGGCCGATAAAGAAGTGAGTGTGCTGGTTACCGGTGAATCCGGTACTGGTAAAGAGGTGGTGGCCCGTAACCTGCATTACCATTCGTCGCGGCGCGACAAACCGTTTGTGCCGGTTAACTGTGGCGCCATTCCGGCCGAACTGCTGGAAAGCGAGCTGTTTGGCCATGAAAAGGGCGCGTTCACCGGCGCAATCACGGCCCGGGTGGGGCGTTTTGAACTGGCCGAGGGCGGTACACTGTTTCTCGACGAAATCGGGGACATGCCGCTGAATATGCAGGTTAAAATCCTGCGGGTGTTGCAGGAGCGCACGTTTGAAAAAGTCGGCAGCAATAAAACCCAGACGGCCGATGTGCGGGTAATTGCCGCCACCCACAAAAACCTGGAAGACATGATTGAATCGGGTGATTTCCGGGAAGACCTGTACTATCGCCTGAACGTGTTTCCCATCGAGATGCCGGCGCTGCGCGAGCGTGCCGAAGATATCCCGCTGCTGATCAATGAACTGATCGCCCGCATGGAAAAGGAAAAGCGTGGCACCCTGCGCCTCAACTCCGCCGCCGTGATGAGTCTGTGTCGCCATGACTGGCCGGGCAACGTGCGGGAACTGGCCAATCTGGTGGAGCGCCTGGCAATCATGCATCCGGACGGTGTGATCGGCGTGCAGGAGTTGCCGCCGAAGTTCCGCTATGTCGATGACTATGAGCAGAGCCCCGAGCCGGACGAGGAGCAGATGCTGGCCGAGAGTGCTGGAGGTCTGGTTGGCCTGGATGCGCCTGCCACCCTGCCGTCAGATGGTCTGGACCTGAAAGACTATCTGGCCACCCTGGAAAAGCAGTTGATCCAGCAAGCCCTGGATGAAGCGGATGGCGTGGTGGCCCGGGCGGCGGAGAAGCTCAGTATCCGCCGCACGACTCTGGTTGAGAAGGTGCGCAAATACGGTTTGCGTCAGGAGTCCGAAGAGGCCTGACGGGCTAGCGGGTGGCGTCAAAGGTTCGTAATGACCAGCGCTGCCCAGTCCGGTTTTCCCGCCATAAAATCGTCACTCCCGTCTCCGTTAATACCCTTTCCCTTTGAAATATATATAAAAACTGTAACTGGCACAGTTATCGCTTATCTCCCGTTAACGATACATCCGATTGCTCTGGCCCACGCCGGGCCGGTTCAGGGAGAAAGTTATGAGTCAGGCACAATTTGTCTTGCAATCCGAACGCACCAAGGCGTGTGATGCCAACGCGGCGGCCGATGTAAACAACAAGGTCACGGCGCTGTTTCCGGAACAGAAAGATGAAGCTGTGGATTCCGCGCTGGAGCTGTTCAACCGCATGTCGCAGCAGATTACCGACTCCTACCGTACCCTTGAGTCCAGAGTTAACCAGTTGTCCGGCGAGCTGACCCAGGAAACCCTGCAGCGCCAGCAGGAACTGGAAGAGAAGGAGCAGTTGGCGGATCAGTTGTCGACCCTGCTCAAGGCCCTGCCCGCCGGCGTTGTGGTGCTGGACAAACATGGCGTGGTCAGCCAATGCAATCCCGCTGCGGTGGCGCTGCTCGGTGAGCCGTTGGACGGTGAGAGCTGGGTCAACGTCATTCACCGTTGTTTCGCGCCGCGCCGGGATGATGGCCATGAAGTCTCCCTGAAAGACGGTCGGCGTGTGAGCATCGAAATTCGTACCATGGAAAACCAGCCCGGCCAGTTGATTCTGCTGACCGACCTGACAGAAACCCGCCAGTTGCAATCCCAACTGGCCCATGCCCAGCGTCTGTCGGCCATGGGTAAAATGGTGGCCTCACTGGCGCATCAGATTCGCACGCCGCTGTCGGCCGCCATTCTCTATGGCGGCCACCTGAGCCAGCCGGATCTGGAAGAAGAAATGCGCCAGCGCTGCGCGGACCGCCTGATGTCCCGCCTGACCCATCTTGAACAGCAGGTTCGAGACATGCTGATTTTCGCCCGGGGCGAAACCCGGCTGGCCGAGGAGTTACCGGCCAGCAAGCTGGTCTCCGCCCTTGAGAGTGCGCTTGACGGCGTGCGGGCGACACCTGGTGCCTCGGTCTCCCTCACTGACACTATTTCCGGTGATTGCCGCCTGATGTGTAACCGCGATGCGCTGGTGGGCGCCTGTACCAACCTGGTGAACAACAGCCTGGAAGCTGGCGCCACCGACGTCCATGTGACGCTGGAAACGTCTGCTGCGGGTCTTGTTATCAGGGTTGCAGACAACGGGCCGGGCTTCGAGTCCGAGCAGGCCGGGCGTATTACCGAGGCCTTTTACACCACCAAATCCCATGGCACCGGTCTGGGCCTGGCGGTGGTGCAGGCCGTCACCAAGGCCCATAAAGGCGAGTTTTCCATTTATTCACCGGAGCAGGGCGGCGCAGTGGCACAACTGCAGTTACCGACCCTGGCCGGTTAAAACAACAATTCTGGAGGCAGATGGCATGGCTAAGGCAAAAATTCTGATTGTAGAAGACGATCACGATCTGCGTGACGCCCTGGTAACCACCCTGGAATTGGCAAAATACCAGGTCCATGAAGCCGCCAACGGCGAGCAGGCGCTCGCCAGCCTGGCGAAAAGCCCCGTGGACATGGTGGTCAGCGACGTCAACATGCCGGGCATGTCCGGGCATGAGCTGCTGGCCGAGGTTCAGCGCCTGTATCCGGGGCTGCCAATGATGCTGATTACCGCCTATGGTCAGATCAGTGATGCGGTCTCTGCCATGCAGTCCGGTGCCATTGATTATCTGGTGAAACCGTTTGAGCCCAAGGTTCTGGTTGAGGCTGTCAGTAAGGTGGTTGGCGGCGGCAGCCAGAAATCCTCTGATCAGCCGGTGGCCGAAGATCCGGTCAGCCTGCGCATGTTCCAGTTGGCCAGCAAAGTCGCCAATAGCGAATCCACCGTCATGATTTCCGGTGAGAGCGGTACCGGTAAAGAAGTACTGGCCCGTTACATTCACCAGCAGTCACCCCGTGCGGATCAGCCCTTTGTGGCAATTAACTGTGCGGCCATTCCGGAAAACATGCTCGAAGCGATCCTGTTCGGCCACGAGAAGGGCGCGTTTACCGGCGCTGTGTCGTCCTCGCCGGGTAAATTCGAGCAGGCCAATGGTGGCACCATTCTGCTGGATGAGATTTCAGAAATGGACATGAACCTGCAATCCAAGCTGCTGCGGGTGCTGCAGGAGCGGGAAGTGGAACGAGTGGGTGGTCGCAAAACCATCGCACTGGATGTGCGGGTTATTGCCACTACCAACCGCGACCTGGCCGACTACGTGCGCGAAGGCAAGTTCCGTGAAGACCTGTATTACCGGCTGACCGTCTTCCCCATGCACTGGCAGCCGCTGCGTGAGCGGCCCATGGATATCCTGCCGCTGGCCAAGTCCCTGCTGCGCAAGCACAGCCGGAAAATGAAACTGACCGGCATTACCCTGGCGGAAGACGCGCGCCGCGCTCTCACCACCCATGCCTGGCCGGGTAACGTGCGCGAACTGGACAACGCCATACAGCGGGCACTGGTTCTGATGCAGGGCACGGTGATTCACGCAGGCGATCTGTGCCTGGAACTGGGCATTACCGGCAAGCCGGATTTGCAGGCGGCCCAACCGTCCGGGACGCCCGGGCCTGAGGTGCGGTCCGAACCGCCGGCCAGAGAGGTGCCCATCTACACCGTCGAAGAGCAGCGGGCACGGCAAGCCGCTGAGCCTGATCATGGGCAGGCCGAGCCGGCCGCTGACAGTGCCGAATTCGGTGGCAGTCTGGGTAATGATCTGCGCCAACAGGAGTTCCGTATCATCATCCAGACGCTGCGCAACGAAGGTGGCCGACGTAACCGGGCCGCCGAACAGCTGGGTATCAGCCCGCGCACCCTGCGCTACAAGCTCGCCCAGATGCGTGACGCCGGTATCGATCTCGACAGCGAATTGGCCATGGCCTGATGGTGCCTCGGCTGTAGCCAATGGTTCAGCAAGCTACTCCTTCGGGCACCCTGCGGGGTGCCACTTTTTTATCCTTCCTTTGTTCCGGCTCGACAGTAGCCCGTCAAAACTCCGGCGCCTTCACGTCCGTCTTCATTGATAATATTGTTAAGTTGTTGTTAGTAAAGATTTATTAAATATTGGCCTGTTGCTTGCTTTCTCTGTGTTAACGACATCTGTCATGTAAAGATGAACAGACGCCCACTGGGCAACCGGGAGAGAAACATGGTTCAACGTGCCGACATCAACAGTGTCTTGTCCGACATCCGCAATCTGCGTTCGCAAATGATGCAGAACCAGCAGAATCAGCAGATCGAACAGAACCAGGGTGTTCGCAACCGTGTTGATAGCCCTCGCGGCGTTCAGGAAACCCGGGAATCCACCAGTTTTGGTGATATGCTTGGCAGCGCCGTCAATAACGTGAACAACCTCCAGCAAGAAGCCAGCGAGTTGCGCACCGCCTATGATATGGGTGACCCGAACGTGGACATCACCCGGGTGATGATTGCCGCCGAAAAATCTTCCGTGTCTTTTGAAGCACTGACCCAGGTGAGAAACCGGGTGGTCCGTGCTTACGAAGACATCATGAACATGCCGATCTGATAACGGAGCAGTAGCATGGCAAGCGTACCTGCAGAAACCAACGCTTCTGACCTGCCCGCAAGCAGCGAGAGCGATAGCCCTGAAAGTGGCAACAAGATGTTGATGGGGTTCAATCGTCTGAACCTGCTGCGCCAGGTGGGGCTGATGGTCGGACTGGCCGCCAGTGTGGCCCTCGGCGTTGCGGTTGTGCTTTGGGCGCAGGAACCCAATTACCAGCCGGTGGTGGGGGATCTGTCCAACTACAACCCGCAGGACGTGGCCTCCATCCTGGACAGCAATGGTATCGAATACAAAATGGACCCCCGCTCGGGTGCCCTGCTGGTCCCCTCGGATAAAGTGTACGACGCCCGCATGAAGCTGGCCGCCGAAGGCGTGACCGATCGCAAAACCATCGGTTTTGAACTGCTCGACCAGGACCGCGGGCTGGGCACCTCCCAGTTCATGGAAACCGTCAGTTACCGCCGTGGCCTGGAAGGTGAACTGGCACGCACCATCGCCAGCATGCGCGGCGTCAAAAATGCCCGGGTACATCTGGCTATTCCGGAACGCTCGGTATTTATTCGTGATGCCCGCGAGCCCAGTGCGTCGGTGTTTCTGGATCTGTTCGCCGGTCGCCGGCCGGAGCAGGAGCAAATCCGTGCCATCGTGAACCTGGTGGCCGGCAGTATTCCGATGATGAAGCGAGAGCAGGTCACGGTGGTAGACCACAACGGCAACCTGTTGACCGGTAATGAGCCGGAAGCCGAAGTCGACCGGATGAAAGATCAGTACGAGTACACCGCGCAGGTGGAAGAGCGGTTGTCCCGTCGTGTTGCCTCCCTCATTTCCCCCATTATCGGTGACGGTCGCTATCGTGCGGAGGTGACTGCGGATCTGGATTTTTCCGCGGTTGAGCGTGCCGAAGAGCTGTTTAATCCGGACCAGCAGGCCGTGCGCAGTGAGCGCGAACTGGTGGACCAGCGCGGTGGTAATGCTCAGGGCGGTGTGCCCGGCGCATTGTCGAATCAACCGCCGGGTGCGGCAACCGTGCCTGAACAGGCTGGCGACGGCGAGGACGGTGAAGGCGGTAATGAGGCCCCGGTGAACGTGCGGCGCGAGTCCACCCGCAACTACGAAGTGGACCGCACGGTAAGTTACACTCGCCAGGAAATGGGGGCCATCAATCGTGTGACGGTGGCACTGGCGGTGGATGACAAGCGGGTCGTGGATCCGGAAACCGGCGAAGTCAATTTTGAGCCCTGGAGTGAAGAGGAACTGCAGCGCCTGAGCATGCTGGTGCGGGATGCTGTAGGCTACTCTGCGGCACGCGGTGACAGCGTGACCGTCATGAACACTCCTTTTGCCCAGGAAGAGACCGTGGAGTACGAAGAACCGGGCTTCTGGGAACAGCCCTGGTTCTGGGACCTGATGAAGCAGGTGCTGGCCGGTCTGGTTATCCTGATTCTTGTGCTTGGGCTGTTGCGCCCGACCCTCAAGGCACTGTCTGGCGGCGGCCGTTCCGGCAAGGAAGGCGAGGACGAGGGCGATTATGGTTCACTGGATGGCATCGAAGGTGGCGACGCCCTGCGGGATGCCATGTCGTCACAGGATGACCTGCTTTTGCCCGGTGCCACTGAAGGTTATGATAGGCACCTGAATGCCCTGAAAGGCCTGATCGCTGACGATCCGGCCCGGGTGTCTCAAGTATTGCGTCAATGGGTGAACGTCGATGACTGATGAAAACGGCCAACAGGGTGGCGCGCAGAAGCCAAGGCGCAAGATCCCACGGGTGGAGCAGGCCGCGATCCTGCTGATGTCGCTGGGCGAGGCCGATGCCGCCGAGGTGCTCAAGCACATGGGCCCGAAAGAAGTGCAGCGGGTGGGCGTGGCCATGGCCCAGATGGACGATGTCAGCAAAGACGACGTTGAATACGTGCTTTCCCAGTTTGTCGAGGCCGTTGGTGGTCAGACCGGCCTGGGCGTGGGCAATGACGATTATATCCGCACCATGCTGACCCAGGCCCTGGGCGATGACAAAGCCTCCAGCCTGATTGACCGCATTCTTATCGGTGGCAACACCACCGGCCTGGATACCCTGAAGTGGATGGAGCCCAAGGCCGTGGGCGATGTGATCCGTTACGAACACCCGCAAATCCAGGCCATTGTTATTTCCTACCTGGATCCGGATCAGGCCGCCGAAATTCTGGCGACCCTGGATGAAAAAGTCCGCCTGGACGTGATGATGCGCGTGGCCTCACTGGAAAGCATCCAGCCCCAGGCTCTGCAGGAACTCAACTCCATCCTCGAGAAACAGTTCTCCGGCGGCTCAGCTGCGCAGACCAGCCGTATTGGCGGCGTCAAACGGGCGGCGGACATCATGAACTTCATGGACCGCAGCATTGAAGGTGGCCTGATGGATTCCATCAAGGACATGGACCCGGATCTGGCGACCACCATCGAAGACCTGATGTTCGTCTTCGACAACCTCAAGGATGTGGACGACCGTGGTATTCAGGCCCTGTTGCGCGAAGTATCCTCCGAAGTTCTGGTGGTGGCGCTGAAGGGCGCGGACGACGCAGTCAAGGACAAGATTTTTGCCAACATGTCCAAACGTGCGGCGGAACTGCTGCAGGATGACCTGGAGGCCAAGGGCCCGGTCAAGGTCAGCGAAGTGGAAGCCGCGCAGAAGGACATCATCACCATTGCCCGCCGTATGGCGGAAGCCGGCGAGATTTCCCTCGGCGGTGCCGGTGAAGAAATGATGTGATGAAAGACCCGGACCAGAAGCGCAGCACCCGACCAAAAGAACAGATGACCGCCTGGGAACGGTGGGAATTGCCCCTGCTTGATGAACAGGGCAACGAAGTGGTTGAGGAAGCGGAAGTCAAACCCATGACCGCTTCCGAGCTCGAGGAAATCCGCAAGGCAGCCTACGAGGATGGCTTCAAGGAAGGTCGTGAGGCCGGCTACAAAAGCGGCCTTGAGCAGGGCCGGGAGGACGGCCACAAGGAAGGTTTTGAAACCGGCCAGAATGAGGGGCGTGAACAGGGCCGGGAGCAGGCCACTGAAGAAACCCGTCAACAGGTGGCCGCCACCCTGGATCGCCTGGAACACCTGATGGGAGAGCTGGTTTTGCCGATCCAGCGCCACGAGGAAGAACTGGAAACCGTACTGGTGAACCTGACCACTGCCTTGTCCCGGGCGGTGGTGTTCCGGGAACTGAGCCTGGATTCCTCGCAGGTCCGCCAGGTGGTACGCCAGGCCTTGCAGGCCCTGCCGTCCACCGCTGAGAATCTGCGCATCCATATTCATCCGGATGATCTGGAGCCGGTGCGGGAAGTGGCCGAACGACTGGAATCTAAACCGGTCATTGTCGAAGATGACAGTCTGATGGCCGGCGGCTGCAAGGTGGAATCCCGTCACAGCCTGGTGGACTACACCATCGAAAAGCGCTTCCAGCACGCCGTGCAGGGCATGCTGGAAGAGCAGCTTGGTGAGTCGTCCGGCGCGGGCGCCCAGGAGGCCGAGTTGCAAATGGGCGAGCTGACCGATTTCCATCGGGATGTGTTGGCCGAATCGGCCATGGACCAGCCAACGGCTCCGGAAAACCACGCGGAGCCCGAGCAGCCGCCAGAGTCGGACCCGGAGGGCGACGATGACCTACCGGCTGGCTGAACGTCTGAAAGAACTGCAAAACGCCATCCCCCCCGAGCCGGCCCCGGAACTTTCCGGCCGTCTGACCCGCATGGTTGGCCTGACCCTGGAATGCGTCGGCTGTCCCATGGTGGTTGGCGATCGCTGTGTGATCCAGGGCCAGAGCACTGGCAACGTGGAAGCCGAAGTGGTCGGTTTCGAGGAAGACAAAGTCTACCTGATGCCACTCACGGCCATTGAAGGGTTGCGCCCGGGCGCACGGGTAGTGCCACTGACCGCCACAAGCCGTGTACCGGTTGGGCCACAGATGCTGGGCCGGGTGGTTAACGGCGCCGGCGACCCGCTTGACGGCAAAGGGCCGTTGCAGGCCGAGGCCCGGGTGAACCTGTCCGGCGACATCATCAACCCGCTCGACCGCGCCCCGGTCCGCCAGTCCATGGATGTGGGCATCCGTGCCATCAACTCTCTTCTGACCGTGGGGCAGGGCCAGCGCCTGGGGCTTTTTGCCGGCAGTGGCGTGGGCAAAAGTATGCTGCTGGGCATGATGACCCGTTTTACCGATGCCGACATCACCGTGGTCGGACTGATTGGCGAGCGGGGCCGCGAAGTAAAGGAATTTATCGAGGACATCCTGGGCGACGAAGGCCTGGCCCGCTCGGTGGTGGTGGCTGCGCCGGCGGACGACTCGCCACTGATGCGCCTGCGCGCCGCCATGCTCACCACCCGCATAGCCGAATACTACCGGGATCAGGGCAAACGGGTGTTGCTGCTGATGGACTCACTGACCCGTTATTCCCAGGCCCAGCGGGAGATTGCCCTGGCGGTGGGCGAGCCACCGGCCACCAAGGGCTACCCGCCGTCGGTGTTTGCCAAGCTGCCTCAACTGGTGGAACGTACCGGCAACGGCCGCCCCGGTGGCGGCTCCATTACCGCGTTCTACACGGTTCTTACCGAAGGTGATGATCAGCAGGACCCCATTGCCGATGCCGCCAGGGCGATACTCGACGGCCATATCGTGCTGTCTCGCCGACTTGCCGAAGAAGGCCACTACCCGGCCATCGATGTGGAAGCCTCCATCAGCCGGGTCATGCCTCAGGTCACCAGCCCGGAGCACATGGCCCGAGCCCAGCGCTTCAAGCAGGTGTATTCCCGTTATCAGCAGGCCCGTGATCTGATCAGTGTGGGGGCCTACGTCAAGGGGTCGGACCCGGAAACGGATTTTGCCATCCAGCATATCGGTAATATGCGTCAGTTCCTGCAGCAGGGATTGAACGAAAGTGCGCCTCTGCAGGAAAGCATTGACCAGTTGATGGCCGTGGTGCCCGAGCGCCGTTCCCCGGATCGCCAGAAAAAGCCCGCCAATAATGCGGCCCGGGGTAACCGCTGATGCTGCGTTCGCAACGGCTGCAAACCGTTCTGGCGCTGGAAAAGCGCAAAGAGCAGGAAGCGCTCGAGCGCATGGGCGAGGCGCGCGACCAGGCCGAGACTCATCGTGAGCAGGTCAAAAACCTGGAGCAGTATCAGCAGGAATATCGCAACCAGATTCGTGCCAGCCAGCAGGGCGTGGTACCGGTTACGCGCCTGCAGGCCTGGCAGGCCTTTATCGCCCAGTTGGACCAGGTGATTGCTCAGCAGGAAAAGCAGTTGCAGCAGGCCGAACAGCTGTTCGAAGCCCGGCGCCAGGAATGGCTGCAGGCCTGGGAGCGTCGTCGGGGCATGGAAAAGTACATTGAAACCTGCCGGCAACAGGAGCAGCGGGAGCAGGATCTGCGCGAACAGAAACTGGCCGATGAAGCCGCCGGCAGGGCGTTCGTACGTCGGCAGCGTTAATACCGGATTTTGATTCAGGTACATGCAAAATCCGGCAATTCGGCTATGCTTGTGCCCATACAGTGGCTGGCTGCGTAGCGAAAACAGACGAAAGTGGCAAAAGAGCCGGCGATATGATTCAGAGGCTTTCGCCATGTTTCGGGAGATTGACAATGCCGATATCTGCGCACCGTATTGAGAATGGGCAAACACTGGTCATTGCGGTGGAAGGGCGATTTGATTTCAGTTCCCACCAGGCCTTCCGCGATGCCTACGAGCAGGCTGACGGCGGTGTCGAGCGGTACATAGTGGATTTGTCCGACACCACTTATCTGGACAGCTCGGCACTGGGCATGCTGTTGCTGTTGCGTGATCACGCCGGTGGTGATGCCGCCAGCATATCCATTGAAAACTGCAACAGCGATGTCCGGCGCATACTCTCCATTTCCAATTTTGAACAACTCTTCAGCATCTGCTGATCCCTCCGGCCTGAACATCCTGGTTGCGGAAGACAACGAGCCGGACAGGATGATACTGCGTGCCCTGCTGGAAAAGCTGGGCCATCGTGTCTTCGAGGTGGGTGATGGTGCCGTCGCGGTGGCCCGCTTTGCCGAACTGCAACCCGATATTGTGCTGCTTGATGCCATGATGCCGGGCCTGGACGGCCTGGAGGCAGCCCGCAAGATCAGGGCGCTGGCGGGTGACCGGCTGGTACCGCTGGTTTTTCTGACGGCCCTGTCCGACCCCCGGGAACTGGCCCGTTGCCTGGAGGCGGGTGGGGATGATTTTCTGATCAAACCCTTCAATCGCGTGATTCTTGAGGCCAAGCTGAATGCACTGAACCGCGTGCGGTTATTGCATCAGGCGTTGTCAGAACGGGCCGAACAGGAGCGCCGGAAAAATGAACAAATGCTGGCTGAGCAGAGAATGGCCCGGCTGGTGTTTGACAACGTCGCCCACGCTGGCTGCCTGAGTTCGCCCCACATTCGCTACCATGCCTCACCGATGTCCGTGTTCAATGGCGACGTGGTGTTTGCTGCCAACCGTCCGGGTGGCGGAAGCCTGGTGTTCCTGGGTGATTTCACCGGTCACGGACTGCCGGCGGCCATTGGCGCCATGCCGGTGGCAGAGATTTTTTACGGCATGGTCAGCCATGGCTTTCGCGCGCCGGATATTCTCCGGGAGATCAACAGCAAGCTCCGACGTATTCTGCCGGTTGGCATGTTCTGTTGTGGCGCCATGATCGAGACCGACAGCCGGCAGGGATTGCTCCGTGCCTGGAATGGCGGCCTGCCCGATGCCTGGTTGCTGCGTGCCAGTGGTGAAAGAATCGCCATCCCTTCCCGTAACCTGCCACTGGGCGTGCGCGAGCCCGAGCAATTTGCCGCCTCGATGGTTGTCTTCCAGGCAACCCCGGGGGACCAGGTCGTACTGATGACCGATGGCTTCTCCGAAATCCGTGACCCCCACGGCAACATGCTGGGCGAATCCGGTGTGCGAGGGGTGCTGGCCGGCCTGGAATCGCCTGGTCAGGCGTTTGACGCACTTCTGGCCCGGATCAAGGCCTTTGCCGGCCGCCCGGAATCGGTGGATGACCTGACCCTGTGCGCACTGGAAATTACCGGGACCACGCCGCCCCAGACGCCGGTGAAAATCAGCGCGGAGGAAGCGCCGGCGGGGCCCGCGGACTGGCAGTGTATTTATGAAGTGCGGGAAAAAACCCTGGCGGAATTCAACCCTCTGCCGCTGCTGTTGCATATCTGCATGGAGGTACCCGGCTTGCGTTGCCGGAGCGGCGAGGTGTACACGCTTCTGTCCGAGTTATACAACAATGCGCTGGAGCACGGGGTGCTGGCATTGTCGTCTGAATGGAAAGACTCTCCCCGCGGATTTGCCTTCTATTACCAGGAGCGCCAGCGCCGGCTGGCGGAGACCGACGGTCATTTTGTCCGTTTCTCCCTGAGCCACGAGTCCCGCCCGCCCGGTGGTCGTTTACGCATCACTTGCGAGGACAGCGGGGATGGCTTTGATTTTGCTAATCATTCTGCCAGAGTAACAGAGCGGTCCACCGGGCAGGCATCTTCCTACGCCGGCCGGGGGCTGGAGTTGCTCCGGCGAATGGCAACCGGACTGAAGGTGCACGGCAGGGGCAATCAGGTGGAGGTCATTTACGACTGGGAGCCACCAAGACGTACCGAAGGGAGACAAACCGATGAATGACAAACCCCGGCTGGATGAGAGTGCGCTGGCTGAGCTCAAAGAGGTGATGGAAGACGACTTTGATACGCTGGTGCAAACCTTTCGGGCGGACTCCCGAAGCCGCATTGAAACCCTGCGGGCGGCGCTCGGGGCAGAGGATTGTGGCCAGCTTGCCAAAACCGCCCACAGCTTCAAGGGCAGCTGCATCAATATGGGAGCGCCGAAGCTGAGTGATTATTGCAGTGAACTGGAACGCGCCGGGAAGGCCGGCGACTTGTCGGCGGCAGCCGGCAGGCTGGATTCGGTCGAGCGGGAATTTTCAGAAGTGGATCGGTGTCTGCAGCAACTCTGACCGATATCCGGTAAACCGTTATTTTTATTGCAAGTGTGGCTTTTGTTGGCATTGTGTTTGCTTTGAATACGGAAATGGCCCCTTGAGGGTATCTCCGACATAAAAGCGGCAAGAGGTTGCCATGCAGCAAAACATTCTTTCCCAGATGCCGGCTTCCGGTTCCCAGCAGGATGTGGCAAGTGCCCGCCAGAGTAAAAGCAGTCGGGACCCGGAAACCGGCAAAAGCCGGTTTGATGAAGTGTCCCGCGCCCAGGAAAAACGCCTGGAACAACAGCGCCTCGAACAGAAACGCATGGAACAGAAGCGCGCCGAGCGCCAGGCTCAAAGCGACCGCCTGGAGGTGAAACGCGAACAGCGGCGCGCCGAAGCCGCCGACAACCGCAAGGCGGACGAAGCCCGCAATGATCAGCGCGCCAGCGATAAAAACGAAGATAAGTCGGTAAACCGCAAGGATAAACCGAACGAATCCTCAAAGAACGACAGCAAAGCAGACAAGACGGGCGAGAAAAAGGCAGACAAGGCGGAAAAAACCGATAACGTTGATAAAAAAACAACAGCTGAATCCGGCGACAGTCGGGAGAAAACCCCTGCCGACCCGACTGGCGAGCTGGACGAAAATACGGAATTGGCGGCCATGGCGCCCGTTACCTTTGCCATGCTGCAATCGATGACCGGCGGGCCGGGCAAAATCTCGGCAGAAGGAACGGTGGCCGTCAATGCGGAAATGACCGGCCGCTCTGCGCTACAGGGTCTGCTGGGCGGCCAGACGAGTGCGAATAATGGCAGCGGTGGCGCAAACTCCGGCAAGGCGCTGATGCCTGGCGCACAGCTGACGGATCTGCTGTCCGCCAACGTCAGTGGCGAAACCTCGCGGCCCATTGATCCCGCCAGTCTGCTCAGTACACCCCGCTTCCAGACCACTCTGGAGCAGGCAACGGGTCAGACCCTGCAGCCGGGCAAGCTGACGGCAGAGAATTCTGTGCCGCTTCGCAGCTATGCCACCTCGGTTGATGTGCCGGTGGGCCAGGCGGAGTGGGGCGACAAAGTCATGGGTAAGCTCAGCTTTCTGACCGCCCGCAACATGCAGGTGGCGGAAATTCACCTGACACCGCCGGATATGGGCCCGATGGAAGTCAAGGTGCGCATGCAGAACGAGCAGGCGAACATCACCGTGCATGCCGCCAACCCGGTGGTGCGGGAACAGCTGGAACAGAACTCTCATCGCCTGAGAGACATGCTCGGCGAGCAGGGTGTGGAGCTGGGCCAGTTTGATGTGTCAGACCAGTCCCGGGAGCAGGGCGGCGAACAGGGCGACGGCACCGGTGAAGGTGGCTCCGGTCAGCGCGCGGGGCAGTTAGCTGACGGAGGTCAGGACGAAGAGGCCTTGCCGGCGGAACACCTGGACCTGGCCTGGAGTGGTGAGGTGGATACGTTCGCCTGATTCATGCCATTTGAACACCGCTGATAACCAGACAATTTTGCCGATCTCATCAATCCGCTTTGCCCCTGCCCTCTGGCAGCGCTAAACTGCGTTCCTGAACCGGAGGGTGGGGGTTCTGGCCCACCCTTTGCTTCACTACCTGAAACGCCCCCGCGATAGTACGGGGTGACGGAAAACTGACGAAGCGGACACCATGGCAGAAAACACGACAGCTGACGAAGCACCGGCCAAGAAAGGCAAGCTCAAACTCATCATCCTGCTGGTGGTGATTGTTGTCCTGGCGGTTGCCCTGTCCATAGCCGGCACACTCTGGTTCCTGGGCGGTGGTATTCCCGGTATGGGGAGTGATGACAATGGCAGCGAGGAGCCTGAATTCGTCGCCAGTACCTACGTGGATCTGGACGATGCACTGGTAACCACGGTGCGCACCGATGGCCGGCAACGTTATGCCCAGGTGTATGTGTCGTTCGAGGCGAAAAATCCCGAAGCGCTGGAAGCGATCGAGCTGCATATGCCATTGCTGCGCAGCGAGCTGACCACCGTGCTGAGTAACGCGGGTTTTACCGAGCTACAGCGCCCGGAAGGTCGGGCAGAGCTGGCCGGGACCATGACCGAGCGAGTGAATCAGGTGCTTGAGCAGGAACAGGAGCCGGTTATCGAGGCCGTGCTGTTCCGCAATTTTGTAGTGCAATGAAGGCCCGGGTCGGGTAAGTCACATTCAGGGCAGGACCAGCTATGCAGGACTTGTTGTCGCAGGACGAGATTGATGCCCTTCTCCACGGCGTGGACGATGGGGACATTGATACTTATGAGGAAACCGACGACACAGGCGTAAAACAGTACGACCTCGCCAGTCAGGACCGGATTGTCCGGGGCCGGATGCCCACGCTCGAAATGATCAACGAGCGTTTTGCCCGTTATACCCGCATCAGCCTGTTCAATCTGCTGCGCCGTAACGCCGATGTCTCCACCGGCGGTGTGCAGATCATGAAATTTGGCGAATACGGCCACACCCTGTACGTACCCACCAGCCTTAACCTGTGTAAAGTCCGCCCGCTGCGTGGCACCTCGCTGTTTGTCCTGGACGCCAAGCTGGTGTTCAAGCTGGTCGACAACTTTTTCGGCGGAGAAGGTCGTCACGCCAAGATCGAGGGACGTGAATTCACCCCCACCGAAACCCGCATTGTGCAGATGGTACTCGAACAGGTATTCCACGACATGAAAGAGGCCTGGCATGCGGTACTGCCGGTGGAATTCGAGTACCTGAGTTCGGAGGTGAATCCGGCCATGGCCAACATCGTCAGCCCCAGTGAGGTGGTGGTGGTCAGCACTTTCCATATCGAGCTGGACGGCGGTGGCGGTGAGCTGCATTTTGCCCTGCCGTATTCGATGATCGAGCCGATCCGCGACGTGCTGGACGCGGGTGTTCAGAGTGACATTGATGATGTGGATGAGCGTTGGGTGAACGCCCTGCGTGAAGACATCAAGGAAGTGGAGGTGCCGGTCAATACCACCGTCTGCCGTCGCCGTATTTCCCTGCGGGAAATCGCCGGCCTGAAAGCCGGAGACGTGATTCCCGTGGAAATTCCCGAACACCTGACCGTGACCGCCAACGGCATCCCCATCTACAAGGCCACGCTGGGAACCCGTGACGACAAGCTGGCGCTAAGAATTCATGACCGGGTGCATCTGCCCAAGGTAAAGAAACAACTGAAGGTAAACCGCAATGGCTGATGACGACAAGAAAGACGACCAGGAACTCAGCGAAGACGAAAAACTGGCGGCGGAGTGGGAAGCTGCCATGGAAGAGTCCGGTGATGGCGACGGTGACGACCGTGAAGACGAGTGGGCCGCCGCCATGGCCGAGGCCGAGGGTGGCGAAAAGGGTGGTGAGGATAAGCAACGACAGGACGTGCGCGCCGCCCCGATGGAGGAATTTGGCCCCGACGAGGAACCCCGTGGTGACGGGACCAGTCCGGATATGGATGTCATCATGGATATCCCGGTCACCATCTCCATGGAAGTGGGTAACACCCAGATTCCCATTCGCAACCTGCTGCAACTGAACCAGGGCTCGGTGATTGAACTGGACCGGCTGGCGGGCGAGCCGCTGGATGTGTTGGTTAACGGTACCCTGATTGCCCACGGTGAGGTGGTGATGGTGAACGAAAAGTTCGGTATCCGCCTGACCGATGTGATCAGCCCGGGCGAGCGTATCCGCCGGCTGCAGAAATAACATGCAACGACTGTTCGGGTTCATCGTCACGGCTCTGGCCAGCGCTTCGGTGCTGGCGCAGGAAAGTGCGGAAAACGGCAACGCCGAAAACAGCGCCCGGGCGCCGGACACCCTGGCGACTGTGCTGAGTCTTGGCGCCGGCCTGCTTGCGGTGATTGCCATTATATACGGCTGTGCCTGGCTGATCCGCCGTATGACCGGCATGACCGGCATGAACAACAGTGCCATCCGCGTGGTGTCGGTCATGGCGATCGGTGCCCGCGAGCGCATTGCGCTGGTGGAAGTGGGCGGCCAGCAGATCCTGTTGGGTATAACGCCCAGCGCCATTCGCACCCTTCAGGTGTTCGAAGAGCCGGTGGTGGACGCCGGCAAGGCTCCCGACAGCGATTTCGCCCGCCGCTTGCAAGGCATGATCGGCAAATCCTGGACATCGAAAAGGAACGACTAGGGCGATGCTTTTTGCCACCATGCTGAAACGACTTCTCCCCTTGATCATCATACTGGCTGGAATGGCCTGGGCACCTATGACAATGGCCCAGGAGTCCGGCGTTCCGGGCATACCGGCATTCACGGTGACACCGGGCGAAGAGGGCAACGAGGAATATTCAGTCACCCTGCAGATCCTGGCGCTGATGACCGCGCTGACCTTCCTGCCGGCCATGCTGATGATGATGACCTCGTTTACCCGCATCATCGTGGTGTTCGCCATCCTGCGCCAGGCGCTTGGCCTGCAGGCCACGCCGTCGAACCAGATTCTGCTGGGGCTGGCCCTGTTTCTCAGCATTTTCATCATGAAACCGGTGCTTGAAGAGGCGAACGAGGCCGGCCTCCAGCCCTATCTGCAGGAAGAGGTCACCTCACTGGAGGCGGTCAAGCTGGCCAGTCAGCCCTTCAAGAAATTCATGCTTGAACAGACCCGGGAAGACGATCTTGGCCTGTTCATGCGAATTGCCGATGTTCAGTACGAGACGGCGGAAGATGTCTCGTTCTGGGTGCTGATGCCGGCGTTTGTAACCAGCGAGCTGAAAACGGCTTTTCAGATCGGCTTTATCCTGTTCATCCCGTTTTTGATCATCGACATGGTGGTGGCCAGTGTCTTGATGGCCATGGGTATGATGATGCTGTCGCCGATCATCATCTCGCTGCCGTTCAAGATCATGCTGTTTGTGCTGGTTGATGGCTGGGCGCTGATCATGGGTACCCTGGCGGCCAGTTATGGCATATAGGAGGCGCGTATGACCCCGGAAACCGTCCTCGATATCATCCGTGAAGCTCTTTGGCTGATCGTGCTGCTGGCGTCGGTCATTATCGGGCCTGGCCTGGTAATCGGCCTTGTGGTGAGTACCTTTCAGGCAGCCACGCAGATCAACGAACAGACTCTCAGTTTTCTGCCGCGCCTGCTGGTAACACTGATTGTCATTATTGTCATGGGCCCCTGGATGCTGACCACCCTGCTGGATCACGCCAACGGCCTGATATCCCGCATTCCCTACCTGATCGGCTGACCCAATGGTGCCGGCGGAAATCAGCGCGGACCTGATTGGCCAATGGGTCGGGCAGTACTTCTGGCCGCTGTTCAGGCTGGCCAGCTTCCTGATGGTCATTCCCATTTTCGGGACCCAACTGGTGCCTGCACGAATCCGGCTGGGCCTGGCCTTGATGATGACCGTACTGATTGCCCCAATGATTCCCGAGGCGCCGAGGGTCGAGGCGCTGAGTGCGGATGCGGTGGTCATCACATTGCAGCAGATTCTCATCGGGGTGGGGATGGGGTTTGCCTTAACCGCGTTGTGGCAGTTGTTTGTGGTTGCGGGCCAGATGATCGCCATGCAGATGGGGTTGGGTTTCGCTTCCATGGTGGACCCGGCCAACGGCGTGAACGTGCCCGTCCTGTCCCAGATTTACACCATCACCATCACTCTGCTGTTTCTGGCCATGAACGGCCATCTGGTGGCTTTCGAGGTGTTTATTGAAAGTTTCTACACCCTTCCCATTGGCATGGAAGGCCTGGGGCAGGGAGGGGTATGGGAGCTGGCGCACCGGGTCAGCTGGATGTTTGTCTCTGCCATGTTGTTGGCGTTGCCGGCCGTGGCTGCCGTGTTGATCGTGACCATCTCTTTCGGGGTCATGACCCGGGCGGCGCCCCAGATGAACATTTTTGCCCTGGGTTTTCCCATTGGCCTGATTTTTGGCTTGTTTGCCATATGGGTGCTGCATGCCAACTTTCTGCCACACTTCGATCAGTACACCCGTGAAACCTTTGAATTCATGCGGGGGTTGCAGGGGCAACCCTGAACGGTTGACGAGCCATGGCTGAAGAAAACGACAACAGTCAGGAAAAAACGGAAGAACCGACGCCCCGAAGGCTTGAGAAGGCCCGGGAAGACGGCCAGACGGCCCGTTCGAAAGAGCTGGGCACCATGGCGGTTCTGATGGCCGGTGCTGTCGGTTTGCTGGTGTTTGGTGGTTCACTGGGGGCGGCGCTGGAAGGTATCATGCGTGACGCCTTCGTGATCGAGCGCGAAAACATTTTCAACACCCGCCACATGAGCATCCAGTTGATGGCCTCGGCCAAGGAAGCAGCCTGGGCCTTGGCGCCTTTGCTGGTGGTATTGCTGATTGCCGCCATTGCCGGCTCCATTGCCATCGGCGGACTGCTGTTCAGCGGCAAGGCCATTGCCCCCAAGCTCAGCCGTATGAACCCCATCAAGGGGCTGGGCAGGATGTTTTCCATGCGTTCGCTGGTTGAACTGGTGAAAGCGATCGCCAAGGTCGGCCTGGTGATGGTGATCGCCATCCTGATCCTGAACGCCCGCACCGAAGATCTGCTCAGCATTGCCGAGGAGCCGGCCATCCCGGCCATGGTGCACGTCCTCTGGACCCTGGCCTGGAGCTTTCTGCTGCTGTCGGCGGCGACCATCATCATTGCCGCCATCGATGTGCCTTTCCAGATCTACGACCACACCAAGAAACTGCGAATGACCAAGCAGGAAGTGAAGGACGAATACAAGGACACCGAGGGCAAGCCGGAAGTTAAAGGCAAGATCCGCCAGTTGCAGCGGGAAATGGCCAACCGCCGTATGATGCAGGATGTGCCGTCGGCAGACGTGGTCATTACCAACCCCACGCACTATGCGGTGGCTCTGAAATACGACCAGGACAGCATGGGCGCACCGGTGGTGGTGGCCAAGGGCGCCGATGAGGTGGCCTTCAAGATCATGGAGATTGCCCGGGAGCACAAGGTGGAGCTGCTGCGCACGCCACCGCTGACCCGCGCGGTCTACCATAACACCGATATCGGCGAGGAAATCCCCGACGGCCTCTACATGGCCATCGCCCAGGTGCTGGCCTACGTGTTCCAGCTACGCCAGTTCCGCAAGGGTTATGCGGCCAAGCCGACCATGCCGGACTTCCCGATTCCCAAGGATATGCGGCGGGATCTTTGAGCTGGCTATGGAGTGGGCCTCGGTTGGTAGCTTGCTAGTTTGGGGGGTAGTGCGGGTTTGGCAGGGCTTCCCAAAAACCGCTACGAGCACATCCGTGTGCGCTTATTTCGGGCCGTCTTTGGCCCTCAAAATTTTTGGGAAGCCCTGCCAAACCCGCACTGTTCGACACTCTGCTATTCGCTGGTTATTCCGGTTATTGATGGGATCTTGCATAGAAAGTGAAATTGCTGGGATGCTAAACCTTCCAAGCGCATTGGCGATATCAGAAAAGCCGAAAACATCAGGGCCAGCCAGCCCTCCAAAAAATTTCGAAGGCCAGGGATGGCCTGAGAGAAGCGCACATGGATGTGCTCGTAGCGGTTTTTTGGAGGGCTGGCTGGCTCTGATGTCTCCAGAGCGGGCAGGCTAGGGCAGAAACAATCAGCAACCTCGAAAAACGGGGGTAATACTGAAAAGCATGCCGGCCCCCGCAAAAGAGGGCCGGCACATCTACTCAGTCGGAGTGCTTCTCGTGAATGCGCCTGCCCCAGGCCTCTCTCTCGCCAGGCAGCACCAGGTTCAGGATGATGGCCGCCACCGCGCACAGGGCGATGCCCTCCAGGTGGCCCAGCACCATGTTGCCGATGCCGAACACCAGGGTAACGCCGACAATCACCAGATTGCGGGACACCGACAAATCCACCTGATGGCGAATCAGCGTGTTCAGACCCACCACCGCGATAGAGCCGAACAGCAGGCAGAGAATGCCGCCCATTACCGGCACCGGGATGGTCTGCAAGGCAGCCCCGAACTTACCAACAAAGGCGAGGACAATAGCCACACCGGCGGCCCACCACATCACCTTCGGGTTGAAGTTTTTGGTCAGCATGACCGCGCCGGTCACCTCGGAATAGGTGGTGTTGGGCGGGCCGCCGAGCAGGGAAGCGGCGCTGGTGGCCAGGCCGTCGCCCAGCAGGGTGCGGTGCATGCCCGGTTTTTCCAGGTAGTTTTTCCGGGTCACGTTGCCGATAGCCAGAATATCGCCGATGTGTTCGATGGCCGGGGCGATGGCTACCGGAATCATGAACAGGATCGCGCCCCAGCTGAACGCGGGTGCGGTAAAGTTCGGCACCGCAAACCAGGGGGCTTCCTGAACGGCAGTGGTGTCCACCACGCCGGCAAACCAGGACAGCACGTAACCGACAATCACGCCGATCATGATCGGGATCAGACGGAAAATACCCTTTGCCCAGACCGACATGACAATCGTCACCACCAGAGAAATCATGGAAATCCAGATGGCGGTGTCATACGGAATCAACTGTTCGCTGCCATCGCCGGTACGGCCAGAAGCCATGTGCACCGCCAGTGGCGCGAGGCCCAGCCCGATGGTCATGATCACCGGGGCGATCACCACCGGCGGCAGCAGTCGGGTGACAAAGCCATTGCCGCGCAGTTTGATGGCACCAGCCAGCAGAACATAGAGCACACCGGCCGCCATCAGCCCGCCGAGCGTTTCCTCAATGCCGAACTTGCCCTTGGCGGCAATGATCGGGGCGATAAAGGCAAAGGACGAGGCGAGGAAGATCGGGATCTGTCCACCGGTTACCACGTGGAAAATCAACGTGCCCAGGCCGGCGGTAAACAGCGCCACGTTGGGATCCAGGCCGGTGATCAGGGGCATCAGCACCAGGGCGCCAAAGGCCACCAGCAACATCTGTGAGCCGGCGATGGCCTGTTTCCAGACCGGCTCGCGGGTTTGGTCCTGCATGATTATTCGTCCTTCTGCTTGGTGCCGAAGATTTTGTCGCCGGCATCGCCCAGGCCGGGCAGAATATAGCCCTTCTCATTCAGGCGGTCGTCCACCGAAGCGGTGTAGATGGAGACATCCGGGTGCTTTTCCAGTACCTTTTCCACGCCTTCGGGTGCGGCCACCAGTACCAGTGCGCGGATTTCGGTGCTGCCGGCTTTTTTCAGAAGATCAATCGTGGAGATCATCGAGCCGCCGGTGGCCAGCATCGGGTCAATGATCAGGGCCATGCGCTGGTCCAGCTCGCCCACCAGCTTTTCCAGATAGGTTTCGGCTTCGAGGGTGGTCTCATTGCGAATCTGGCCCACCACGCTTACTCTGGCCACCGGAATCAGGCTGAGCACGCCGTCAAGCATGCCCAGGCCCGCACGCAGGATGGGCACAATCGTGATCTTCTTGCCGTGAATCTGCTCCACGGTAACCGGGCCGGCCCAGCCGTCGATGGTTTCTTCCTGCAGGTTGAAATCCTTGGTGGCCTCGTAGGTCAGCAGGGCGCCGACTTCCTGTGCCAGTTCACGAAAGTTCTTGGTGCTGATGTCGGCGCGGCGCATCAGGCCGAGTTTGTGCTGGATCAGGGGGTGCTTCACTTCGTGGATCGGCATGGGGTCACCTGTAATCGAATTGGCTGGCTTGAATCGATGAAAGAGTTGAACAGTTAAACGGCCGAAGCATACCGTATCTCGCTACTCGCGTCAGGCATTTGCCGGCGTCGTTTTGTAATTTTTTTGAGGTCTGGTACGGAAATTGCGATGAACCGTCTGGAGTGGCGTGTGACGCCGGCTTTTCGACTTTTATGGCCATAAAAAGCGTTAAATACCGGAGAAATTTCCAGCATGGACAGAACACTGGTTCTGAATAACGTCAAATCCCTGACGCGGGGCAACCTCGGCATTCCGTTAATGCTGATGGGCCTGCTGGGCATGATGATCCTGCCCATGCCGGCATTCTTGCTGGATGTGTTCTTCACCTTCAATATCACTCTGTCCATCGTCATCCTGCTGGTGTGTATTTACGCCATGCGTCCGATGGAATTTGCCTCCTTCCCGACCGTGCTGCTGGTGGCCACCCTGCTGCGCCTGGGGCTGAATGTGGCCTCCACCCGGATTGTCCTGCTTGAAGGCCACGAGGGCGGTGATGCCGCCGGTAAGGTGATCGAATCCTTTGGTGAGGTCCTGATCGGCGGTAACTACGCCGTTGGCCTGGTGGTTTTTGCCATCCTCATGATCATCAACTTCCTGGTGGTCACCAAGGGTGCCGGCCGGGTCTCGGAAGTAAGCGCCCGCTTTACCCTCGACGCCATGCCGGGCAAACAGATGGCGATTGATGCCGACATGAACGCAGGGCTGATCAACCAGGACGAGGCCAAGGCACGCCGGGAAGACATTGCCCAGGAGGCGGATTTCTACGGTTCCATGGACGGTGCCTCCAAGTTCGTGAAGGGTGATGCTGTGGCCGGCCTGTTGATCCTGGCCATCAACATTATCGGCGGCATCGTTATTGGCATGATGCAGCACGGGCTGGATTTTGGCCTGGCCGTTGAGCGTTATGCCCTGCTGACCATCGGTGATGGGCTGGTGGCCCAGATTCCCTCCCTGTTGCTGTCCACCTCCGCCGCCATCATGGTGACCCGGGTTACCTCCAGCCAGGACATGGGCGGCCAGATTCTCCAGCAGATGTTCAGTGCGCCCAAGGCGCTGGCCATTGCCGCTACCATCCTGATTATCCTTGGCCTGATTCCGGGCATGCCGCATGTCGCTTTCCTGGGGCTGGGTGCCATTGCCGCCACGGCTGCCTGGTACATCGCCAAGCACCAGCGCCAGACCGTGGAAGAAGGCGGCACCTGGGCCGGCGGTAAAACCAGTGCCGGCGGTGGCGTGGCGCGCCAGGGTGCGGAACTCTCACCGGACCAGGGCGGGGATGGTCAGGCCCTGCCGGCGCCGGGTGAAACCCGGGAGCTGGGCTGGGATGACGTGGCGACGGTCGATATTGTCGGCCTGGAAGTGGGCTATCGCCTGATCCCGCTGGTGGACAAATCCCAGGGCGGGCAATTGCTTAGTCGTATCAAGGGTGTACGCAAAAAGCTCTCCCAGGATCTTGGCTTCCTGATGCCTTCCGTGCATATCCGGGACAACCTGGACCTGATGCCCAATGTTTACCGCATCACCCTCATGGGGGTGACCATTGCCGAGGCGGAAATTCACCCTGAACGGGAGCTGGCCATCGACCCGGGGCAGGTGTTCGGCAAGGTGGAAGGCATAGCGGGCAAGGACCCCGCCTTTGGCCTGGATGCCACCTGGATCGAGCCGGACCAGAAGGATCAGGCTCAGACCCTGGGCTACACGGTTGTGGACGCCAGCACCGTGGTGGCTACCCACCTGAACCAGATCCTGCAAAGTCACGCCCACGAACTGATTGGCCACGAAGAAGCCCAGAAGTGGCTGGACCAGCTTGAGAAAATCTCGCCCAAGCTGGCGGAGGAGCTGGTGCCGACCACCATCACCGTCAGTATTCTGTTGAAGGTGCTTCAGAACCTGCTGAAAGAAGAGGTGCCCATTCGCGACATGCGCTCGATTGCCGAGGCGATTGTGAACGTTCATCCGAAGAGTCAGGACCCCAAGACACTCACCACCGTGGCGCGTCAGGCACTGCGTCGGATGATTGTCCAGAGCATCTGTGGCAACGAAAAAGAGATCCCCGTGATCACTCTGGATCCAGACTTGGAACAGTTATTGCTGAAGTCTGTTCAACAGAGTCAACAATCCGGCGGACAGGAAGATATTGGCCTGGTACTCGAGCCCAACATGGTGGAAAAGCTGCAACGCTCACTGCAAGACAGCGTTCAGCGCCAGGAAATGATGGGCAAGCCAGCCATCCTGCTGGTCTCCGGGCCCTTGCGGCCAGTGCTGGCGAAGTTTGCCAGCTACGGAGTGGAGCGCTTGCATGTGCTCTCGTACCAGGAAGTGCCGGATAACAAACAGATCACGATCGTCGCCTCTGTAGGCCAGTAAAGGGCCACAGGGCAGGGCGGGCAGCCAAACCGGCAGCCGGTGGAGGATGAAGCACTATGAAAGTAAAACGGTTTTTCGCGCAGACCATGGCAGAGGCCCTGAAGCAGGTCAGCAACGAGATGGGTCCGGATGCCGTTATTCTGTCCAACCGTCGGGTGGATGGCGGCGTCGAAATTGTGACAGCCCTGGATTATGACGAAAATATGGCGCGTCAGCGCCTTGGCGACAAAGCGGCGGAAGCCACCAACGGTTCCCGCCTGGCCGAAATGCAGGCCGACCAGCATCGCCATCTGGAGAGCGAGCTGACCCGCTCCCGAAGCCGTATTCAGGAAGTGCGTGAAAAGCGCGCATCCGCCGGTGCCCGATACACCGGCGTGGCCTTTGACGATGCCACACTGGAGCAGGCTGAGCCCGAGCAGCCAGTGGCTGACGAAGCTCCGGCTGACGGGGCCGGCTACAACAGTGAGCTGGCGAGTATGAAAGCGGAAATTGAGTCCCTGCGGGATCTGGTGCGCGGCAACGCCGCCGCCAGCCAGCCGAAAAAGCCTGAAGGCCCGGGTAATGCGGTTCAGCAGCGCCTGTCTGAGCGCTTGCAGGAATTTGGCCTGGGGCACGAGCTTGCCGGCACCCTGGCACAACAGAACCGCAACGCCCGCCTGGAAGATGCCTGGAAACAGTCACTGAAAATGCTGGCCACCGGTGTTCGCACCGCCCGTCACAGCTGGCTGGAAGCCGGCGGTGTATACGCGCTGGTGGGGCCGACCGGTTCCGGCAAAACCACCACCATCGGTAAACTGGCGGCCCGTTATGTGCTCGAGCACGGTCCCGATTCTCTGGCATTGGTGACCACCGACCGCTACCGGGTGGCTGCCCACGAGCAACTGTTCGTGTTCGGACGCATTCTCAATGTGCCGGTGCGGGTGGTTGATGAGACCCATTCGCTGGACGACATTCTCGATGAGCTGTCCGACCGCCACCTGGTGTTGATTGATACCGCTGGCCTGACCAGTTCGGACCGAGGTTATCAGGAGCAGCTGGCCGAGCTGGCCCGCAGCCATCACAACATCCGTAGCCACCTGGTGGTTTCCGCCACCAGCCAGCCAAGGATCATGAAATCCGTCTGGCATTGCTATAAGATGGCAAACCTTGCCGGCTGCGTGATGACCAAGATTGACGAAGCCCTGACGCTCGGTGAATCCCTCGGTTTTGTCATGGAAACCGGTTTGCCGGTGGCCTGGTATACCGACGGCCAGAAAATTCCGGAAGACCTGCACCGGGCCCAGGCCGTGCCCCTGGTCCGGCTGGGTGTCGAGCGGTTACGGGCCATGCAGCATTCACAGGCGGTTGCCGAAGGTGCCTGATGGCCCGGCAGCGAAACAGCAACCCGGCAGGCATGCCTACAAGAACGTAGTGAGAGACTGAGAACAGTATGAGCAGACCACATCCGGTTCAGGTAATTGCGGTTTCCGGCGGTAAAGGCGGTGTCGGAAAGAGCAACGTGTCGGTCAATATGGGCATTGCATTGGCCGAAAAAGGCAAGCGAGTCGTGATTCTGGACGCGGATCTCGGTCTGGCCAACATAGACGTGCTGCTGGGCATCAAGGCAAAGCGCAACCTGCAGGACGTGCTCAACGGTGACTGCGATCTGCGTGACGTGCTGGTTAACGGCCCGGGCGGCATCAAAATCGTTCCCGCCTCCTCCGGTACCCAGCACATGACCCAGCTAAGCCCGATGGAACATGCCGGACTGATCAACGCCTTCAGTGATCTGGGCGACCAGATCGATGTACTGATCGTTGACACCGCCGCCGGTATTTCCGAGTCCGTGGTGAGTTTTCTGCGGGCGTCGCAGGAAATCCTGCTGGTGGTGTGCGACGAGCCCACCTCCATCACCGACTGTTACGCACTGATCAAATTGATGAACCGGGATTACGGCACCAACCGGTTCCGGATCCTCGCCAACCAGGTGCGCAATGATCAGGAAGGCCGGGTGCTGTTCGATAAACTGACCCGTGTCACCGAGCGTTTCCTGGATGTAGCATTACAATACGTAGGCATTGTGCCTTATGATGAGGCGGTAAAGCAGGCGGTACAGCGCCAGAAAGCCTTTCTGGACGCCTACCCCCGTGCCCGGGCATCGGCCGCGATACGCGCGCTGGCGTCGAAAGTGGATAACTGGCCCCTGCCAACCACGCCCCGGGGGCACCTGGAGTTTTTCGTGGAGCGGCTGATCGAAGCCTGACTCTGATCCGAACCCACAGCTGCAAGAAGCCGAATACATGACGTTGGCGAAACATCTGGGAGCGTACCAACAGACAAGTGCCAGAACGCCTTCCCAACTGGTTGAGGAGCAGGCGCCGCTGGTCAAGAAGATCGCGCTGCATCTGATGGCCCGGCTGCCGGCTTCCGTGCAGCTTGAGGACCTGATGCAGGCTGGCATGATCGGTTTGCTGGAGGCGGCACAGCGCTACACGTCGGGCAAGGGGGCCACCTTTGAGACCTATGCCGGCATTCGTATTCGTGGCGCCATGGTGGATGAAATCCGCAAGGGCGACTGGGTGCCTCGTTCAGTGCACCGCAATGCCCGTAAAATTGCTGCTGCCATTAAAACCGTGGAAGACCGAACCGGCCGGGAAGCACAGGATGTCGAGGTGGCTGAAGAGCTGGGAATCGATCTGGACGAATACCACGCCTCCCTGTCTGACGCCAACAGTGGTCGTCTTTTCAGCCTCGACGAGCTAAATGAATCCGGCGAGCTGCCGTTACAGGAGGCAGAAGCCAGCGATAACCCGCTGGACGGCATTGCATCCAATGCCTTCCGGCGCAACCTGGCGGAAGCCATTGACGGGCTTCCCGAGCGTGAAAAACTGGTGCTGAGCCTGTATTACCAGGAAGAGCTCAACCTCAAGGAAATCGGAGCCGTGCTCGGGGTCAGTGAAAGTCGGGTCAGTCAGATCCATAGTCAGGCGGCCCTGCGTTTGCGAGGACGGCTGTCGGGTTGGCAGGACGACGAGAATAATTAGACGGGCTTTCACCTGTTAGACTGAAACGCAGAATGAAATCCGGGTGTTACTGACTGGAGGTCCCTTTGGACAAAAACATGAAAATACTCATTGTGGATGACTTCTCCACAATGCGTCGAATCATCAAGAACCTGCTGCGTGATCTTGGCTTCACCAATACCGATGAGGCCGACGACGGCAACACCGCGTTGCCCATGCTGAAAAGCGGCAAATACGACTTTCTGGTGACGGACTGGAACATGCCCGGCATGTCTGGCTTTGATCTGCTCAAGGCGGTTCGTGCGGATGAGCAACTGAAGGATCTGCCGATCCTGATGGTGACCGCCGAAGCCAAGCGCGACCAGATCATCGCTGCGGCACAGGCTGGCGTAAACGGTTATGTCGTGAAACCGTTTACCGCGGCAACACTCAAGGAAAAGATCGAAAAAATCTTTGAGCGAATCCACTAACCAGAGGTCAGACAGCTGCCATGAGTGACAGCAAGCATAACCAACGGGGTCTTGACCCGGAGGTCACGGAAAAGCTGGAGCAGCAGACCTCGGAGCTGGCAAAGAGCGTTGAGACCGGTGATTACGCGCAGGCGATGTCGATCATCAATGATCTGAGCGAAGTCCGGGACCAGAGCCTGTACCGTGAAGTCGGGCGCCTGACCCGCAGCCTGCACGAGGCCATCCGTAATTTCCAGATCGACCCGCGCAACGCCGAGCAGAAAGAAGCGCTGTCGAAAATGTCGGACGCCTCCGACCGGCTCAATTACGTGGTCGAAATGACCAACCAGGCTGCCAACCGCACCATGGACCTGGTGGAAGAAAGCATGCCCTTGGCGCACACCATGCGCGACGAGGCCATTGAACTGCGTGATGAGTGGCAACGGCTGCGCCGGCGCGAAATGGCTCCGGCCGAGTTCCGTGAACTGTATGGCCGCATTGACAAGTTTTTCGTCAGCCTGACCGCGGACTCGGACGTGCTCTACCGGAGCCTGTCGGAAATTCTGCTGGCCCAGGATTTCCAGGACCTGACCGGCCAGGTGATCCAGAAAGTCACCGGTCTGGTAAAGGAAGTGGAAGAAAACCTGCTCAGCCTGGTGGTGATGGCCAGTCACGTGGACCAGCTCACCGGCACAGTGCATGAAATTGAAGAAAAAGAAGAATCGGCCGAAAAAGGTCTGGGGCCGCAAATGAAGGCCAACGAACGGGACGACGTGGTATCCGGACAGGACGACGTGGACGATCTGCTCTCCAGTCTCGGATTCTGAACAATAAAAGAGGGTGACGCATGGCGTTAGAAGCGGACGAAGATATCCTCCAGGATTTCCTGGTCGAGGCCGGCGAGATTCTCGAAAATCTGTCAGAACAGTTGGTGGACCTGGAGCAGCATCCGGACGACGCTGATCTGCTCAACGCCATTTTCCGTGGTTTTCATACCGTCAAGGGTGGCGCTGGCTTCCTGCAGCTTGATGCACTGGTCAACTGCTGCCACGCGGCGGAAAACGTGTTCGATATCCTGCGGAACCACAAGCGTGAGGTTACCTCCGACCTGATGGATGTGGTGCTGGAGGCCCTGGACAACGTCAATGAAATGTTTGACCAGGTGCGTAACCGGGAAGAACCCTCCCCCGCTCCCGACGAGCTGATCGAAGCACTCAAACAATACGCCACGCCGGAAGGTGAGGGCGGACAGCCCGCTGCCGCACAGTCCAGTGCCCAGCCCGAGCAGGCCGGTGGCTCGCAAGGTTCCGGGGCGTCGGGTGAAGATGCCGGTGACATCACTGATGATGAATTCGAGCAATTGCTGGATGCCCTGGGCGACGACAATGCCAGTGAATCGTCGCAGGGCAGTGGCGGTGATCAGCAGCAGGCCAGCAGCTCCGGTGGCGATGATGAAATCTCCGAGGACGAATTTGAAGCCCTGCTTGACCAGCTTCACGGTGAAGGCAAGTTTTCCGGTGCGGCGGTATCCACGGATATCGATGACCCCGACAAGGGAGCCTCGGAATCCGCCGAACCGGCACCGAGCAACTCGGGTGGCGGCGATGACCTGATCAGCGACGACGAATTCGAAAACCTGCTGGACGAACTGCATGGCAAGGGCTCTGGGCCCAGTGCTCAGGGCGCCGCTGGCCAGCAACCGGCTGCTCCGAAAAAGGCCGAGCACAAGCCAGAGTCCAAACCAGAGCCCAGGAAGAAAGAAGACAAGCCGGCTCCTGCCGCCAAATCCGGCGGTAAGGAAGCGGCGCCCAAAGGCGACACCACTGTTCGCGTGGACACCAGTCGGCTGGACGACATCATGAACATGGTGGGCGAGCTGGTACTGGTACGTAATCGTCTGCAGCGACTGGGCTCCGAGAGCGAAGACACGGAAATGCACAAGGCCGTGTCCAACCTCGACGTTGTTACCTCCGATCTGCAGTCCGCGGTGATGCAAACCCGCATGCAGCCGATCAAAAAAGTCTTCGGCCGCTTCCCGCGTGTGGTGCGTGACCTGTCCCGCAACCTTAAAAAGGAAGTGGAGCTGGTCATGCACGGCGAAGACACCGACCTGGACAAAAACCTGGTCGAGGCTCTGGCCGACCCGCTGGTGCACCTGGTGCGCAACTCCGTGGATCATGGCATTGAGGATCCGGATGTCCGGGAGAAAAACGGCAAGCCCAGAAAAGGCACCGTTACCCTGTCCGCCGAGCAGGAAGGCGATCATATCCTGCTGTCCATCTCCGACGATGGCGCCGGCATGGACCCCGAAGTCCTGCGCCGCAAGGCGGTGGAGAAAGGTATCTATGATGAAGACGCGGCCGCGCGCCTGACCGACAGTGAATGCTACAACCTGATCCTGGCCGCCGGCTTCTCCACCAAAGACCAGATTTCCGATGTGTCTGGCCGTGGTGTGGGCATGGACGTGGTGAAAACCAAGATCAGCCAGCTCAATGGCCAGATCAACATCGAATCGGTCAAGGGCAAGGGCTCCAACATCATCATCAAGGTGCCGCTGACCCTGGCGATCATGCCGACCCTGATGATCATGCTGGGTGACCAGTCCTTCGCCCTGCCGCTGGTCAACGTGGTGGAAATATTCCATCTGGATCTGACCAAGACCAACATTGTCGACGGCAAGGAATGCATTGTCGTGCGCGAGAGGGTGTTCCCGTTGTTCCACGTCAAGCGCTGGCTGGTGCCTGCTTCCGCCGGTGAAGAGCCGCCGAAAGACGCCCATGTGGTGATTGTCGCCATGGGTACCCGGCAGGTAGGCTTTGTGGTCGACCAGCTGATTGGCCAGGAAGAGGTGGTGATCAAACCGCTGGGCCGGGCCCTGCAAGGCACTCCCGGGATGGCGGGGGCCACCATCACCGGTGACGGTCGAATCGCACTGATTATTGATGTACCCAGCCTTCTGCATCACTACGGCTGAACCAGACGGGCAGAAGTCCGGGATTGTTTAGGAGAAATGGATGACAGTTTCAGTCCTGGTCGTTGACGATTCAGGTTTCTTCCGCAGGCGGCTGAAAGAGATACTCTCGGCGTCCGGCCAGATCAAAGTGGTCGGTACCGCCTCCAATGGTCGTGAGGGTGTGGATCTGGCCGAAAAACTCCGGCCAGACGTGATTACCATGGACTATGAAATGCCGGTCATGGATGGCATTTCGGCGGTGCGGGAAATCATGCAGAAGTGCCCGACCCCGGTCCTGATGTTCTCGTCTCTGACCTATGAGGGGGCCAGGGTTACCCTGGACGCACTGGAAGCGGGGGCGGTGGATTTCCTGCCTAAGAATTTCGAGGAAATCGCCCGTGACAGCAGCCAGCTGCAGAAAATTCTGATTCAGCGGGTGATGGACGTCAGTGGCAGCCGGCCTGGCGTGAAAACACCGCCGCCATCCCGGTCTCCGTCGGCGACGCCAGCACGCCCTGAAAGCCGGCAGCCAGCCCAGCCGGCGCGCCCGGCAAGGGCTCCCCAGCGCCCATCCGCGTCTGCCGAACCAGCACGAAAACCAGCCCCGGAACCGGAAGCGCCACGCCGCGCCGGCCCGAAAACGCCGACCAGGCATTATCAGGTGGTGGCCATTGGCACCTCCACGGGCGGCCCTGTCGCCTTGCAGAAGGTATTAACCGAATTACCGGCGTCGTTTCCGGCTCCCATTGTGCTGATCCAGCACATGCCAGCGAGTTTTACGCCGGCGTTTGCCGAGCGCCTGAACCGGCTGTGCAGGATTGAAGTCCGCCAGGCTGAAGACGGCGATGTGCTTCGTCCCGGCCTGGCGTTGCTGGCACCGGGCGGCAAGCAGATGATGATCGAAAACCGAAGTGGGCAGGCACGGGTGCGTATCCTGGCCAGTGACGAGCGGCTTAACTACAAGCCGTGCGTGGACGTGACTTTCGGTTCCCTGGCCCGCAGCTTCCCCGGTAAGACACTGGGTGTGATCCTCACCGGTATGGGGGCTGACGGCAAGGAAGGCTGCCGGATGATGAAACAGACCGGCTCGGTGGTCTGGTCCCAGGACGAGAAAACCTCGGTGATCTACGGCATGCCCATGGCCGTGGCCCGCGCGGGGCTGAGCGACGAGATCCTGCCATTGCAGGATATCGGGCCGAGACTGGTTGAAGGCGTGAGCTGATGGATGTCCTCAGCCTGCTCGGTATTACCCTGGCCGTTGTTGCCATTCTAGGTGGCAACGTTCTGGAAGGTGGTGCGCTGAGCTCGCTGTTTAACGGGCCAGCGGCCCTGATTGTGATTGGCGGCACCCTGGCCGCGACCATCCTGCAAACCTCCTGGCCGGTACTCAAGCGCGCCTTCACCCAGGTGCGCTGGGTGTTTGTGCCTCCCTATATCTCCATGGAAGACGGCATCGGCAAGGTCATTGACTGGAGCGTGAAGGCCCGCAAGCAGGGCCTGCTGGGCCTTGAGGGGATGTCGGAAAAGGAACCCGAGAACTTTGCCCGCAAGGGCCTGCAACTGCTTGTCGACGGTGCCGAACCCGAAGCCATCCGCAGTATTCTGGAGGTGGACCTGGACGCCCGCGAGCAGAGGGATCTTGAGTCAGCCCGGGTGTACGAAGCCATGGGTGGCTATTCACCGACTATCGGTATTATCGGTGCGGTCATGGGGCTGATTCAGGTAATGACCAACCTGGAAAACCCTGAATCCCTGGGCAGTGGCATCGCCACCGCCTTTGTGGCAACCATCTACGGTGTGGCGCTGGCCAACCTGCTGTTTTTTCCCGTGGCTAACAAGCTGCGAGGAATTGTTGGTGAGCGAACCCGCTACGAAGACATGATGATCGATGGCATTATCGCCATTGCCGAGGGCGAGAACCCCAAATCCATCGAGCTGAGGCTGCGGGGCTTCCTGCAGTAACAGGGGATACCTGCCTATGCGTCGGCGCCGACAAGCACCGGAAGACCTTCACAACAAGGAACGCTGGCTGATTTCCTACGCGGATTTTATCACCCTGCTGTTTGCTTTTTTTGTGGTGATGTATTCGGTGTCTTCCGTTAATGAAGGCAAATACAAGGTACTGTCCGACACCTTCACCGGTGTGTTCAATGCTCCCCAGCGGTCATTACAACCCATACCGGTAGGCGAAAACCCGGTCTCTCCCGCTCCGCTGGATACTCCCGAAACCGCTGACCGCCAGGAGTCGTCCGAAACGGAAGACGTGCAAATGCCGGAGCTGGATACCCGTGAACGGGCCCAGGTGCTGCAAACCATGGCCAACCAGCTGGAGCTGGAGTTTGACGAATTGATTGATCAGGGAGTGGTGACCCTGGAAGCCAGCGACCAGTGGCTGGAGCTCAACCTGCCAAACAGCATGCTCTTTGGCAGTGGTGATGCCGAGCCCCATTACGATGCCTTTGCAGTCATTGAAAAAATCGCCACGGTTATTGCCGAAAGGGACAACGCGGTTAAAGTGGAAGGTTTCACCGATAACCAGCCCATTCGCACCGGCCGTTTTCCCTCCAACTGGGAGCTGTCAACGGCCCGGGCTGCGGCGGTTGTGCGCATGCTGACCATGGAGGGCATTGAGCCCGAGCGCCTGGCGGCGGTGGGTTACGGACAATACCAGCCGGTGGCCAGAAACGACACGGAGGAAGGTCGTCGGCGGAACCGGCGTGTGGTGTTGATCATTTCCCGGGATGCCAGCATACGGGGCGCCATGCGTTAGTCAGCCGTATGGCTATTCGGATAAATGCCACCTTGCCGCTGTAGACCGAATTGGCATACTTCGTGTATCAATCCCGAACTGAACAGACTGAATCGGCAAGGAATTGCCGCGACGGGGCCTTATTGTCGGTCAAGTTGCTGGTGGCTCAGCCGATAACAACCATGCTGGCGGTAATGAATGCCGTGCTGATCCGTAGGTGGAGTAACAAGAGTGCGAATCTGGGCTGTAGCGAATCAGAAAGGTGGTGTTGGTAAAACAACCTCCGTGGTTGCCCTGGGCGGCTTGCTGGCCGAGCAGGGTAAGCGCGTTCTGGTGGTTGACCTGGACCCCCACGGGTCGTTGACCACCTGGTTCGGCTATGATCCGGACACCATTGCCCACAGCGTGTTTGACCTGTTTCAGCATGAAGGTAAAGTGCCGGAAGGCCTGCCGGCGCAGCTGGTTACCGATACCGGCTGCCCGAACCTGTCGCTGTTGCCGGCCAGTACCGCCCTGGCCACCCTGGAACGAAAAATGGTGGGTGTGGGTGGCATGGGGCTGATCATTTCCCGCTCGCTGGCCCAGTTGTGGGACGATTTTGATTACGTGATTCTCGACAACACCCCATCGCTGGGCGTGTTGATGGTCAACGCCCTGGCAGCAGCCCAGCATCTGATTATTCCGGTGCAGACTGAATACCTCGCCATCAAGGGGCTTGAGCGCATGCTGCATACCCTGCAGATGATCATGCGCTCCCAGAAGAACCAGTTGGCTTACACCATCGTACCCACCCTGTACGATCGCCGCACCCAGGCCTCGGTCAAGAGTCTGAATCTGCTGCGTAAAACCTACAGCGACAGTCTCTGGCGCTTTGCCATCCCGGTGGACACCAAATTCCGGGATGCCAGCCAGCGGGGGCTGATCCCCTCGGCGGTGGATGCCAACACCCATGGCGTGAGAGCCTACAGTCATCTGCTTGATGATCTCCTGAAGCGAACCGAAAAGCTCAAGGAGCCACAAGATGGCTGACAGAAATGTAGCCGACAAAAAAATGACACAGCTGGCGGAGCCGGAGGCGGCCATCGCCAGCTATCTGGACGAGTTGCTGCATACCGCCACCAGCACAGCGCTGGTGGAAGAGTCGCCGAGCCGGCCAGAAACGAAGACAGAAACCAGAACAGAAGTAACGACAGAAACACAAACCAGGCAACAGCCAGAAGAAAAACGTCAGGTCAGACCGGTTCGCACAGGTTCCGAGGCTCGCCTCAAACCGGCGACCCGCGAAAGCGTTGAAACCGCCACTGACGTAAAGGCCGCCTCTCAAGTGGAGACGACGGTTAGGGTGGAGACTCCGGCTGCGGAGCCGAAGCCGGAACCGGTAGCCCAGCCGGAGGCGGCAGAACCACCGGACCGCCCGGACTGGTCCGATCAGCCGTTTGAGTGTCTGATTTTTACCGTGGCCGGCCTGAAGCTGGCAGTACCTCTGGTGTTGCTGGGCGCTATCCACAAACTGGAAACGGAAGACGAAATTCGCCCGATTCCGGGTAGCCCGCGGTGGTACATGGGTATTCGCCCGGACCGGGATCAGAATTTGCGGGTCGTGGACAGTGCCGAGTGGATCATGGCCGGCCGGGTGCCGGCCAATGCCCGGGAAAACTACCGTTTTGTGATAAGGCTGGATGATAGTGAGTGGGGGCTGGCCTGCGATGAGGTGGCCCAGTCGTTCACCCTCAAACCGGACGAAGTGCGCTGGCGCACCGGACGCAGCAAGCGGCCCTGGCTGGCCGGCACCGTCGTTGACCACATGTGCGCCCTGATAGACGTGCGTGCGATGGCCCAATTGCTGGTGCGCGCGGAACGCGAACACCATCTGGACCTGAGCTGATCAGGCCAGTTACCGAATGAAACCGTGCAATGCTGGCACGGTTTGTGCCCTTAACTATAGTATTGGGCACTGATGATGAATTTTTGACGATCAGGTTGCCCGCCGGGCAGCCGAGTAAGGAGAGAGCGATATGGCATCCCCGAGCGGACAGAAAAATCAGGCCCAGGATGATCAGGTACTTCAGTACGTGACCTTCCGTCTGGATGACGAAACCTATGGCATTGATGTCATGCAGATCCAGGAAGTACTGAGGTACACGGAGATCGCACCCGTACCCGGCGCACCGGATTACGTGCTGGGCATTATTAACCTGCGGGGCAACGTGGTGACGGTGATCGACACCCGCCGCAGGTTCGGGCTGGCAGACGCGGAAATTACCGACGCCACCCGCATTGTGGTGATGGAATCGTCCAGCCAGGTCATGGGTATTCTGGTGGACTCGGTGGCCGAGGTGGTTTACCTCAAGGCCAGTGAAATTGAAACTGCCCCGAATGTCGGCAACGAAGAAAGCGCCAAGTTCATTCAGGGTGTGTGCAACAAGAACGGCGAGCTGATTATCCTCGTCGAATTCGACAAGATGCTGTCAGACCAGGAGTGGGCTGAAATCGCATCACTGTAAGGTTCGCCCTGCAGTGCCTGTGATGGACGTCCACCGTGGTCAACAACCAACGGAGACGTCTATTATGAGCTTTGCCATTCCTTCCTGGCTCCCGTGGGGCCTTACCGCTTTCGCCCTGGGTCTGGTTCTGTTGCAGGGCTTTATTCACGGCCGGCGCATCCGCTCGTTGCAGGCTAACGTGAAAGAACGTTGCGACACCCTGGGGCGTGAGCTGCACGCCACCACCAGTGGCAGCATGGGGGTGGGGCAGCGTCTGGTGGCCTGTGAGCGCCAGCTGCACGAGTTGCGTAATGCCATGGATGAGATGCGCCAGAATGATCCCTTGCGCATTTCCTATGATGAGGCGGCAAGGCTGGTTGATCTTGGCGCAGATATCGACGATCTTATGGATACCTGTGGAATTTCCCGCCCGGAGGCAGAGCTGGTTTCAGCGCTGAAAAAACGACAGGCGGCCTGATTCCCGTTTTCGTCGAGTCGCCACGGACGCCGCTGAATGAGAGCAATTTACCCGAGGGCCGAGGCGGCCCTCCTTGCTGTTGCCCGCCATGATTTTGTCGCCGGTGAGGATATTGCCCCTTCCATCACCGGCCATTCCATCCCCCGCCAGGAAACCGTTCACCATCTGCTGGGCCTGATGCCGGAAATTGCCCCGGACCAGGTGGTCATGCATGTGGGCGGTGGCTCCGGCTACCTGGCCGCCGTGCTGGGCCAGCTGGCACACCGTGTGATTTACGTCGACCGTAACCCGGTGCTGGTCGAGGCTGCCCGGCAGCGCTTCTTCCGTTCTGGCATGCATAACATTGACGTGTTCGAAGCCGATGCCGGCCAGGGGGTGCCACTGGATGAGCCCTGTGACCTGGTGCTTTGCACCACGTTTCTGCCGTCGCCAAACCCGCTGGTGACCAACCTTCGTGAAGGCGGCAGCCTGGTCTGCCTGGAAGGGCGTGCTGGTCCGGTGCCCAGCGTTGCCATGTATCGCCGTAAAGGCGGCCTCCTGGAGCGAGTGAAAACCCTGGGCTGGGTGGATTTCAACCGGAACGCCGGCCAGATCCTGATCGATCTGGGGCTGATCAATGAAACCGATCTGGCAAAGGCCCGTGACGAAGCCGCCGTGAAAAATGAGCGGGTGCTGGATGTGTTGCGCCGCTCTCTGAATATGGAAGAAACAGAGCTTTACCGTTCGCTGGCACAGCAGCGGGGGCTGGCGTTTTCCGACTCGGAGGATGTTCTTAACCATCTGGACGCCGAGCTGTTCAGGCGTTTCTCCCGCACCTTCCTGGACTTGTCCCGGATGATCCCCGTGCGCGAGGAAGACAGCACGCTCACGGTGGTGACCGACGACCCGGACGCGCGCACTGATCAACTGGAGCGATTGACCCCCAGGCACCGGATTGTCTGTGTACTGGTGACCCCGACGGATTTCCGGCGCATCTGGTCGGCGCTGGACCTGACCGTAAAAGGCAGCCGGTTTGTGGCCGAACAGGCGGCCAAACCGGGCGCCGAGGCGGCGCCGGACAGCCCGGGTAAGGATCTGTTTGGCCAGGATATCAACAAACACATCAGCCCTTATCTGGTCTCGGTGTACGAAGCCATTCTGCTGGATGCGGTGGGCGAGAGAGCCAGCGATATTCACATCGAGCAATACGAAGACCGGGTACGCATTCGCCTGCGAGTAGACGGCGACCTGCACGATCTGCCCCAGTATCAGCTCTCGGCCCGGGAAATCCGCGGGGTGATCAACGTCATCAAGCTGCGGGCGGAGCTGAATATTGCCGAACACCGCCTGCCACAGGGAGGCCGTTCCCGCCTGCAACTGGGCGACACCACCTACGATCTGCGTATCCAGACCCAGCCATCACTGCATGGCGAGAACGCCATTATCCGTTTACTGCCCCAGACCGGGCGTGCCATGACCATCGATGAGCTCGGGATGTCGCCGGCGGTTGGCGCCCGTTACCAGCGCCTGCTGGATAACCCGGCCGGGCTGGTGCTGGTGGTGGGGCCGACCGGCTCCGGCAAATCCACCACGCTCTATGCAGGCCTTCAGACCCTCGCGGATGATGGCCGGCGCAAGGTGATTACGGTGGAAGACCCCATCGAATATTCCATCGACAACATCCAACAGACCCGGGTGCGTGCGGAAATCGGTTTCAGCTTTGCCGATGCCATGCGGGCGTTCGTGCGGGAAGACCCGGACGTGATCCTGGTGGGTGAGATTCGCGATCAGGAAACCGCCCTGGAGGCGATCCGGGCGTCCCAGACCGGTCACGTGGTGCTCTCAACCCTGCACTGCAATGACGCGGTGGACTCCCTGCAGCGCCTGTACGACCTGGGCATCCACCCCAACTCCATTGCCGGCGAGTTGCTGGCGGTCATTGCCCAGCGCCTTGCCAAGCGCATTTGTCCCCATTGCCGGAAGCCGGCCACGCCGGACCCGGGGATTCTGGCCGAAGTATTTCCGGACGGACCACCGGCCGGCTTCCGGTGTTTTGAGGGCGAAGGCTGTGAGAAGTGTAATGGTCGGGGCACCCATGGCCGGGTGGCGATTGTCGAGTACATGGAGGTGGATGCCGACATCCGCAATGCCATCTCCAGCCAGCCGCCCGTTGGTGAACTGCGTTGGCGTGCGCTGGACGGGGGGCTGGTGACCATGCGCGACAGTGCCTTGGACCATGTGATCGAAGGCCTTATCCCGCTGTCTGAACTGCCCCGCATTCTGCCCCGGGAACGCATGGCGCCGGAGATTCGTGGCGGCCGCAGGAGCAACCGATGAAAAAGCAGGACAACAACGGCATTCAGCGCCAACCCGCTGAAGTCATGTACCGGGACGAACTCGACCGCCTGCTGGCCGCGGATACCGGCCCGGTACCGCCGGGCTGGCAGCTGTCGCCCCGGTCGGTGGAACTGTTTTTGTGTGGTGACCCGCAACTGGGAATTGAACGCAAATTTGTCGCCGACCGGGCGCTGGTCACCCGCATTATTATTTCCCTGTGCACCAATCGCGGCAGCCTGCTGGTGGGCGAGCCGGGCACCGCAAAATCCTGGCTGTCTGAACTGCTGGCGGCGGCGGTATCCGGCAATTCCACGCTGACGTTGCAGGGCGGGGCCATCAGTGAGGTTGGTCAGTTGCTGTACGGCTGGAACCAGGCGTTGCTGCAGAGCGAGGGGCCAAGCCGCCGGGCGTTGATCCCGTCGCCGTTGTTACGGGGCATGATGGAAGGCCGGTTGGTTCGGTTCGAGGAGATTGCCCGTTGCCCGCAGGCGCTGCAGGACGCCATGTTGTCGGTGCTGTCTGACCGGGTGGTGGTTATTCCGGAACTGGCCGGGGATGATGGCGTGGTTCTGGCCCGGGAGGGCTTCAATCTGGTGGCCACCTCCAACAGCGTGGATGAAGGCGTACATGCCATGAGCGCGGCACTCAAGCGGCGCATGGATTTTGAGGAGATCCGGCCGATTCATGATCTTGCCGATGAAATGGAGGTGGTGAAGCAGGAGGTAATCAAGGCCAACCGGCAGGCCGGCGTTGAGGTTACGCCGGAGGATGCGGTGATCGAAGTGCTGGTTACTATGTTCCACGAGTTGCGTAACGGCCAGACCCTGGATGGGCGCAGTACCGACCGCCTCGCCGGTGCGGCGCTGTCAACGGCGGAGGCGGTGTCGGTGGGTCATGCAGCCAGCCTGAATGCCTGGTATTACGGGGATGGTGCCATGACCGTCGAGCACCTGATGCATCATGTCATCGGCTCGGCCCTGAAAGACCAGCCGGAAGATCGCCGGCGGCTGAGGCATTACTTCGAGACGGCGGTGGCGCCGCGCAAAGGCGAACACTGGCAACTGGCCTGGGACATGCGCTCACTGATCCGGTGAGCCGGCAGTCCTGTCGGGGCGGGCATCATCGGGTGTCCTGCCCCGGATGTGAAAGGCAAAAGCCAGTATTTCAGCAATAACCCGGTAAAGCTCCTCCGGGATTTCCTCGTTCAGTGACAATCGGGCCAGGATGCCCGCCAGTTCGGGATTCTCATACAGGGGTACTTCGTGTTCCCGGGCAATTCGAATGATTTCCTCAGCCAGCTCCCAGGTACCGGTGGCTGAAATGACGGGTGCCCGTTCACCGTCGTATTTCAGGGCGACGGCGGCCGGAACGTTCTGGTCGGTTTGTTGATCACTCATGCCTTGGTATCCACCAGACGGTGTTCCAGTCTTGTTTGCGTGTGCAGGGGACTGCCGCGCCGGCAATCCAGGCTGTCCACTTCCAGGCCCAGGTCGCTCAGGCTCTGTCGCAACAACGGGAGCTCCTCGTTGACCTGGCGCAGCGTGCTTTGTTTTTCCGCCCATACCTGGGCACTGACGGCAGGGTACCGGAAGCTGACGTCGAAATGCAGCGGGCCGGCATGGTCCAGGTCCATGGACAGCGTCAGGCGCCATTCACTGATACTGGCGCGGCCGGGTTTATCGGCTTGTTCCCGTGACGACTGCTCATATTGTTCCACTCGCAGCTGGGCAATTTTCGGTTCCTGTTGGGGATTCAGCCAGGGCAGATCAATCAATTGGGTGCTGACCGGGGTGCCGGGTTCGGCGCCGGCCCGTGCGGTCAGGGTCTGGCTGTGCAACTGGTTGACGGTAATGCGATTGAGCATGCCCGCCAGAAGGCGCAGCATTTGTCCGGCATTGGCCGGCTCACTGGACGGGGGCTGGGCCGCCGGTGTGGCGGTCTGTGGGAACTGCAGCGGCGCCATCTGGAACTCCGGGCTGGCGGTGGGTGTCAGCCGGTTGAAGTGCGCGCCATCCTGGTTCTGGCTGGCCAGCAGGGCGGTCACCATGCGGGTCAGGGCCAGTTTCAGGTCGGCCGGGGCGGCGTTTTTCTGCCCGGTTTGCAGCAGTCTGGATTCGGCAAACAGGCCGCTTTCGGCTAGCCACTGTTTAACCTGCCCGGCTGCGCCATCGGCTTTGCCGGCACCGGGGGTGAGGGTGTCGGCGTGAGGCAGGCGGCTGAGAATGTTCTCCAGGGCCTGCTGGGCGCCGGCCGGCAATGGCTGTATGTTCGCACTGTTAACAGGGAGCTGGCCGGGCCGGGTTGTCGGCTTTATGCCGCCTTGCATGGCTTCCACCAGCTGTGCCAGCCCCGATTGCAGGTTCTGCTGCCAGGGAAGGCGCTGGGCCAGGGCGCGGGCAACCGTGCTCTCCTGACTGGCGGCGAGCTTGCCCATTAACTGTAATTCGTTGTTGGCGCGCATCACCTTGATCAGGTCACCCGCTGTGACCTCCGGTGGCCGGTTGCCGACATTGACCGCCAGGGTACGTCCTTTTATCTCCAGCAACAGTTCGTGGCTGCCGCCTTTTTGTTGCAGCACTTCGGCCACCCGGGCCAGGGCGGTTTCCCGGTTGGCCATTTGCAGTTGCGCCAGCTGCTGGCGGGCCGTCAGCGACGGGTCGATCCGGCCGCCGCTGTCGGCAGCCGCCTGCAACCGGGCACGGGCCATGCCCTCGGCCTGCCGGGCGGTCAGTTCCGGGCTCGGGTTACTGCTGCTGGTTCCGGTGGGAAGCTTCATGTCGCTGATTTGATTTGAGGCACGAGTATTCCTGCAGTGCTTTCGTTATAATGGCCGCGCTGGCAGCGAATGCCGTAATCCATGCACCTGATGCCTGCTGTGCATCCCTCGCTCTGAAGCGGAGCCCAGATGTCCGAGCCGTTACTACAGGCCGTTAATCTAGAGTGCGAACGTGACACCCGTCTGCTGTTCCACAATCTGTCTTTCTCCATACTGCCCGGTACGGTGACCCGTGTCGAGGGCCCCAATGGTACCGGCAAAACCACTCTGCTGCGCATTCTGGCCGGCCTGAATGATGCCTTTTCCGGCGACTTGCTCTGGTGTGGCGAGCCCCGTTCCCACCTTCGGGAGTCGTTTCTGCGAAACACTCTGTACCTGGGCCATCGGCCCGGCATCAAGCCGCTTCTGACGCCACTGGAGAATTTGCGGGCGTTGATGGCCGGGCGGCGCCGGGTGACCGATGACACTTTGTCGCAGGCCCTGGCCGGTACTGGCCTTGCCGGCTTTGAGCATGTACCTTGCCGCAATCTGTCTGCGGGCCAGCAGCGGCGTGTTGCCCTGGCGCGGCTGCTGATTGCCGACGAGCCGCTGTGGCTGCTGGACGAAGTCTTTACCGCTATCGATGCCGGTGGCGTGAAGGCCATCGAGGCGCTGTTGCAGCAGCGGGCACAGGAAGGCGGTGCGGTACTGGTGACTACCCACCATGACCTGCAGCTGCCGGGTATGCAGCGCATTATCCTGGGTGGAGGTGAGCGCGATGACAACTGATGTCCGGCCGGGATTGAAACCGGTCGAGAGTGGTGTCGGGCTGTTCCCGGCGATGGCAGCCGTCTTCATGCGCGATGTGCGGGTGGCGTTCCGGCAGCGTCAGGATCTGCTGAATCCACTGCTGTTTTTCATCATGGTGGTAACTCTGTTCCCCCTGGGGGTTAGCCCGGAAGTGGAATTCCTGCGCCAGTCGGGCGCCGGTATCCTGTGGGTGGCGGCTTTGTTGTCGGTGCTGTTGTCACTGGATCACCTGTTCCGGCACGATTTTGATGACGGCACCCTTGAGCAGCTGGTGTTGCAGCCCCAGCCATTGTTTGCCCTGGTTCTGGCCAAAACCGTGGCGCACTGGATTCTGACCGGGCTGCCGCTGGTTGTGCTGACACCGATTCTTGGCATTATGGTGCACCTGGACGGGAACTCTATTGCCATTTTGTGTCTAACGCTGCTGATCGGAACCCCGGTACTGAGCCTGATTGGCTCGATCGGCGCGGCACTGACACTGGGCTTGCGCTCGGCCGGTGTACTCTTGTCACTGCTGATCATTCCGCTGTACATTCCGGTGCTGATTTTTGGCACGGGGACGGTGGCGGCGGCCTCGGAAGGGTCTCCGGTAGCCGGCTATCTGGCGCTGATGGGGGCGTTCCTGGTGCTGGCATTAACGCTGGCACCTTTCGCATCAGCGGCGGCTTTGCGAATCAGCCTGTCCAATAGCTGACCTGACCGGTTCTGTGAGCCTGGCAATAACGAACAGTAAAACAGTGAGACGGTGACCAACTGATGTGGCAATTTTTTCATAAGCTGGGTTCTCCCAAATGGTTCTACGGGATCGCAACCCGCTTCATGCCCTGGCTGCTGGCCTCGGGCCTGCTGCTGCTGGCCGGAGGCCTTGCGTGGGGGCTGGCCTTTGCCCCGGCCGATTACCTTCAGGGCAACAGCTACCGGATTATCTTCATCCATGTGCCCACGGCGTTTCTCGCCCAGTCCATGTACATCATGATGGCGGTGGCCGCGGTGGTTACCCTGGTCTGGCGCATGAAACTGGCTGATGTGTTCGTCAAGGCTGTGGCACCCGTGGGCCTGGTGTTTACCTTTTTGTCTTTGTTCACCGGCGCCGTATGGGGGAAGCCGACCTGGGGCACCTGGTGGGTATGGGATGCTCGCCTCACGTCCATGCTGATCCTGCTGTTTCTCTACGGGGGGGTGATCGCCCTGGACCGCGCCATTAATGATGAGAAGTCGGCCGCCCGCGCGGTTGCTGTTCTGGTACTGGTAGGCGTGGTGAACATACCGATCATCAAATATTCCGTGAACTGGTGGAATACCCTGCATCAGCCCGCCACATTCAAGCTGACTGAAAAGCCCTCGATGCCGGTGGAAATGTGGGTGCCCCTGTTGTTGTCCGTGTTGGGGCTGTACCTGCTGTTCGGCTGGCTGGCGTGTCTGCGTATGAAGACGGAGATTCTGGTGCGGGAGCAGAAAACCCGCTGGGTAAAAGATCTGGTCATGGCGGGGAGGGGCTGATCCATGGCATTCGACTCGTTTTCAGCATTTATCGCGATGGAAGGCCATGGCCCTTATGTCTGGTCCTGCTACGCGGTGTTTTTCATTCTGGTTGCCGGCATGATGATCTGGTCGGCCAGGCGCAACCGGGCAGTAATTGAAGGGTGTAAGCGTCGTTTTGACCAACAGCAGGGAACTTCCGGCAGGGATGCCAGACCAAAGGCGTCGGCGACCTTCACCCGAGTAGAAGTTTCCCAGGACTGACAGGCGGTACCTCATGCATCCGATTCGAAAAAAACGACTGACCATTGTGCTGTTCCTGGTGGCCGGCATTGCTATCGCGGTAGCGCTGACCACCTACGCCTTGCGCCAGAACATTAACCTGTTCTACGACCCGACCGAAATTGCAGCCGGCAAGGCCCCCCAGGATGTGCGTATCCGGGCAGGCGGGATGGTGGAAGAAGGGAGTGTGCAACGGGACCCGGAGAGTCTGAACGTTCAGTTCCGGGTAACGGACTATTCCGCCTCCGTGCCTGTGCAATATGAAGGTATCCTGCCGGATCTGTTCGCAGAGGGGCAGGGTGTGGTGGCCATGGGCCGTCTGAATGCCGAGGGTATGTTCGTGGCGGACCAGGTGTTGGCCAAACACGATGAGAATTATATGCCACCGGAAGTCGCTGAATCTCTGGAACGGGCTGAAAAACGCAAGGCCGATGCGGAAAAAGCCGCACAGAGCGCCTCCTATTGATTGCTCAATTTATTTCTGACCTTGGAGAAGCTTGATGTTTCCGGAACTCGGACAGCTTGCACTGATTCTGGCGCTGCTATTGGCAGTGCTCCTCTCCGTCGTGCCGCTGGCAGGGGCGCTGACCGGGCGTGACAGCCTGCAGGCCTTCGCCCGTCCACTGGCCTCCGGCATGTTTGTGTTTACCGGCCTGGCGTTCGCCATCCTGACCCACGCCTTCCTGGTGGATGATTTCTCGGTCGCCTACGTGGCCAACAACTCCAACAGTATGTTGCCCTGGTACTACAAGTTCAGTGCGGTCTGGGGCGGGCACGAAGGCTCCCTGCTGCTGTGGATCCTGATGCTGGCCGGCTGGATTCTGGCGGTCGCCATTTTCAGCCGAAAGCTGCCTCCGGTGATGATCTCCCAGGTGCTGTCAGTACTGGGTATGGTGGCTGTCGGTTTCCTGCTGTTCATTATCATGACCTCCAATCCGTTCGACCGGATGTTGCCCAACATCCCGGCCGATGGCCGAGACCTGAACCCCTTGCTGCAGGACATTGGTCTGATTATGCATCCGCCCATGCTGTACATGGGGTATGTGGGTTTCTCTGTCGCTTTTGCCTTTGCCATCGCAGCCTTGATCAATGGTCGCCTGGATGCGGCCTGGGCCCGCTGGTCACGTCCCTGGACTACCGTTGCCTGGTCATTTCTGACCATTGGCATCGCCCTGGGTAGCTGGTGGGCCTATTACGAGCTTGGCTGGGGCGGCTGGTGGTTCTGGGATCCGGTGGAAAACGCCTCCCTTTTGCCCTGGCTGTCCGGCACCGCACTGATGCACTCGCTGGCGGTCACCGAAAAACGGGGTGTGTTCAAGAGCTGGACAGTGCTGCTGGCCATCGTGACCTTCGCACTGAGCTTGCTGGGAACCTTCCTGGTGCGCTCCGGCGTACTGACCTCGGTCCATGCTTTTGCCTCGGACCCGGAGCGTGGCAGCTTCCTGCTGATGCTGCTGGGGATCACCGTGGTGGGGAGTCTCGCGCTCTATGCCTTCCGTGCGCCGGTGGTGCATGTGCGGGCCCGCTACGGCTCGCTGTCCCGGGAAATCTTCCTGTTGCTGAATAACGTGCTGCTGGTCTCGGCGACGGCACTGGTCGCGCTGGGCACGCTGTATCCGCTGGTGCTGGATTATCTGGAACTGGGCAAGCTGTCCATCGGCGAGCCGTTCTTCAATGCCACCTTTAGTCCGTTGGCAGTGGCCACGGGACTGCTGTTGGGCGCCGGCATCTTCTCCCGCTGGAAAAAAACCGACGGTGGCTGGCTCGCCCGTAAGCTGCTGTGGCCGCTGGCCGTCAGTGTACTGGCTACGGCGGCGGTGATGATCGGGTACGGCGGCTTCGCTCCCTGGGCGTTCCTGGGTGTGTTCACGGCGGTCTGGGTTACGGTTGCCACTCTTTGGGACCTGTGGGACAAGTCTTCCTCCCGTAAAGGTCGTCTGCATGGCCTCAAGCGCCAGTCCCGCAGTTACTGGGGCATGGTTCTGGGGCACCTGGGCGTGGCCATGGTAATGGCCGGGGCGACCGTGGTGTCCAACTACGGCGTCGAGCGGGACGTGCGCATGCAGCCGGGCGATACGGCGATGGCCGGCGATTACGAAATCGTGTTCAACTACATCGGTGAGCGTTCCGGCCCGAACTTTAGCGCCCAATACGGCGAGTTCGAGGTACGCCTTGACGGCGAGACCATTGCAGAGCTGCATCCGGAAAAACGTAATTACAGCGTCGGTATGAGCGTCATGACCGAAGCGGACATTGACGCCGGCCTGTTCCGCGACGTGTTCGTAGCCATTGGCGAACGCATCAGCGATGACGCCTGGGCTATTCGCCTGCAGTACAAGCCGCTCGTCCGCTGGTTATGGCTGGGCTCACTGGTTATGGCGATCGGTGGTTTCCTGGCCATTTCCGACAAGCGCTACCGTATCCGCGTCAAGGACGTGAAAGCCGTTGAGCAGGAGTCTGGCGGCACCGCTGCTGGCAAGCCCGCGGAGGTAACCGGATGAAGCGTGTCTTTCTGTTCCTGCCACTGGTGGTGGCGCTTGCCGTTGGTATCTTCCTGTTTGCAGGGCTGGGCAAGGACCCAACCAAGCTGGATTCTGCATTGATTGGAAAGCCGGTGCCCGAGTTCAGTCTGGAGAATCTGGCCGACCCTGAGCTGACAATGGACACCTCAGTGTTCAAGGGCGAAGTGTCATTGCTTAACGTATGGGCAGAATGGTGCCCGTCGTGCTGGGATGAGCACGAATACCTGATGCACCTTGCCCGGGACAAGGGTGTTCGCATTGTCGGGTTGAACTACAAGGACCAACGGGAGAATGCGTTCCGCTTTCTCAACCGCCTGGGCAACCCCTACGAAACCATCATCTTCGATCCCGAAGGCAAGCTCGGTTTTGACCTGGGTGTGTATGGTGCTCCGGAAACCTATGTCATCAGCGCAGATGGTATTGTCTTGCACCGGCATGTGGGCGTGGTGAATGAACAGGTCTGGCAGCAGGAATTGCTGCCGATTGTTAACGAGGCACGGGGAGAGAGCTGATGCGTGTTGCCATGCTTTTGCTGTTGGCTGCTTTCTGGCTGGCCGGCCCGGCCAGCGCGGAAGTGCAGGAAGTCTACGATTTCGACACCCGGGCCGAAGAGCAGCGCTACCAGCAACTGATCTCCGAATTACGTTGCCCAAAATGCCAGAACCAGAACATTGCCGACTCGAATGCCCCCATTTCCAAGGATATGCGGGATCAGGTGTACCGGATGATGCGCCAGGGAGCCAGCAACGAAGAAATTGTCGATGACCTGGTGGCCCGCTTCGGCGAATTTGTCCAGTACAAGCCGCCCGTCGACAAACGCACCATTGTGCTCTGGGCGTTCCCGGCCATTGCCGCCATTGGTGGCTTTCTGGTGGTTGCGGGTGTGCTCTGGCGGGCACGGCGGCGCAATGAACAAGACTCCGCACTCAGTGATGACGAAAAACGGCGGGCCGAGCGAATCCTGAAAGATCAGGGCGGCTCCTCCGACCGTTGATCACCCATTCATTCCGAACCGCGATGATAACTTCATGACCGATACCTTCTGGATTGCCGCTACGGTATTTATTCTCTTTGCCTTGTTGTTCGTGCTGTATCCGGTGTTTTTCCGCCGTTCGCAGGCCCGGGTGGAGGCGGATATCCGCAATCAGAACCTGATTGCCTACCGAACCCGACAGCAGGAACTGGACGACGAATACGAAGCCGGCGTGCTGGACGAAAAAAGTTATCAGCAGCTGAAGGAGGAGCTGGCCGGCTCCATGCTTGATGATGTGCCGGAAAATGAAGTGCCGGGCAAGCGGGTGCCGGGGCGCAAGAGTGCCATGGCGGTGGTGTTGATTGCCCTGGTATTTCTGCCGGTGGGCACCTACTTCGGTTACCAGGAATGGGGGGCCATGGACGAGCTGGAGCAGTTCCGTGCCATGCAGGAAATGGAAAGCTCCGGCGGCAACCAGAGTGCCCGCATGGCGGAGCTGGCGGACCAACTGCGCGAGCGTTTGCGGGCCAATCCTGATAACGCCGATGGCTGGGCCATGCTGGGGCAGACCTACATGCGTCTGCAGCGTTATGAGGAAGCCGCCGAGGCTTATCGAGAGCTGGCCCGGGTTACCGAAGAAAGTGACGGCGCCAGTGCATCGGCGCTGGGTCTGGCCGCCCAGGCGCGGTTTTTTGCCAGCAATGGCCGGATCACCGGCGAGGTGGAAGAGCTGGTGGAAGCGGCGCTGGCACTGAATGAAGACGAAGTGAACGCGCTGGGCCTGCTGGGCATCAGTGCCTTCGGCGAAGAAAACTATGAGCGGGCGATCGAGTACTGGGAGCGGATTATTGCCGTGGCCCCCGATCATCCGCAGGCTGAATCCATACAGGAAGGCATCAAGGAAGCCTACCGGCGGCTGGGGCAAACGCCGCCTTCCGGTCAGGCCAGTGCCGAGCAGCCGGAACCGGTGGCGAGCGCCGGCGTATCGCTGCGCATCTCCCTGCCCGAGGATGTGCAGCAGCAGGTTGATTCCGACACCACCCTGTTTGTTTTTGCCCGGCCGCTGTCGGCCCGGGGCGGCGCCCCGGTTGCCGTGGCCCGCATGACGGCAGGTGACCTGCCCACCACCATTCATCTGGACGATAACTATGCGATGTCGGCTAACAGCGCTATCTCCGCCCAGGAAGAGGTGCTGGTTGTCGCCCGCCTGACCACCAGTGGCAGCGTTAATCCGCAGCCGGGAGACTGGCAGGGTCAGGTGGAAGCAAAAGTGGTGGAGCCGGAACAGGGTGAGCCGGTGAATCTGGTGATTGATCAACAGCTGACCAACTAATCCGTAAGCCGCATATATCCCGACTTGACGGCAGAAATCAAAGGTTTGACTATGCTGATAACAGCATGAGCAAGCTGCCTTTATTTCCCATAACAAAATCAGGGGTCGGAATATGAATGCGCTGACAATCGCCAGCAAGGAACAGTTTTTTGAACAACTGGCCGATGCGTTTTCGGATAAACTCGCCAAAACCGAAGCCAGGAAGGTCATCGAGTTCGCCCGACAGCATTACGCCCATATTCCGCTGGAGGAGCTGGTCAGTCGCCGCTTCTCCGACACCTACGGGGCGGTCCTGGCCGCCTGGCAGTTCCTGCAGAAACGCGGCGCCGATGAAACGCCGGTCGCCGTGTTCAATCCCGAACTTGAAAGCGACGGCTGGCAGTCCACCCACACTGTCATTTTCATTCTGCATCCGAATATTCCCTTCCTGATTGATTCCCTGCGCATGGCCATAAACCGGCAGGAAATCGGCACCCATTCCCTGCAGCATTCGATTTTCCAGGTGGAGCGGGAAAGCAGTGGCAAGCTTAAGAAACTGCACCCCAATCCTGCCCGCAAGGCCAGCAAGGACGCCGCGTTTGAAGCGTTTATCGTGCTGGAAATTGACCGCCACAGTGATCCCGAAGACCTGCGTGCGCTTGAACAGGGCCTGCAAACCGTGCTGCACGAAGTGCGCATCGCCGTGGGGGATTTCAGCCCCATGCAGGAGCGGGTCAAGGAAATCTGCGAGGAGCTGGAGAACACCACCGCCGGCATTACCGCCGAGGAGAAAAAAGAAGCCCAGGCCTTCCTGCGCTGGATGGCTGATGACCACTTCACCTTCCTGGGTTATGACGAATACGACTTTGTGTCCGACAAGAAGGGCATGGAAGTCACCCGGGTGGCCAATTCCGAGCTGGGTATCCTCCGGGTCAACAACGAACGCCCGGACAGCGTGCGGCTCAACGAGCTGCCCCAGCGCACCCGCCAGGAAATGACCCGCACTGACGATGTCTTCATTTTCGCCAAGTCAGCCCAGCGCTCACGGGTACACCGGCCGGCTTACCCGGATTACATTGCGGTCAAGAAATTCAACAACAAGGGCGAAGTGGTTGGCGAACGCCGGTTCCTGGGCCTGTATACCGCCCGTGCCTATAACGAGCGGCCGGTGGAAATTCCCCTGCTGCGGCGCAAATTCCGGACCGTTATGGAGCGTTCCGGGTTTCTGACCGACGATTACGCGGGCAAGGAGCTGGAGCAGATTCTGACCGTTTACCCCCGGGACGAGCTGTTCCAGATTGCCGATGAAGAGCTGCTGAGCGTTGCCAAGAACATTCTGTATATCCAGGAACGCCGGCGCATTGAACTGTTCATGCGTGAAGACGTGTACGGGCAGTTCGTCACCTGCCTGGCGTTTTTCCCGCGGGATATCTACAACACCGAGCTGCGGCTGAAAGTTGAACAGGTGCTTCGCGAACAGCTGGAAGCCGAAGACATCGAGTTTGTTACCCATTTCTCGGAATCGGTACTGGCCAGGGTGCAGTTCACCATTCGTGTACCGCAGATGGAAAACCGGGAAATCCCGCTGACCAAAATCCGCAACAAGGTGATTGAGCTGGCGCAATCCTGGCGTGATGGCCTGAGCGAAGCCCTGAGCGAAACCTACGGGGAGGAGCGCGGCAACGAGCTCTACCGGCTTTGGGGCAGTGGCTTTCCGGCCAGCTATACCGATATGTTCTCTGCGCGCCGAGCGGCTATTGATCTGGAACACATCTCAGGAGCCTGTGCCAGTAAAGACCTGACCATGAGTTTTTACCGGGCCCTGGAGGAAGACGAAACCACCCTGCATTTCAAACTGTTTTACCCGGACGAACCGTTGCCATTGTCTGACGTGATGCCCATTTTCGATAACCTGGGCTTCCGGGTGATCGGCGAGCACCCGTTCGAGGTGCGCGACCATGGCGGCAGAACGGTCTGGATCCACGACTTCACCCTGCAGACTCACGACAGTGCGGTGGTGGATATCCACCGTATCCGGCCCATTTTCGAGGATCTGTTCCGTAAAGTGTGGCATGGCGAGGCAGAGAACGACGCCTTCAACCGCCTGCTGCTGTCCTCCTACATGAGCTGGCGTGAGATTGCCCTGCTGCGCACTTACGCCCGCTACATGCGCCAGATTCGCTTCTCCAACAGTCAGACGTTCATTTCCAATACGCTGGTTGGCCACGTGGAGCTGACCCGCATTCTGCTGGAATTCTTTGACGCCCGTTTCAACCCGGAACGGGGTCAGAGCAAGGGCAAGCGAGAGGCGGCCCAGCAAAAGCTGGAGATTGAGTTCAATGCCGGCCTGGATCAGGTGGAAAATCTGAGCGAAGACCGGGTGCTGCGTCTTTATCTGGAACTGATGCAGGCCACCCTGCGCACCAACTTCTATCAGCCCGATGCCGATGGCCAGCCCAAGCCGTACATCAGTGTGAAATTCGACCCCACGCAGATTCCGGACATGCCTCTGCCGCTGCCCATGTACGAAATCTTCGTGTACTCGCCGCGTATTGAAGGCGTTCACTTGCGCGGGGGCAAAGTGGCCCGGGGCGGTCTGCGCTGGTCCGACCGTTTCGAGGATTACCGCACCGAGATTCTTGGCCTGGTGAAAGCCCAGCAGGTGAAAAACGCGGTGATCGTGCCGGTGGGCGCCAAGGGTGGTTTTGTCGCCAAACAACTGCCGGACCCTTCTGACCGGGAAGCCTTCCAGGCGGAGGGCATTGCCGCCTACAAGACCTTCATTCGCGGCCTGCTGGACATCACCGACAACCTGGTGGATTTCGGCATTCAGCCGCCGGAAAACGTGGTGCGCCAGGATGACGATGACCACTACCTGGTGGTGGCGGCCGACAAGGGCACAGCGACCTTCTCCGACATCGCCAACGGCCTGGCGGCGGAATACGGGTTCTGGATGGGCGATGCCTTCGCCTCAGGTGGTTCCAACGGCTACGACCACAAGAAAATGGGCATCACCGCCCGTGGCGCCTGGGTGTCGGTGGAGCGACATTTCCGTGAAATGGGCATCAACACCGCTGAAGACGAGTTCACCGCCATCGGTATTGGCGACATGGGCGGCGACGTGTTTGGCAATGGCCTGTTGTGCTCCGAGAAAACCCGCCTGGTGGCGGCGTTTAACCATATCCATATCTTTATTGATCCTGAGCCGGATGCCGAGAAGAGCTACAAGGAGCGTCTGCGCCTGTTCAAGGCGCCCCGTTCCGCCTGGACCGATTTCGACAGCAAGCTGATTTCCAAGGGCGGCGGGGTGTTCAGTCGTAGTGCCAAGTCCATTCCCGTCAGCCCGGAAATGAAAAAGCTGCTGGGCATCAAGGCCGACCGGGTGCCGCCCAACATGCTGATCAGCCACATTCTCAAGGCCCAGGTAGACCTGCTGTGGGTAGGTGGCATTGGCACCTACGTGAAAGGCTCCTCGGAAAGCCATAGCGATGTCGGCGACAAGGCCAACGACGCGCTGCGTATCAATGGCAGCGAGCTGCGCTGCAAGGTGGTCGGTGAAGGCGGCAACCTGGGCATGACCCAGCTCGGACGCATCGAATATGCGCTCAGGGGCGGTCGCCTGAACACCGACTTCATTGATAACTCCGGTGGCGTGGATTGCTCGGACCATGAAGTGAACATGAAGATCCTGCTCAACCGGGCCGTGGCCATGGGCGACCTGACCGGCAAGCAGCGAAATATCATGCTCGAAGACATGACCGACGATGTCGCCACATTGGTGTTGAAGAACAACTATCGCCAGACCCAGGCGATCAGCATTGCCAGTGATGATACCGCTACACGCCTGGAAGAGTTCCGGCGACTGATGAACACCATGGAGAGCGAGGGCAAGCTGAACCGGGAACTGGAGTTCCTGCCCAATGATGAAACCCTGGCCGAGCGCAAGATGGCCAAGACCGGTCTGACCCGGCCAGAGCTGTCGGTGTTGATCTCCTATGTGAAGGGCGACCTCAAACAGACCCTGATAGACAGCTCCTTGCCGGACAACCCGCTGCTGGCCGGCGAGATGTACAAGGTATTCCCGCAGGCGCTTAACCAGAAATTCCACAAGGAGCTGGGAGAACACCAGCTGCGCCGGGAAATCATCGCCACCCAGATTGCCAACGACATGGTGAACCATATGGGCATCACCTTCGTTGAGCGGTTGAGCCAGTCCACCGGGGCCGATGCGCCCTCCATTGCCCTGGCCTGGATCATCGCTCGCGATGTGTTCCGTCTGGATAGCTGGTGGGACAAAATTGAATCGCTGGATTATCAGGTGTCCGCCAAGCTTCAGATGCAGCTCATGCAGGACTTGATGCGAGTGATCCGCCGGGCTGTGCGTTGGCTGCTACGCAACCGACGCGCCGAGCTGAACATTCAGAGCCATATGGAACGCTTTGCCGACGGTGTCTGGGCCATTACCTCCAGCCTGCCGGATTACCTGGGGGAACAGGCCCGCAAGAACTGGGAAAAACGCCACGATGAGCTGGTGGAAGCGGGTGTGCCGAAAGACCTGACCTCGGTGCTGGCCGGTACCGGCTACCTGTATTCCTCCCTGGGCATTATCGAGGCTCGAGAGGCCACAGGCATGCCGCTGAAGACCGTGGCCAACCTGTACTACGAGCTGGGCGACCAACTCGATCTGACCTGGTTTGCCGATGCCATTGCCGCGCTCACACCGGCTTCCCATTGGCAGGCCCTGGCCCGGGAGAGTTTCCGCGAGGATCTGGACTGGCAGCAGCGGGCATTGACCACCGGCGTTCTGCAAATGGCGGAAAAACCCGAGAACGTCAGCGAATGCCTGCAGCAGTGGCAGGAAAAACACCAGCCCATGCTGGAGCGCTGGAAGTCAATGCTGGCCGAGTTGAAGAATGTCCGGGAGCCTGAATACGCCATGTTTTCGGTTGCTCTGCGTGAGCTGCTGGACCTGGCTCAGGCCACCATGCACCAGAACCCGGAGGCAGACTGCGATTAATGGCCACGCTAGCCAATACTCACGATGTACTGCTGCGCAACCGCGAGCTGCTGGAAGGCCGGGTCGCGTTGCTGGGAGTGTCGGACCCGGCGTTGCTTTCGCAATGCCCGGGGTCCGGTCTGGCCATGAGCGAGCATGCCGGGATTTACAGCCAGCTGGCTGAACAGCCCGGGTGGCAGGCCTGTTTCGGTTACCGTTGCCCGAAAGGGCAGGGCGGTGGCTTTGACACCGTGGTGGTGTTCTTGCCCAAAGCCCGAGCCGAGCTGGATTTGCGGCTGGCACTGGCACGGCATCTGGGCCGGGAAGGCGCCACGCTGCTGCTCATTGGTGGTAAAAAAGAAGGCATTGCCGGGGCCGCACGGCAGTTTCAGGGAGCGGTTGAAGGTGCCATGAAAGTGGACAGCGCCCGCCATTGCCAGGTTTGGCTGGGGCACAACCAGGCTCCTCCGGCTTCTTTCGATCCTTCTGACTGGCTGCAGTGGCAGACCCTGTCCAGTGCGGGCATCGAATGGCCGGTTGCCGGATTGCCCGGTGTGTTCAGCCTGGATGGGCTCGATGAGGGCACCAGACTGCTGCTGGAAACCCTGTCCGGGCATCCGTTAAAAGCCGAGCGTGTACTGGACTTTGCCTGCGGGGCGGGTGTGATTGGTAGCTGGTTGCAGGCTTTTCGCAAGGCCAGGGCAGAGAAGCCCGGCCGGGTGGACGGGCTGGATGTTCAGGCCCAGGCGGTGGATTGTGCCCGGGCCACCTATGAAAAGAACAGGGTGGCTGGCGACATTTACGCCTCGGATGGCCTGGCCGGTCTTGAAGGCCGTTGGCAGGCGGTTGTCAGCAACCCGCCTTTTCACAGTGGTATAAAAACAGACACCTCCATGACCGAGCAGTTTCTGGCTCAGGTGGCACGCCACCTGGAGCCGGGTGGTGAACTGCGGCTGGTGGCGAACAGCTTCCTGCCCTACGAAGCGCTGATCAACCGGCATATCGGGCCGGCGGAAAAACTGGCCCAGAACCGCAGGTTCACCGTGTACCGGGCCTTTCGGCAATTACCGGCGCGCCGGTAATTCAGCTGGCGGGCCTGTCGTAACCAAGCCGGGCCAGGGTATCAACAATGGTCTGGGTCTGGCTGTCCACTTCAATGTTGACCCGCTGGGTTTCCCGGGCCTGACCAAAGGTGGTTGCCCGCAGGGTTTCCGGGATCAGATGGACATTGAACCGGTTGCCCGCCACCTCACCAATGGTCAGGCTGGCTCCGTTGATGGCAATGTACCCCTTGGCGAACAGATAGGGCGCCCAGGCTTCCGGCACTTCGAACCACAGCGTTACGTTGTTCTCGGACCGCACGATTTCCACGATGGTGGCGGTGGTGTGAATGTGACCACTGAGCAGGTGGCCGCCAATCTCATCGCCAATGCGTGCTGCCCGTTCAAAATTTACGGAATCGCCTTCCTGCAGCTCTCCAAGCGTGGTGGCACGCAGCGTTTCCTGCATGGCATCGAAATACAGGACATTGTCTTGTTGGCGGGTTACAGTCAGGCAGGTGCCGTTGATGGCTACTGACGCGCCAATGCTGACTCCGTCCACCTGATCTTCCGGGAAGCGCACCGCCAGAGTGTTGAGGCCTGGTGCCCGGGTGATTTCCGCGATGGTGGCAACCCCCTGAACAATACCTGTGAACATGACAATCTCCTGCTTGGATTTGATTCGGGCGACAGAATAACAGACCCTCTGGGGAAATGGGGTCAAGAAACCCGGGTAAAAGTCGATACCCGATTGTAACGGAAAAACAGGCAAGAACAGTCATGGCAGAGAACAGCGCGGCGCATAAAAACACCGACAATCCCGGGGCAGTCCTGCACCCGGGGCGTGCTGCCGATCCCGCTCCCGAGGCCCCGGAATCGCCAACACCCGCAACCGGAAGTGACGACTACCCGTCCGGGCCAGCACAACCGGCAGAGGTGGAGGACGTCTCCGAACCGGCAGGCGATGAATCGGGCGAAGAGTCTGGCGAGGAAGCCGACCACGACTCTGAGGAACTGGAAAAATCCCTGGCCCAGTCACAGCAACGCAAGTTGCGGTTGTTGCTCCGCCAGTGTGACCGGGTGATGCTGATGGATTTCAACCTGCTGTCCATGTCGGACTGGCCGGACAATTTCAGCATGGCGGCCGCCCGGCGCAACCGGGACCTGTGGATTTTCAGTGCGCTGGTGGCCGCTTCGGTGTTTCTCAGCGGCCTGACCGGTTACGTTCCCGCCTGGCTGGCCGGCGGCGGCCTGGGTGCCTTTGTTATCATCCTCTTATTGGGCGTGCCCTTTATCCGCCGGGTCTACACCGACAACCCTTCCTACATGGACCTTGTGTTCAAACGCCAGCAGTTGCTACGCGATGCCCGAAAGCATGCTGCTCATCTGGAAGGCAAGGAGGGGCTGGCCTGGCAGTGCCTGCGTATGGCCGATTACAACCCGACGCTCAGGCACCGCCGGTTTCGCCCGCTGACCCAACTGTCGGAACATCGCGCACTGACCGGCTGGCTCACTCGCCGTGACCGGATCCGCCTGTATCTCATTTTCATGCTGGAAGCCGAAAAGGCCTACAACCGCGCCCAGGAGGATTTCTTTGCCGGCCACCAGAAAGCCATTGATCGGGGCTGGCCGAGTGTGGCGGCTGAAACCCGTGAGCCGGTGGCTGGCGAGGAACCCGAATCCGCTCAGGATGAGACGGAAGTTGAGGCCACCCCCGAGTCGGAGCGCGCTGAGCCGTCATCGAAGGCAACTTGACATAATTTCGTTTGAAACGTATGTTTCAAACGAAATTGCCCAAAGGTTTCCCGCTCCATGGCCCAGTCCGATACCGTTGACCGCATTCTTGATGCCGCCGAAGTTCTGTTTGCCGAGCGCGGCTTTGCGGAAACCTCCCTGCGCATGATCACCAGCAAGGCCAAAGTGAATCTGGCGGCGGTGAACTACCATTTCGGCTCGAAGAACGAACTGATTCATGCGGTATTTGCCCGCTTCCTCACCCCCTATTCCGCGACCCTCGATGAGGCATTCGACGAGCTGGAAGCGGAAAGCCAGGGCGATGCGCCGTCCCTGGACCGGATCCTCTGGGCCCTGGCTGAAAGCACGGCCCGCATGCCCCAGCGTAATGACAAGGGGATCTCGATTTTCATGCGCCTGCTGGGCCTTGCCTACACCCAATCCCAGGGTCACTTGCGCAAGTTTCTCGAGGAGGAGTACAGCGAACCCTTCGGCCGCTTCATGCGCCTGTTGAAAGAAGCCACACCGGAACTGTCGGCGGTGGACCGCTACTGGCGGATCCAGTTCATGCTGGGCGCGACGGCCTTTACCATGTCCAGCAGTGATGCCCTGATCGACATACTGGAAGCCAAGATTGGCGTGGAAACCAGTGTGCAGGAAATAGCCGCCCGGCTGGTGCCCTTCCTGGCTGCCGGCATGAAAGCCGCCGACAAGATCCAGCAGCCGCCCCACGGCCACTGAACCGGTGCTTGCCGGGGTGCGTCGGGCTCGGGTAATCTTGCCCCATGTCAGCACATCCCGATCCTTACCCCCGTATTGCCATTTCCCTGGCCGAGCAGACGTTAACGCTGTTTGGTGCCAACGGTACGCCCGTGGATCGTTGGCCGGTATCCACCGGCCTGAACGGCGCCGGTGAGCGGGACGGCAGTGGTTGTACGCCGCGCGGGCGACACTACATCCGTGCCAGAATCGGTGCCCGCCAGCCGGTGAATACGGTCTTTCGAGGCCGCCGACCCACCGGTGAGCTTTACTGTCCGGAACTGGCTGAGCAATACCCGGGCCGGGACTGGATACTCACCCGCATTCTGTGGCTCTGCGGCACGGAATGGGGTGTGAATCGCGGGCCGGGCGTGGATACCTTTCGCCGCTTTATTTACATCCACGGTACACCGGACGGCGAGCCCATGGGTGTTGCCCGCTCCCACGGTTGTGTGCGCATGCGTAATGCCGATGTTGCGGACCTGTTTGAACAGGTCCTTGCGGGCACGCTGGTGGACATCACCTGAACTGACAGTTTTCAGAGGAATGAATGGTAGGCCAGATGCTGAATGTACTGAACGAGTGGATCAAAGGCTTCGGGCTCATGTCCGAAGCCTGGCGCGCGGGTATTCTGGTGTTCCTGCTGGTATTTGGCACAGCCACCACCGCTTTTATTGTCAGCCGTATCGTGCTGGCGCTGGAAAAGAAATTCAGCAAGACCGACAACCTCTGGGATGATGTCTTTTTGCACGCGGCCCGTCGGCCGTTGGTGGCGTTTGTCTGGGTGCAGGGTGTGTTCTGGGCCGCCGAAGTGGCTCATCATTTCTCCCAGGCGGATGTGTTCACTTACAACGGGGCGTTTCTGCAGGTAGGTGTGGTCTGGGTCATTGTCTGGTTTCTGTTCGCGTTGGTGAAGCAAATCGAGCAGATTCTGGTCTCGCCGCTCAAAATGCGCAAGCCGATGGACTACACCACGGTGAATGCCATCAGCAAGTTGTTGCGGGCCGTTATCATCATCACGGCTGTGCTGACGGCGTTGCAAACCCTGGGCTTCAGTATTTCCGGTGTGCTGGCGTTTGGGGGTGTGGGTGGTATTGCCGTGGGTTTTGCCGCCAAGGATTTGCTGGCCAATTTCTTCGGTGGCTTCATTATCCATCTGGACCGGCCGTTCAAGGTAGGAGACTGGGTGCGTTCACCGGACCGTAACATTGAAGGTACGGTGGAACACATTGGCTGGCGGCTGACGACCATCCGTACTTTCGATCACCGCCCGCTCTACGTGCCCAATTCAACGTTCACCACCATTGCGGTAGAAAATCCCTCGCGCATGTTTCATCGGCGGATTTCCGAAACCGTGGGTATTCGGTATGCCGATGTCAGAAGCATGAGGGCGATTGTCGATGATATCCGCAGCATGCTGGAAAACCATGAGGAAATTGCCACTGACCAGACGCTGATTGTGAACTTTCTGGCATTCAATGCATCGTCACTGGATATCATGGTGTACACCTTTACCAAAACCACCCAGTGGGTGCGTTACCACCAGGTGAAGGAAGATGTGTTGTTGAAAATATCCGAGATCATCCATAACCACGGCGCGGAAATCGCTTTCCCGACGCGCACCTTGCACCTGCCCGATGGCGTGCAGGTGAACGAAGCCGTTGCCGCGCAGGCCGGGGAAGGGGAGCCGACCAATGGCCCGGGCCAGGAGAATGCACAATCGGCAGGCGCAGGAGAAAAATCATGAGTGAGCAGTTTGCAACCGGCCCGGTCGGTATTATCGGCGGCACCGGGCTGACCCGGCTCAGCGGTCTGGTGATTGAGGGGGAGCAACAGGTGGTGACCAACTGGGGGGAGCCTTCTGACCGGCTGGTTAAAGGCCGACTGGGCGAGCAGGAAGTGGTGTTCCTGGCCCGCCATGGCAATCCGCACCGGATTCCGCCACACCAGGTGAATTACCGGGCCAATCTCCAGGCGCTTTATGACGCCGGCGTGCGCACCGTGGTTGGTGTGAATGCGGTTGGCGGCATTCACCGGGACATGGGCCCGGCTCGTGTGGTGATACCGGACCAGTTGATCGACTATACCTGGGGGCGCGCCAGCACTTTTTTTGAAGGAGAGCTGGAGAGTACCACCCACATCGATTTTACCTGGCCCTATTGCGAAGACAGCCGGCAGTTGTTGGTTGAAAGTGCCCGAAAGGCCGGCGTGCCTTTTTCGGATTTTGGTGTGTATGGTGCCACTCAGGGCCCCCGCCTGGAGACGGCCGCGGAGATAAAACGCATGGAGCGGGACGGGTGTGATCTGGTGGGTATGACTGGCATGCCGGAAGCGGTGCTGGCCGCCGAGCTGGGCATGCGCTATTCCTGTCTGGCACTGGTGGTGAACTGGGCTGCCGGCAAAACCGAGGCCATCATCACCATAGACGAGATTGAGGCCGCCATCGAGCAGGGCATGACCGGCGTGAAGCGGATTCTGGAGCAATCGGTAGCCGACCTTGGCCGGCTGGGCAGCAAGGATTAACGACCGGTTCAGTCGTTTTCAATGGGTTCGAAATAAACCAGCACGCCGATGGTGGGGGAATCAATAAAGTGGATTTCCCCGCTGCGCATGCGCCGGGTTTCCCGGATCCAGGTGATCAGCTCGGGATCGGCCTTGGGCAGCACCACGGGTGCAGGCTGGTCGCCGCCGGCTTCCGGGCTTGCTTCGGCCAGGCCTGATCCGGCCTCCAGAGACTCTTTTCCGGTGTCTTCCTGCCTTGCCGCGGCCGCAGCCTCGGCTTTCCTTCGGGCCTGCTCCAGCGCATCATCGGTGATTTGCCAGTGGTTCAGGTCGACATCCACATGCAGATAGCGGCGGCGCTCTATGCGAATCGTGCCTTCGATTTCACGATGGCCGGCGGCCGCCAGCCACTCACCCAGGGCAACGCGCATGGGGCCGGTGTCTTCTTCAGGGGGGAAGCCCTGATACCAGCCGGCAGTGGCCAGCACCCGGTAGCGACCACTGTTCTCCAGTCGCTCGGCAGACTGCCCCAGGTGCATGTCGCCAGGGCTCACCAGCTTGAGATCGCTGGCGCGCGAACCGTTTTCACCTTCCACCCACAGGTTGGTCCTGGAACTGACCGGTGGCGCCACCTGTTTGTCGGCCATGCGTTCTTCCACATCCGACGGATCAACCAGTCGTTCGAGAATCACCAGTTCGGCACGGTAATAGTCGTCCGGTACGTCTCCGTCGACGGGAGACTGCGCCATGGTGGTGCCGGCAGGTAGTGCTGCCAGCGCCGCGAGCAACGCGGCGTTTTTGAAAAAATTGTCGATTGGCAAGGGCTCACTCCCGGTGAATCGTTCGGGTTCAGGAGGCTTTGCGCGCGGCTTCGGGTGGCGTCAGCTCTCTGAACATTTCAGCAATGGCATCGAGTTTACCACTGGTGGAGTCATCATTCAGCCGGAAGCCAAAGCTGTTGGCGCCCTCCAGCTTGTAGGCGTCTGGTGCGGATTGCACCTTTTTAACCAGTTCCAGCGGATCGACCGGGGTGGACTGGCCGAATTCCAGGCGCACCCATTCCCGGCCTGCATCCACCTTGGTAATGCCGAGGGTCTCTGCCTTGATGCGCAGGCGGGTCTGGTTGACCAGGTTCTTCGCCGGCTCTGGCAGCAGACCGAAACGGTCGATCATCTCCACCTGCAGCTCTTTGAGTTCTTCCTCGTTTTTCACGCTGGCAATGCGTTTATAGAGCATCAGGCGGTTATGAACGTCCGGCAAATAGTCGTCGGGAATCAGCGCCGGAATGCGCAGGTTCATTTCCGTACCGTGGCTCAGTGGCAGTTCGGCGTTGGGGGTGCGGCCTTCGCGAATGGCCTTGACCGCCTCATCCAGTAACTGCATATAGAGGCTGAAGCCAATGGTCTCGATCTGGCCGCTCTGTTCTTCACCCAGCAACTCGCCGGCGCCACGGATTTCCAGATCGTGGGTGGCGAGCATGAAGCCGGCGCCCAGGTCGTGGGCTTCGGCGATGGCATCCAGGCGTTTCTTGGCGTCGGCCGACAGGCTCCTGGGCGGTGGCGTTAGCAAATAGGCGTAGGCCTGGTGGTGCGAGCGGCCGACCCGGCCCCGAAGCTGGTGCAGCTGGGCCAGGCCGAATTTGTCCGCACGTTCAATGATGATGGTGTTGGCGCTGGGGATGTCGATGCCGGTTTCCACGATGGTGGTGCACACCAGCACATTGAAGCGCTTGTGGTAGAAGTCCGACATGATCTGTTCCAGCTGGCGTTCGCGCATCTGTCCGTGGGCCACTCCCACCCGCGCCTCGGGCACCAGCTTTCGGATGTCTTCGGCGGTCTTTTCAATCGTGGCCACGTCGTTGTGCAGGAAGTACACCTGACCGCCCCGCAGGATTTCCCGCAGGATCGCTTCCTTGACCATGACGTCGTCCCGCTGGCGTACAAAGGTTTTTACCGACAGCCGCCGGGCCGGCGGGGTGGCAATGATCGACAGGTCGCGCAGGTGGCCCATGGCCATGTTCAGGGTGCGGGGAATGGGTGTGGCGGTGAGGTTGAGCATGTCCACTTCCGCCCGCAGGGCTTTCAGTTTTTCCTTCTGCTGCACGCCAAAGCGGTGTTCCTCGTCGATGATCACCAGGCCCAGATTTTTGAACTTCACGTCGCCCTGTAAAAGCTTGTGAGTGCCGATGACGATATCGGCTTTACCTTCTTCAATGGCCTCCATGGCTTTGGTGGTCTGCTTGCCACTGCGGAAACGGCTGAGCAGCTCCACGGTCACCGGGGTGTCCGAGAACCGGTCCCGGAAGGATTCGTAATGCTGCTGGGCCAGCAGGGTGGTGGGCACCAGCACTGCTACCTGTTTGCCGGACCAGGTAGCCAGGAACGCGGCGCGCATGGCCACTTCGGTCTTGCCGAAGCCGACATCGCCGCATACCAGGCGATCCATGGGCTGCTCGCTGGTCATGTCCTCGAATACCGACTGGATGGCGATCTGCTGGTCCGGGGTCTCCTCGAACGGGAAGCCGGCGGCGAAGGCCCGGTAGGCTTCCTTCGGATCCTCGAACTGGAAGCCCTTGCGGGCCTCCCGGCGGGCATAGACATCCAGCAGTTCGGCCGCGGTGTCGCGGATTTTTTCCAGGGCTTTCTGCTTGGCGTTGCTCCAGCGCTCGGTGCCCAGCTTGTGCAGCGGGGCGTGTTCCTCGTCGGTGCCGGAATAACGCGAGATCAGGTGCAGGTTGGAAACCGGCACATAGAGTTTGGAGCCACCGGCGTATTCCAGCGTCAGGAATTCATCGGCCTGACCGCCGGCATTGATGGTTTCCAGGCCCTTGTAACGGCCCACGCCGTGATCAATATGCACCACCGGTGAGCCGACGCGCAGTTCGGACAGGTCGCGATAGCCGGAGTCGTCCACCTCCGTGGGTTTTTCCCGCCGCCGGCGCTGTAGTACCTGTTGCCCGAACAGGGCGGTTTCGGTGATCAGCGCAAGGTGCTGGTCGGGCAGCAGCATGCCCTGTTCCATGGGGGCGATGGTGATGGCCAGGGTGTGCTTGTCGTCTTTCAGGAAGCTATCCCAATTAGCCACCGTCGCTGGTTTCAAGCCGTGCTCGGACAGGTTCTCGATCAGGGCTTCGCGACGCCCGGAGGATTCGGCGCAAATCAGTACCCGCCCGGTGAAATCGTTCAGGAAGCGCTTCAAACGCCCTGCGGGGTCAGCCGCGCGACCGTCCATGGCCACATCCGGCAAGGACTCGGTCTGGCAATTATGGGTAGCGTTGCCCTGCAGCTCGTTGCTGGCGCAGGTCACCCGTGGATACTGCTTGAACTGGCCGAACACCTCGTCCTGCTGAAGGAATAGCTCGCCCGGCGGCAAAATCGGGCGCAGGTGGTCGTGTCGGCGGTCTTCGTAACGGGCACGGGTTTCGGCATCAAAGGCAGCCACGGCATCGTTCAGGCCGTCGGCGGTAAACACCAGGGTTTCGGCCGGGAGGTAATCGAACAGGGTCGCGGTTTCATCGAAGAACAGTGGCAGATAGTACTCGATACCCGGTGGAGTGATGCCGCTGCTCACGTCCTGATAAACGGTGGCATTTTTGTCGGCGTCCGGGAAATGCTCAAACCAGCGATTGCGGAAGCCGGAGCGCGCCTGTTTGTGCCAGGGAAACTCATGCGCCGGCAGCAGTTCAATCTGCTCGATGCGGTCAATGGAGCGCTGGGTTTCCGGATCAAAGGTGCGAAGGGTTTCGATTTCGTCGTCGAACAGGTCAATCCGGTAGGGCAGGTTCGAGCCCATGGGGTAGATGTCCAGAATGGCCCCGCGCACCGCGTATTCGCCGTGTTCGTAAACGTTTTCCGCGTGGTGGTAACCGGCTGCTTCCAGTTGCAGGCGCCAGGCATCGATGTCCAGGGTTTCGCCCACTTTCAGCAGCAGCGTGTTGCCCTGCAGGTAACTCGGTGGCGCCAGCCTGTGCATCAGGGTGCGTGCTGGCACCACAAGAATGCCGTGTCTGGTAGAAGGCAGGCGGTGCAGGGTGCGCAGGCGCCTGGAAGTAATGTCCTGGTGCGGTGAGAACAGGTCGTAGGGCAGGGTTTCCCAATCCGGTAATGACAGCAGTTCCAGGCCATCTTCTGTGACCGTGGCGCCGTCTTCCTCCGGTGGCAGGTTCAGGAAAAACCGGATGGATTGTTCCAGGCGAATGGCATCGTCGGTGCTGCGGGTGACCACCAGGGTCAGGCCGTGATGATCCTGAGCACTTTCACAAATGGCCAGTGCATCGCTGCAGCCGTGCAACTCACCCCATTTGCGGTGGTCGGCGGGCTTTTCCGGCGCGCCGGGCGCCAGTAGTTGATGATGCAGCGATGAAGCCTTTGAGGAACCTTTACTCATGGGCCTGGAAATCTCCTGAAGATGATGGGTCAACGCCTGAGCGGGGCTATTCTAGCGCCCGGGTGTTTCAGTGTCATGGCAGCGGATACCGGTTTGCCTCAAGTCATTTGCCGTCGGGGCACTTAAATTGGATAATACGCGCCCCCAATTATTTTCAGTGCGAAACGAGGTCACAACCGTGAGTCACGAACAGATCAACCAGCACCTGTCCAACTGGACTGACCGAGAGTCCACCGCCGAAGCCATGATTCCGTTGATCGGCCGGCTGAACCGCAAGAACAACGTTGTTACGTCGGTTTACGGCCGTGCGATCATCAACCAGTCCGTGATCGACATTATTCGCGCTCATCGTTTCGTGCGTCAGGTGGAGGACAGCGAGCTGTCTGTTCATGACACTCTGCCGATCCTGGAGGCCATGGACAAGCTGGAGCTGGGCCGTGGTCACGTGGACATCGGCAAGTTGGCGGTGAAGTTCAAGGAAAGCGATTTCAGTGATCTCACCGAATTCCTGAAGCAGGAAATCGGCCCGATTGTCGGTCAGTACAAGGCCGAATGTGCCGAACAGGACGTCCGGGACACCAAAGACGTGGTTCTGTACGGTTTTGGTCGTATCGGCCGCTTGTTGGCCCGGATTCTGATCGAAAAAGCCGGCGGCGGTGCCAACCTGCGTCTGCGCGCTATCGTTGTGCGCAAGGGCAAGGCCGACAACGACCTGGAAAAACGCGCCAGCCTGCTGCGTCGTGATTCCGTGCACGGCCCGTTTGATGGCACCATCACCGTGGACGAAGAAGATTCCGCGCTGATCGCCAACGGTAACTATATTAAGGTGATCTACTCTGACGGCCCGGATCAGGTGGATTACACCCAGTACGACATCAACAACGCCATTGTCATTGACAACACTGGTATCTGGCGCGACGAAGACGGCCTGGGTCTGCACCTGAAGTCCAAGGGCGTGAGCCGCGTGATCCTGACTGCCCCGGGCAAGGGCGATATCAAGAACATCGTGTATGGCATCAACAGCGATTCCATCACCGAGGACGACAAGATCCTGTCGGCCGCCTCCTGTACAACCAACGCCATCACCCCGGTTCTGAAAGCGATTCACGACGAATACGGCATTGAGAATGGTCATGTGGAGACGGTTCACTCCTACACCAACGACCAGAACCTGATCGACAACTACCACAAGGGTAGCCGTCGTGGCCGTTCTGCACCGCTGAACATGGTGATCACCGAAACCGGCGCGGCCAAGGCCGTGGCCAAGGCGCTGCCGGAGCTGAAGGGCAAGCTGAGTGGTAACGCTATTCGGGTTCCGACTCCGAACGTGTCCATGGCGATCCTGAATCTGAACCTGAGCAAGGAAGTCACCGTTGACATGGTCAACGACTACCTCCGGGACATGGCTTTGCACTCCGAGCTGCAGAAACAGATTGATTTCGTGAACTCGCCGGAAGTGGTGTCCACGGACTTCGTTGGCTCCCGTCACGCTGGCGTGGTGGATGCCCAGGCCACCATCGCCGAGGGCAATCGTCTGATCCTGTACGTGTGGTACGACAACGAATTCGGTTACAGCGCCCAGGTGATCCGCTGCGTGAACGACATGGCCGGCGTTGACCACCCGGTCTTCCCGAAGCGGGTGCGCGACTAAGGTCGTAGTGTTAACTACGCAGTGCTGAGAGAAACCCCGATGGCTTCTGGCTGTCGGGGTTTTTGCATGACAGGGCAGGGAAAACCCGGCCGGTTTCCGGTGGAAATGAAATTCCTTAATCTCTATAATTGGCGCGATTTTGGGTATGTCTGGCGCCCCGTTTCCCAACATTTCCTGCAAGGCACGTCCTGCAACCAATATTGGGCCACCGGGAGTCGGGCGTTGAAATTTTCAGAAAGTTTCTGATGATTGGACGAGGCTAATGATCAAGATCAAGAAAGGCCTGGATCTTCCCATCAGCGGCGCCCCCGAACAGACCATTACGGACGGTAAACCGATTCGCCACGTAGCGTTGATCGGTTTTGACTACCACGGCATGAAGCCGACCATGGCTGTGAAAGAAGGGGACCGCGTCAAGCGCGGCACGCTGCTGTTTACGGACAAGAAGACTGAAGGCGTTCGTTATACCTCCCCGGCCGCCGGTGTGGTAAAAGAAATCAATCGCGGTGAGCGCCGCGTATTCCAGTCGATCGTTATCGAAATTGATGGCGACGAAACTGAAACCTTCGCCCGCTATGATGACGCGGATCTTGCCGGCCTGGAGCGCCAGCAGGTGGTGGACAATCTGGTTGAATCCGGCCTGTGGACTGCTTTACGCACCCGTCCGTACAGTAAGGTGCCGGAGATTGATTCCGCGCCCAATTCCATCTTTGTTTCCGTGATGGACACCAATCCGCTGGCGGCGGACCCGACGGTAATCATTGGTGAAAACGCCAAGGCGTTTGAAAAAGGCCTGAACATCCTCACCAAACTGACCAACGGCAAGGTGTTTGTCACCGGCAAACCGGGCTCAGACGTGGCCGTGCCGAAGACCGACCGCGTGGAGGTGCAGCAGTTTGATGGCGTGCATCCGGCCGGTAACGTGGGCACCCATATCCATTATCTTGATCCGATTGTTGGCGACAAAGTGGTCTGGTCCATTAATTACCAGGACGTGATCGACATCGCCAAGCTGTTCGAAACCGGTGAAGTGCCGGTTGAGCGGATTGTTGCCATCGGCGGGCCAAAAGCGCTCAAGCCTCGTCTGGTTCGTACCCGTCTGGGCGCCAGCCTGCCGGAACTGCTGGATGGCGAAATTGCCACCGACTGCGAGGTGCGTACCGTTTCCGGTTCAGTATTCGGCGGTCGCCGTGGCGATGGTCCCGTTGCCTATCTGGGCCGGTTTGCCAATCAGGTCACCGTGCTCGAGGAGCAGACCAAACGCGAGTTCATGGGCTGGCTCTCGCCGGGTCCGAACAAGTTCTCGGTGATGAACATCTATCTGTCCAAGCTCAACCCGGGCAAGCTGTTCAATTTCACAACCACCACCAATGGCAGTGAGCGGGCCATGGTTCCGGTGGGGAACTACGAAGCAATCATGCCCCTGGATATCCTGCCAACCCAGCTGCTGCGTTCGCTGATTGTTGGCGATACCGAAACGGCACAGAAACTGGGTGCCCTGGAGCTGGACGAAGAAGATCTGGCGCTGTGCACCTTCGTGTGCCCCGGCAAATATGAATACGGTCCGATTCTCCGTGAGAACCTGACCCGAATCGAGATCGAGGGCTAACTACGATGGCAATCAGACAGTTTCTCGATGGCATCGAGCATCACTTTGAAAAAGGTGGCAAGTACGAACGCTGGTACGCACTGTACGAAGCGGTCGACACCATCTTCTACTCGCCGAGCAGTGTAACCAGCACCACCTCGCACGTTCGTGACGGCGTTGATCTCAAGCGCATCATGATCACGGTGTGGCTGTGTACCTTCCCGGCCATGTTCTTCGGCATGTGGAACATCGGTTTCCAGGCCAACAGCTTCCTGGCGTCCAACCCGGATGCCCTGATCGCCGACGGCGGCCTGCGTGAGGCCTTTATCACTGCGCTGGCCACCACTGGCGCGGGCGCGGGTCTGCTGGACAACTTCATTTACGGCATGGCCTATTTCATTCCCATTTACGCGGTGACCTTTGTGGTTGGCGGTTTCTGGGAAGTGCTGTTCGCCACCGTGCGCAAGCATGAGGTAAACGAAGGTTTCTTCGTGACCTCGGTGCTGTTTGCGCTGATCTGCCCGCCCACCATCCCGCTGTGGCAGGTGGCCCTGGGCATCACCTTCGGCGTGGTGATCGGCAAGGAAGTGTTTGGCGGTACCGGCAAGAACTTCCTGAACCCGGCGCTGACCGGCCGTGCCTTCCTGTACTTCGCCTATCCGGCTCAGATTTCCGGTGACACCGTATGGACCGCGGTTGACGGCTTCAGTGGTGCAACGGCTCTGAGCTGGGCGGCTTCCGGCGGTATGGAAGCGCTGGAACAGAACATTGGCTGGATGAACGCCTTTGTGGGTACCATTCAGGGCTCCATGGGTGAGACCTCCACCATTGCCATTCTGATCGGCGGCCTGATTCTGCTGGCCATGAAGATCGCCTCCTACCGCATTGTTGGTGGTGTGATGATCGGCATGATTGGTATGTCACTGCTGCTGAACATTGTCGGCTCCGACACCAACCCGATGTTCGCCGTACCGGCGCACTGGCACCTGGTGATGGGCGGCTTTGCCTTCGGCATGATGTTCATGGCCACCGATCCGGTATCCGCCGCCATGACCAACACCGGTCGCTGGTGTTTTGGTATCCTGGTGGGTGTGATGACTGTGCTGATCCGTGTCGTTAACCCGGCGTTCCCGGAGGGCATCATGCTGGCCATCCTGTTCGCCAACCTGTTCGCACCGCTGATGGATCATTATGTGGTTCAGGCCAACATCAAACGGAGGCTTGCTCGTGGCTAAAGCAAAAGATTCCGTCTCCAGAACGATCATGGTCGCGCTGGTGCTGAGTATTTTCTTCTCGGTCGTAGTTTCCACCGCAGCGGTTACGTTGCGCCCGGCGCAGATCAAGAACCAGAACCTGGACATCAAGAGCAACATTCTGTCGGCTGCCGGCATGTTGGAGCCTGGCGCCAGTGCTGACGAGATTGAAAACACATTCGAACGTTTCGATGTTCGCCTCGTGGATCTGGACACCGGTAAATACGTGGAACCTGCCACCGTGGGTGTGGAAGACCCCATGAAGTACGACATGTACAAAGCCGCTTCGGATCCGGACCTGTCCACCAACATTCCGTCCTCCGAAGACAAGGCAGGCATCAAGCGCCGCCCGAACGTGGCCAAGATCTACACCCTGAGCGAGAACGGCGAGCTGACCCGTGTGGTTCTGCCGGTTCACGGCTATGGTCTGTGGTCCACCCTGTATGGCTTCATGTCGTTGGAAGGCGACCTGAACACCATTGAGGGTCTGGGCTTCTATTCCCACGCCGAAACGCCTGGTCTGGGCGGTGAGGTTGATAACCCCCGCTGGAAGCAGCAGTGGGTTGGCAAGGAACTTTATGCCGAAAACCCCACCGAACCCCAGATCCGCTTGGTGAAAGGTGGCGTGAGTGCCGACGCCAGGAACAAGGAGCACAAGATCGACGCTCTTTCCGGTGCGACACTGACCAGCCGCGGTGTGCAGCAGCTCGTCAACTACTGGATGGGTGACCGTGGCTTCGCCCCGTTCCTGAAAAATCTTCGTGAAGGGGAGGTCTGATCATGGCAGGTGAATCAGCCAAACAGGTTCTCTTCGAACCAATTTTCAGTAACAACCCTATCGCCCTTCAGATCCTTGGTATCTGTTCGGCGCTGGCGGTAACCACCAGCATGAGCGTCAGTATCGTCATGTCTCTGGCGGTTATTGCAGTTACCGGCTTTTCCAGCCTGGCGGTGTCGCTGGTGCGCACACAAATTCCGGGTAGCATCCGGATTATTGTACAGATGACCATCATCGCCTCGCTGGTTATTGTGGTTGACCAGGTGCTGAAGGCCTATGCCTATGAAATCTCCAAGCAGCTGTCGGTATTCGTTGGTCTGATTATTACCAACTGTATCGTCATGGGCCGCGCGGAAGGTTTCGCGATGAACAACACGCCGGGCATGAGCTTCCTGGACGGTATTGGTAACGGTCTGGGTTATTCGATCATCTTGCTGTTTGTGGCTTTTTTCCGCGAATTGCTGGGTGCCGGTTCCCTGTTCGGCGTTACCCTGCTGTCACCGGTGAACGAAGGCGGCTGGTACGTCACCAACGGCTTGCTGCTGTTGCCGCCGAGTGCGTTCTTCATCATCGGTCTGGCAATCTGGGCTCTGCGTACCTGGAAGCCTGAGCAGGTTGAAGAGGAAGACTTCAAAATGTCCGCTCACAAAGTTAAGGAGGCCTTCTGATGGAACATTACATCAATCTGATCCTGAAGGCCGTCTTTGTTGAGAACATGGCGCTGGCGTTCTTCCTGGGGATGTGTACCTTCCTGGCGATCTCCAAGAAGATCGAGGCAGCGACCGGTCTGGGTATCGCGGTAATTGTCGTACTGACCGTTACCGTGCCGGTAAACAACCTGTTGTTTAACACTATCCTGCGCGAAGGCGCCCTGGACTGGGCCGGTCTGCCGAATGTGGATCTGAGCTTTCTGGGCCTGCTGGCGTACATCGGCGTTATTGCGGCTATTGTTCAGATCATGGAAATGGTGCTGGACAAATACATTCCCGCGCTCTATGCAGCGCTGGGCGTGTTCCTGCCACTGATCACGGTGAACTGCGCCATCCTGGGTGCCTCACTGTTCATGGTGGAGCGTGACTACACCTTCGGTGAAAGTGTGGTGTATGGCTTTGGCGCCGGCCTCGGCTGGGCTTTGGCTATCGTCGCGTTGGCGGGTATCCGCGAAAAGCTCAAGTACAGCGATGTTCCGGACGGTCTGCGTGGCCTTGGCATCACCTTCATTACCGTGGGTCTGATGTCGCTTGGCTTCATGTCGTTCTCCGGCATCTCCCTGTAATTCATCCGGTGATTCGGTTTAACGAAAAGGCGAGACCATGAGTACAGAAATCATTCTTGGCGTGGTCATGTTCACCGTTATCGTGCTGGCGCTGGTTGCGATCATTCTCGCAGCCCGCTCCAAGCTGGTAAGCACCGGTGATGTGACCATCGAGATCAACGACGATCCGGAGCATACGCTCAAAACGCCCGCCGGCGGCAAGCTGCTGGGCACCCTGGCCAACAACGGCATTTACCTGTCTTCCGCCTGTGGCGGTGGCGGCACCTGTGCCCAGTGCAAGTGCAAGGTTCTGGAAGGCGGCGGCGCGATGCTGCCCACTGAAAAGACCCACTTCACCAACCGGGAAGAGAAAGAAGGCTGGCGCCTGTCTTGCCAGGTTCCGGTGAAGCAGGACATGCAGGTGGAAGTACCGGAAGAGTTCTTCGGTGTGAAGAAGTGGGAATGCGAAGTGGTGTCCAACCACAACGTGGCCACCTTCATCAAGGAACTGGTACTGAAGCTTCCGGAAGGCGAGGAAGTGGACTTCCGTGCCGGCGGTTATGTGCAGCTGGAATGCCCTCCGTTCGACATCAGCTTCAAGGACTTCGACATTGAAGAAGAATTCCACGAAGACTGGGACAAGTTCGATCTGTGGAGCCTGCGCACCGTCAACAAGGAAGAGACCATCCGCGCATACTCCATGGCCAACTACCCGGAAGAGAAGGGCGTACTGAAGTTCAACATCCGTATTGCCACTCCGCCTCCCGGTACCGATCATTCGCCGGGCATCATGTCCAGCTACGTGTTCAACCTGAAGCCGGGTGACAAGATCACTGTGATGGGACCGTTTGGTGAGTTTTTTGCCAAGGACACTGATAACGAAATGGTGTTCATTGGTGGTGGTGCCGGTATGGCGCCCATGCGCTCACACATCTTTGATCAGCTCAAGCGCCTGAACTCCAACCGGAAGATCAGCTTCTGGTACGGTGCCCGCAGTGTGCGCGAAATGTTCTACGTGGAAGATTTCGACCAGCTGCAGGAAGAAAACGACAACTTCGAATGGCACGTGGCGCTTTCCGACCCGCTGCCGGACGACAACTGGGAAGGCCCCACCGGCTTTATCCATAATGTGTTGTACGAAAACTACCTGAAGGACCACCCGGCTCCGGAAGATTGTGAGTACTACATGTGTGGGCCCCCCATCATGAACTCCTCTGTCATCAAGATGCTCAAGGATCTGGGGGTCGAGGAAGAAAACATCATGCTGGACGACTTCGGGGGTTAATCCATAGCGATGACAACCGGCATGAACAGACCCGTCAGGGCCGCCATCACCAGTGCATTCTTTGCGCTGGTGATGGCGGCCCTGGCGGGTTGCTCGTTTCAGGACGAGGAAAAAATCTGGGAAATATCCGGCGGCATCTTCGGTACGCGCTACCACATCAATGTGGTCTTGCACGAGGATGAAGAGCGGCTGCGAAACTTGGCCAGCGGCATTCAGGAAGAGCTTCAGTCGGTGGACCAGGCCATGTCCACCTGGAAAGACGATTCGGAACTGTCCCGCTTTAACCAGAAATCCGACCAGAGCCAATGGACCGAGGTTTCCGGACCGCTGTTCGAGGTGCTGTCGGAGGCCCGGCGTATCGCGGAAATGACCGACGGGGCACTGGACATCACCATTGGCCCGGTCGTCAACCTGTGGGGGTTTGGCCCCGATGCCAGGCCGGAAACCGTGCCGGGAGAAGACGCGCTGACCCGGGCCCTGGCGGAGACAGGTTGGCAGCACCTGGAGCTGGATGCCGGGCGCCAGGCTATTCGCTCGGAGATTCCGTTGTATCTGGATTTATCAGCCATTGCCAAGGGTTATGGTGTGGATGTGGTGGCCCGCTATCTCGACAAGCAGGGCGTGGCAGCGTACCTTGTGGAGGTTGGTGGTGAAGTCCGGGTAAATGGCCGCAAGCCGGATGGCAGCGCCTGGAAACTGGCGGTTGAACAGCCGGTGGAAAATGGCCGTGAGGTTAATCGGATTGTCGCGCTTGAGTCGCAGGCCATGGCCACCTCCGGCGATTATCGTAACTATTACGAATCGGAAGGGCAGCGCTATTCCCATACAATTGACCCGAAAACGGGTAGACCGATTCAACACCGGCTGGCCTCGGTGACTGTCATCAGCGAAAGCAGCATGACTGCAGACGGGCTGGCTACTGCGTTTAATGTGATGGGCCATGAACGTGCCATGGCCCTGGCAACGCGGGAAAATATTCCCGCCTACTTCATCGTGCGGGCCGAGGACGGGGGCTTTGAAAGCCATCAAACTCCGGCGTTCGGCTCGTACCGCGTTCAGTAAAGGAGGGCGCAATGGGTACTTTTCTCCTGGTGCTGGGTATCGTTGTGCTGCTGGTTGCAGCTATGTCTGTCGGCGTTATTTTCGGCCGTAAACCGATCAGTGGTACCTGCGGTGGTATTGGTGCTTTGGGCATCAGCACATCCTGTGAAATTTGCGGTGGTAATACCCAGAAATGCGAAGAAAGCCGGGAAGAGTCCGGCAAACCCCAGCCTGAAGATCTTGCCTACGACGCGACCCGGACAGATAAATAATCCCTGTCCGGGGTCTGGCTAAACAATTCTTACAACGTGCATAAGGAGTGACTGCGCAGATGGCAGAACATCATTACGACGTTGTCGTTATCGGAGCCGGTCCTGCTGGCGAGGGTGCGGCCATGAATGCGACCAAGCATAACAAGCGTGTCGCCATTATCGAGGACAAGCCCCAGGTAGGCGGCAACTGTACCCATTGGGGTACCATTCCCTCCAAGGCTTTGAGACACTCGGTCAAGCAGATCATCACGTTCAATACCAACCAGATGTTCCGCGACATCGGCGAGCCGCGCTGGTTCTCTTTTCCACGGGTACTGCAGAATGCCCAGAAGGTTATCGGCAAGCAGGTGAAGCTCAGAACCGGTTTTTATGCCCGCAATCGGGTGGATCTGATTAATGGCCGTGCCTCTTTCCTGGACAAGAACCGTATTGAGGTCCGGGGCAACAAGTCGGTGGAAGTGCTGAACTTCAAACAGGCCATCGTAGCCACCGGTTCACGCCCGTTCCTGCCGCCGGATGTGGATTTCCGCCATCATCGCATCTACAACTCCGACTCCATTCTGAATCTGTCGCACACACCGCGCACGTTGATCATCTTCGGTGCCGGCGTTATTGGTTCCGAGTACGCCTCCATCTTTGCCGGTCTGGGCGTGAAGGTGGATCTGATCAACCCTGGCAGCCGCATCCTGTCGTTCCTGGACGATGAAATCTCCGATGCGCTCAGCTATCACCTGCGCAGCAACGGGGTGCTGATTCGCCATAACGAGATGTACGAGTCGGTCGAGGGTGACGATCACGGGGTGGTGTTGTCACTGAAGTCCGGCAAGAAAATCCGCGCCGATGCCTTCCTGTGGGCGGCCGGCCGCAGCGGTAACACCGACAACCTGGGCCTTGAGAACGTTGGGCTGGAGGCTAACAACCGTGGCCAGCTGGCCGTGGACAAGCATTACCGCACCGAGGTCGAGAACATTTACGCGGTGGGTGATGTGATTGGCTGGCCGAGCCTGGCCAGTGCTGCCTATGACCAGGGTCGTTCGGCCGCCTCTGACATCGCCCAGGACGAGTATTTCCGTTTTGTAAACGATGTGCCTACCGGCATCTACACCATTCCGGAGATCAGTTCGGTGGGCCGGACCGAGCAGGAACTGACCGAAGCCAAGGTGCCTTATGAAATCGGCAAGGCGTTTTTCAAGCACCTGGCCCGGGCGCAGATTACCGGCGAATCGGTGGGTATGCTGAAAATTCTGTTCCACCCGCAAACCAAGGAAATTCTGGGGATCCACTGCTTTGGTGACCAGGCGGCCGAGATCGTACACATCGGCCAGGCCATCATGAACCAGAAAGGGGAGGGTAATACCCTGGATTACTTCATTAACACGACCTTCAACTACCCGACCATGGCCGAGGCCTACCGGGTAGCGGCGCTCAATGGTCTGAACCGGATCTTCTGATGCCGGCCATGCCCCGGCCGGTGTTTTATCACGCCGGTTCGGGGCTCTGTGATTCTTCTTTGGGCAGTGTCAGCAGCGCCTGTGCCCGGTTCTCAAAGTAGGTCCGGGTGCTGGTGGGATAGTCGGTAATGATACTGTCCACGCCGATATCCTCAAGTTTCAGTATGTCGTGAATGCGGTTTACCGTCCAGGCGGAAACGTGCATGTCGAGGCGGTGTGCCTGCTCCACCAGACCGGGCGTGAGAATTTTCCACTTTGCGCAGAAATACTCGCACCCCAGGCGTTTGGCCAGGTTCAGCGGTTTCGGGAACCGGCGCTCGGCGACCAGGCCAATGCGAATGTCCCGGTTACGGCGGCGTATTTCCCGCAAAAAACGCGGGTCTGAAGAGGTCACCGCCACACGGCGGTACAGATCCCGGCGCTGAATGATTTCGGTCAACCGGTTACACAGAATGTTCAGGCGCGAACCGGTGTCTTTTTTCACTTCCAGTTGCAGGTGTTCCAGGTCCGGGAACTGGTCCAGCAATTGTTCCAGTGACGGAATGCCGGTTTTGGTGGGCCAACCGGTGACGTTGCGACGGGCGTCCATATTCGCCAGTTCGGCGACGGTGTAGTTCCCCACATTGCCCTTGTGGCTGGTGGTGCGGTCAACGGTTAAATCGTGTACCAGTACCGGCACACCGTCTTTGGACAGCACCAGGTCCAGCTCGAAATGCCGTATGCCCTGCCGGTAGGCATGGTAAAAGCCTGGCAGGGTATTTTCGGGGGCTTCTCCCTTGGCCCCCCGGTGACCATAAACGATCATTCTGCCGCACTGCTCCTCAGGCGATGGTAAATGGCCTGGCGTTTCTTCCAGGTTTCATGGCACAGGCGAATGTCTTCCAGGTAAGCTGGCAGTTCGTGCATCAACAAGGCCTGTGGGCCGTCCACCAGCGCCTTTTCCGGCTTCGGGTGGAAATCCACCAGCACCATGTTGGCGCCGGCAATCACCCCCTGGGCGGTGGCGTGCATCACATCCAGGATGCCGTCCGGGGATTGCTCGCGGCTGCCCACCGAGTGGGAGGGATCCACGCACACGGGCATGCGGGTGAGCCTCTTTACCGCCGGCACATGGGCAAAATCCACCATGTTGCGGTGTGGCTGCCCGGCTTCGGTTTTCATGCCGCGCAGGCAGAAAATAACATTGGCGTTGCCTTCGCTGGCCAGGTATTCCGCCGCGTTCAGGGATTCGTTCAGGGTGATGCCAAAGCCCCGCTTGAGCAGCACGGGGTAGGTGCTTTGCCGGCCAATGGCTTTCAGCAACTCGAAGTTCTGGGTATTGCGGGTGCCAACCTGCAGCATGACGCCGGTGGGGCGGCCGAGTTTTTCCAGGCAGGTGTCGATTTCCTCGATATGGCTTTCATGGGTGATCTCCATGGCGATCACCTTGATGCCGTGCTTGCCGGCTTTCTCGAATACCCAGGGCAGGCAGCCCTTGCCATGACCCTGGAACGAATACGGGTTGGTACGCGGTTTGTAGGCGCCCATGCGGGTGCAGACCTCGCCGTTGTCCTCTAGCGCCTGCATCATCATTTCCACATGCTCGGGTACGTCCACCGCGCACAGCCCCGCGAAAATATTCAGGTTGTCCTGGCTGAACTCTACGCCGTTGTAGGTGAAGCCGCTCTGGCGGTTGTCGTCCTTGTGGCGGCCGAGAATGCGGTAATCCTCGGAAATGCGAATGGCTCGCTCGACCGCCGGCAGCGCTTCGATTTCTTCTTTGTCCAGGGTTTTTGTATCGCCCAGCAGGTAAATCTCCGTCAGCCGCTGGCTGGCACCCTGGACCTCGTGCACCCGCAGGCTGACACCCGGCAGGTTTTCCAGGTAATGCATGGTCTGGCGATAGGCGTCGCTGTCCAGCGGCGTATTGGGGTGAAGAATGGCTAACATGGCGTCTCCTTGTATTAACCCGCGGCGTTTTCAGCCTGGTGCCTGGCCTGCATGAATTCACGATGATTAAGATGCAGCAGGTCGGCAATACGGCGAATAAGGTGTTCTTCGTATTTGTCGATACGGCCATCGGCAAAGGCAACCCGCCAGATACTGACCAGTAGCGTGTGCTTTTCATCGTGGCTCAGTGTCTCGTTGATCTGCCCGGTGAACTCGTAAAGGGAAACCGCGTCGTCAGCGTGGGCCAGGGCGTCGTCCAGAATTTCCCGTGCTTCCTCGCGGGTGATCTGGTGGGCTTTGACCGCGCAATCGACAATGGTTTGCAGCTCGCGCTCGTCCCGGTCATTATCGACGCCGGACAGCTGCACCATCAAGGCCGTGGCAGCCACGGCCAGCTGGTGATCATCGGGTTTGGCTGGTTCGGCTTCGGGGGCGGCGAACAGTTGTTTCAGGCGCTCGATCATGCAGGCGGTTCTCCGTACTGTCAGGATTCGCGTACTTTGGCCAGGGCGTCTTCAATCACTTCCAGGCCGCTGCCGGGTTTGTGGGCATTCTCACTGATGTGTCGGCGGAACTGGCGGCCGCCGGGCATGCCGTGAAACAGCCCCATCACATGGCGCGACATGTGGGTGAGGTACACCCCCCGTTCCAGCTCCTGTTGAATGAACGGCAACATGGCCCGCAGGGCTTCGTGCCGGCTGGCAACGGTTGGCGGTTCACCAAAGAACTCGGTATCCACCGAGGCCAGCAGCCAGGGGTTGTGGTACGCCTCTCTACCGAGCATAACACCGTCTGTGTGTTGCAGGTGCTGATGGCATTCATCAAATGTTTTAATGCCGCCGTTAATGATAATTTCCAGGTGCGGGTATTTCTCCTTCAGGCGGTACACCCACTCGTATTTCAGCGGCGGAATGTCCCGGTTTTCCTTGGGGCTCAGGCCTTCCAGCACGGCAATGCGGGCATGAACGATAAATGTTTCACAGCCGGCGGCGGCCACCTTTTCGATAAACTCACACAGCTCGTCCCAGGACTCCCGACCATCAATACCAATGCGGTGTTTGGCGGTTACCGGCAAATCGGTGGCCGCTTTCATGGCCGCGACACCCTCAGCGACTTTGTCCGGGTAGGCCATCAGGCAGGCGCCGATCATGTTGTTTTGCACCCGGTCACTCGGGCAGCCCACGTTCAGGTTCACTTCATCAAACCCGAACTGCTCGGCAAGCTTCGCGCAGTGAGCCAGTTCGGCCGGATCACTGCCGCCGAGTTGCAGCGCCAGCGGGTGTTCGGATTCGTGATAACGCAAAAAGCGCTGGGTGTCGCCGTGAATCAGCGCGCCGGTGGTGACCATCTCGGTGTAGAGCAGCGTGTGGCGGCTTAGAATTCTCGCAAGGTAGCGAAAATGGGGCGTTGTCCAGTCCATCATCGGGGCAACGCTGAACTTGCGGGACAGAGCCGCGGGGGCAGGGGAGTTTTCTTGCATGATGATTAGCTACTACTGTTCGCTGTATGGCCGGCTATAGAGGGCGAACAGTGTAGCAGGAAACCGGGCTCACTCAGAGCCCGGCATCTCGCGCTTGGGTCGGCCAATGTGGAAGCCCTGGGCGTAATCAATGCCCACGTCCCGGACCATTTGCAGTACTTCCTCGTTTTCCACAAATTCCGCCACGGTTTTGAGCTTCAGCTTCTTGGCCAGGTCGGTGATGCTGACCACGAAGGCCAGATCCCGGGGATCGTTGGCCATGTTGGCAATGAAGTCGCCCTCGATCTTCACAAAATCAATCGGCAGGTACTTCAGGTAGTGGAACGATGAGAAGCCGGAGCCGAAGTCGTCAATCGCCAGCAGGTAGCCGGAGTCTTTCAGGCTGCGCACAAAGTTTTCCAGCAGCCCCATGTTTTTCACCGTGTCGCGCTCGGTAATCTCGAACACAATACGGCCGTGGTCCAACTGGTAGCGGTCTGTCAGGTCATGCAGGGTTTGCAGGAAATCCCGCACCAGTATGGACCTCGGCGAAAGGTTGATGAACAGCAGCCCTTCATAACCCGTGTCGCACACGTACTTGAAGGCCTTCTCCATCACGATGTAGTCCATCAGGTGAACTTTGCCCATGGACTCGGCAATCTCGATGAACTCGCCCGCTGTCATCAGTGTCTCATCCGGCAACTCGATGCGGCTGAGTACCTCCATTGCTGGAATGTCGTCACCATTTGGCTGAATGGGCTGGAACACCGGCACCACGCTGTGGTTTTCGATGGCATCGTTCACCAGCACCATCTTCTGGTTCAGGTCGTTGAAGATTTCCGCCACGTCTTCCTTGTGGGGCAGGCTGATACGGTTCTTGCCCTGGCTCTTGGAGCGGTACATCAGGTTGTCCACGAACATGAACAGGTCTTTGCGGTTCTCCGCGTGGTCCGGGAACAGGCCCACGCCAATGGAACCGGTAACCCGCACCACGCCGTCCTGCGGGGTTTCCAGGCTGAAGTCCTGCATGCATTGCAGCAGCCGTTCGGCCACCTGTTGGGCGTGTTCCAGGCTGGTTTCCGGCAGTACCACCACAAATTCGTCGCCGCCGTAACGGGCCAGCACGTCGCCAGTGCGCAGGACGCTTTGCAGCTCCAGTGACAGCTGGCGCAGCAGCTTGTCGCCGGTGGCGTGACCGTAGCCGTCGTTGATGGCCTTGAAATTGTCCAGGTCGAGCATCAGCAGCGCCACCTGGTAATCATGGCGCTGGCAGCGGTCCAGTTCGTAATCCAGCAACTCCCAGAACATGCGCTGGTTGTAAAGGTTGGTGAGCGGATCCCGGGTGGCGTAGTACTCCAGATCCCGGGTGTACTTGTAGATGGCCTTCACCGAGCCCACCACGTTCAGCAGGGTGGACAGTATGCTCTCCAGTACCAGCAGTTTGGTGTTGTCCTTGACGATATCGGCGTGCACGCCAATGCCGACAATGCCGCCGATTTTGGGGGTTTCTACCAGCAGCGACTTGGTTTGAAGCTCAATTTCCGCCGGCTCCAGCTCCAAAGGCGGGCCTTCGGAATGAACGCTGTTGTGGTGGATGATGACCTCGCCCGGCAGGCCGAAGTGCTCGTTACCCTGCAGACGATTTCGGATGGCTGTTTCCATCATCTTGCGGGTGTTGTCGGAAGGGGGCTTCATCCAGAAGATTTCCAGGTCAAACACCTCGTCGTCCACCTTGAAAATGGAGAACATGGTGTAAATCTGGATCACTTGGTTGATGTCGAGCATCAGCATGTTGATGTATTCGCGCCAGTCGCGCACCACCTCGGAGGTGATCACGAACTTCTCCAGCAGGCGAATCTCGAATTCGAGCAAATCCTTGTCGACCGCTATGCCCTGCAGCCGCTCGGCCAGGGTTTCCACCTGGTGGAAGATCTGGTTCAGCTCCCGGAAGCCCAGGTCCTCATTTTCCTTGGAGAGCTGACTCAGGTCCTGCAGGGTTTCCACTTTCTTGATGCGCTTGCTGAGCTCGTCCACCGAATGGTTGACCCGGAATGTGACGGAACGCACCGCCCAGAAACCGAACAGGATCGGCAGGGGGGAAAGCACCAGCAGATAGTAGAGCAGGTTGCGGCTGGCAATATCCATTTGATCGGTGAGGTTCTGCTTCACCTCGATTACACCCAGGGTGTCACCCACTTCGGCGTTGGTGTGACACTGCAGGCAGGAGTTCTCAGCCTTCAGTGGATGCAGGTAGCGCTGTTCGTTGCCGTAAGTGCGTTTGATCACCTCGCCGGAGCGCATGGCATCGCGAATGGCTTTGTCCATCTGTGGCTGGTTGATCTCGCCGTACAGCTCGGTAACGGTCTCGCCCCGGTAGACCATCACATCCATGGCGGCATCGGATTTCTTGGGGCTGGAAAGCTGCTCCATGAACTGCTCCAGTTGCTCGCGCGTCCAGCCCTGGCTCATGACCAGGTACATGGAGTTGAACGTGCTTTCCGCCACAGACTTGGCAATTTCATCGGCACTGGCGCGAATGCTGGCCTCGTAGGCCAGGCGGCAAACGAACAGCAGAATCAGAAAGCCGATGGCCGAAAACAGAAACGTGCGGGTCAGCAGGTAGCGCTGTATAGACGGTGCAACTCGGGACATACCTTGGGAAAACTCGTTTTTGTGTTTGCTGCGGATTGTACGTATCTGCGGAGGAGGGGTCTGTCGTCCTTTTGGCCAGATTTGATTCTGGTCAAGGTTTGGGTGGGGAGGTGGTGCCGTGGGAAATACCCGGCAGTTGTTGGAAATCGTCGCAGAGATCGTTACTGTTCCTGCAACCCTCGCTAGCATACCGGCGAATATGGTGAGGAAGACTGCCAGGCGGTGATACAGAGCGCTGTCAAAACGGAAGGGAATTGATGCAGCAAACCGGAATCTACGAACAGCTAATTACCAAGCTCATCGAAAGTCGCCTGGACAGAGACAAGTTTTACGTGGGCGAGCGCGAACTCAACAGCGCAGAAGCCTCAGTGTGGCTGTCACGTTTTCTCTCCAACATTCTGGAGTTTGCCATTGAATCCGTGCCCTCCGGTGACAATCGGCTGCAGCAGCAGATTGATCTTTCGAACCAGTTGCTGGTGTGGCTGAAGAGCCGGATTTCAGACGAGGGTTTTCTGGATGAGAATCTTTTGGAAGGATATTCTTGAGCAGCTATCTGTCGAGAGGGACGTGCATCAGCGTTTCCGTAACCTCGTCGTGGCCGCCACCGGCACTGGCAAGACGCTGATTTCGGCGTTTGATTTTCAGCGCTTCATGAAAACAAAACCAAACGCCCACTTTTTGTTTGTGGCGCATCGTGATGAAATTCTGCGGCAGGCCCGTGAAGCCTATCGTGGCGTGCTGCGCAATAATGCCTTCGGTGAGCTCTGGGTTGGCGGCCAGTTGCCCGAGCATTACCGCCAGTTGTTCGTCTCCATTCAGACCCTAAATAACCAGCTGGACCAGTTGAAGCTGACAGAAGGCTATTACGACTACATCGTGATCGACGAAGTGCACCACATCGCTGCATCCAGTTACCGGACGGTACTGGAGCACTTCTCGCCTGAGATACTGCTGGGCCTGACCGCGACACCGGAGAGGCACGACGGTGGCGATATTCTCAGTGACTTTGGTGGCGTGATTGCCGCCGAACTCCGGCTGCCGGAAGCCATCAACCGCCGTCACCTCTGCCCCTTCCAGTATTTTGGGATCGATGACGACACCGACCTGCGCACCATTCCCTGGCACCGCGGCCGCTACGATGTTGCTCAGTTAACCAACCTGTACACGCATAATCAGAGCCGTGTAAACAAGATCCTGCGCAGCCTGCGGGAAATCGTCACCGACATCACCAGCATGAAAGCTCTCGCTTTCTGCGTGAGCCGTGAACACGCAAACTTTATGGTGCAACAGTTCCTGCTGCACGGTATCAAGGCTGATGTGCTCACCAGCGACAACAGCCACGAGCGTCAGCAAAAGCAGCAAGCCCTTCGCTCAGGGCAAATCAACGTACTGTGTGTGGTCGATATCTTCAACGAAGGCGTCGATATTCCGGAAGTCGATACCTTGCTGTTCCTGCGCCCAACCGAGAGCCTGACCATCTTCCTGCAGCAACTCGGCCGTGGACTGCGTTTGGCCGATGATAAAGACTGCTGCACTGTTCTCGATTTTGTAGGTAACTCTCGGCCCGAGTACGACTTTGCCAATAAATTCCGGGCATTGGTGGGCAAGTCAGAACGCTCGATCACCGAAGAACTGAAGCAGAGCTTTCCCCATGCACCACTGGGTTGCCGAATTGAACTCACCAGGAAGACCCAGGAAATGGTGCTGAGCAACATCCGGCAAGCCACGCTGACCATAAAGCGGCTGGTGTCTCTTGTTCGGCAGTTCCCGCAGCATTCCACTCGGCCACTCACGCTGAAAAACTTTCTAACGCATCATCCGCACATCGACCCGAACGAGATTTACAAAAGGGGCAGCTGGGCGGAACTGGTGAGCAAAGCGAAAACCGAAGACGCAACCAATGACTGGCTGTTCAAGCTTGCGAAAAAGGCCATCTACAACCGGATTTTGATCTGCGACGATCACCAGTACCTGCTGTTTCTCAAGAAGCTATGCGAGTCCGGGTTTAGCTTGGACGATTCTGGCAACCGTCAGGCGCTCATGTGTCATTACGATTTCTGGCAGAAAGCAGGGCCAGAGCTGGAATTTGATTCGCTCGCCCAAAGCCTGGCGGAACTCGGCAACCTGGGCCTGGAATCGGAGCTGGTGGATGTGCTCGACTGGAAACTGGCTAAAACCAGGCACGAACAGCCGACTATGCCGGAGTTGCAGGAAGTCCCGCTGCGGTTGCACGCGCGTTATTCCCGAGAGCAGATTCTGGTTGGCTTTGGGGCGGTGACGTTCGAAAACCAGCCGTCATCGAGGGAAGGTGTTTATGTCATTCAGGATAAGAACATGGAGCTGCTGTTCGTCACTCTGGACAAGAACGAAAAGCAGTTTTCGCCAACGACCATGTACCACGATTACGCGATCAACGAGCAGCTGTTTCACTGGCAGTCCCAAAACAGCGCTCGGCCTGACCGGGGTAAAGGGAAGGACTATATTCAGCACCAAGCCATCGAAAAACGGTTGTTCCTGTTTGTCAGGGAACAGGCGAAAGACGAATATGGTCGCACCATGGGGTTTGTGAATTACGGTGAGGTTAATTACGTGTCTAACACTGGATCTCAACCCATGAGTATTACCTGGCAACTCCGAACACCGATGCCGAATTTTATGTGGCAACAAGCAGCGAAATTAGCAGCGGCATGAGTCACGAACCCTACGACAAAAACGCTCAAAAATTCTTCAATCAGTATCAGTCTCTGACCTTCGAGCAGGTTCACAGTGACTGGCTCTCTCTGTTGGAAAAGAGTTCGGGTCTTGCTCTCGACGTGGGCGCGGGCAGTGGCCGTGATGCGTCAGCCTTGGCGGAACGTGGTTGGGATGTAGTGGCGGTTGAGCCAGCGACGGAGCTGCGCCGATTGGGGGAAGCCGCCACAGCTCGGAAAAGCATCCAGTGGGTGGATGATTCCATGCCGGATCTGGGCGAAATCCGCAAGCTCAGTTACCGGTTTGATCTGATCCTGGTGTCTGCGGTGTGGATGCATGTCTCACCATCGAGTCGTGAACGGGCATTTCGTATTTTGACTGAGCTGCTGGCGCCGTCCGGCATGCTTGTGATCACTTTGCGCCATGGTCCGGGTGATGGGGAGCGGGTTTTCCATGAGGTGAGTAAAGCGGAACTGGACTGTTTTGCACAAAACAGGGCTGTCATGCCGGTTCCGGTACCTGCAGAAAATCGCGCTGACGAGCTGAAACGCTCCGGGGTTTGGTGGGAGACGGCGGTTTACCGCCTGCCGGATGACGGCACCGGGGCGTTGCCAACCTTGCGGCACATTATTGTTAACGATAACAAGTCTTCTACCTACAAGCTGGGCTTGCTTCGGACGCTGGTGCGAATGGCCGACAGCTCCCCCGGACTGATCCTGAATCGAACCGATGAGTGGGTAGAGGTGCCTTTGGGTGCCGTGGGCTTGTTCTGGTTGATGCTTTATCACCCGCTGATTCTTCAGCATCAGCTGCGACAGGCGCCGGGGTCGGGCGGCTATGGTTTTGCCGGTGATGAATTCTATCAGCTGGCACAAATGACACCGCTGGATTTCAGGGTGGGGCTGTCACTTTCGGCAGAGCATGCACCGGTTGTTCTCAAGGCGATCCGGACGGCTGCCGCAAATATTCTGAAGAACCCGGCCCGCTACACAACCTGGCCAGGCAGCAATCGTACGGTTTTTGAAGGCGGGGTGAGCCGTTTCCGGATCCGCAACGAGGCTGTAAGGCTTGATCGGGAAACACTGGCGCGCTTTGGTACGTTTCGTGTGCCGGCCATGCTCTGGGACACTTTCAGTCGCTATGCCTGCTGGGTCGAGCCCGCCATCGTTAATGAGTGGGTGAATTTGATGGGTAGCTGGGAGGCTCGCTATTCATCGGATATTTACCACCGTGCGCTGCAATGGGCTGAAGGCCGTCGGGATACCACATTGGTTCGGCAGCTAGTGGACCAACAGCTGCAAACCGGACATGTTGAGTGTGTCTGGACCGCAAGTGATCTTGGTCGTGTCCGTTATGACATCGACCACTGCTTTCCGTGGTCGCGTTGGAATAATAATGATTTGTGGAATCTTTTGCCGGCATCACAGCGTGCAAATGTGGCCAAATCGGAAAAGCTTCCGGCGGATGCGTTATTGAAAGAGGCGCGGCCTCGAGTACTCGAATGGTGGGACCAAGCTATCATCGGGACAGAACGTGAAAAGCAGTTTTTCGCGGAAGCCGAAGCTGCATTGCCGTTACTGGGCGCGAGCCAATCAGCAGAGAGCGTTTTCGAGGGAATGCTTCAGCAGCGGTTGCGCTTAAAAACCAATTTGCAGTTGGCTGAGTGGATGGGGATGCAGTGATGTCGACGGTTGCACTCCTTGGAGATGCAGGGGTCGCTGCACCGGCGACCCAGTTACTTCAATACTCTCGCTCGCTGTTACGCCCCAGCGCGAGTAACCCCAACCACCTTCAAATGAATCGGCTTACGCCCCTTCATCGGCCACTCAATGCGGTCGCCAATACCTAACCCCAACATGGCGGCGCCGGCCGGTGCCAGGATCGAAACCCTGTCGGAGGCTTCTCCCACTTCATGCGGGTATACCAGCGTCATCTCGTGTTCCTGGTTCGCGTCTTCATCCAGAAAGCGTACACGGGAGTTCATGGTAACGACGTTTTCCGGCATTTCGCGCGAGGGTTTCAGGTCGGCACGGCTCAGCTCTTCTTCCAGGCCATCGATAACGTCTGATGTTCCCTCCATACGTTCGATGAGAGCGGTGAGCCGGTTGTAATCTTCTTCCGCAACAACAATAAACGGCAACTCAGACATGGCTGTCTCCGAAAAATCAAATAGGGATTTGGGTAGTAAAGCGGCCCGGTCGGGATTTGGCGGGGCCTGGAGGTAATCGGTTATAAAGCTGAATCTACCGCTCCGGGGTGGGAATAGCAATGGCTGAAGTGGTGGGCTTCAGCCAATTCTGAAATCGGGGTGTAGTCTCTGCCAGTGGTTGGTCAGGGCCTGTTTGTGATTGGTGGCCATTGGCAACGTTCTCAGCACCTTTGGCCATTCAGCTCGTGCTTTATCGAGTACATCCAGAAGGTGTGGCTGGATAGCGCGCCACGGGATGTTTGATTTCTCCGCCCAGCTCTGGAATTGGGCCATATCGGCGTGGTACCAGTCTTTCGCTCTCCCAAGGTTCAGGGCGAATTCATGTTCGTTTTCCATGTAAACGCTGGTGGTGACTATGTCATAAGCCGGAGACAGCCTTGGATTGACTCTATCCGGGTAAACAACGCTCCAGTTTTTTAGGTGCGCGTCACCATTGGCTAACAACAGGTTGACCAGCAGTCGCCTTGCAAGCTGCTGAACGTCTGCCAAACCGTCATTGCTGTAGCTGTAGAGTACCCGGGCAATTTGTTGGTAGTTTCCACCCTGGTATTTATCGTGCGGGTACTTGGTCAGAATCTGCGCAAAGTCTTCCATGTGAATACGTTGGTCGTTGATGCGGTCAAATCGTTTAATGGCAAACGCGTATTCTTCATTTGGAAGATTGATCTGCGGAAGTTGCTCCACTTGAGCCATCGGCACCAAACGTATTTCTGGAATATTGATGCCGGCGAGCTCGGCCAGGCGCATGGCTGTATATTCGTTTATGGGCACGTGTTTGTGGGTGGTTGACGGTGTTTTGATAATCCACCCGCCCAACTCACCGGTTTGTGCAACCTGGTATCGGCCATCCAGTTCCTGCATGGAGAACTTCATTTGTACCCCCGCCAGAGAAAAGCCATTGCCGGCCGCCTGGAGCCTGGGGGTAGATACATCCGGTCTGCCTCCAGTTTCGAGGACATAACCTCCAGTTTCGAGGACATAAACAGGTACGTTCTCTGGTGATACCGGGGTGGCAATCAAGGCTCCTGGTAAGTCTCGCCCCAGCCAGGACAAGAGTTCGAATTCGTTATCCGGGTGTATCTTGAGAGCTTGAGCCAGAAACTCTCTCAGGGCGCCCTCGGGTAGGAGGTTAGATAGAACAGGGTGCAGTTTTTGTCGACGCACCCAGGGCGACGCCATCACTTCGGAGGACTTGGGAAACGCGGGATGGGTGATCAGGCTAAATGTCGGGCGATCACTTGAGGCCTGATACTCAGGGCTGAATGTAAGGATGCTGCGGCCATCCCGAAAGCCGGTCAGGTAGCCAACGGTGGTGTTGTGCAGGCTTAGCTTCAAAACGCGGGCATGTGGGGTTTCAGTCATCATCATCCCCAAGTAGCCCGCGCCAGGGATCGTCAGCTACATGGTTTGCCTCTGGCTCTTTGGCGGCTGACGCAGCCGTTTTGCCCGCGATAACGGCCTCTACCTCAAGAACCTTTTCCTCCGGCACCAGCATGACTTGCATTTTCATGCCTTTGGCGACCAATTCGAGTGTTTCCAGGCGAGGGTTACCGCCGGCTTCGAGGCGCTGGTATTGTTGGCGCGGCATGCCAATGCGCATTTCCATATCCTGCTGACGCAGACCGAGCGCTTGTCGCCGCTGTTTCAGTTGGTGATGAACTTTGCTCACGGGGTTTCCTGGGGCATCTTATCTGTTTCATTTTCAATCTAATGAATCATATTAGTTGCTTTATAGCATAATGCAACGGTTGAGATGTTTTGCCCGCAAGTTACGCCAAAGCCTGCTGCAGATCGGCAATGATATCTTCCGCATCCTCCAACCCCACGGACAACCGCAACATGCCCTCACCAATACCCCGCTGTTCCCGCTCTTGCTGACTCAGCCCGTAATGGCTGGTGGCGCAGGGCTGGCTGACCAGGCTTTCCACGCCGCCGAGGCTGGTGGCCAGCAGGAAGACTTTCAGGTTGTCGGCGACATTAGCGGCGGCTTCGCGCCCGCCGGTCACGTCGATGCTAAGCATGCCACCGAAGCCGGTCATTTGCTGTGTGGCCAGTTCGTGGTCGTCAAACGAGGACAGGCCCGGGTAGTGCACTTTCGTGACTTTCGGATGCTTCTCCATTGCTCGTGCCACGGCCAGGGCGTTTTCGTTGTGCTGGCGGATGCGCACCGGCAGGGTGCGCAGGCTGCGGGAGAGCAGGGCGGCGGTTTCCGGGGCAAGCAGCTGGCCCAGGTTCTTGCGCCAGGCAGCCACGGGTTCGGCCAGTTGCTGGCTGGTCATCAGCGCGCCGGCGGTAATGTCGCTGTGCCCCCCTAGGTATTTGCTGGCGCTGTGCAGAGCCAGATCCGCCCCCAGCTCCAGCGGTTTCTGGTTGATGGGGCTGGCAAAGGTGTTGTCCACCGCCACCAGCGCGCCGTGTTGGTGGGCGACCTCGGACAGTTTGCCGATATCCAGCAGGCGCATGTTGGGGTTGGCCGGGGTTTCAAAATACACCAGTTTGCCCGGTGCATTCAGGTGTTCCGCCAGTTCGTTTTGCTGTTCCCGGAACAGAAAAGTAACCGAAATGCCCAGAGCCTGGCAGTGGTTGATCAGAAACTCCTGGGTACCGCCGTATAAATCGCCCACGCAGACAATGCCCTTCCGGCCATGAGCCAGAAGAGTGGCGGAGATAGCGGCCATGCCGGAGGCAAATGCCAGCCCGGCTTCGGCATTTTCAAGCCCGGCCAGGCCCTGCTCCAGCTCCTGAATGGTCGGATTGGTGCCCCAGCGGGTGTAAAGGTTGCCCTCGGTTCGCTTGCCAATGACATCCAGCAGCGCCTGGGTGTTCTCGAACCGGTAGGTGGTGGTGTTGTAAACCGGTGAGTAGGGGCTGCCGTGCTGGTCCTGGTGGCGGCGGTTGTGGATGATACGGGTGGCGGGGCCTGGGGTGGTCATGGGGTTTCCTGTATTAGTGGGATGCTGACTAATGCTGAGTCTCAGGGAGCTATTATTCAGTAGCCAGTACCGCAAAACGATCATTCATTGGTTTAAGCTTCTCGCAAGTTGCTCCTATCTGTAAACTTGACCGTATTGTTCAAGTAATTCCCCAACAAAAGAAGGAACACGCCTTGTCCATCAAACTGACCGAGTTCAGCCACGGCGCGGGCTGTGGTTGCAAGATTGCCCCTGATGTTCTTGACCGCATTCTGCATACCGATGCGCCGGAATTTAAAGACCCCAAGTTGCTGGTGGGCAATTCCAGCCGGGATGATGCGGCCGTGGCGGATGTGGGCAATGGCCTGGGCATTATCAGCACCACGGATTTTTTCATGCCGGTGGTGGATGACCCGTTTGATTTTGGTCGCATTGCGGCGGCGAATGCCATCAGTGATGTCTATGCCATGGGCGGCAAACCGGTGATGGCCATTGCCATTCTTGGCTGGCCTGTGGACAAGCTGGCACCGGAAATCGCCGGGCAGGTGATTGATGGTGGCCGGGCCGTGTGTGCCGAGGCGGGTATTGCCCTGGCCGGTGGCCACAGTATTGATTCGCCGGAGCCGATTTTCGGGCTGGCGGTGACCGGCCAGGTGCCGGTGGACCGCATTGTCCAGAATGACACCGCGCAGCCTGGCGATTTGCTGTACCTCACCAAACCGCTCGGTGTGGGCATCCTCACCAGTGCGTCCAAGAAGGGTAAGGTGAGCGCTGAAGATCTGGCCGTGGCGGTCAAGAGCATGTCTACCCTGAACAAAGTGGGCGAGGTGTTCTCCGAAATCGACGGCGTGAATGCGATGACGGATGTGACCGGTTTCGGTCTGGCGGGCCACTTGCTGGAAATTTGTCGTGGCAGTGGGCTGAAAGCGACCGTCAGCCGCAAGGCAGTGCCGGTGTTGCCGAATCTGCAGCCCTATATTGATGCCGGCTGCATTCCTGGCGGCACTCATCGCAATGCCCACGCGTTTGGTAATGCCATCTCGGGCATGACCGAAGCAGACAAGCTGGTGTTCTGTGACCCGCAAACCAGCGGTGGCCTGATGGTGAGTGTGGCGCAAAGCAGCCGCGAAGCGTTCGAGGCGAAAGCCCGCGAGCAGGGTCTGGAGCTTCAGCCACTCGGCCGCCTTGAAGAAGCAACGGGCGAAGAAAGCCTGGTGTTCATAGAAGACTGAGCCGGGTTTTCGTAAAGTAAAAGCCGCGTTCGGATGGCTCCGGCGCGGCTTTTTGTGTTTTCAGGGAGAGTGGAAATGCCGGTAGTTGTGCAGGCGTTGTTTCCGGTTTTTGCGTTGATTGTACTCGGCCATTTGCTGCGCAGGTGGAATTTCCCGGGTGGCGATTTCTGGCCGCGGGCCGAGCGTTTCACCTATTACGTGCTGTTTCCTGCGATGCTGGTGTTCAAGCTGGGGCAGGCGCGCCTGCCGGCTTCGGCCTATGGCGACACGGCGCTGTTGATCGGCTCCATGCTGGCGGTGATGACGGTGGTGCTGGTGGTCGCACAATGGTTCTGGCGTTGGCGCGGGCCAGTATTTTCGTCGGTGTATCAGGGCGCAATTCGTTTCAATTCGTACGTGGGGCTGGCGGCCGGTGGCATGTTGCTGGGCGATGAAGGTCTGCAACTCACAGCCATTGCCGTGGCGATCATGGTGCCGCTGCTGAACCTTCTGTGCATCGTGATGTTTGCGCTGGTGGCGGATGAGAGTCGTATCGATCCCGGCAGGATGCTTAAGGCCATTGTGACCAACCCGTTGATTGTTGGCTCGGTGTTGGGGGTGCTTTGGGGCTATTTTGAAATCGGCTTCCATCCGTTGCTTGCCGGTGTGCTGGAGCCGTTGAGCAATCTGGCGTTGCCCATGGGGCTGATGACCGTCGGCGCGGGCCTGCAACTAAGCGCGTTGCGGGGCAGTGCCACACCGTTTGTGGTGGCCTCGGTCCTGAAGTTGTTGGCTTTTCCGGTAATCACTGCCGGTCTGGCCCTGTTGCTGGGTCTGGAAGGGACACTGGTGCAGGTGGCGGTGTTGCTGGCAACGCTGCCCACCGCCACCTCGGCCTACATTCTGGCCCGCCAGCTGGGCGGGGATGCGCCACTGATGGCGGGCATCATCAGCGGGCAAACCTTGCTGGCCATGGTGTCGATTCCGTTACTGCTCAGCGTGTTGTGGTGAGCATTTGAGAACCGCATCGGCAATGCTTTGCTGGAAAGCCAGGTAACCGTCCCGGTTGCTTTCGATGTCCATGGCCAGTGGGTCCCAGGTGCTGAAGGTCACGTTCAGGCCTTCGGTGATGGAGCGCCACCACTGACGGTTGAATTGTGGCTCGGTCAGCAGGCAGGGCTGGTTGGCCTGTTTCAACTGCTTCTGAACATCGGCAATGTGCCGCGCACCAGGTGAAAGCTCCGGGTTCAGGGTCAGAACGCCTTTCAGGTTCAGATTGTAGTGCTTGGCGAAACGCTCGAAGGCGTTGTGGTATGAGAACAGGCTGATGTCTTCCAGCGACGCCAGTTGCTCTTCAATGGCGTGTTCACGTTTTTCCAGGTTTTGCTCAAAACTGGCCAGGTTGCTATCCAGCTGTTGCTGATCAAATTCCTCCAGGCTGCTGAGTTTGGCGTGAATGTTACGGGCCATTTCCAGTGCCAGTGCGGGGTCCACCCAGATGTGCGGGTCTTCCCCTTCGCCGTGATCGTGGGCATGTTCGTTGTGTTCGTTGTGGCCATGGTCGTCATGCCCGTGTTCGTTGTGTTTTTCGTGTTTGTCTTCTTCCTCGTCGTCTTTGTCTGCTTTGGTGAAGGCGACCACGCGGCCTTCAAATTCCTCGCTGGCCAGCAGGCGCTCCAGGAAGGTTTCCATGTCCGGCCCCACCCAGAAAATGGCATCGGCGTTTTGCAGGGCGCGGCGCTGGGAAGGTTTCATGCTGTAGTTGTGCGGGCTGGATCCTGGCGGCACCAGGGTGGTGACGTTGGTCTCATCGCCGGCCACGGCTTTGACAAGCAGTTCCAGCGGCTTGATGGAAGTGACAACGTTGGCGGCCGAGGCCGGCGCTGCGGCAACCAGTGAGCCCAGGCCAAGGGCCAGGGCGGTGGCTTTGATGTTCATGGTCGAATCCTGTTGCTTTTAGTGAATGTTATAATATTACATTAGTGGCGGGTGGGAGCAAAACACAATCATGCGAAATCAGGCTATGGCCGCTATAATGGCGCGTTTATCAACCGGCCACTTATTTTCAGGATGGTTTCATGACAGTACGCACCCGAATTGCTCCGTCGCCCACTGGCGATCCTCACGTTGGTACCGCCTACGTGGCCCTGTTCAACCTGTGTTTTGCGCGCCAGCATGGCGGCCAGTTTATTCTGCGCATTGAAGACACCGATCAGGTGCGCAGTACGGCGGAATCCGAGCAGGACATTCTCAAGGCACTGCGCTGGCTGGGTCTGAACTGGGACGAGGGCCCCGATGTGGGTGGCCCCCACGGCCCGTATCGCCAGTCTGAGCGCAAGCACATGTATGCCCAGTACGCTGAGGACCTGGTGACCGCCGGGCATGCGTTCTACTGCTTCCGCACCCCCGAAGAGCTGGACGCCATTCGCGAAGAGCGCAAGGCCGCGGGCCAGAACCCGGGTATCAAGGGCGATCTGGAGTTGCCTGAAGACGAGGTCAAACGCCGGCTGGAGGCGGGCGAGTCCTATGTGATCCGCATGAAAGTGCCGGACGAGGGCGTGTGTGAAATCCAGGATATGCTGCGTGGTGTGATCGAGATTGACTGGGCACAGGTGGATTGCCAGATTCTGCTGAAATCCGACGGTATGCCCACCTACCACCTGGCCAACGTGGTGGATGATCACCTGATGGGTATCACCCATGTGCTGCGTGGTGAGGAGTGGATCAACTCCGCGCCCAAGCACAAGCTGCTGTATGAGTATTTTGGCTGGGACATGCCGGAGCTGTGTCACCTGCCGCTGTTGCGTAACCCGGACAAGAGCAAGCTGTCCAAGCGCAAGAACCCCACCAGCATCAATTTTTACGAGCGCATGGGCTTTATGCCGGAAGCGGTCACCAACTACCTGGGTCGCATGGGCTGGTCCATGCCGGATGAGCGGGAGAAGTTCACACTGGATGAGATGATCGAGAATTTCGACATCCAGCGTGTATCCCTCGGCGGGCCGGTGTTTGATGTGGAGAAGCTGCGCTGGCTGAACGGCCACTGGATTCGCGAAGAGTTGAGCGATGAGCAGTTCATGGAGCGCATGCACCAGTGGTGGTTCAATCGTGACGATCTGCAGGCACTGGTGCCGCACATCAAGGGCAGGGCAGAAGTATTCTCGGATGTCGCGCCCATGGCCCAGTTCATGTTCAGCGGCATGCTGGACCTGAAACCGGAGGACTTTGAACACAAAAAGCTGGACGAGTCCCAGATCAGGCGTGTGCTGCAGTTTACTTTGTGGAAGCTTGAAGCCCAGCGCCACTGGAGCAAGGATACCATCTTTGCCGACATCAAGGCGCTGGCCAAGGCCATGGACCTGAAGATGGGGGATTTCATGTTCTCGATCTTTGTGGCCATTGCCGGTACGCCCAACTCCTGGTCGGTGATGGACTCCATGGCACTGCTCGGCCCGGACATGACCCGCTCGCGTTTGCGTTATGCGCTGCAGGTTCTGGGTGGTTTTTCCAAGAAGGAAACCAAGCGGGTGGAGAAGGAATACGCTGCGCTGGGTGTTTAAACATCAATTTGATCAATGAGTAAGCGGTTTTCCCGGGGCGACCAAAAAAAATGAAAAAAGTGAAAATTAACGGTTGACGCCCCGGGGGCAGATCCTTAATATACGCAGCCGTTGAGGGGCCATAGCTCAGCTGGGAGAGCGCAACACTGGCAGTGTTGAGGTCAGCGGTTCGATCCCGCTTGGCTCCACCAATTTCTAGTCCCCTTCGTCTAGTGGCCTAGGACTCCGCCCTTTCACGGCGGCAACAGGGGTTCGAACCCCCTAGGGGACGCCAATTCGGCTTAGCGGTTTAGTCCACCGCGAAGCCAACAAAAAAACCGCCTTCGGGCGGTTTTTTTGTGCCTGAAATTTGAGTCTGTCGTGAAAAGGGCGGGCCCAGGTACGGCCTGCCCTTGGTACGCATGGCCTACCGTTTGGCGATGGCGCCCTTGCCCACGCCTTCAAATGCTTTCACCCGAATGTCGTCCTGCGGGAATTCCACTTTCAGCTTGTCGGCGATGTGCGCGGCGATGAATTCCACGGTGCTGTCCGTGTCGATCATATACACGCGCTCCTCCGGCAGGGTGAGGGCGAACTCGCCCTGGTTGGCCTCGTATTCAAAGGTGATGTACAGGTTGCCGTCTTCGCCCACGAACCGGCGTGTCACGTCTTCCTCGGTGCCCACGTAAATGTCCTGCCAGAGCCTGGCCCAGCGGGTCTCCAGGTCATAATCCCGGTGACCGTTGCGATCAATGCGGATGGGGGAGCGGTGCCCGTGGGCAATGCGCTGGCAGTTGCCCAGGTGCTTTTTCAGGCCGTGTACATAGTGGTAGTAGGCGCCATCAATTTCTTCTTCGCGCAGGTGGATTTCCACCGAGGTCACGTTGGCGGGCAGTACTGCCTTCAGCTCTTTTTCCAGCAATTCGGCCACAGCCGAGGGCACTACGGTCTCGGCATTGAGCCAGACAACCGCTTCGTCCGGCGAGCGGTGTTCAATATGGCTGCCATCGGTCAGGTGCCAGGCGAACGTGTCGGGCGTGTCTTCCTGCCATCTCAGGCCAAGGTAACCCCGTGGTACCACCAGGCGGTGGTCAACCCGCTCGTCGATGACCCGCTTGATGGTCCGCTTCACATTACTGAAATCGAACACCATGCCCTGTTCGTCCAGCTCGCCGCCGAGTACCACATCGGCAATCCAGCTTTCGCCCACCAGCCCACGACTGGCGTGCAGGTAGGCGAAATCGATGACGGTCAGGTTGTCGACAAAAAGGTGGTCCATGAAAAGCGTGCCCGGGTTGATGCGTGTGCTTCCCATTCTACCAAAGTTATTGCCCGGGAGCGCGAATGGGGTCGGGTACGGGGTCAGACCCTGTACCCGACCCCGTGATGTTATGGATCTGCTCCCAGGACTTCATGTAGACGTCGGCCTCGTACTCGTAGGGGGAGCGGAAAGGGCTGATGACGAAGTCGAATACCAGGAAGAAGGTACCGATGGACAGCCAGGCAAGGGTGAGGGAGCTGATGGTGTTGGCCTGCTGTTCCGGGTTGCCGGCGATAAAGCCCTGCAGCAGGCTGATCATGTCCTGGGCCATTACCACCGGGTTGAAGCTGGCCAGCACCAGCGGCAGCCAGAAGGCCATCATCACCGGGAAAAAACCGTAGGACCACAGCGCCCGGCGTATGAGATAGAAGAACAGCTCCTTGCGATAACGCTGCCTGACTTCCGGCACCTGCCGGATCTTTTCCAGATAGTTGCGGCGTTCGGCCCACCAGGCGGCAACCTGCGGGGCATCCACGGGGTTGCCGGTTGTGTCGTTTTTTGCACTTTCTTGTGTCATGGGCTGGGCGGCTACCTTGTTTATTTTGTTCCGGGCATCATAGTTATTTGTTCCGGGCATTATAATGAATAGTACGTGTTACCCTGTCTTTCTTAAACTTTCAATCACAGGATCTTTTAATGGCTGCAGCGACAGATACCGCAACGCATCCGGCTTTCGAGAAACTTCGCAGTCACCGGGTAGGCACTCTGAACCTCGAGGTTGAAGAGTACCGCCATAAAAAAACCGGTGCCCGCCATCTGCACCTGGCGGCCGATAACGAGGAAAATGTGTTCTTCGTGGCCCTGCGAACCTTCCCGATGGATTCCACCGGGGTTGCCCACATTCTGGAGCATACCGCACTGTGTGGCAGTGAAAAGTATCCGGTGCGCGATCCGTTTTTCATGATGATTCAGCGTTCGCTGAACACCTTCATGAACGCCTTCACCAGCAGTGACTGGACTGCTTATCCATTCGCCAGCATGAACCGCAAGGATTTCGATAATCTGTTGTCGGTGTACCTGGACTCAGTGTTTTTCTCCAAGCTGGACCCGCTGGATTTTGCCCAGGAAGGCCATCGTCTGGAATTCGACAAGCCAGACGACCCGTCCAGTGACCTGGTGTATCGCGGCGTGGTCTACAACGAAATGAAAGGCGCCATGAGCGCACCCACCTCGCAGTTGTGGCAGAACCTGTCCAGCCACCTTTTCCCGACCACCACCTACCATTACAACAGTGGCGGCGAGCCGGATCACATTGTCGATCTGAGCTACAACGACCTGGTGGATTTCTACAAACACCATTACCACCCGAGCAACGCCATTTTTGCCACCTATGGCAACATCCCGGCCCGGGAGCACCATGAAAAGTTCGAAGAACTTGCCCTGAAACGCTTTGACCGGCTGGATATCGATTTGCCCGTGCGTGACGAAAAGCGTCTGTTCAGCCCGATTCGGGTGGAACAGGGTTACGCCGTTAACGAAGGCGAAGGCACCGAGAAGAAGACCCACATGGTGATGGGCTGGTTGCTGGGTCACAGCTTTGACTTCCTGGAAAACATGGAAGGGCAGTTGCTGTCTGCGGTGCTTCTGGAGAACAGTGCCTCGCCCCTGATGCAGGCGCTGGAGACTACCGACCTAGGCCATGCGCCGTCGCCGATGATGGGGTTGGAGGATTCCAACCGGGAAATGACCTTTGTCTGCGGTATTGAAGGCACCGAACCCGAATGCCGGGCCGATTTCGAGACGCTGGTGGAATCGACTCTGGAGAAAGTGGCGCAAGAGGGCGTCAGCCAGGAGCGGCTGGAAGCCATTCTGCACCAGTTGGAACTGCACCAGCGCGAGATTGCCGGTGACCAATTCCCCTATGGCCTGCAGCTGATCATGAATGCCATCTCGCCGATGGTACACGGCGGTGATCCGGTGGATGTACTGGACATCGAGCCGGTATTGGCGACCCTGCGCGAGAAGATCAAGGATCCGGATTACGTGCGCAATCTGGTGCGCCGTAAGCTGCTGGATAATCCGCACCGGGTTACGCTCACCCTGCGCCCGGACGAGCAGCTCGAAAGTCATCGCCAGGAAGCGGTGAAGCGGGCCCTGGCTGAACGCAAGAAGCAGCTCACTGAAGAAGAATGCCGGCAGATTGTCGAGCGCGCCCAGGCTCTGGAAGAGCGCCAGCTGCGCAAGGACGACGATTCCATTTTGCCCAAGGTCGGCCTGGAAGACGTGCCTTTGCAACGCCCGGAACCGGAAGGCCGGTATGACGCTGACACCGGCGCTACGGTCTACAGTACCGGCACCAACGGCCTGGTGTACCAGCAGGTGGTGCTGCCGTTGCCGGAGCTGACTGAAGAAGAATTGTTGATGCTGCCGTACTACGCCACGCTGATTTCCGAAGTGGGCTGCGGCGAGCTGGACTACCTGCAGATGCAGGACCGCATCTCCGCTGAATCCGGCGGTATTGGTGCCTCGTTGACCGCCAAGGGCCGGATTGACGATGTGCAGGACTTGTCCGGTTACCTGATTTTCAGTGGCAAGGCGCTGGCCCGTAACGCCAAAGAGCTGACCACGTTGCTGAAAGATGTGTACACCGGTGCGCGCTTTGACGAAAAAGCGCGCATTCGCGAAATCATTGCCCAGATTCGTACTCGCCGTGAGCAGGCGGTCACCGGCAGCGGTCATGCCCTGGCCATGAGTGCCGCGGCCCAGGGCCTGAGTGCAGGTTCCTGGCTGGCTTACCGCATTGGCGGGCTGGCTGCGATCAAGGCCACCAAGGAACTGGACAAGGCGCTGGCGGACGAAGCCGGCCTGAACGACTTCTGCGGCAAGCTGCAGGCGTTGCACGAGCGTGTTCGCAACCAGAAACGGGAGTTCCTGCTGGTGGGCGAAGAAGCCCAGGCACAGCCCATGCTGGCCGGGCTGAAAGAATGCTGGCAGGGTGAGCCGGCCGGCGGTGAAGGCAACTGGCGGATGGCGCCGGTGAATTACAGCAACCGGGAGGCCTGGCTGACCTCCACCCAGGTCAATTTCTGCGCCAAGGCCTACGCCACGGTGCCGGTTGATCACCCGGACGCCGCACCGCTGACGGTGCTGGGCGGCTTTTTGCGCAACGGTTTTCTGCATCGGGCCATTCGGGAAAAAGGCGGTGCCTATGGCGGCGGCGCCGGGCAGGACAGCGTGACCGGTGTGTTCCGTTTCTTCTCCTACCGCGATCCGCGCCTGGGCGACACCCTGGATGATTTCGATGCGTCGCTGAAATGGCTGCAGGATGAAGAGCATGAGCCGCGTGAGTTGGAGGAGGCTATCCTGGGTGTGATCGGCGGGCTGGACAAACCCCGTTCACCGTCCGGTGCCGCGCGCCATGCCTACCACGACAAGCTGTTTGGCCGCACGCCGGAGCAACGGGCACGGTTCCGTGAGCGGGTCTTGTTGGTAACGGTGGATGACTTGCGCCGTGTGGCGGACACCTGGCTTAAGCCGGAAAATGCCAACGTGGCGGTGGTTACCAATCCGGACAACAGGTCTGCCGCCGAGCAACTGGGTCTGAGCATACAGGAGCTGTAATCGTCCGCAGGCGACAGGTGCAATGAAAAAGCGGAAGAGGTTGGCTCTTCCGCTTTTTTTATGTCCGATCGTTTGGCGCGGTTTAGCGGTGGCGCTTCAGACCCGTGGTCACCATGATCCGGGTGGAGATCTCCTCGACCGAGTAGGCGGTGGTGTTCAGATAGGGGATGCGCTCACGCTTGTACATCAGCTCGATTTCCTCCACTTCCAGCATGCACTGTTTCAGGGAGGAGTAGCGTGAGTTGGGACGTCGCTCGTTGCGGATGGTGGCCAATCGCTCCGGCTCTATGGTCAGTCCGAACAGCTTTTCCCGGTGCGGTTTCAGCGCGGTTGGCAGGGTCTGGTCGTTCAGGTCCTCCTCGGTGATGGGATAGTTGGCGGCCTTGATTCCATATTGCAGAGCCAGGTACAGGCAGGTGGGCGTTTTGCCGCTGCGAGAGGCGCCCACCAGAATCAGGTCGGCGTCATGGTAGTGACGGGTACGGGCACCGTCGTCGTTGTCCAGGGCGAAGTTGACCGCTTCGATGCGCCGCTCGTAGCTGTTCTCGTTGTCGATGGAGTGGGACTTGCCCACGGTATAGGACGACGACGAGTTCAGCTCCTGCTCCAGCGGATTCAGGAAAGTGCCGAAGATATCGATCATGAAGCCTTCCGAGGTGTCGATGGTCTTGCGGATTTCCTTGTCAACAATCGTATCGAACACCAGCGGCCGCTCCTGGTCGCGTTCTGCCGCCTCGTTGATGCGCCGCACCAGGTCGTGTGCCTTGTCTTCGCTGTCCACGTAGGGCACGGTGATTTTTTCAAACTCGATCTTCTCGAACTGGGCGAGCAGGGCGTGGCCCAGGGCCTCGGCGGTCAGGCCGGTGCCGTCGGAAATGAAAAACGCGGTTCTTTTCATGGATATATCCGGTCCTGTAAGGGCAAATTGCCGGGGGTCTTGATTTGACTCCCTAGGTAAATTTTGTGGGTTACAGTATCATATCGCACACATTCGAGACTCTGCGCCATTCAGATTCAAGGGAGACACGCTTTGGAAGATTACATTATCTGGTTTGACCACCTGGGCATGAATGATGTTGACCGGGTTGGTGGCAAAAATGCCTCTCTCGGTGAAATGATCAGTAATCTCGCCAATGCCGGTGTCCGGGTGCCCGGTGGTTTTGCCACCACCGCCCACGCCTACCGTGAATTTCTGGCAACCGACGGTCTGAAAGAGCGTATTGACCAGGCACTCGATGCCCTGGACGTGAATGACGTGAACGAGCTTGCCCGCGTTGGTGCACAGATTCGCCAATGGGTAGTGGATACGCCGTTCCCGGATGTGCTTGATAACACCTTGAAAGAAGCCTTTGCCCAGCTGCAGGACGGCAACGAACAGATGGCGGTGGCGGTACGTTCCTCGGCCACGGCCGAAGACTTGCCGGATGCCTCCTTTGCCGGCCAGCAGGAAACTTTCCTGAATGTGGTGGGGTTGGATCAGGTACGCCACACCGTGAAAGAAGTGTTTGCCTCCCTGTTCAACGACCGCGCCATTTCCTACCGCGTGCACCACGGCTTCGACCACAAGCTGGTGGCCCTGTCTGCCGGTATCCAGAAAATGGTACGCAGTGAAACCGCGGCCAGCGGTGTGATGTTTACCCTGGATACGGAATCCGGGTTTCGCGATGCCGTGTTTATTACTTCTTCCTATGGCCTGGGTGAGACCGTGGTGCAGGGCGCGGTGAACCCCGACGAGTTCTACGTGCATAAAGGTACACTTGAGGCCGGCCGCCCGGCGGTGCTGCGCCGTAACCTGGGCAGCAAGGCCATCAAGATGGTCTACCATTCCGAGCCGGGCCACGGCCAGTACGTCGAAACGGTCAAAGTTGAGCCGGAAGACCGCAACCGATTCTCCATCACTGACGCGGAAGTGGAAGAGCTGGCCAAGCAGGCGATGATCATCGAAAAGCACTACAACCGCCCGATGGACATTGAATGGGCCAAAGACGGTGATGACGGCCAGATTTACATCGTCCAGGCACGGCCGGAAACCGTGAAAAGCCGCGTGGGCGCCAATGTGATGGAGCGTTACCTGCTCAAAGAGACCGGCAAGGTGCTGGTGGAAGGGCGCAGCATCGGTCACAAGATCGGCAGCGGCCCGGTTCGAGTGGTGGACAGCATCGGCGAGATGGACAAGGTGCAGCCGGGGGATGTGCTGGTCACCGACATGACCGACCCGGACTGGGAACCGGTGATGAAGCGCGCCTCTGCCATCGTCACCGACCGTGGTGGTCGCACCTGTCACGCGGCCATCATAGCCCGGGAACTGGGTATTCCGGCTGTTGTGGGGTGTGGCGAGGCCACCGATTTGCTGAAGGATGGCCAGGAAGTCACGGTGTCCTGTGCCGAGGGCGACACCGGCATGATCTACGAAGGCGCACTGGACTTCGAATTGCGTGAAAACACCGTCGATTCCATGCCCGAACTTCCGTTCAAGATCATGATGAACGTAGGCAACCCCGACCGTGCCTTTGATTTCCAGGCACTGCCGAACGAAGGCGTGGGCCTGGCCCGGCTGGAGTTCATCATCAACCGGATGATTGGTGTTCATCCCAAGGCACTGCTGAATTTCGACGGCCTGCCGGGCGATATCAAACAGACAGTCGAAAAGCGCATTGCCGGTTACGCCTCACCGGTGGATTTCTACGTGGACAAGCTGGTGGAGGGCATCTCCACCCTGGCGGCCGCCTTCACGCCGAAAAAAGTGATCGTGCGCCTGTCTGACTTCAAATCCAACGAATACGCCAATCTGATTGGCGGCACCCTGTACGAGCCGGATGAAGAAAACCCGATGCTCGGCTTCCGTGGTGCTTCCCGCTACATCTCCGACACCTTCCGTGACTGTTTCGAGCTGGAATGCCGCGCGCTCAAGCGTGTGCGTGACGAGATGGGCCTGACCAACGTAGAGGTGATGGTGCCGTTCGTACGCACCGTGGGCGAAGCCGAGCAGGTGGTGAGCCTGCTGGCGGAGAACGGCCTCAAGCGGGGCGAGAATGGCCTGCGGGTGATCATGATGTGTGAACTGCCGGCCAACGCCTTGCTGGCCGACGAGTTCCTGGAGCACTTCGATGGTTTCTCCATCGGCTCCAACGACCTGACCCAGCTGACCCTGGGCCTGGACCGGGATTCCGGCATTATCGCGCACCTGTTTGACGAGCGTAACGAGGCGGTGAAAAAGCTGCTGGCCAACGCCATTCAGGCGTGCAACCGCGCCGGCAAGTACGTGGGCATCTGCGGCCAGGGGCCGTCGGATCATCCGGACCTGGCCAAGTGGCTGATGGAGCACGGTATTGATTCTGTGTCTCTGAACCCGGATTCGGTCATGGATACCTGGTTCTTCCTGGCTGACGAGAAGACCGATTAACCACAAAACCTTACAGGCAAAAGGAGCGAAACGTGAGCAAGATTATTACGCCGGATTTGTGTGACGAGTTTCCGGAAGTGCAGGTGGTGGAGCCTGGCTTCAACAACTATGGCGGTATCCGTCAGTTTGGTGGCGAGATCGTGACCGTGAAGTGCCACGAAGACAACTCCGTGGTCAAGGAGCAGGTAGGTCAGCCGGGTAATGGCCGAGTGATGGTGGTTGATGGCGGTGCGTCCAAACGCAATGCGCTGCTGGGCGACATGCTGGCGGAAAAAGCCGCCGAGAACGGCTGGGCCGGTCTGATCATCTACGGCTGCATCCGCGATGTGGACGAGATTGGTGCCACCAATCTGGGCGTACAGGCGCTCGGCACCGTGCCCCGAAAGACTGCCAAGCGTGGTATTGGTGACCTGAATGTGCCGGTGACCTTCCACGGCGTGACCTTCCACCCGGGCCACTATGTGTACGCCGACAACAACGGCATCATTGTCAGCGAGAAGCCGCTGGTTTAACCGGCGATTACCTGGCAGTTACAAAAAAGGCGGCTCCGTTGCGGGCCGCCTTTTTTATTACCGTGTCACCTGAACAATGTTAATGCCGAGCAGGTAGCCATCGTCCGCCGGCTCACAGCGCACCACTTCGCACTCGGTTTCCAGTGCCGGTGTCTGCCCGCCCGCCGACTCCATTCGGGTTGTCAGAGTGTCTCCGACGTTGAACGGGCGGCTGACCGACAACTGCATGCCAGTGGCACTCAAATCACGGCAGGTGCCAATCAGGGTCTCGCCCTGGCTGTCGGTGATATGGATATGGGCATCGACCCGCATCCGGTGGAAGTCCCGCTTTTCTGCATAATCTTGCATGGCATCAGGCCCAGCTGTCGTTTTTCCGGGTGGGTTTGAGCATGGGAACAATCAGCGCCAGCAACACACCTCCGAACACCAGCCCCGCGCCCAGCAACATGAAATTGGATTCTCTGCCAGCTTCCAGGCGCTCGTTTTCGGCGGCCAGTATTTCCAGCTCGTCGCTCAGCTTCTGGTTCTCCTGCAACAATTCTTCGTTTCGACGCTCAAGGTTAAGGGCATCCGAGGCCACGTTCTTGATGCGTGTCAGCTCCTGCTGAAGTTCTTCGGCACGGCCAGACAGGTTGTTTTCCTGCCTCTCCAGGCGGTTCCGCTCTTCGGTGACCTGTTCCAATTGTTCGTTCAGTTCGCTGAGCCGTTGCTGCGCGTTTTCCAGTTCATTTCTGGTGTCCTCAAGCAGGTCGGCTGCAATTGGCTCGTTGCTCAGATATTGGCTGCGTACCCAGCCCTCGCGGCCCTGTGGGGTGCGAACCCGTGTGTACTCACCGCTGGTTTCCAGTACTTCCAGTGCCGTACCGCTGGGCATGGCGTTCTGCACGATGCGGTACTGGTTACCAGCACCAGAGCGCAGCGGCAGATAGAGCTGGTCGTCGACCCAGACGGTACGGGCCTGAGCAACCGACATCGAGCTGAAAACAAGCAGGGCGGCAACGATTAAGCGAAACGGTGTCACGGATAATATCCTGGTACATGAGGTTTGCTGTGAATCTTGCCGCCAATTTTGTCACAGGGTGTAAAGCAATCAAGTAACGTAGCGTTACAATCCGCTCATGGAGTCGGTGGTGTGATGCAGTTGGCGCTTCACCTCAGGGCAGGACCACTTTGTAGGGTTTGACGGTGACCGACTGGTATACCCCGGCTGCCACGTAGGGATCATCGTCGGCCCATTTTTGCGCCTGCTCGAGGGACTCGAATTCCGCAATCACCAGGCTGCCACTAAAGCCGGCTTCGCCTGGGTCGGGCGTATCGATGGCCGGATGCGGGCCGGCCACCAGCAAGCGGCCATCGTCTTTCAGTGCCTGCAGGCGGGCGAGGTGATCCGGGCGGGCCTGTTGGCGCAGTCGCAGGCTGTCGGGTACATCTTCACTGATAATGGCGTAGTACATTGCGGTTCCTCGTCGGGTTTTCCGGTGGGGTGCCAGCGCCGCTACTGATACACTGGCACCTTCAATCATTTGAATGGTATGCCAGTGACTATAACCCAAGAGTCCAAACCCTGCATTGACCTGCATTGCCACAGCACGGCCTCCGACGGCGCCCTCACGCCGATGGACCTGGTGGCCCGCGCCAGGGAAAAAGGGGTAACTCACCTGGCCCTGACCGACCACGACACCATTGACGGGTTGGCGGCTGCCCGGGCGGCGGCAGACACGGCAGGCCTGGCTTTGATTAACGGCATTGAGCTGTCCTGTGTCTGGCGCGGTAATACCATTCATATTGTTGGTCTGGATTTCGACCATTCCGATCCCGATTTCCTCGCCTTGTTGGAGCAGCAGAACTACAACCGGTGGCAGCGGGCCCGGCTGATTGCCGATAAGCTGTCCAGGCTGAAAGTCGAGGACTTGCTCGGCAAGGCCACGCAGCACGCGGGCGGCGATGTGCCCGGCCGGCCGCATTTTGCCAGGGTGTTGATGGATGAGGGCGTGGTTACGCGTATGGATATGGCCTTCAAGCGTTACCTGGGGGCGGGCAAGCCTGGTGATGTGAAAGCCTGCTGGCCGGAGCTGGCCGAGGTGGTGCAGTGGATTGAATCCGCCGGTGGCATTTCGGTGCTGGCACATCCGCGCAAGTACAAGATGACGGCCACCAAGCTTCGCCAGTTGACGGCGGATTTCATGGCCGCCGGTGGCAGGGGTATTGAAGTGTCTGTGTCCGGACAGTCCAGTGGGGATCTGGGCTTTGTTGCAGAACTGGCGCGGCGACAGGGTTTGCTCGCGTCCCAGGGCAGTGATTTTCATTTCCCCGGTGCCGCCTGGTGTGAGCTGGGGCGTATAGAAAAAATGCCAGAGGGGCTAGAGCCCGTCTGGCATCATTTCCGGCAACCGGTCCGGTACTGAGGTTCAGTCCGGCGCGTGGAACAACAGGTACAGATCGGTTAGCGAGTCCGGAATGGCTTCCGCCATACGCGCGGACAGTTTTTCATCGTTGCGCACCTTGGTGAAGTCGTCGTCTTCAAACAGGCCCGACAGGGTCAGCATGGGCACCATCAAATCCGCCACTTCTTCCTCGGCGGCGGCTTCCAGCCAGCTTTCCTCGTGTTCCAGGAAGGTGTCAACGAATCCGGCGCACCAGTTCTCCAGCGCGTTCATCGGGTCGCCATCTTCCGGCTCCGGCAGCTCCAGCGGCTGCCCCATGTCCAGGGCGTGGGCCATGTCTTCGCCCAGCTGCTTTACGCAGCGGGCAAAGATCTCGGGTACGCCGTCGTCCGGCAGAGTGTCAGAGCCGGTGGCCAGGCAGAAGAGATCCTCTGCCCGTAGCCGTACCGGTCCAATCACGCTGGCACAGACCACCCCGTGAAAGCCGAAGAAGTCCAGGGCATGGTCGCCCCACGGCTCGGCGAAAAGAATGTCTTCCAGCGCTTCAATATCGGCATTGCTCAGCATTACGATTCGCTCCCCGCCTTTTTGGCGGCTTCTGCGGCGCGCTGGCGCTTACGAACTTCCCGAGGGTCGTTGTAGGCGCGGCCCGGGGTTACCGGAACATCCACCGCTTCTGCCGCGTTATTGGTGGCCGGTTCGGCTGGTTCAGCCGGCTTGTCGGCAGATTTGGCTTTTGGCTCGTCTGCCGGCTGTCGCTCTGTTTTGGCTTCCGGCTCGGCTTCCGCCTTGCTCGCGGCCTTGGGTTCGGCTTCTGCTTTGCTCTCAGCCTTGGTCTCCGGCTTGCTCTCGGCTTTTGATTCGGCTTTGCTTTCCGCCTCTACTGGCTCGGACTTTTTCGCCTCCGCGGGTTCTGCCTCGGCCTGTTGGGGCGATTGCTGCCCGGTCTTCTCCGGCTTGGCTTCATCCGCCTTCTGCTCGCCCGGGGCATCCGAAGTCGGCGCTTTTTCAGCTTTCTCTTCAGCTTTGGCTTCCGGCTTTGACTCGACCTTGCTGTCTGCCTTGGGTTCGGCTTTTGTTTCCGCCTGGGTTTCGGCCTTGGTTTCGGTTTGTGCCGTCGCCTGCTCAGTAGCGTCCACTTTTTGATCGGCGTCGGCTTTCTGCGGCTTGCGCTTGCGACTGGGCGTTTTGTTGTCGCCAGTGTCTTTGCCAGTGGCCTTTGCCGGCGCTTTTTCCGAAGCCTGCTCAGCGGCTTTTTCCGCCGGCTTTTCGGTTGTGGCCGGTGTCTGCTCGGTTGCGGTTTCCGCTTTCACCAGGCTTTCTGGCTGAGTGTCCTTCTCGTGCCTGCTGGAACGTTCCGCTTTGCGGGCCGCCGGAGTGGATTCCGGTGTTTCGGTCGGTGAGCCATCCCGATTACGGGGGCGACGCGGTTTGCGGTTTTGCTCGTCGGCGGTGGTCTTCTGGTCTTTTGCGTCCTTCTGATCCCGGTTGTCCTTCTTGCCACCGGTGTCTTTCTGGTCACGCTGCGGACGGTTGCGGTTCTGGCCGCGTTTATTGCGGTTATCGCTACCCTTGTTGTCCTGGCCTTTATTATCCGGGCCTTTGTTGTCGGTGCCCTTGCTTTCCGCCGGCTTGTCCTGCTGGTTCTGGCGATTCTGGTTGTTACGACCTCCACGATTACGACCACGGTTGTCGTCGCCGCGGTTTTGCTGGCCGCCCTGGCGACGGTCGTTACCGCTACGGTTGTTGCCGCCGGAGGAGCGCTGGTCATCCCGGGCTACCCGCGATTTGCGACGGTCTTGACGCTGGTTGCGGCGGTCGTCATTGCGGTTACGGTTGCCGTTACCGGAGGACTTGTTCTCTGTGCCGCTGCGCTGCTCGGTGGTTTGTGCCGGCTCTTCGCCACGGAAAAAGTCGGCAATCTTCCGGCCGAGCTTGCGGAATACGCTGGCTTCCTGCTCTTCGGTGCTCTCGGCTTTTGCCGTGGTGGCGCTGGCCGGGGCTGGCGCGGAAGGCCGGATGGCTTTCACGGCCGCCTGCTCGCGCACCGGCTTTTCGGTACCGGGTGCTTCGGAAACCTGCTCTTCCTCCCGCTGGTTATACTCTTCGGCCACCTGGTGGCTGGAGATGTGCTCCGGAGTGGTTTCATCCTGGCGCAGGCGGATGATTTCGAAGTGAGGGGTTTCCATGTTGGGCACCGGAGCCACCACCACAGACACTTTCTGCAAGGCTTCGATGTCGGCCAGTTGCTTGCGCTTTTCGTTGAGCAGGAAAGTGGCTACGGAAACCGGCACCACGGCGCGGACTTCGGCAGTCTTTTCCTTGGAGGATTCTTCGTAGATCAGGCGCATGATGGACAGCGCCAGGGATTCGATACCCCGGATGGTGCCCTGGCCTTCGCAGCGTGGGCAGACTTCGCTGCGGGTTTCGCCCAGGGAAGGGCGCAGGCGCTGGCGGGACATCTCCAGCAGGCCGAAACGGGAAATCTTGCCAACCTGAACCCGGGCCCGGTCGATTTCCAGGGCTTCCCGCATTTTCTGCTCAACTTCGCGCTGGTGGCGGGCCGGGGTCATGTCAATGAAGTCGATCACCACCAGGCCGCCCATGTCACGCAGGCGCAGCTGGCGGGCAATTTCCTCGGCTGCTTCCAGGTTGGTCTGCAGCGCGGTTTCCTCGATGTCCTGACCCTTGGTGGCGCGGGAGGAGTTGATGTCGATGGACACCAGCGCTTCGGTCGGGTCGATGACGATGGAGCCGCCGGAGGGCAGTTTTACTTCACGCTGGAAGGCGGTCTCGATCTGACCTTCGATCTGATAGCGGCTGAACAGGGGGATCTCGTCCTTGTACAGCTTGATCTTGTTCTCGAAGGTGGGCATGACCGCGCGAACAAAGCTCAGCACATCTTCATAGACCGTCTCGGCGTCGATCAGCACCTCACCAATGTCCTGGCGAAGGTAGTCGCGCACCGCACGGATGATCACGTTGCTTTCCTGGTGTATCAGGAAGGGCGCTTTGCGTTCTTCAGCGGCCTGGGTGATGGCTTCCCAGAATTGCACCAGGTAGTCCAGATCCCACTGCAGCTCTTCGGTGGTGCGGCCAATGCCGGCGGTGCGCACGATGATGCCCATGCCCTTGGGGGTCTGGACATCGCTCATGGCTTCCTTCAGTTGGGCGCGTTCGTCGCCTTCAATACGACGGGAAATGCCGCCGGCCCGGGGGTTGTTGGGCATCAGTACCAGGTAGCGGCCGGCCAGGGAGACAAAGGTGGTGAGGGCGGCGCCCTTGTTGCCACGCTCTTCCTTGTCGACCTGGACAATCACTTCCTGGCCTTCGGAGACCACATCCTTGATGTTGATCTTGCCTTCGATCTGGCCGGGGGATTTCTTGAAATAGTCTTTGGAGATTTCTTTCAGTGGCAAAAAGCCGTGGCGCTCTGCACCGAAATCGACAAAAGCGGCTTCCAGGCTGGGTTCAACGCGGGTGATTCGGCCTTTATAGATATTGGCCTTCTTCTGCTCGCGGGTGCTGGATTCGATATCCAGGTCAAACAGCCGTTGTCCGTCTACCAGGGCTACGCGCAACTCTTCAGGATGAGTTGCATTAATCAGCATTCTTTTCATGGAAAGAAAGGGTTCCTGTCGTCTGTTGGTGACAGAAAACCGGGGGAGCTCGCATCAGCGAAGCGGGATGTGCGTGCCGCAGGCCTTTGAAATACAGGCGGGCTGCGGCCAGACGGATCAATCCCTTGTGGGGATGCATCCAATCGGTCTGAGACCACCAGCAACTGCGTGTCTGTTGTCAGACAGGCGGAGGCCGAACAGGGTACGTGTCTGTTGACGCATATTTCCGTTTTCAGGTTCACACAAAGGCCTGGGTCTCACGTCATATTGTGTGATGGACGGCCCGGCTTTGCGTGGCAATGATTCTTCGCGATGTCGCCCGACGGTTTTCCGGTCGGTTACTTCTGCTTCCGGGCCGGTAACAGTCTCTCTGGATCTGAACGGGAATCGGAAGCGTGTTCATGGCTGCGCCCGGTAATGATTGGGCGGCAGCGTTCAAACTCTTTATCTGTGTCGGTATACTGCTGTCGCTCCGGCTTCTGACCAGAGTTCGTCAGGCCGTAGACAAACGACAGAGCGAGCCCGAATATAACAGTTTGGCTCTGGCCGTTCAATCCTGCGTTTCTACCGTTACAAGGTCTTTCATGTCGCGTACCCCCCGAACCCCTCATTCCCCATCTTCTGAAGCCTCATCGCGATCCGCTTCAAAAGTGCAGTGGATCTCCGTGGATGATGATATGGCCGGTCAGCGGGTGGATAACTTTCTGATGGCGCGTTTGCGAGGCGTGCCCAAAGGGCTGATTTATCGCATCATTCGCAAGGGCGAGGTGCGGGTAAACAAGGGGCGGGTCAAGCAGAGCACCCGTCTGGCGGCGGGGGATGTGGTGCGTGTTCCGCCTGTTGTCCAGCAGGCAAAGCCGGAGCAGCCCAGGCCGGGGGACCGGGTGCAAGCGGTAATGGAAGCGGCGGTGGTGTTTGAGGACGACACCATGCTGGTGGTTAACAAGCCCTCGGGTATTGCCGTCCACGGTGGTAGTGGCTTGAGTTTTGGTTTGATCGAAGTGTTGCGCGCCGCCCGGCCGCAGGCGAAATTTCTGGAATTGGTGCATCGGCTGGATCGTGATACGTCCGGGCTGGTGATGGTCGCCAAGAAGCGATCGGCGCTGAGGTATCTGCAGGATGAGCTGCGGCAGAAACAGATTCGTAAGCATTACCACGCCTTGGTGGCCGGTGACTGGCCCGATAAATTGAAAAAAGTGGCCGAGCCCTTGCTGCGTTATGAAATGCCAAACGGCGAGCGGCGGGTGAAGGTCAGCCCCGAAGGCAAGGAGTCTCTGACGCTGTTTCGAAAATTGCAGCAGTTCCAGGGCTATACGCTGGTGGAGGCGTCTCCGGTAACCGGGCGTACTCACCAGATCCGTGTGCATGCGGCCTGGGCGGGCCACCCGATTGCCGGCGACGATAAATACATGGATGATGCCAGCCTGAAAGCGTTTCGTGCGGTGGGTGGGCAGCGTTTGATGCTGCATGCCCGGGCCCTGGAGTTCCGCCTGCCCGGCTCTGGTGAGGCCATGACGCTTGAGGCGGACTATGATGAGGCCTTTGGCGCGGTGCTTGGGGCGCTGAAAAAACGTAATCAAGGTAGCAGTTAATGAATGTAAATCTGGTGATTTTTGACTGGGACGGAACCCTGGTTGATTCGGTTGAACATATCGCTGACAGCCTGCACCAGGCCGCCACCGAGCTGGGTTTTCCGGCGCTGGAGCGGGCGGCCTACCGGGATATTATCGGCCTGGGAATTGTTGAGGCGCTGGAGCAGTTGTACCCGGGGATCAGTGCAGACGAACTGCAGCAGATGCGCGAGGGTTATGCCCGGTATTTCTTTAAAAAGCAGACCGGTCCGCAGAATGTGTTTGCCGGCATGGCGGATGTGGTCGCGGATTTGCGTGTCAGTGGCCGGGCTTGTTCCGTGGCCACGGGCAAAAGCCGGCGCGGTCTGGAGGGGGCGCTGGTCAGCAGTGGTCTGGGCCAGCATTTCGAGATCACCCGTTGCGCGGATGAAACCCGTTCCAAGCCGGACCCGCTGATGCTCCAGGAAATTCTGGCTCATTACGGACACAGGCCGGAGCAGGCAGTGATGATTGGCGATACCCGCTACGATCTGGAAATGGCGCAGCGCCTGGGCATGCCTTCGATTGGTGTGGAGTGGGGCGTGCACGGGCGCGAGGTGCTGGAGCAGTTCAAGCCCCGGGCGGTGGTCAGCTCCGTTGATGAGCTGCGAACGGTATTGGGGCTTTAAACTTCTGAGCTGAAAGGACTGACGAATGAGCGATTGGGATTCGGACAAATCAACGGATTGGGGCGACAAGCCGGTCGAGCCGGAGTCGCAGCAGAGTGGTGGCAAGGGTGGCGGGCTGTTTGGCCGTAAAAAGCCGGCCATGCCGCCGGAGTCGGCCCGTGACTGGCGGCTGATCGAAAAGCTGGTCATGTCGCTGCAGGCAGAGCAACGCCGCAGCCGGCGCTGGGGCATTTTCTTCAAGCTGCTGACGTTCGGATACCTGTTTGCCCTGCTGTTCGTTATTCGATCGCCCATTGGTGATGGTGTGGAAGTGACCACGGCCGCCCATACGGCGGTCATTGAGGTTAACGGCACGATTGCCAGCGAGGAGCCCGCCAATGCCGATAACGTGGTTGGCGCATTGAGATCCGCTTTTGAGGCGAAACACTCCAAAGCAGTGGTGATGCGTATTAACAGTCCGGGCGGCAGCCCGGTGCAGGCCGGTTACATCTATGATGAAATGCTGCGGCTGCGCGAGGAGTATCCGGATAAAAAACTGTATGCGGTCATCTCCGATATTGGCGCGTCGGGCGCCTACTATATTGCGGCGGCGGCTGATGAAATCTACGCCAACCGGGCCAGCCTGGTGGGGTCCATCGGGGTTGTTGCCGGTGGTTTCGGGTTTACCGGGTTAATGGACAAGGTGGGCGTGGATCGTCGGCTTTACACCGCCGGTGAGAACAAGGCCTTTCTGGATCCGTTCTCACCCGAGCAGGAAGACGACGTGAATTTCTGGCAGAGCGTGCTGGAGAATACCCACCATCAGTTTATCGAGGCGGTGAAAAAGGGCCGGGGTGACCGGCTGAAAGAGTCTGATGAGCTGTTCAGTGGTTTGATCTGGAGCGGTGAGCAGGCGCTGGAAATGGGTTTGATTGACGGCCTGGGAAGCACCTCCTGGGTGGCTCGCCAACTTGTGGGGGAGGAAAAGCTTGTGGACTACTCCCAGGGCCGTTCACCCTTCCGTCAGTTTATGGATGATCTGGGCGTGTCGGTTGGCGAGGGCGTGGCTGATCGTTTGCTGGAATCCCGTCTGGAATTGCGTTGAGCCTCGGGAGCGCTTAGCGCTCCCTGGTCAGTGGGTTGATGCCCAGTTCCCGGAGCAGGTCGATCAGGGCAATAAGTGGCAAGCCCACCAGACTGTTCGGGTCGCGGCCTTCGAGCCGTTCGAACAGGGCAATGCCCAGGCCCTCCATCTTGAAGCTGCCGGCGCAATCGTAGGGCCGCTCCTTGTGCAGGTAGCCTTCGATTTCCGCTTCCGTGAGGGTTCGGAAGTGTGCGCTGAAGGTTTCGCAGTGGGTGTTAAGGGTGCCGGTTCGGGCATCAAGCACAGCCAGGCCGGTCAGGAATCGGACACACTGGCCGCTTGATGCCATCAACTGCTGTTTTGCCCGGTTGTGGTCGCCGGGCTTGCCCAGCATGCTGTTGTCGGGCAGGGCGGCCACCTGGTCAGAGCCGATGATCAGGCTGTCCGGGTTCGCGGAAGCCAGTGCGCGTGCCTTGGCGACGGCAAGGCGAACAGCCAGCGCTTCCGGTGCCTCTCCTGGCTGGGGGCTTTCATCGATGTCCGGGCTTTGGCAGCGGAAGGGCAGTCCCAGCCGCTCCAGCAACGCTTTGCGGTACGGCGATGACGAGGCCAGCAACAGATCGGGTTGGTTCATGGTTTGAGGTTGTCTCCGGAAGTCATTATGTGCCCTTATCGTAAGAAACCCGTACCTAAAGGCAAGCCCGGGCCAGAAAGTCGATTAAGTCTTTGACAGTCGGCCCCCTCGCCCCTAAAATTGCGCGCCTATGTCTGAAGCGCCGAATGCTGAACTGCCAAAATTCGTTGACCCTTATCGGTTGGCGGAGCAAAACGTTACCCTGGAGGGAGTTGTTCCGCTCCTGGGTCTTTCGCGTTTTCGAGAAGCAGTTCCGGGTTTGCAGGAAGGCAGCGAGTGCCGCGTGACCTTGTCTTTCAGTATGGACAGTGAGCGTCGCAGGGTAGTGTCGGGTGAGTTGTCTGCCCCGGTGGTGCTGGAATGTCAGCGCTGCATGGAAGGCATGCAGACGGTTCTGGAGTCGCACTTTGACCTGGGGTTTGTGACCAGCGACGAGCAGGCGCAACGCCTCCCCAAGGTTCTCGAGCCATTTCCGGTGGAAGATTTCAGCGCGGATCTGTGGGCAATGGTAGAAGATGAATTGCTTCTGGTATTGCCTCCGTTTCCGTTGCACGAGCGGCAAGACTGCCCGGCAAAAGAGGATCTGGAGGCTTTTGAGCCTGAACAGACACCCGATGAGCCAGAGGCGAACAATCGCGAGGATAACCCGTTCAGTGTACTGGCGGGCCTCAAGACCACAAAGCATTAACGTTTTCGTAAAAAGGTCAGGAGCATAATCATGGCTGTACAGCAAAATCGCAAGACCCGTTCCAAGCGTGGCATGCGCCGTTCACACGACGCACTGAGCACTGCCGCACTGTCTACCGACGCAACCACCGGTGAAGTTCATCGTCGTCACCACGTGTCTCCCGATGGTTTCTACCGTGGCAAGCAGGTAGTTGAAGCTCGCGACGAGTAATGTCGTCGGGACCTGCTTTGAATCATGGCTTCCGAGAGTAAGGTGAGCACACCCGTCACCATTGCTATTGATGCCATGAGCGGTGACCACGGTCCCGCAGTAGTGGTTCCAGCTGCCCTTGAGGCAGTGCGTGAAAACGAGGCCTTGAGTATCGTTCTGGTAGGTATACGGAGCGAGCTCGAGGCCTTGTTGCGTGATGGCCATGCCAGAATTCGTGTCGTCGAAGCCGCAGATGTGGTGAAAATGAACGAGCGGCCGTCCCACGCGCTGCGCCACAAGCGTAATTCGTCCATGGCGATTGCGCTGGGCCTGGTTCGTGATGGCGAGGCCCAGGGGTGCGTCAGTGCTGGCAATACAGGGGCACTGATGGCGTTCGGGCGTTCGATAATCCGTATGTATCCGGGGATTGAACGGCCTGCCATTGCCAAGTTGATTCCGTCGCTGCGTGGCCGCTGCCACGTGCTGGACCTGGGTGCGAATGTCGATTCCACGGCGGAAAACCTGTACCAGTACGCCCTGATGGGGTCGTTGATGGCGACGGCCATCTGCAATCAGCCGGAACCCCGAATCGCCCTGTTGAACGTGGGCGAGGAGGAAATCAAGGGCAATGAACAGGTGCGTCTGGCGTCGCACATGCTGGCCCAGTGTGAAACCCTCAATTACATCGGCTATGTGGAAGGCAGCGACCTGTTCCGCGATGTGGCTGATGTGGTGGTGTGTGACGGTTTCGTTGGTAATATTGCGCTGAAAACCGGTGAAGGGGTCGCGGGGCTGCTGATCGAGTTGCTGGAAAAAGCGTTTACCCGTTCGTTGTACGGTCGGTTTGTCGGCTTGCTTGCACGCCCGATTCTCGGGCGTCTGCTACGCCAGGTGGATCCTTCCCGGCACAATGGTGCCAGTTTGCTGGGTTTGCAGGGGGTGGTCATCAAAAGTCATGGTAACGCCAATGAGCGGGCCATCCGGGCCGCCATTGATCAGGCTGTGCGGGAAGTGGAGCTGGAAGTGCCCCGGCGTATCAACGAACGGCTCGATGACCTCATTCTATGAACACCGTGAGACTAAAGTCGGCCCGCAATCTGCCATTTATTCAGGGATAATTAGCCGCGTTTGTACTTTTGGCTAATCTTAACCAACCCTTCGATAACGATAAGATTCCGCCCATGAAATCAGCATTTATTTTTCCCGGTCAGGGGTCACAATCTGTCGGTATGTTGTCAGCTGCCGCAGACTGGACGATGGTGACCGAAACCTTTGACGACGCCTCCGATGTTCTTGGCTATGACCTCTGGCACCTGTGCCAGAATGGCCCGGCGGAGGACCTGAACCAGACCACGGTAACCCAGCCAGCACTGCTGACTGCCAGTGTCGCCCTGTGGCGCGAATGGTGCGTGGCCGAGGGCAGACGCCCGGACTTTGTCGCCGGACACAGCCTGGGCGAGTACAGCGCCCTGGTGGCGGCAGAGAGTCTGGATTTTGTTGAAGCGGTAAAGCTGGTTCAGCTGCGTGGCGAACTGATGCAGGATGCCGTGCCGGCAGGTGAAGGCAAGATGGCCGCCATTATCGGCCTGGAAGATGCCGACGTGGTGGCCGCGTGCGAAGAGGCCGCCCAGGGTGATGTGGTCGCGGCGGTGAACTTTAACGCCCCCGGCCAGGTGGTGATAGCCGGTTCCGCCGCTGCCGTCGAGCGCGCTATTGAAACCTGTAAGGAAAAGGGTGCCCGCAAGGCCATGCCGTTGCCGGTCAGCGTGCCGTCGCATTGTGCGTTGATGAAGGGTGCCGCCGAACAGCTGGCTGAAGCGCTGGAGGATGTCACCTTCAATGACGCCCGTATCCCCGTGGTACAAAACGTTAACGCCAGGCCCGCTACCGACGCAGCTGAACTGAAATCAAACCTGATCAAGCAGCTATACTCTCCGGTACTCTGGACCGATTCTGTGCGCACCCTGACCGGTGAAGGCGTGGGCATTGCCGCGGAGTGTGGTGCCGGCAAGGTTCTGGCTGGCCTGGTCAAGCGCATTGACCGCAAATTGCCGGTTCACAGCATTGAGTCGCCGGATGCCATGGCCGCGGCCATGGAAGCTTTCGGCAAATCCTGATTAAACGGAGTTTGGTATGTCTCTGGAAGGTAAAGTAGCGCTGGTAACCGGCGCGACACGTGGTATCGGTCGTGCCATTGCGCTGGAGCTGGGGCGCCTGGGTGCCGAGGTTGTCGGCACAGCCACTTCCGAATCCGGTGCCGAGTCCATCACCGCTGGCCTGAAAGAGGCGGGCGTGAAAGGTTACGGTATTGTGATGAATGTCGCCGACGCGGAAAGTATCGACGCCGGTTTGAAGCAGGTTAACGAGCAATCGGGTGCGCCCTTGATTCTGGTCAATAACGCCGGCATCACTCGCGATAACCTGCTTATGCGCTTGAAAGACGATGACTGGTCGGATGTGCTGGAGACCAACCTGTCCAGCGTGTACCGGACCAGCAAAGCCGTGTTGCGAGGCATGGCCAAGGCCCGTTGGGGCCGGATTATTAATATCAGTTCGGTAGTGGCCGGCATGGGAAATCCAGGGCAGGGCAACTACTGTGCGGCCAAGGCCGGTGTGGAAGGCTTCACCCGTAGCCTGGCCAAGGAAATGTCGAACCGGGGTATTACCGCCAACTGCGTGGCGCCTGGCTTTATTGACACCGACATGACCAAAAAACTGGACGAAAAGCAGCGCGATGCCATGCTGGAGAATATTCCGGCTGGCCGCCTGGGAGAACCCGAAGAGGTAGCTTCGGTTGTAGCATTCCTGGCATCTGCCGGCGCTGCTTACGTGACCGGAGAAACGATTCATGTGAACGGCGGCATGTACATGGGCTGAGCCTGCTTGCAGGCGGAAGTACAGCCCTTTGCCGCAGTACATGTTGGAATGAGTCCCTGCTTGTTTGCAGGTAGGGTTTAAACTAAACTGGCGACCTTCAAGTTGCCTGGTTGACACATAAAGTGAGGATATTATGAGTACAGTTGAAGAGCGCGTTAAGAAGATTGTTTGTGAACAGTTGGGCGTTAAAGAAGCCGAAGTTCAGAACACTTCTTCTTTTGTAGAGGACCTGGGCGCTGACTCACTGGACACCGTTGAGCTGGTTATGGCTCTGGAAGAGGAATTTGAAACTGAAATTCCTGACGAAGAAGCCGAGAAGCTGGGCACTGTTCAGGACGCGATCGATTACATCGTTTCGCACACCTGATTGTCTGCGAACTAGCAGATAGCCAGTTGAAAGCCGTCCTTTGCGCTCTCGTGCGCGTTAAAAGGACGGCTTTTTTGTTGGCGGAATTCAAATACGGCAATTGAACGGAACAGTGGGTGACAGGAGTATGAGTAAGCGACGGGTAGTGATTACGGGCATGGGGATGGTGTCGCCGGTCGGCAACGATGTCCAGTCCAGTTGGAAGGGCGTATGCGAGGGGCGCAGTGGTATTCGGCCCATCGACCGTTTCGACGCGACGGACTACAACACCCGTATTGGCGGGGCCATCAAAAACCTGGATCTGGACCCTTACCTGACCAGCAAGGAAGCTCGTAAGCTGGATGCCTTTATCCATTACGGTCTGGTCGCTGCCCAGCAGGCGGTGGACGACAGTGGTCTGGAGAATTTCGACAAGCTTGATAAGGAGCGGGCCGGTGTGGCCATTGGCTCCGGCATCGGCGGTATCGAATACATCGAGAACAGCGTCATCCAGATGCACAAATCCGGTCCACGCAAGGTGTCGCCGTTCTTCGTGCCGGCTTCGGTCATCAACATGATTTCGGGTAACGCCGCTATCCGTTTTGGTTACCGGGGGCCGAATATTGCCATTGTGACCGCCTGTACCACCGGTACCCACAATATCGGCTATGCCGCTCGCACGATCGCCTATGGCGATGCGGATGTGATGCTGGCTGGTGGTTCGGAAATGGCCACCACCCGCACCAGCATTGCCGGCTTCTCCTCGGCCCGGGCACTGTCCACCCGTAACGACGAGCCGGAAAAGGCCAGCCGCCCATGGGACAAAGACCGAGATGGTTTCGTGCTCAGTGATGGAGCCGGTGTGGTGGTTCTGGAAGAGCTGGAGCATGCGCTGGCCCGCGGTGCCGCCATTTATGGTGAAGTGGTCGGCTTTGGCATGAGCGACGATGCCCACCACATTACCGCGCCGCCGTCTGACGGCGAAGGTGCAGCCCGTTCCATGCGTAACGCCATCCGTGACGCCGGCCTGAACCCGGAGGATGTGGATTACATCAACGCCCACGGTACCTCCACCCAGGTCGGCGACGTGGCCGAAGTGGCCGCGGTGAAATCTGTCTTCGGAGCTCACGCTGACAAGCTGGCCATGAGCAGTACCAAGTCGGTTACCGGCCATCTGTTGGGGGCCGCCGGGGCAGTGGAGGCCATTTTCTCCACCCTGGCGGTGAAAGAGGGGCTGCTGCCTCCGACCATCAATCTGGATAATCCGGATGAAGGCTGTGATCTGGACTTCGTGCCACACACCAGTCGCCAGGCCGATGCCCGGGTGGCACTGACCAACTCGTTCGGCTTTGGTGGTACCAATGGCACCCTGATTGTGCGTCGCTACGAAGGATAACGACCGTGGCGCGGGTGTTTCTGGCGAAAGAGGGCGGTTTGCCGGCTACGGATCGTGGGCTGGCATACGGTGATGGGTTGTTTGAAACCATACGCGTGGAGGGAGCCCGAGCACCTCTGTTGTCAAAGCATCTGGATCGCCTGGCCCGGGATGCCCGGCGTCTGGGAATTGCCATTACCCGCAATGAGGTGCAGCGCATCGCCTCCGAGGCACTGGTGGAAGGCGCCGAAACCCGGGGCGATGAGGCCTGGGTGCTCAAGTTGATTGTGACCCGGGGAGCCGGTGGGCGGGGCTACCGGCCAGACCCGGATGGGGAAGCCAACGTTCTGGTGCTGGAGGCCTCGGCACCACCGCCTCCCCCTGCGGTCGGTGTGCGGGTGGATTTTTCCCGCGTGCCGCTGACCGTTAATCCGCTTCTGTGCGGTATCAAATCGCTTAACCGGCTTGAGCAGGTCCTGGCGGCAAAGGAGTTGGAAGGGGATCTTTTCGAGGTGTTGATGAGCAATAACGCAGGCGACATTGTCGAAGGAACCCGTACCAATCTGTTTGTCGATACCGATGAAGGCTGGCGTACGCCTCCGGCGCACACGCTGGCGGTGTCTGGTGTTATGCGGGCTCATGTCCTTGCTTGTTTGCAGCAGCGGGGCGAGCCCGTGTTTGAAACGACCCTCAGCCTGGCAGATTTGATGTCGGATTCGTGTCGTGGGGTGTACCTGACCAACGCCGTCCTGGGTATCGTTCCGGTTGCGGAGTTGGCAGGCCAGGCATTGCCCGTGAATAACCGTCTTGCCACAGTGTGTGGCCTGCCGACCGAAATAGATGGAGCATCGTGTTGAAAAAACTGTTGATTCTTCTGTTCGCCGTGGTGGTGCTGGTGGGCGCCGGTGGAGCCCTGTGGCTCTGGCAGGGGCTGAAGAGCCTTGAGCAGCCCATCGCGCTGGACGAACCCGTGCTGATGACCGTCGATTCCGGCACTGCCTACAGTCAGCTGGCCCGGCAGATGGAACATGAGGGGTTGGTGAGCGATGCCCTTTGGCTGCGTCTCTATGGCCGGATGAATCCGGCCCAGACTGCGATCAAGGCCGGAGATTATGAACTGCTGCCGGGCATGACCCCGCTCGGCCTCCTGGAGGCCATGGTTCAGGGCGATGTCAAGCTCTGGGCCATCCAGTTCATTGAAGGCAAAACCTTTGATGACATGCGGGCAGCGCTGGCCGCCAACGAGCGGCTGGAGAAGGTCACCACCGACTGGACAGACGAGCAGATCATGGAAGCGGTCGGTGCCGCCGGTGATCACCCCGAGGGCTGGTTTTATCCCGACACTTACCTGTTTGACAGCAGTGAAACGGATCTGGATATCTACAAGCGTGCCTATACGCGCATGGTGTCGGTGCTGGAGGAAGAGTGGCAGAGCCGTGAAAAGGGGTTGCCTTATCAGTCCCCCTACGAGGCGCTGATCATGGCCTCCATTGTTGAGCGCGAAACCGGTGTGCCGTCAGAGCGAGACCAGGTCGCCGGCGTGTTTGTGCGACGGCTGCAAACCGGTATGCGTCTGCAAACCGATCCCACGGTTATCTACGGCATGGGCGATGATTACGACGGGCGGATTCGCAGCCGTGACCTGCGCGAGTACACCCCCTACAACACCTACCGGATCGATGGTTTGCCGCCCACGCCCATTGCCATGCCCGCGAGGGCGGCTATTCATGCAGCCCTGCACCCGGCCGAAGGAGATGCGCTGTATTTTGTCGCCCGGGGGGATGGCAGCCACAAGTTTTCCCGGACCCTGGCGGAACACCAGCGCGCCGTGCGGGAATACCAGTTGAATCGCCGGGAAGATTACCGTTCCTCCCCCGCACCCGTGGTGCAAGAGCCGGCAGAGGAGCAGGACTGATGACAACCCGGGGGCGCTTTATTACCTTCGAGGGGACCGAGGGCGTGGGCAAGTCCACCCAGCTGCAGGTGGCTGCCAGTACCCTGCGCGATCTGGGGATGGACGTGGTCGTTACCCGGGAGCCGGGTGGCACCCCCATGGCCGAGAGCATCCGGGAACTGCTGTTGGCGCCCCGTGAAGAACCGGTCAACGAAACCACGGAACTGCTATTGATGTTCGCCGCCCGGGCCCAGCACCTGTATCAGAAAATCCTGCCGGCCCTGGAATCGGGACAGTGGGTCTTGTGCGACCGCTTTACCGATGCCACGTTTGCCTATCAGGGCGGTGGTCGGGGAGTGGCCAAAGAGCGTATAGCCCAGCTGGAAACCCTGGTACAGGGTGATATTCGTCCGGACCATGTGATCTGGCTTGACGCACCGGTGGAAACCGGTATGGCCCGGGCAAAACACCGGGGTGCGCTGGACCGGTTTGAACAGGAAGATCTGGCATTTTTCCAGAGGATCCGCGATGCTTATGGCGAGCGGGCAGCGGCCAGTCCCGGCCGGTATCGCAGGGTGGATGCGAGCCTGCCGCTTACTGAGGTGTCTGCACAAGTCTCTGCATTCTTGCGCGAAATCTGCTTTAATTAAAGAATATTCATAATTAACGGCTAGCGGTTGTCATGCTGAATGCCAAACTGTTGAAGCTTCCCACCGCCACTCACCAACACGTTCACCAGCATCATCAGGTGGTACTGGGGGTACGTGGCGAAGCCGATCTTAACGTCGATGGCGCCGGCTCCCACCTGGACACCTGGCGTGCCTGCCTGGTGCCAACCGAGGCCCGCCACGATTACAGTGGTGACCAGCGCAATCATGTGCTGGTGATCAACCTCGACCCTTTCAGTCCGGTATTGAACAACTCGGCCCATGCCGATTACGAACGCATGGTGCGTCTGTTTGAAAAGCCCCGTACGGTTCAGATGGATAGCCAGCTGCAGGGCCTGGTGCAATTTGCCGCTGGTGAGTTTGACCGGGCGCCGGAAAACATGGCGCTGCATCGCCATCTGGGTGCCAGCATTCTTTACTGCATGGCGGACCGCATTTCAGAGGGCCACCCGGCCTCGGCCAATCGCCATACCCTCAGTCCGGAAACCATTCGCCAATACATCATGGAGAACCTGCACCGGAAGATTTCCGTGCAGGATCTGGCCAAGGTGGCTTGCCTGAGTGTCAGTCGTTTCCATGACGTGTTTCGTGACCTCTCCGGCGTCACTCCTCATCAGTTTTTGCTGCAAACGCGGCTTGAGCAGGCAGTTCAGCTGCTGACTTCCACGTCGCTGTCGGTCGCGGAGATCAGCTACCGAACCGGATTTTCCTCCCAGGGGGCGCTGACCAATGCCCTTAAAAAACATAAGGGTACAACGCCAACCCGCTTGCAGGCTGGCGAAAAAGTCGCCTGATTCAGTCGCTTCCGGGCAGTCCGGTAGAAATTTGCAAAATAATCGTAGAATTTTGTAAGCCCCGGATCCGTAGTAATACTAATTTATAACGGTTATTAATCCCGTCCGCCATTTAAGCCTAAAGTCGCAAGGATAGAAGAATGGGCTATAGTGAAGAGGGAATGTGCGGAACGCACCCGGGTTTGCCCGGTGCTGTAAGGGATAAACAAGAAGAACGGTGCGGCACAGCACCCGATTCAACAAAAAACCGGAGGAGCCTTCTATGGCTAGTGGTGTCTGGATAAGTCTATTCCTTTACTTTGCGCTGATGATTGTTATCGGCCTGTGGGCGATGCGTAAGGCTTCGGCAACGGCTGAAGACTATATGCTCGGTGGCCGGGGCCTGAGTCCGAAAGTGGCGGCTCTGTCGGCCGGTGCCTCTGACATGAGTGGCTGGTTGCTGTTCGGCCTGCCCGGTGCGCTGTTCGTGACTGGCCTGGCGTCTGCCTGGATCGGTATCGGTCTGTGGGTTGGTGCGTTGATCAACTGGATTCTGGTGGCGCCCCGTCTGCGGGAGCAAACCGTCCATTACGGCAATGCCCTGACCATCCCGGCCTTCCTGGCCAACCGGTTCCCGACCAAGGCGTTGCCGCTTCGCACTATTTCGGCGGTCGTCATTGTCCTGTTCTTCGCGGTGTATACGGCTTCAGGCCTGGTTGCAGGCGGCAAGCTGTTTGAAAGCGCGTTCGCTGAAATCATCAACGTACCGGGCATGAGCGATTATGCGGTGGGTATCGTGATCACCCTGGGCGTGGTGCTTGCCTACACGGTAGTTGGTGGCTTCCTGGCGGTTTCCATGACCGACTTTGTGCAGGGCTGCATCATGATGCTGGCACTGGTCATCATGCCCGCCGTTGTGCTGTTTGGTGAAGGTGGCGGTGGCTTCGGCCAGGCGTCCGAAACCCTGAACAGTGTGGATCCGACCCTGCTTTCCTGGACCGAGGGTCTGACCGTGATTGGCTGGCTGTCAGCCGTGGCCTGGGGCCTGGGTTACTTTGGCCAGCCGCACATCATCGTGCGTTTCATGGCCATCCGTTCGATCCACGAAGTGGGTGTTGCCCGGAATATCGGCATGTCCTGGATGGCGATCTCGCTGATCGGTGCGATTGCCCTGGGTGTGTTTGGTCGTGCCTACGCCGTGCGTAACGGCATGGATGTGGCTGACCCGGAAACCATCTTCATCGTGCTGGCGGATCTGCTGTTCCATCCGTTCATCACCGGCTTCCTGTATGCCGCTCTGCTGGCCGCGGTGATGAGTACCATTTCCAGTCAGCTGCTGGTGTCTTCCGCGTCACTGACCGAGGACTTCTACCGTCTGTTCCTGCGTAAGGAAGCGTCTGACAAGGAATGCGTAAACATTGGCCGTGCCTGCGTGGTTCTTGTCGGCCTGGTTGCCGCCTTCATTGCACGGGACCCCGATTCCCAGGTGCTGGCGCTGGTTAGTAACGCCTGGGCCGGTTTCGGCGCGGCTTTCGGTCCGCTGATCATCCTGTCGCTGATGTGGTCCCGCACCAATGGTGCCGGTGCGGTTGCCGGTCTGGTCGTGGGTGCTGCCACGGTGATGATCTGGATTGCCCTGGGCTGGAACGGCAGCTTCCTGGGTGGTCCGGGCGTGTATGAAATCATCCCGGGCTTCATCGCCGCGTTCATCGCCATTGTGGTGGTGACCCTGGCAACCAAGGACTCTGGCGAGTATCAGCACATCGAGCGCTGATCCGAGCTTCTAACGTTCAGCCAGTTAGAAGGGGCTCCTGCGGTTCTGTATAGTACCTAGAACTGTGTAATTTTGATAAAACCCCCCTTAATTGGGGGTTTCTTTTTCCTGAAGAATTAACTATATGTATAGTGAATACTGTGTAATATGTGTAGGGCATCAAGGATGTTTGCAACGAAGGTTACAGCCAAGGTAGTTCAGGACAAAAGTGGAGTGGCCACAGAGATTCCGGTCATTCTGACTGACCAAGGGGTTTTGGGGTCAGTCACAGATTATGTGCTTAGCCTTCACCTAAACGGCATCTCACTTTCAACAATCACTAACCATATTCAGTCGATTAGGCTCCTCATCGAGTTCATGAGTGCCAACGAAGGCATGTTCGATGAACCCGAAGCGTTGTTCGCGGCCTTTGTCCGACGGATCTACAGCGGCACCATCGGTGAAGATGGATTGGACCCCTCTGGCCTTTATTGGATACCGGCCAGTAATAGCACGATACATCGACACATCAGCAATCTGACGAATTTCACCAATTGGCTCTCGGACAAAGGTCTGGGCAAGCCTCTTAATACCTTGCGGACAGCCACTCGACATGAGGAGCGCATCCAGTATGCCGCTTGGTTTAGGCGCAACCAGAACGATTTCCTCGGACACATCAAAGACAAGTCGATCAACAATACTGTCAAGAGAGCCCGCAGCATCAAGGGCAGAACGCCTCTGGCAAGAACCAATGACGATGCCATTGCCTTCCCTACGGGAAAGTTTGAAGACTTCTACATGAAGGGCTTGGGAGGAGCCAAAGACCCGCGAGTTGCGCTGCGGGACAAGCTTATCTTGCTCCTGATGCACGCGGCCGGGTTGAGGCGGAGCGAAGCACTGTTGCTTTGGGTCACAGATGTCTTCGAGGCCCCCTCCGATCCGGATCGGGCAATCGTGAGAATCTACAACGAGATAGAAGGTAAGGCACCTGAAGGATGGAAGTCCCGAAAAGGGATAAAAACACGCAAGGCGTACCTACAAGAAAAGTATTCACGCATACCGCGTCAGGAGATGCAAAACACCCAGCATCTCGGCTGGAAATCCAAAACCCTGGATCACAAGGATGGTTACCTGGAGGCGTACTTCTTCCCTCAGGAGTTTGCTCGGATATTCATGTTGCTGTGGCGACAGTATTTGGTTTTCCGTGCATCGTTGGAGTGCCATCACCCCTATGCGTTTATCAGCTTCGACTCTCGCTATCTGGGCAATCCCTATACCTACAATGCCTTCAACCAAAGCTATGCCGCAGGATTAAGACGAATTGGCCTCGAACCTAACAAGAGCGTAGGGCTCGATCCTCATGGGCATCGCCACAATTATGGCCGCCGTTTGACGGATGCTGGGGTAGATCCACTCATTCGCAAAAAGTGCCTGCATCACGCAAGTCTGGAGTCTCAGGTTCCTTACACCATGCCCTCCAGCGTGAAAGTCTCAGAAGCGCTGTTCCAGGCAACACAACAACTTCAATTGGGATCGGATAAAGAAAAGATCCCCGCGTCTTTCGACTGGAATACGTTGGCAGAACACGGCTTTGAAGACCTTGATCCAAACGGCCACTTCACCGGCAAGAATCCACGGTTAGGGAAGCGATAACATGACCCAAAAACTAAAAGGGAAAGGCTACACCACGGATCTGACGCTGGGGTGGGTGACTGAGGAACTGGGGCACGACTGGCTGCAATGGCAGCAATACGCCGCTGAATGGCTAAAAATGCAAGACATAGGCGTTAGTGAGCGTTTGGAGAGTATAAGAAAATTTCTTCTTTACCTGAACGCGAAAGCCCCGTATGCCGCTGACGTGGCTGCAATGTTCAAGGGCCATCCGAGCGGCCACAAGGTGTCCAGTGAAGAGTTTGAGGCCTTTCTGGTTAGCAGTGGATCGACTGCTCGTAACTTTAATTTCATTTCGTTCACGGTCGATTTATGCGACTACATCCTTCAGCACCATTTGAGTGTCGAGGATGATAACGGCGTCGAGCGGCCCCTGTTCCTGAATCCGTTCGATAAAATCAAGAAAAACACAGCAAACACCGAAACCGTCCACAGCCCGTTAGCCTATCGCTATATCCAGCAAACCAGGCACATCCTCTGCCCCTATCCAATCGATGACTCCGGCAATAAAACGCCATGGGTCGGGTTTCATTTCCGAGACTGGCAGTGGGCCATCAATCACCTTCAGTCTGGCAATCAGGCGTGGATGAAAGTGCCTCCGGAGGTCATTGATCCCGATGATCCGGATTGCATTGCCCGTACACGGATTATTAACAAGAACAGTAAGAGCGTTGAAGTTCATGAGATCTGGTCGCCTGTGATGGCGATGTTTCTATTTACCAAACTCCATCTGCCGCTTCGTTCTTTGCAGGTACGGTTTCTGGACTCCGGTGAAGGCGATACCTGGCGTTACGAGCGCGGTCATTGGGTGGAAAACACCAAACACCCCTTCAAGTATGGGGCACCCAAGCGCCCCTATGAGAAAGGCGTCTTCCAGCGCATTTACGACTCGATGACGGAGAGCTATGCCACCGGGCTGTACGTCTCAACCAACAAAACCGCCGATCAAAACAAAGACGAACTTCAGCGCGGCTACACCATCCCCTGGCAGCACGAAGAACTGCTGTATTGGCTGGAAAAGCTCCGCAACTGGCAGGAAAAATACAACCCGATTAACCGACTGGTCAGTGGCACAGAGCTTAAGCGTAGCCATATTGGCGCAGCCAAATCCAAGAAGCAATTAGCCGAAATGGGCGAGTTTGCCTTTTTGTTTCGAGACCGAAATTCCGCCCTCCCGATCAGCAAAAACTCTTTCACGAATCCTTGGTATCGCTTGTTGTCGAAACTGGAAGAAGATTTGTTCCAGTCGGGCCTGAGGATGAGAGACGGGCACCGTCTGCGGTTTGTGAAAGACTACGGCGATGACTACGAGGGGCCAGAAGCGAGCAAGGTGGCAACGGAATACCCACTTCACAGCCTCCGCGTGTCGTTGATCACCTGCTACACCATGGACACCGATCTGCCGTTGCCGGTGATCTCCAAGCTTCTGGCCGGTCATACCCGGCTGTTAATGACGATCTACTACAACAAGATCACGCCCTCAGTGATGGCCGAGAAAATGAATGAGGCCGACTCCGCTCTGGTTGAGCGCGGGGAAGCGTCCCTGAAGAACTTTCTTCAGGACGCAGAGATGAGGCAGATCCAGCTTCGTACGGCGTCGCTCGGTGATCCATACAGCTCAGTCGAAACTGCGCTGGCAAACCGAAATCCAATTGGCTGGGAGGAACGGGCCACCGGTCTGTGCCTGGTCGGCGGCAACTCCGTGCGTTCGGATGAACTGTCCACCGTTGGCGGCTGCTGGAACGGCGGCCCCCTTATGAAAGATTCAGAAGATGCGTACTCAAGGGTTTATGGCCCGGTACCCCATGGCCCTGAAAACTGCCCCCGCTGTCGCTGGCATATCACCGATGCAACCTACCTGCCAGCGCTGAATTCCAAGTTCAATCAGGTCAGCTACAAGGCGCATCAGGCGGCTGAACTGGCCGTCGAGATTGAAGGCCAATTAGAGGCCCTGAAGGATGAGCTGTTCATCGCTGAGGAAACCGGTAAGCCGTTCCTCAAGCACAGCGAACTTCAGTTGCTGGAGCGCCGGTACGAAAGGCAGCGCGTGGAGGCAGATGAGCACGCCAAGGACTACATCGCCCTCTTCAATCTGATCAACAAAGTGGTCCAGATCGAGAATGGGCGAACTAAGGACGATGACCGTCAAAAGCTGGTCGCCGTGGGGTCTGCGGAAGATCTCAATGTCAGCATGAAATTCATCGAAACCGACTCGGAATTGCTGCACCTGTCCTTGCTCTGCGAGGACGCTGAATTCTATCCCGACCTACACGATGACCTGCGCAAGACGCCTGCGATTGCCAAGCGCACCAACGCCTTGAGTCGTATGATGGCCCGCTCCGGGTACAAGCCCGTCTTTCTGGAAATGGACGAAAACACACAGTTGATCGTGGGTAATGCGCTCGTGCGAAAGATGGCTAAGATCGCGGACCCAGAGGACAAGATGGAGGGTTATCGAATCGCAACAAACTACATCGAAGCGCAAGAGTTCTTGGAGAATGATGGGCTGCTGAAATCGGGATTTGAGGCCGTCAAACAAATCACCCCGATCACGCTGTCTTCAGGCGCTCTGAAACGGATTCCAGCCTTGGAGGTGTCTGAATGAACATTGATGTTGATGCGATTCTGGACACCCTAAAAGACGGCAAGACCACGAAGACGAAGGCGTCTCTGGATAAGCTCCACGAAACGTTGAGCGCCTACTTCGACTCCGGTGCTCGGGACTTCTCCATCACCGCCATTGGGCGCGTATCCGAGGAAGATGGCGGTGTGGGCTATCAGTCGATTCGTGCCACTTCAAACAAGCATTATCGGGATCTGGTCGAAGCGTGGGCCGCCAAGGCAAAGACCACCACGAAGAAACCACCGGTAGGGCCACCCAAGAGAATGAGCCAGGACCACCAACTGCTGGAGCGCATTGAGGACGCGGCGGTGCGTGCGCTGTTCGGACAAATCATTCGGGAGCGGGATCGCTACAGAAGCGAAGCCAACATGCTCAAGAGCACAACCGAGATCGTGATTGATAAGCGACCGACGACCTATGTGGAGCCCCAGTCTGAAGCCAGTGTGGAGCTGCTGCCCTCGTTAAAGGGGATCTGTTCGGAGAACGAGATCAAGGCGTTGCAAACCGTCTGCACCCAGGAATGGCTGGAGAAACTCGGATTCAAAGCGAACGCATTGGGCCAAGTGAAAGATGAGCTGGGTACGGAAATCCTACCTCGCGGATTTCTAACAGCGATCAAAAAGATCCTGGGGGAAATGGATGAGTAATGGTCAGGAAAGAGCACGTCAGAATCTGAGCGCCTTCCAGAGCTGGGTGGCCACCCAAACGGATGACGACTTTAAGCAGATCGTCTTTCGGGGCCAGTTAAACCGTGGCGAAGTGGCCAAAGCCATAGGCATCGGAAAGAGCGCGTTGCGCCAGAATCCGGCCATTAAAACGGCACTGGAGAATCTGGAGCAAAGCCTGCGTGATCGGGGTGTACTGCCAGAACTGACCGAAACCGCCCAGGCCCAGCAGTCAGAACCGAAGCGCTATGATCCTAGCGTTAACCAAAGAGCCATGGAATCGAGAAGGCTCTCTGTGCTGGAGCAGGAAAACATTGAGCTAAAGGCCCGAGTGGCAACCCTCGAAGCCAAGCTAAAACGTTACGGTGAACTGTCCGAAGTCCTCACTGAGTTCGGAGTCGCGCCCGATGCATGAGGATTATTTCCGTGTCACCAGTTGCCAGCATAACGGCTACAAATACACGATCTTCACGGGCATTCCCCTTAAAGTCGACAGTTACAAAATCAACTCGGGCAAATATATCGTCAGCATCCGATGCGAAAACCAGTCCCTGCCTATTAAACCGTCCGTTGGCCAGCAATGGCGGGTGTGTGGTGTAAGGACGCTGGAGACCGTTCAGGCAGGTGATTATCAGCTTCAGCAGCATTTGTATGACGCCCCAGCTGAGATGGAGTGCACGCTGCCCGAGACGGGCGAAGCGCTGATCCGCTTCATTGCCAATGAAAAGGAGTTCACCGGAATCGGTGAGGCCAAAGCACGAGCCCTCTGGGATGCTTTTGGCAGCGATCTGCACCCCATGCTCCAGTCCGACATTACTAAGCACAGAGCCCTTCTCAGAAAGGTTCTCAGCGAGGTTTCGGTAACCGCGCTTTACAACGGCTACGCCAAGTACAGAAACCTTGCGCATGCTAACTGGCTGGCCTCTCTGGGAGTGCCGCTGAGCATTCAGCAACGCATCCTGAAATACCACGATGATCGCACCGTTGAGATACTCAAGAGCAATCCTTACGCATTGCTCGGATTCGGGATGTCTTTTCCCGATATCGATGCCATTGCTGAACAGATGGGTATGGAGAAATCAGCACCGGTGCGGCTCGCAGCTGCTTTAGAAAGCGCGATACGAAAAGAGGTAGAAAAGGGGCACACCTACGCCTCCCATCAGGCGCTCAGGCCCGAGGTGATCAAGCTTCTGGGCAATAAAGCCCTGGTCGCAGAGGCGTTCGCCAGCGGTTATCGCAACGGCCAGTTCATTCTCCGGCCAGAGACCGGCACCTACCATCCTACCGCCCAAATCATAATGGAGTCGGTCGTTGCGAAGCGGCTCAAGGTCTTGGCCGCCACCAAGGATGAAGATGAACCCGTCTTCACGGCGCTCACCGAGGCCGTTCAGGAGTTGCCCTACGACCTGACCGAGCAGCAGCTCCAAGCGGTCGAGTCGAGCCTGACGAATTCGGTGTCCTGCATCACGGGTGGTGCCGGAACGGGTAAAACCACGGTGCTTCGAACCGTGCTCAAAGCCTATGCTGCGCTGGGCTATAAGGTTCATGCGGTCGCTCTGTCAGGGCGAGCAGCCATGCGGCTGCACGAGAGCATCGGATTCTTCACCATGACGATTGCTCGCCTGCTGAGGGAAGAGCCGATCTCGCCGTCACTGGATCAGGCGCAGCATCTCCTGGTCATCGACGAAGCCAGTATGATCGACCTGCCGACCATGTATCGGATCGTTACGCACCTCGATCCCTCGGTACGCATCATCCTGACCGGCGACCCGAACCAGCTACCAGCCATCGGCTGTGGCAAAGTTCTCTCAGACATCGTTGAATCCGGCGCAATCGCTACGGTTGAGCTGAACATCGTCAAACGCCAAGAAGGCTCAACGGGTATCCCGGAATACTCGACCACTATCAACCGGGGCGAGATGCCTCCTTCGTTATCGGTTGGCGCAATCACGTTCCACGAGACGCCTCCGCAGAAGGTGGTCGATAAGTGCAAATCCTTGTATGCGGAGTCACCCTATAACACCCAGATCATTGGAGCCACCAAGGCTCTAGTTGGCGAGGTGAACCGTGAGTGCCAAAAGCTGATCAATCCCGATGGGGAGCGCTTGCAGTTTAGATTGCATGGCGATGAATTCTTCCTCGATATCAGAGTGGGCGACCCGATCCTCTTCACCAGGAACAACTACAACATAGGCATTCAGAATGGGTCTCTTGGCGTATTATCCTCAACAGAGCGCGACACCCAGGACGGCCAGGAAACATTTGGTGTCGTGACACTGGATACCGGCGAAGCCATTTCAATTACGGATGAAGTCTTCGATTGCATGGAGCTTGGCTACGGAATCACGCTCCACAAGGCTCAAGGGAGCCAGTTCCCGAGAATCGTCGTGGCAGTCCAGACGGGGCGTATCTCAGACCGTGCGTGGCTTTACACGGCGATTACCCGTGCCGAGGCAGAGATACATATTGTCGGGCAGGCTAGTGATTTTGCGTCCATCGTAAAATCGGTAAGCAATGCCACCAGGCGGGCGAGTTTCTTGAGGGAGCTGCTGCAAGAGAGGGATTCGGGGGTTAGCCATTAATGGCACGCCCCCTCATCGCCGGTCGCGGCCATCGGGACCTCTCCCTGTACCGCAACTTCATCTTAAACGATCATCGCTGGTCGTCAAATACCTCGAAATCAGCTCATAAACAAAAGCGGACATTCGCCGCACTCCCAATTCCAGGCTTTACGCCCCTTAAACGGGTAAGCAACGCCCCATCAAGAACTTGGCAAACGATCAAAAGGGCTGACGGTTCCAGCACGTCGATCGCCAATGACATGCGTGTAGATTTCTGTCGTTCGAATGTCGCTATGCCCAAGAATTTCCTGGACCGTCCTGATATCGCTCCCCGATCTCAATAACTCTGTCGCAAAGGCATGCCGAAAGGTATGAGCCGTCACACGCTTGGTGATTCCCGTGGCCAGAACGGCCTGCCTCAATCGCCGCGAGTACGATGAATGATGAAGATGGTGGCGGCACACATAACCAGCGATGGGATGAACGCATCTTGTTACGGATGGGAACAGGTACTGCCAACCAAAGTCCTTCATGGCCGGTCCATACTTCTTGTGAAGTGAGGCCGGCACTGACGTAAGCCCGAATCCATCGGCCAGATCGGACTCATGTACAGCCCTGACATGGGCGAATTGTCGCTCCATGTTTTCTCTTAGATTGCCTGGAATCAGTGTGTATCGATCTTTTCGTCCCTTACCGTTGAATACGAGCAAACTGCGGCTTTTTAGGTCGATGTCTTTCACGCGAAGCGAAAGAGCTTCGTTGATTCTCAAACCGCATCCATAAAGAAGCGCAGTGATGAGCCAATACTCTGCATCCATGTTTTGAAGAATAGAAGCAACTTCATCGGGACTCAGAACGGTTGGCATGCGTCGAGGCGTTTTCGTCATCTTGTACTGTAGGTTTTCAATCTCCCGCTTCAGCACATGCTTGTAGACAAAAATAATCGCGCATAGCGCCTGATTTTGAGTGCCCGGACTGACTCCCCGATTGACGGCGAGGTGATTCAGGAAACGCTCAATTTCGTGATTACCCATGACTTTTGGGTGCTTCTTGTCATTGAAAAGGATGAACTGACGAACCCAGTAAAGATAGGACTTCTCGGTTCGGTAGCTGTACTGCTTTGTCCTAATTTCTGTGCGGACCGATTGTAGAAACGGTGATTTCGACACGCTCGCCCTCCGTGGCTGAATGCTGTATGTACGTACAGTTATAATAAAAAACACCCAAAAACACCAAAATTCTTGCGGCTTAATTTGCACGGCCCTGCTCACTTTTCACAATGCATCTCTGTAGGTATCTGTTTCAGCATGGGAAAAATTCGACCCACTGGATTTAACGTGCAAAAACGTGCATAAATATCCCGCGTGCACACTTTTCACAGAACCAAAAGCTCAAAAGCCCCCTGAGATGGAGGGGTAATGATCTGAAAAATCGAGGTTATTCAGGTTGTGAAGCAGTATTGGACTGGGTGATGGTGTTGCGGTTTAATAAGAAAGCAAACTAATAAGCTGTTATGCAGCTCTAGGCACGGGTTCTGAATGATTTATGAGAATTGGTTTGATGAAAACAGTTTTAAATTTTTTTGTAGTGTTTTTTATTGCGATATTTCCATCAATTGCACCTGCTGATGATGATAACTCCCTTATCAAAACGGTAGAGCGAATTGCTGACGAGCTAGGCGCTCGGGTGGGTTTTAGTGCTTATGATGTGGAGTCTGATCAGCACTGGGAATATCACGCCGACCAGCGATTTGCGATGTCCAGCACGTTTAAAACGCTTGCTTGTGCCGCCCTGCTTCAACGGGTCGATGCGGGACAGGAGAATCTCGACAGAAAGGTGAGTTTTTCAGAGTCAGATCTCGTTACCTACTCCCCTGTCACGGAGAAATACGCTGGCGGTCAAGCCTTGACCCTTTCGGATCTTTGTGAGGCCGCTCTGACAATGAGCGACAATACAGCTGCAAACTTAATTTTGCGAGTTCTGGGCGGCCCGGCACAAGTTACATCGTTCGCCAGGGGGTTGGGGGATGGTGTAACACGCCTTGATCGGTGGGAAACAGAACTCAATGAGGCTGCACCAAGCGACCAAAGAGATACCACAACTCCAAATGCGATGGTGAAGAATCTTCAGAGTTTGCTGTTAGGCGACGCATTATCTGTAAAGTCTAGAGATCAACTACGGGACTGGCTTGAGAGAAACCAGGTTGCAGATGGACTTTTTAGGGCTGTTGTACCTGAAGGTTGGATTGTTGCAGATCGAACTGGGGCTGGAGGTTTCGGGTCGCGATCTATAACAGCCATAATTTGGCCACCGGAGCGCCAGCCTATCATAGTGGCTTTATACCTTACGGAAACTGAGGCGTCTTTCTCAAAAAGAAATGACGCTATCGCGGAGATAGGCAAAGCGCTAATTTTGACGGTGAACTTCGGCCGGTAAAGCATAACCAACGGCTGTTGTCGGACACGCCTACGCTGCGCTCCGGCGCGCCGCAAAGCCGAGCGTTAATGGCAAAGGCTTCGGTCTTTTGGGTGGCAACGTGCCAGTGGCCTTGGTGTCAGGTCTGGCAGCCAACCCCGCTTAGTCTGGTGAGCAC
>NZ_FOSC01000015.1 GCF_900114155.1 Marinobacter persicus
CAGAGCAGCGGTCAGAGTGGTTTTACCATGGTCAACGTGACCGATGGTGCCCACGTTCAAGTGCGGTTTACTACGCTCAAATTTTTCTTTAGACACGGTTACACCTCTTCCTGTTTCTTAAATTCTGGGGATCAACCCTGTTTAATGATCGCATCGGCAATGTTCGAAGGAGCTTCGGAATAACCGGCAAACTCCATCGCGTATGACGCCCGGCCCTGAGTTGCAGAACGCAGGTCGGTGGCGTAACCAAACATCTCCGACAACGGAACTTCGGCGCGGATAGCCTTGCCCGCAGGCACGTCTTCCATGCCCTGGACCAGGCCGCGACGACGGTTCAGGTCGCCTACGACATCACCCATGTAGTCTTCCGGGGTGATGACTTCAACCTTCATCATCGGCTCCAACAGTGCCGGATTCGCTTCCAGAGCGCCTTTCTTCATTGCCATGGAGCCGGCAACCTTAAAGGCCATCTCGTTGGAATCCACATCGTGATAGGAACCGTCATACAGGGTTGCCTTGATGCGCAGCAGCGGATAACCGGCCAGACAGCCGTTCTGCATCTGCTCTTCAATACCCTGCTGAACCGCCGGGATGTATTCCTTCGGAACCACACCACCAACGATCTCATTCACGAAGATAAAGTTTTCGCCATCTTCATCATCCAGCGGCAGCGGCTCGAGCTTCAGCTTGACGTGACCATACTGACCACGACCGCCGGACTGACGAACAAACTTGCCTTCAACATCCACGGCCTTGCGGATGCACTCACGGTAAGCCACCTGCGGTTTACCGATGTTCGCTTCCACCTTGAACTCACGCTTCATGCGGTCAACGATGATGTCCAGGTGCAGCTCACCCATACCGGAGATGATGGTCTGACCGGACTCTTCATCGGTGCGAACACGGAAAGACGGATCTTCCTGGGCGAGCTTGCCCAGCGCCACACCCATCTTTTCCTGGTCGGCCTTGGATTTCGGCTCAACCGCAACGGAGATAACCGGCTCGGGGAATTCCATACGCTCGAGAACGATCTTGTGGTTCTCGTCACACAGAGTGTCACCGGTGGTCACGTTCTTCAGGCCGATGGCAGCGGCGATGTCGCCGGCCAGCACTTCTTTGATCTCTTCACGGTCATTGGCGTGCATCTGAACCATACGGCCCACACGCTCTTTCTTGCCCTTAACCGAGTTAAAGACAGCGTTACCGCTTTCCAGCTTACCGGAGTAAACACGGAAGAAGGTCAGAGTACCCACGAAAGGGTCAGTCGCGATTTTGAACGCCAGAGCGGCGAACGGAGCGTCGTCATCGACCGGACGGGTTTCTTCGGTACCTTCGTCATCAACTTCACCGGTAATCGCCTTGACTTCGTCCGGCGCCGGCAGGAATTCGATGACGGTATCCAGAGCAGCCTGAACGCCTTTGTTCTTGAAGGCGGAGCCACAGGTAGCCAGGACGATTTCGTTGGCAATGGTACGCTGACGCAGACCGGCCTTGATTTCGTCGATGGTCAGCTCGCCCTCTTCGAGGTACTTGTCCATCAGCTCTTCGTTGGCTTCGGCGGCAGCCTCAACCATCTCTTCGTAGGCCGCCTCGGCCTCGTCCTTCATCGACTCGGGAATGTCCTTGGTTTCGTAGGTCATGCCCATGTCGGCGTCGTTCCAGTAGATGGCCTTCATGCGAAGCAGGTCAACCACACCCTCGAACTCGTCTTCAGCGCCGATCGGCAGCTGAATGGGGATGGTGGTCGCACCCAGGCGATCACGAATCTGGTTAACAACACGCATGAAGTCAGCGCCTGCACGGTCCATCTTGTTGACGAACACCATGCGCGGAACTTCGTACTTGTTGGCCTGGCGCCAAACAGTCTCGGACTGCGGCTCTACACCAGAGGACGCACAGAACACCACGACCGCACCATCGAGAACACGCAGGGAACGCTCAACTTCGATGGTGAAGTCAACGTGTCCCGGGGTGTCGATGATGTTGATCCGGTGCTCAGGATACTGCTTGTCCATACCCTGCCAGAAGGTGGTAACAGCCGCGGAGGTAATGGTGATACCACGCTCCTGCTCCTGCGCCATCCAGTCAGTAGTGGATGCGCCATCATGGGTTTCACCCATCTTATGGCTACGACCGGTGTAGTACAGGATACGTTCGGTCGTGGTGGTCTTGCCCGCATCCACGTGCGCACAGATACCAATGTTTCTGTAACGTTTGATCGGAGTCTTGCGTGCCACGATATAAACCTCGGCTGTTTAGAAACGGAAGTGAGAGAATGCCTTGTTGGCGTCGGCCATGCGATGCACGTCTTCGCGCTTCTTCACAGCGGAACCTTTGCTGTCGGCGGCGTCCAGAATTTCGCCAGCCAGACGCTGAGCCATGCTTTTCTCACCGCGCTTCCGTGAAAATTCTACGAGCCAGCGCATGGCCAGCGCGTTCTGACGGGAAGGCCGTACTTCTACCGGCACCTGGTAGGTGGCACCACCAACACGGCGGGATTTAACTTCCACCATCGGCTGGATGTTTTCCAGGGCCTTTTCGAACATGTCGATCGGCTCTTCCTTGGATTTTTCGGCAACAATGTCGAGCGCGCCATAAACAATGCGCTCTGCAACGGATTTCTTGCCGCTTTCCATCACGTGGTTGATGAACTTGGCAAGACGTGCACTGCCGAATTTCGGATCCGGGATAATTTCCCGTTTTGCTGCAACTCTTCTTCTAGGCATCGATAAGCCCTTATATATCTAAAAGGTCTTCAGGAACCCCTGAGATAGCATATCTGCTACTCAGCCTTACTCTTACCGTTCTGACAAGCAACGATAAAAGACACCCGTGCGGGACATCAGGACTTGGGTCGTTTTGCACCGTACTTGGAGCGGCCCTGCTTACGGTTCTGCACACCCTGGGTGTCCAAAGTACCGCGAACAGTGTGATAGCGCACACCCGGCAAGTCTTTTACTCGACCGCCGCGGATCAGCACAACACTGTGCTCCTGAAGGTTGTGACCTTCACCACCAATGTATGAGGAAACCTCGTAGCCGTTGGTCAGACGAACACGGCACACTTTACGCAGTGCTGAGTTCGGCTTCTTCGGCGTTGTGGTGTACACACGAGTGCACACACCACGGCGCTGCGGGCAGGCCTGCAGAGCAGGTACATCGCTCTTGGCTGCCTTGCGCTTACGAGGCTTACGCACCAACTGATTAATCGTTGCCATGTAAGCAAACTCCAAAAAAAGCTATTCCAATGAAACTTACCCCCAGTGAAGGGGGTAAAATTTAAGGGACGCAAGTTTAAGCCTGCGTCCCGGGTCAGTCAAGCTGACTGATCTCTTTTTAACCACCTTGCGGATAGGTATCTACCCGCAGGGTGGTTACGCCCAACTCAGCTTTCGCGGTTGAGTTCGGCGCTCAGCGCTTCTTCGACATCCGCCGCAGTCACGCCCTGCTCTTCCAGTTCACGCTTGCGGCGGCGCTCGTTGTGATACGCCAGACCGGTACCGGCCGGGATCAGGCGACCCACCACCACGTTTTCTTTCAGCCCGCGCAGGTAATCGCGCTTGCCGTTGACCGCGCCTTCGGTCAGAACCCGCGTGGTCTCCTGGAACGAGGCCGCGGAAATGAACGACTCGGTAGCCAGGGACGCCTTGGTGATACCCAACAGCAAACGCTGGTACTTCGCCGGTTCCTTGTCAGCCGCTTCGGCACGTTCGTTTTCTTCCAGAACCTGGGTGATTTCCACCTGGTCGCCGGACAGCAGCGTGGTGTCGCCCGGATCGGTGATTTCCACTTTGCGCAGCATCTGACGAACGATAACCTCGATGTGTTTATCGTTGATGACAACACCCTGCAAGCGGTACACGTCCTGGATCTCGTTGGTGATGTACTTGGCCAGTTCCACCACACCCAGCAGACGCAGAATGTCATGCGGGTTGGACGGACCGTCGGAGATCACCTCGCCCTTCTCAACGGTTTCACCTTCGAACACGTTGAGCTGACGATGCTTCGGAATCAGCACCTCATACGGATCGCCGTCACGCGGCGTGATCACCAGACGCTTCTTGCCCTTGGTTTCTTTACCGAAGGACACCACACCACTGGTCTCCGCCAGGATGGACGACTCTTTCGGACGACGGGCCTCGAACAGGTCGGCAACCCGGGGCAGACCACCGGTGATATCCCGTGTCTTGGAGCTTTCCTGCGGAATACGGGCAACCACGTCACCCAGCTCGACCTTGGCGCCGTTGGCCATGGTCACCAGCGCGTTGGCCGGCAGGAAGAACATGGCCGTGCCGCCACCCGGCAGCTCCACGTCGTTTCCGCTTTCGTCAACGAGCTGGATCGCCGGACGAATGTCCTTACCAGCGGCCGGACGATCCTTCGGATCGATCACTTCCATGGTGGACAGACCGGTGAGTTCGTCGGTCTGGGTGCGGACAGTAATGCCCTGGTCCATATGGACGAACTTCACGGTGCCTTCGGCTTCGGCGATGATCGGGTGAGTGTGCGGATCCCACTTGGCCACCACAACACCAGCTTCGACCTCGTCGCCGTTCTTGACCGACAGTACTGCACCATACGGCAGTTTGTACCACTCGCGCTCACGGCCCTGATCATCAGCGATGGCCAATGCGGAGGAGCGTGAAATAACAACCAGCGAACCGTCTTTCTTCTCGATCGACTTCAGGTTGTGCAGGCGTACGGTACCGCCGTGCTTAACCTGGATGTTGTCAACCGCAGAGGCCCGGCTTGCCGCACCACCAATGTGGAACGTACGCATGGTCAGCTGGGTACCCGGTTCACCGATGGACTGGGCTGCGATAACACCGACAGCCTCGCCCACGTTAACTTCGTGGCCACGGGCCAGGTCACGGCCGTAACACTTCGAACAGATACCGTAACGGGTGTCACAGGTGATCGCGGAGCGTACCCATACTTCGTCCACACCGGCACGTTCCAGGGTCTCAACGGCTTTCTCGTCCAGCAGGGTGCCGGCCGGAATCACCGCGTTTTCCTTGTCGATCGGCGTGAACGCGTCACGGGCGGTCACACGACCCAGTACACGGTCGCCCAGCGGTACAACCACGTCGCCGCCTTCGATGTGCGGCGTCATCAGCAGGCCTTCGTCGGTGCCACAGTCTTCTTCGGTCACCACCAGGTCCTGGGAGACGTCAACCAGACGACGGGTCAGGTAACCGGAGTTCGCGGTCTTCAGTGCGGTATCCGCCAGACCCTTACGGGCACCGTGGGTGGAGATGAAGTACTGGAGTACGTTCAGACCTTCACGGAAGTTCGCGGTGATCGGCGTTTCGATGATCGAGCCATCCGGCTTCGCCATCAGACCACGCATACCGGCCAGCTGACGGATCTGCGCGGGGGAACCCCGGGCGCCGGAGTCGGCCATCATGTACACGGAGTTGAACGACTCCTGCATCAGGTCTTCACCGTCTTCACCCTGAACCGGTTTGCCATCAGGACCAATCACCTGCTCCTGGGACAGACGCTCCATCATGGCCTTGGAGACCTTGTCGTTGGCGCGGGACCAGATATCGATGACCTTGTTGTACTTCTCGCCCTGGGTCAGCAGACCGGACGCGTACTGGTTTTCGATGTCCTTAACCTCGGCCGACGCCGCATCCACCATCTCGTATTTTTCCGGCGGAATCTCGAAATCGTTAAAGCCGATGGAGATGCCGGAAACGGTGGCATAGTGATAACCCATGTACATCAGCTGGTCAGCGAAGATAACCGTATCTTTCAGACCGGCGTCACGGTAACAGGTGTTGATCAGGTTGGAGATCGCTTTCTTCACCATCGGCTTGTTGATGATGTCGTACTCCAGGCCATCCGGCAGGATATCGAACAACAACGCACGGCCGACGGTGGTGTCCACGATCTTGTGAACCTCCACTTTTTCGCCCTGCTCATCGTAGGTGACCTGCTTGACACGCACCTTGACGATGGCCTGCAGATCGACCTTGCCGGCGCCATAGGCGCGGTGAGCTTCTTTTACATCGGCGAACACCATGCCCTCGCCCAGCGCACTCTTGCGCTCACGGGTCATGTAATACAGGCCGAGTACCACGTCCTGGGACGGCACGATGATCGGCTCACCGTTGGCCGGCGACAGCACGTTGTTGGTGGACATCATCAACGCACGGGCTTCAAGCTGGGCTTCCAGGGTCAGCGGCAGGTGCACCGCCATCTGGTCACCATCGAAGTCGGCGTTATAGGCCGCACACACCAGCGGGTGCAGCTGAATCGCCTTGCCTTCAATCAATACCGGTTCGAACGCCTGGATACCCAGACGGTGCAGGGTCGGCGCGCGGTTCAGCATGATCGGGTGCTCACGGATGACTTCGTCCAGGATATCCCAGACCACGCCTTCCTCACGCTCGACCATCTTCTTGGCGGCCTTGATGGTGGTCGCCAGGCCACGATGCTCAAGCTTGGAGAAAATAAACGGCTTGAACAGCTCCAGGGCCATCTTCTTGGGCAGACCACACTGATGCAGACGCAGGTACGGACCCACCACGATCACCGAACGACCGGAGTAATCCACACGCTTGCCCAGCAGGTTCTGACGGAAACGACCCTGCTTACCCTTGATCATGTCGGCCAAGGACTTCAGCGGACGCTTGTTGGTGCCGGTGATGGCACGGCCACGACGGCCGTTGTCCAGCAGTGCGTCCACGGATTCCTGCAGCATACGCTTTTCGTTACGCACGATGATGTCGGGCGCGTTCAGCTCCAGCAGGCGCTTCAGGCGGTTGTTCCGGTTGATCACGCGACGGTACAGGTCGTTCAGGTCGGAGGTGGCAAAGCGGCCACCGTCCAGCGGTACCAGCGGACGCAGGTCGGGCGGCAGGACCGGCAGAACGGTCATGATCATATCGCCCGGCTTGTTGCCGGAATACAGGAAGGCCTCAAGGATCTTCAGACGCTTGCTGAATTTCTTGATCTTGGTTTCGGAGTTGGTCTGCGGAATTTCTTCGCGCAGGGCATCCACCTCTTCCTGAATATCGATATTTTCCAGCAGTTCTTTCACCGCCTCGGCACCCATACGGGCGTCGAATTCGTCGCCGAACTCTTCCAGGGCTTCATAGTACTGCTCGTCGTTCAGCAGCTGGCCCTTTTCCAGGGTGGTCATGCCCGGATCGATGACGATAAAGGATTCGAAGTACAGGACCCGCTCGATGTCACGCAGGGTCATATCCAGCATCAGGCCGATGCGGGACGGCAGAGACTTCAGGAACCAGATGTGCGCGACCGGGCTGGCCAGCTCGATATGACCCATGCGATCACGGCGGACACTGGCCAGTGCAACTTCAACGCCGCACTTTTCACAGATCACACCGCGGTGCTTCAGGCGCTTGTATTTGCCGCACAGGCACTCGTAATCCTTGATCGGGCCGAAGATCTTGGCACAGAAAAGACCGTCACGCTCCGGCTTGAAGGTACGGTAGTTGATGGTCTCAGGCTTTTTCACTTCACCAAAAGACCAGGAGCGAATCATGTCAGGGGATGCGAGGCCAATGCGGATGGCATCGAATTCCTTGCTCTGATTCTGGCTCTTGAGAAGATTCAGCAAATCTTTCATCAGTAAAAGCTCCGGATGGCGTTAATCTCGGGCGGGCACACGAGGTGCCCGCTCACGCTGCCAAAAAAATTCGGCTCACTCGGATTCCAGCTCGATGTCGATACCCAACGAGCGGATTTCCTTGACAAGAACGTTGAAGGACTCGGGCATGCCCGGCTCCATGCGATGATCGCCATCGACAATGTTCTTGTACATTTTGGTCCGGCCGTTGACGTCGTCCGACTTGACGGTGAGCATTTCCTGCAGGGTATAGGCGGCGCCGTACGCCTCCAATGCCCAGACTTCCATCTCACCGAAGCGCTGGCCACCGAACTGAGCCTTACCACCCAACGGCTGCTGGGTAACCAGGCTGTAAGAGCCGGTGGAACGAGCGTGCATCTTGTCATCGATCAAGTGGTTCAGCTTGAGGATGTACATGTAGCCCACGGTTACCGGACGGTCAAACGCATCGCCGGTGCGGCCGTCGTACAGTGTGACCTGACCACTGGTATCCAGATCGGCCAGCTCCAGCATGTGTTTGACTTCACGCTCTTGCGCGCCGTCGAACACCGGCGTTGCCATCGGCACACCGTCACGCAGGTTGTTGCACAGCTCGAGGATCTCCTGATCAGACAGGGAGTCCAGATCAACCTTGAACACTTCGTCCGAGTGATTGTAGATCTTGTCGAGCAGCTCACGCAGCTCGGCGACCTTGCGCTGCTCTTCGAGCATGCGGCTGATCTTGTCGCCCAGGCCCTTGGCAGCCATACCCAGATGGGTTTCCAGTACCTGACCAACGTTCATCCGCGACGGTACACCCAGCGGGTTGAGGACCACATCTACCGTCACGCCGTGCTCATCGTGCGGCATATCCTCGATCGGCATAACCGCAGAAATAACACCCTTGTTACCGTGACGACCGGCCATCTTGTCACCCGGCTGGATGCGACGTTTTATCGCCAGGTACACCTTGACGATTTTCAGTACGCCCGGCGCCAGGTCGTCGCCCTGCTGGAGTTTGCCCTTCTTGTCTTCGAAGCGCGCTTCGTGCTCTTTCTTGCGCTCTTCCAGACCCTGCTCGGATTTCTCCAGCAGCTCGTTCAGGGCCTCGTCCTTCATGCGAAGCTTGAACCAGTCGGCGCGCGGGAGTTCGGCCAGATAAGCTTCGTCGAGCTTACTGCCTTTCTTCACACCGCCCGGACCGCTGATCACTTCCTGGCCTTTCAGGGCCGCCATCAGTCGTTCAAAAGTGGCGCCTTCGACGATCCGGTATTCGTCTTTCAGGTCCTTGCGGTATTTATCGAGCTGTTCTTTCTCGATCGACAAGGCCCGGGCATCTTTTTCAATACCGTCGCGGGTAAAGACCTGTACGTCGATGACGGTGCCCCGGGTACCCGTGGGTACACGCTGGGAGGTGTCCTTAACATCGGACGCCTTCTCACCGAAGATGGCACGCAGAAGCTTCTCCTCCGGTGTCAGCTGGGTTTCGCCCTTCGGCGTCACCTTACCCACCAGAATGTCACCCGGGCCAACTTCCGCGCCAATGTAAACCACACCGGACTCATCCAGCTTGGACAGCGCACTTTCACCCACGTTCGGGATATCGGACGTAATTTCTTCGCTGCCGAGCTTGGTGTCACGGGCCACACAGGTCAGTTCCTGGATGTGGATCGTGGTCAGACGGTCTTCCTGAACCACCTTCTCGGAGATCAGGATGGAATCCTCGAAGTTGTAGCCGTTCCAGGGCATGAACGCGATGCGCATGTTCTGGCCCAGGGCCAGCTCACCGAGGTCCACGGACGGGCCATCGGCCAGAACGTCACCACGGGCAATCACATCACCTTCGCGTACGATCGAACGCTGGTTGATACAGGTGTTCTGGTTCGAACGGGTGTATTTGGTGAGGTTGTAGATATCCACACCGGCGTCACCCGCTTCGGTTTCCGCGTCATTAACACGCACCACGATGCGCGCTGCGTCCACGCTCTCGATAACACCGCCGCGGTTGGCGGTCACGCACACACCGGAATCCTGGGCTACCGTGCGCTCAACACCGGTACCCACCAACGGCACCTGCGCCTTCAGCGTCGGCACTGCCTGACGCTGCATGTTCGCGCCCATCAGTGCGCGGTTAGCATCGTCGTGCTCAAGGAACGGAATCAATGAGGCCGCAACAGACACAACCTGGCGCGGCGACACGTCCATGAAGTTAACGGCTTCCGGCGGCGCAACAGTAAATTCGTTCAGGTGACGAACGGTTACCAGCTCGTCGGTGAGGCGCTTGTTCTCGTCGGTTTCTGCGCTGGCCTGTGCGATGATGTAGTTGCTCTCTTCAATGGCGGAGAGGTAAACCACTTCATCGGTAACCACGCCATCAACCACCTTCCGGTACGGGCTTTCCAGGAAGCCGTAGGAGTTGGAGCGGGCATAGGTCGCCAACGAGTTGATCAGACCGATGTTCGGACCTTCCGGAGTCTCGATCGGGCACACACGGCCATAGTGGGTCGGGTGTACGTCACGAACCTCGAAGCCGGCACGCTCACGGGTCAGGCCACCTGGCCCGAGCGCGGAGATACGGCGCTTGTGAGTCACCTCGGACAGCGGGTTGTTCTGGTCCATGAACTGCGACAGCTGACTGGAGCCGAAGAACTCTTTAACCGCTGCAGCCACCGGCTTGGCGTTGATCAGGTCCTGCGGCATCAGGCCTTCGCTTTCGGCCAGGCTCAGACGCTCGCGCACGGCACGCTCAACACGCACAAGACCAACACGGAACTGGTTTTCCGCCATTTCACCCACGCAACGCACACGACGGTTGCCCAGGTTATCAATGTCGTCCACCTGCCCCTGGCCATTACGAATGGCAATCAGGGTTTTGAGAACATCAATGATGTCTTCGTGAGTCAGCGTACCTTCGCCGGTGCTCTCTTCGCGACCCAGACGACGGTTCAGCTTCATGCGGCCGACTGACGACAGGTCATAGCGCTCCTCGGAGAAGAACAGGTTGTTAAACAGGTTCTCCGCGGATTCCTTGGTGGGCGGCTCGCCCGGGCGCATCATGCGGTAGATTTCAACCAACGCTTCCAGCGGCGTGCGGGTCGGGTCGATACGCAGGGTATCGGACATGAACGGGCCGCAGTCCAGATCGTTGGTGTACAGGGTTTCAATATCAGTAACACCGGCGTCCAGAATCTTCTGAACGACTTCTTCGGTAAGCTCGGTATTACATTCGACCAGCACCTCACCGGTGGCCTGGTCAATCATGTCCTTGGCCAGTACCCGGCCATACAGGTATTCGGTCGGCACTTCCAGTTCGCTGATGCCGGCCTTTTCCAGCTGCTTGATATGGCGCGCGGTAACACGACGGCCTTCTTCGACGATGACGTTGCCTTCCTGATCCTTGATATCAAAAGTGGCAATATCACCGCGCAGACGGCTGGGCACCAGCTCGAGCTTGCACTTTTCCTCGCCCAGCGCAAACTTGGACGTGTCGAAGAACATTTCCAGCATCTGCTCGGAGGTGTAGCCCAAACCTCGCAGCAGAATACTCGCCGGTAGTTTACGGCGACGGTCGATACGCACAAACACACTGTCCTTCGGATCGAACTCGAAGTCGAGCCAGGAACCACGGTAAGGAATCACCCGGGCTGAATACAGCAGCTTGCCGGACGAATGCGTTTTGCCCTTGTCGTGATCGAAGAACACGCCAGGTGAACGATGCAGCTGGGAAACAATAACTCGTTCGGTACCGTTGATAACGAAGGTACCGTTTTCAGTCATCAGGGGCATTTCGCCCATGTAGACTTCTTGTTCCTTGATGTCCTTGATCGCCTTGTTGGACGAGTCCTTGTCATAAATGATAAGGCGGACTTTTACCCGCAGCGGCGCGGCGTAGGTAACGCCCCTGAGCTGACATTCCTTGACATCAAACACTGGCTCGCCAATTCGGTAGCTCACATACTCGAGCGCGGCGTTGCCAGAGTAACTGACAATCGGGAATACGGATTTGAAGGCTGCGTGAAGACCGGTTTCCCGGCGGTCCTCAGGAGCGGCTTCCATTTGCAGGAAGTCCCGGAACGAATTCAGCTGTATAGACAGCAAATAGGGGACGTCCATCACGGAAGGCAATTTACTAAAGTCTTTGCGAATCCGCTTTTTCTCAGTATAGGAGTAAGTCATCTGCATTCCCCAGCGTTAGACCTGATACCTGGTATCAAGAAGCAATAAATGTTCTGCTTCGGGGCCGAATTGCTCGGCATATCGCGCCGTCTTGAATAAGACTCTGGCTGTAGGTTATAGAACTGACAACAACCTTTATTGCTCACCAGACTCTATAGCATATACAACAGAAAAAGGCCGGTGGCCCTGAGCCACCAGCCTGTCCATGCTTATCGCACGGTGTCGATCAACAGCCGACTCTTACTTAAGCTCAACAGAAGCGCCTGCTTCCTCAAGCTTGGTCTTGGCTGCTTCGGCGTCTTCCTTGGAAGCACCTTCTTTAACGGTAGACGGAGCGCCGTCAACCATTTCCTTCGCTTCTTTCAGACCCAGGCCAGTCAGTTCACGAACGGCCTTGATTACGTTGACCTTCTTCTCACCCGGACCGGTCAGAACAACGTCAAATTCAGTCTGTTCTTCAGCAGCGGCAGCTTCGCCACCGGCAGCAGCCGGAGCAGCAGCAACAGCAGCTTCAGCAGAAACGTTAAACTTCTCTTCCATTGCTTCAACGAGCTCAACAACTTCCATTACGCTCATTTCAGCAATTGCATTCAAAATATCGTCTTTAGACAGAGCCATGATGACTTTCTCCCAAAAATAAAAAAATGGTTTTCAACGGAATCAAGCAGCGTCGCGCTTCTCGTCCCGGACTGCAGCTACAACACGCGTAATCCGTCCCGGAATATCGTTCAGGCTGCGTACGAGCTTGGTAACTGGTGCCTGTGTAACAACGGCCAGCTTGGTCAACGCTTCGTGCAGCGTCGGCAGCTTGGCAAGGCGATCGATCTGTTCTGCGCCCATCAGCTCACCGCCGACAGCCAGACCCTTGATCTCGAAAGCCTCTTTCTCTTTGGCAAAATCCTTCAACAGGCGCGCGGCGGCACCCGGATCTTCCATAGAGAACGCCAGAATGGTCGGGCCAACCAGAGCTTCTTCGATGCACTCGTACTCGGTACCTTTGATGGCAATCTTCGCCAGGTTGTTACGAACAACCTTCAGGCGAACATTTTCGGCACGAGCCTTGGCACGAAGTGCGGTCATGTCACCGGAGGTGACACCGCGGTAATCAGCCAAAACCACAGACAGAGCAGTACCAGCAGTCTCGTTGACTTCAGCGACGATCGCCTTCTTGTCTTCGAGTCTAATTGCCACTGGTTTTCTCCTCGATTTCGCCGACATTTGCCGGCAAACCCATTATTGCTCCTTGCGGAGCGCCTTACGGTGTTTGGGTTCAGAGAGAACGTCTTCACACCGTCTGCGCAGGCATTTCTTTAACCCCTCTGGCTCCCGCAAAGCGGGAGCCTGGGGGCCTGCGGTCTTTGACAGCCTTGGCTTCCGCCATGACTACAAAGTAACTACCGATCAGACAATCAGATGCTCAGAGAGCCCTGATCGATAGTCAGGCCAGGACCCATGGTAGAAGAGATGCTGATCTTCTTCAGATAAACACCCTTCGACGATGAAGGCTTGGCCTTTTTCAGGTCTGCGATCAGAGCTTCAAGGTTTTCCTTGATGTTCTGGGCAGAGAATTCAACGTTACCCAGCGGGGCGTGGATAATGCCGTTCTTATCAGTGCGGTAGCGAACCTGGCCCGCCTTGGCATTCTTGACGGCGGTCTCAACGTCCGGCGTTACAGTACCTACCTTCGGGTTCGGCATCAGGCCACGGGGACCCAGGATCTGGCCCAGCTGCCCGACAACACGCATGGCATCGGGAGTGGCGATAACCACGTCGAAGTCCATGTTGCCTTTCTTGACTTCCGCTGCCAGGTCATCCATGCCGACCACATCCGCGCCAGCGGCGGTAGCTTTCTCGGCATTGGCGCCCTGGGTAAACACAGCAACGCGGACGTTCTTGCCGGTGCCATGGGGCAGGACAGTGCTGCTGCGAACCACCTGGTCGGATTTACGTGCATCCACGCCCAGGTTCACAGAAACGTCAACGGACTCTTTGAAGTTGACGTTCTGACCCAGCTCAACCAGCAGGTTGACAGCCTCGTCCACGGTATAGGCGCGGGTAGGCTCTACTTTTTCACGAATCAGCTTCTGACGCTTGCTCAGCTTCGCCATGTTAGAGGCCCTCCACGTTCAGGCCCATACTGCGGGCAGTACCGGCGATAGTGCGAACCGCTGCGTCCATGTCGGCGGCAGTCAGGTCCGGCTCTTTGGTCTTCACAATCTCTTCGAGCTGCTCACGGGTCACGCTGCCGACCTTGTCGGTATTCGGACGGCCAGAGCCACTCTTGATGCCCGCAGCCTTCTTCAGCAGAACCGCCGCCGGCGGAGTCTTGTTGATGAAGGTGAAACTACGGTCGCTATAAACAGTGATAACGGTCGGAATCGGCAGACCAGGCTCCATGTCCTGAGTCTTGGCGTTGAACGCCTTACAGAATTCCATGATGTTAACACCATGCTGACCCAGTGCCGGGCCAACGGGGGGACTCGGGTTGGCCTGACCGGCAGCAACCTGAAGCTTGATGTACGCTTCAATCTTCTTTGCCATGATAATGCTCCTATGGGTTCAAACGCCTTTCGGCTCCCCTCTGTTTAAACTGCTTAATGCAGACACAAAAAGCCCGCGACACCTCAGCGCGCGAGCTTTGCTTGCTTTTGGTCGCTTTACTCTTTTTCGACCTGACCAAACTCCAGTTCAACCGGAGTCGAACGGCCGAAGATCAGCACAGCCACCTTGACCCGACTCTTGTCGTAGTCAACTTCTTCCACAACGCCATTGAAATCAGCGAAGGGACCCTCGGTAACCCGGACAATTTCGCCAGGCTCGAACAGGGTTTTCGGTTTCGGCTTCTCGGCACCGCTTTCAACGCGACGCAGGATCGCATCCGCCTCACGCTCGGTAATCGGAGCTGGCTTGTCTTTCGTGCCACCGATAAAGCCGAGCACACGCGGCGTGTTTTTCACCAGGTGCCAGGTGGCATCGTCCATCTCCATCTGAACCAACACGTAGCCTGGATAAAACTTCCGCTCGCTCTTGCGCTTCTTCCCGTCGCGCATCTCGACGACTTCCTCGGTCGGGACCAGGATCTCGCCAAACTTATCTTCCATGCCCTCAAGAGCAACACGCTCTTTCAGAGTGCGCATCACATGCTTTTCAAAGCCAGAATACGCATGAACGACGTACCAGCGCTTAGCCATTGCACACTCCCGTTATCCGATGAATCCGGCGACCAGCCAACTGACCAGCGAATCCATACCCCACAAAATAAGCGCCACCACCAGAACGAACACCACAACAATCGCCGTGGTCTGAACCAGTTCCGGACGGGTTGGCCAAACAACTTTCCGGATCTCGACACGCGCTTCCTTCAGAAGCACAGCGAAACGCTGACCGCGACTGGTTTGCAGTGCCACAAAAGCCGCAACCAAACCCAACGCAACCAGTGCCAACACCCGATAAAGAATGGACTCAGCACTAAAATACTGGTTGCCGACAACACCGGCGGCAACCAGAACGAAAACAACCAGCCACTTCAGACTATCGAAACGGCTGGTTGATTGAACGGCTTTTGACTCCATGGGAATCAGCTTATGTATCCGGAAATTAAAAAATGGCAGGCCAGGAGGGAATCGAACCCCCAACCTGCGGTTTTGGAGACCGCTGCTCTGCCAATTGAGCTACTGGCCTGCACCGAAACTCAGTGCAACTTCAAAGAGTAACCCGGAGGTTACTCGATGATCTTGGAGACCACGCCGGCACCAACGGTACGGCCGCCTTCGCGAATCGCGAAGCGCAGGCCATCTTCCATGGCGATCGGGGCGATCAGGGTAACAGACATCTTCACGTTGTCACCCGGCATTACCATTTCCACGCCTTCCGGCAGTTCACAGGAACCGGTCACGTCAGTGGTACGGAAGTAGAACTGCGGACGGTAGCCTTTGAAGAACGGAGTGTGACGACCGCCTTCGTCTTTGGCCAGCACGTACACTTCGCACTCGAACTTGGTGTGCGGAGTGATGGAACCCGGCACAGCCAGTACCTGACCACGCTCAACGTCGTCACGCTTGGTGCCGCGCAGCAGCGCGCCGATGTTCTCACCCGCACGACCTTCGTCGAGCAGCTTGCGGAACATCTCAACACCGGTAACAACGGTCTTGACGGTGTCTTTGATACCAACGATTTCAACTTCGTCGCCAGTCTTGACGATACCGCGCTCAACACGGCCGGTTACAACGGTACCACGACCAGAGATGGAGAATACGTCCTCGATCGGCATCAGGAACGGCTGGTCAATCGCACGCTCCGGCTCCGGGATGTACTCGTCCAGAGCTTCTACCAGCTTCTTGACGGCAGTAGTACCCATTTCGTTGTCGTCCTTGCCTTCCAGCGCCATCAGCGCGGAACCGGTCACGATCGGAGTGTCGTCGCCCGGGAACTCGTACTGGCTCAGCAGGTCACGAACTTCCATCTCAACCAGCTCAAGCAGCTCTTCGTCATCGACCATGTCCGCTTTGTTCAGGAACACAACGATGTACGGTACGCCAACCTGACGGGACAGCAGGATGTGCTCACGAGTCTGCGGCATGGGGCCGTCAGCTGCGGAACAAACCAGGATCGCACCGTCCATCTGGGCGGCACCGGTGATCATGTTCTTCACATAGTCAGCGTGGCCCGGGCAGTCAACGTGCGCATAGTGGCGAGTCGGGGAATCGTACTCTACGTGGGAAGTCGCGATGGTAATACCACGCGCTTTCTCTTCCGGTGCGTTATCGATCTGGTCGAACGCACTGGCGGAACCTGTGCCCCAAACTTCGTGACAAACACGGGT
>NZ_FOSC01000006.1:0-103982 GCF_900114155.1 Marinobacter persicus
TAACGCGAAGGTAACCGGCGCCGGAGCGCCAGCGGAGGGGACCAAAAGCGGCACGCTTTTGGCGTCCGGTTGACCGGCTAGTTAGTGGCAGGGTGTTGACGTTGCCTGCTCCCTGGCACTGACCGCGACGGCCTACTCCGTTACCTTGCACCGGCTCACGCCGATACCGTTTGTTTGAAACCACCGCCAAGCCAGCGGCGGATGAACCTGTACTCAAAGGTACCAGATCCTGACTTAAATTTCGGCGGACAGCCCAAAACGACGAACACCGATTTTGCTACCAACGCCGCTGACGATTAAAGCTGCCAAATCGGACGCGGACTCTGCTGGCCTTGGTGCTCACCAGACTAAGCGGGTTTGGCTGCCAAGCCCGGCACCAAGGCCACTGGCACACGGCCACCCAAAAGGCCGGAGCCTTTGCCATTAACGCCAGCCAACATGCGCGCCTACGAAATGGAGGCGAAGCCGCAATGTAGTAGGCGTCGCTGTGCTTGGTCTTGTTAAGTTACTTACCCGATAACCAGCCGCAAGAATGGGGCTAGCAGATGGCTGTTTTTTTCAATTGCAAAGGCACCTACCAAAACTGGGAAGCCAAGATCTACAGTAGACAACTTTATCCATTGCCCAAACTTCAGGTTCCTTTGCTCAGTAAATACTCGGGCCAAGTCATCACCCGCTTTTGACAGTCGATCTTCGTAAAACTTCGAGCCGCTCCCTACGAAGTACTTTATCTTTTGGTCAATGTCATTAGAAAGCGGAAGCTTCGCAGCTGCAATTTCCGCTATCGACTTGTTGAGCACCTGAAGCGTTGCATGGATCTGAAGCAGATAGCCGTAAGCCTGAATCGCTTGATATATCTGTGCCGTCGATCGCCACTGCCGAAAATCGTGCCAGCTGTATATTAGAAATGATAGGTAGAAATAAACCAGACCCAACGTTGTAGCGCCGAGGATTATTGGCCTTGTATGTTCAAAATCGTCAACCTCAAACCAAACGAATCGTTTGAGAGACAGCCCTTCAATCGACAGCAAAACTAAGACTGAGGCAAGTATCAGCAAGGTCTTTCGGGTACGCCGCGTGTGCTCCGAAAAAAAGTCCTTGAACACGATATCTGTGGGTTTCATTCCGTCTTTCAGTTCGAATTTTGTCACGTTAGCGAAACCCTTTAGCAAACTTAACTGCATAATTCAACGACAAACGACTTCTATCCGATACGCGCCTATTTTAACACCCGCCACACAGCCACCCGTCGTTTTCTTTCTTTTTATCAGAAACCTACCATTCTCCGAACAGTAGCGCCGCCGGAAATAGGCGTCAATTTTCCGGTTTGTCTCAAGTCATAAATTCGCCTATTCGCACGCTCCACGTCTGGAAGGCGATATTTTTCAAAGAGATGCAACCATTCCGGAAGAAGATCGCGGACTTTAACGACAGTTGTCGCATATCTCCGGTTAATCAGGTGATGTGATCGGGCTCCACAGGGCAACGTGCGGCTCCATGCGCTTTTGATGGCAGGCGGGGAATCAGAGGAAAAAGGGAGGGATGACGGAGTCAAACGACCGGTGCCGACTGACTCCGCGAGGTTTGGCGAGGTATCAGTGCTCCATGCTGGAGTGATCCATCTGCTTGCTGCCATCCATAGACTGCACCCGCAATTCCACGTCCACAGAGTCGGCACCCTCAAACTCCAGCGTTACCGGCACCGGCTCACCCTCGGTGATGGGGCTCTTCAGTTGCTCCAGCATCAGGTGGTAGCTCATGGGTTCGAGCTTCACGGTTTCGCCAGCCGGGATCGCCAGGCCGCCTTTTACGGACTGCATGCGCATGATGTCGCCGTCCATCACGGTTTCATGGATGGAGACGTGGCCGGCCTTGGGGGTTTCAGCGCCTACCAGGCGGATTTCTTCATCGGTGTGGTTGCTGATTTCCATGTAGCCCACACCCATGGGGGTGCCCGGCGGTGTGGGGCGGGTCCAGGGGTCGGCGATGCCAACCGGGCCTTGTTCGCCACCATGGTCGGCCGCAAAGGCAATGGGTGCGAGGGCCGCGCAGGCCAGGGCAAAGGCGCAGGCCAGGGAGTTCAGTCGTTTCATGCTCAGTCACCAGGTGCTTGTTTTTCGGTATTTTCCTGCCGGAATCATCGGCGTAACCCCTCTTACCCTGCAAGCGGCAAATTGTCGCAGAAACACGGGCGCGCTCTTACCAGTCCCGGTTCGGGTCTCCCTGGCGCAGCAGCCAGTAGGTAATGCCCAGCGCCAGGGTGGTGGCGGCAATACCCAGCAGGTACATGGGGGTGAGGGTTTCAAAATCCAACACGATCACTTTCCGGGCGATGGCCATCAGGGCGGTGGCGACTACCAGCTGAACCGGAAACACGTTGGTGCCCAAGTACAGGCGGATGTTGATGAAGATTTCCACCGCAATCAGCACCGCCATGAAGGCGCCGAAGGTGAAGAAGATGTCGTTGATGTCCAGCAGCAACAAAGGCGGCGTCACCAGCCGGTCGTAGATGATGTAGATGACATCGCCCACGCCCCAGAGAATCACCGCCACCATCAAAACCGCCAGCACGCGGATGGCAAAACGAATGATCCGATGCAGGCCCCGGAAGAACGGGTCCGGAAAATCTACCGGCAGTTCTTGATGCAGCTCATGCCGCTTCTCATGTTCAGGAACTGTGACCTCTTCCTTCTCGTTACCAGAACCCGCCATAAACCATCTCCTTCCGGGCCTGCATTCATCTGGGAGTGATCAGGCCTTTTTCACAAACTCCGATTTCAACTTCATAGCACCGACACCATCAATCTTGCAATCAATATCGTGATCACCATCAACCAGGCGAATGCTCTTCACCTTGGTTCCCACCTTCACAACCAGGCTGGAACCTTTCACCTTCAGGTCCTTGATCACCGTCACCGAATCGCCGTCCTGAAGCTCATTGCCGTTGGCATCGCGAACCACCGGGCCCGCCTCGGCTTCCGCCTGCTCAGCCTCGGTCCATTCATGGCCGCACTCGGGGCACACAAGCTGAACGCCGTCTTCGTAGGTGTATTCGGAGCTGCACTGGGGGCAAGAGGGGAGCTGGGACATTATCATTTCCTGTTAATAGAGTGTGAACGGAATTATACCACTTCCCGCGCGTTGATTTCTCAGCAGCTCTATCCATCTACCGAGCCGCGGCGTCTTGCTGATTGATCGAAAGGCATATGCGGATAAGGCTTCCAAAAATTTTGAGGGCCAAGGATGGCCCGAAATAAGCGCACAAGGATGTGCTCGTAGCGGTTTTTGGAAGCCTTATCCGCATATGCCAGCCTCCCAAATAGCAAATACAAAGAAGCAGTCGCGGACCTCATCCGGTAAACTCAAACCAAAACCAAGTTCAAAGGAACCCCCAAATGCCTATCTGGGTCGACGCCGACGCCTGCCCCGTACCAATCAAGGAAATCCTCTGCCGCGCCGCCACCCGCTGGCAGGTTGAAACCACCTTCATTGCCAACCACGCCATCAACCTGCCACCGAGCCCGTACATCAAGCGCCGGCAGGTACCCCTGGGCTTCGACGTGGCCGACAACGACATCATGGAACAGATGACCAAAGGCGATCTGGTGATCACCCAGGACATCCCCCTGGCCGCCGAGGCCATCGAGAAAGGCGCGGACGTGTTCAACCTGCGCGGCCAAGCCTTCACCAAAGAGAACATCCGCCAGCGCCTGGCCATGCGCAATTTCATGGAAGAGATGCGCAATGCAGGGCAAGTCACCGGTGGCCCGGCCCCGTTCAGCCAGACCGACCGCAAGGAATTTGCTGATAAGCTGGACCGGTGGCTACAACGAAACGCACGCAAGTGATAATGATTAAGTTTTAAAATAGCAGCGAATCCGCTACCCTTGCCGGCTTTCATCACCGAGCCCTGTCATAAGGAAGCGGATCATGTCTTCAAACCGCCAGCACACCAGCAGTTTTGTCGCCCTGGGTCGACTGCTCCGGTATGCCCGGGGCTACCGCCGCCGGATCATCGCCGCCACCACCTGCTCCATCATCAACAAACTGTTCGATATCGCCCCGGAAATCCTGATCGGCGTGGCCATCGACGTGGTGGTGAACCAGGAAGAAAGTTTTGTGGCCGGGCTGGGCTTTGAGACCGCCCAGGAGCAGATCACCGTGCTGGCCGCCCTCACCTTCTTTATCTGGGCCGGCGAATCGCTGTTCGAATACCTGTTCCAGGTGCTCTGGCGCAACCTGGCCCAGCGCCTGCAATCCGACCTGCGCCAGGATGCCTACGAGCACGCCCAGCGTCTGGACATGAGCTTTTTCGAATCCACCAGTTCCGGGCAGCTGGTGGCCACCATGAACGACGATGTGAACCAGCTGGAACGCTTCCTGGACGGCGGCGCCAACGCCATGATTCAGGTGGGTGTCACCGTGGTGGCCGTGGGTGCGGTGTTCTTCGTGCTGTCGCCACTGATCGCACTGCTGGCCTTCACCCCGATTCCGCTGATTATCTGGGGCGCGTTCTACTTCCAGCGCAAGGCCGGGCCGCTGTACGCGGACGTGCGCGAAAAAGTGGGCGATCTCTCCAGCCGGCTGGCCAATAACCTGGGCGGCATCGCCACCATCAAGAGCTTCACCGCCGAGCAGCGCGAATCCGAGCGGCTGAAGCAGGCCAGCGAGGCCTATGTGCAGGCCAACGCCCGCGCCATTCGCATCAGCTCCGCCTTCATTCCGGTGATTCGCATGGCGATCCTGGCCGGCTTTCTGGCCACCTTCACGGTGGGCGGCATGATGGCGCTGGAAGGCTCGCTGAACGTGGGTGCCTACGGCGTGCTGGTGTTCCTGACCCAGCGCCTGCTCTGGCCGCTGACCGGCCTGGCGGAAGTGATTGATCTGTTCGAACGCGCCATGGCCAGCACCCGCCGCATCCTCGACCTGCTGGCCGAGCCGGTGAATGTGCGTGACCAGGCTGGAACCTCACTGGCCCAGCCGGTGCGCGGCGAGGTAAGTTTCAACAACGTCGAGTTCCGCTATGGCAGCAGCGGAGCCGGCGTGCATGGCATCAGCCTGGACGTGCCGGCCGGCCATACGCTCGCCTTGGTGGGCGCCACCGGCTCCGGCAAATCTACCCTGATCAAACTGCTGCTGCGCTTCTACGACCCCGAACGGGGTGAGATCCGCATCGACGGCCAGCCCATCCGCGAGGTCAGCCTGAAATCCCTGCGCGATGCCATTGGCCTGGTCAGCCAGGATGTGTACCTGTTTGAAGGCAGCATTCGCGACAACCTGGCCTACGGCAAACCCGGCGCCAGCGAAGAAGAGATCATCGAGGCGGCGAAAACCGCCGAGGCCTGGTCGTTCATCAGTGCCCTGCCCGAGGGCCTGGACACCGCCGTGGGTGAACGGGGCGTGCGCCTCTCCGGCGGCCAGCGCCAGCGCCTGTCCCTGGCCCGTGCGTTGCTGAAAGACCCACCAATCCTGGTACTTGATGAGGCCACCAGCGCCGTGGACAACGAGACAGAGGCCGCCATACAGCGCTCTTTGAGCCGCATCGGCCACAACCGCACGGTGATCATGATCGCCCACCGGCTGTCCACCATCGTGGAAGCCGACACCATTGCGGTGGTGGAAAACGGCCGGGTGATCGAGCAAGGCGACCACCAGAGCCTGCTCGCCCGCCAAGGCGCCTACCACGCCCAGTGGCAGGTACAAACCGGGCAGGTACTGGCCCACACCACAGATTGATAGTAATTATTATTTAGATTACCATGCCGACTCTTGACGATGGGGAGCCTGCATGTCGGCATTTTTCGAAGTTTCCAACCTCGGGGTTCGCATTGGCGACACCCCGATTCTTCAGGATGTAAACCTGGGTTTCGCGGAGGGTGAAGTAACCGCCCTGCTGGGCCACAATGGCTCGGGCAAGTCCACCCTGCTGAAAGTGCTGGCGCGGCATCAGCCACCCACAAGCGGTCACGCCCGGCTTCTGGGCAAGTCCTTCCAGCAAACGGGCGCCCGGGAATTCGCCCGAACGGTGGGTTATCTGCCCCAGCACCCGCCCGCCACCGATGGCCTGACCGTGCGTGAACTGGTGGCCCTGGGCCGCTACCCCTGGCGCGGGCCGCTCGGGCGCTATACCGCCGAAGACCACCAACTGATCGACCAGGCCATTGCCGACACTGGCCTTGAAGCTTTCAGCCACCGCTCCGTGGACACCCTCTCCGGCGGCGAACGCCAGCGGGCCTGGATTGCCATGCTGCTGGCCCAGCAAACCCGCTGCCTACTGCTGGACGAACCCATCTCCGCGCTGGATGTGAAACACCAGGTGGAAACCCTGCGCCTGGTGCACCGGCTGGCCGAAAGCCGGGAGCTGACGGTGATTGTGGTCTTGCACGATGTGGATCTGGCGGCCCGTTTCTGTGACCGGCTGGTGGCATTGAAGGCCGGCCGGCTGATCGCCGATGGCCGCCCGGACGAGATCATGAAAGAAGGCACGCTGGAAGCCATCTACAGCGTACCGATGGGCGTGATGGAGCGGGCTCCCGGGCAGTGGGTGTCTTATGTTCACTAGGCCTGCAGCCCTGACGTTACTGTTTTTCATACTGTCGGCACTGGCCCCCACAGCCGCAGCCGAATCCTGGCAACACGAAAACGGGACACTCACCCTTGAAGACACCCCGAAACGGGTAGTCGCCCTGAACTGGGCCGCCACCGAGGCCCTGCTGTTGCTGGGCGTCACCCCGGTGGGCGTGGCCGACCTGGAAGGCTATGGCCATTGGGTGCAAGAACCCGCGCTGCCGGAAAGCGGCGTGGCCAACGTGGGCACCCGGGTGGCCCCCAGCCTTGAAGCCATTGCCGAACTGGAACCGGACCTGATCGTCACCAGTGCGGAGATGGCTCCCGCTGCCGGTCTGTTGAATCGTATTGCCCCAACCTACGTGATCAGCGTGTACCGCGAAGGCAAAGACGCCTTCGACCAGGCCCGGAAAATGCTGCTGACCCTTGGCGACATACTGGACCGCCAGGAGCGCGCTGAAGACGTGATGGCGGACATTGAACAGACACTGGCCGAACAGCGCGCCCGGCTGGCCGGCGCGGACCTGCCACGCCGGCCTGTGGCACTGGTGAACTTCCTGGACTCCCGCCATGTACGCATCTATGCCCCCAATGGCCTGTACCAGACCGCACTGAAGGCCCTGGAACTGCCCAATGCCTGGCCCCATGCCGGCAACTTCTGGGGGTTCTCGGTCGTCGGGCTCGAAACCCTGGCGGAGCACCCGGAAGCCCGCCTGGTGGCACTCTCACCCACTCCGCCCGGACTGAAGCAAACCCTGGCCGAAAGCCCATTCTGGACCTACCTGCCCGCCGTGCAGCGGGACCAGGTGTACCAGATGGATCCGGTCTGGCCGTTCGGCGGTGCCTACCAGGTCAAGCGCCTCGCCGTCTACCTGACCGACGCCCTGTTGGCCGGAGGTACCGACAATGTCCAATAGTCTAGCCAGCGCTGCCCCATACGCCCCCACCCTGCCGGCACGACTGCCACTGGTGGCCGCCGCTCTCTGGCTGACCGCCCTGCTGGCCAGCGCCGCTCCCTGGCTCGGTGAGCTGTCGCCACTGGCCTTGCTGCAAGCCTTCGCCGGCTTCAACGAGGACAGCTACGCCTCGGTCATGGCTCACTTCAGTTGGGCACCCCGGGTGGCCATGGCGGTTCTGATCGGTGCAGCACTGGGCCTGGCCGGTGCCGTAACCCAGCAGATCCTGGGCAATCCACTGGCTTCCCCCACCACCCTGGGCGTGGCCGCCGGCAGCCAGTTTGGCGTGACCGTCGCCTCGCTGTTCTTCCCCGGCCTGCTGGCCTGGAGCGCCGATGTGCCGGCTATTCTGGGCGGGCTGCTGGCCATTGGCATGGTCATCGCGCTGACCTGGCGCCTGGGCTTCTCGCCGGTCACGGTGATTCTGGCCGGGCTGGTGATCACCTTCTTCCTGGGCGCCACCAACATGGCCTTCCTGCTGCTCAAGGGCGAATGGCTGGGCAACCTGTTCATCTGGGGCGCGGGCTCGCTGGTGCAGAACAACTGGCAGCCGTTCCAGGACCTCTGGCCCCGGGTCATCGTACTTTCCTTCCTCATGCTTTTGCTGATGCGGCCACTGCAACTGCTGCAACTGGGCGAAACCTCAGCCCGCTCACTGGGCGCGAAGGTGGCCTGGGTGCGCGCGCTGGCGCTTTTTCTGGTGGTGTTGCTAAGTGCGACGGTGGTCAGCCGCGTGGGCGTGATCGCCTTTGTCGGCCTGGCGGCCCCGGTGCTGGCGCGCTTACTGGGGGCCCGGACCCTGGGTGAAAAGCTGGTCTGGAGCCCGCTGCTGGGCGCAGGTCTTTTGTTACTGGCCGACACTCTGGCCCACTGGGCCTCCACCTGGGGCGACGGCTCACTGATTCCCACCGGCACCACCACGGCATTGATTGGCGGGCCGATTATCCTGCTGGCCCTGCAGAGTATCCGGAATACCCATCACATGCCCGGCCAGGCTTCCAACCCGCCCGGCTTCCTGCCCAGGCGCCGGTCCGCCAGTGTGATTGCCGGCGTGTTGCTGGTGCTGCTGGCGGCCACAGTGGTGATTTCCATGGGCTGGTCGCCCGGCCTTGAGGGCTGGAACTGGACGGCCGTGACCAACTGGGATGATGCCTGGGTCTGGCGCGGGCCGCGCATGCTCGCGGCCATCCTGGCCGGCGTTGCCCTGGGGCTGGCCGGCACGCTGATCCAGCGCATGACCGGCAACCCCATGGGCAGCCCGGAAATGCTGGGCATCAGCGGTGGCGCGGCCCTGGTGATGGTTGTCGTGGTGCTTTCCGGCATCGAGGCGGGGCGCACCGTACAGATACTGGCCGCCACCCTGGGTGCCGCCGGGGCATTGGGGCTACTGATTCTGCTGGCCCGCAAGCACCGGTTCGCCGGCAATCAGCTGCTGCTGGGCGGGCTAGCGCTGTATGTGTTCATGGACGCCGGCCTGCGCCTGGTGATGGCCGCCGGCGGCACCCAGGCCTCGAAACTGCTGAACTGGATGTACGGCTCCACCTGGCTCATCTCGGAAACCGAGGCGCTCAGCCTGATGACCGTGATCTTTGCCATCAGTACCGTGCTGGCCATCATTGTCCGGCCGCTGACCATTCTGCCCCTGGGCGATGTGTCCGCCTCCTCCCTGGGCCTGCCGGTGGCCCGGGCGCGGCTGGCCCTGCTACTGCTTGCCGCCGTGCTGACCGCAGCGGCAACTGTGGTCATCGGGCCGCTGAGCTTCGTCGGCCTGATTGCCCCGCACCTGGCGCGGGTGCTGGGCCAGCAAACCGTTGGCCGCCAGTTGATTGTGGCCGGGCTTGTGGGCGGCGTGCTGCTGGCCCTGGCCGATTACCTCTCCCGTATTGTGGTCTATCCGAACCAGTTGCCGGCGGGCCTGCTGGCAGCGCTCGTGGGGGGCCTGTATTTCCTCTGGGGGCTGAGCCGTCATGGCAAGGCCTGAACCGGAAGCCGCCCAATACTCCTGGGCCGAACGTTACCAGCGGCTCTTGCAAGCGGACGGGCTGGACCGGGAAACGGTTCTGGGGGGCGCCCTGCAACGCACCAGCATTGAACGGCGGGGCCTGTTCTCACTGGCCCAATGCCTGGCGCAGCCGGAATTGCTGGTTCAGCAGATTCAGACCGACTACCCGGACGCCACCACCGGCCAGAGTCTCCGGACCTATGCGTCGGTCCTGCAACAGGACCTGGCACTGAGCGTGATCGCCCCGCTCGCTCTCCGGCTTTTCCGCTACCATGAGGCGCCGGTGGCAGAGCCAACCCGAATCTTTCTCGCGCCCCTTGAGCAGAGCGGCCAGACAACCAACCGCTGGTTCCAGATCCCGGACCAGCCGGCAGTCGATGAAACCACGTTCATACGATCAATGGCACAACAAACCCGGCAGTGGTATCCGGTATTCCGGCAAGAGTGGAAAGTCAGCCCGGGAGCTTACTGGAGCAGTGTCGGACTGGGCCTGGGCGCACCCTTCTCGGCGGTCTGGAACCTGGCGCAGCCGGCTGCGGTGTGTGAGTTGGCGCAACAATGGCTGGAGCAGTTCAATAACGAGGCAAACCGATTTATCGACTGGATACCGGCGGTGTTCGCTGAACAGGAAACCGCCATTCCCCAGCGCAAGGGGTGCTGCCTGAAATATCGGTTGCCGGAAGGTGGGTATTGCGGGACGTGCGGGGTTTATCGGAAGGAGCGGTTGGCGAGGCTCGACATTCAGCGATCAAACCCGTGGGTGGGAGCAAATAATGAACGATAATCCCCCTCTTCATCATCAAACCCTGTTGCCCCCCGGTAACAGTGAACACCAGTACTATCGCGTTCGGGAGTTTCAGAAGTTTGGAGAAACGTTCGACATTAACTACCGTTTTCCCAACCTTTCGTCCAGCGGCGACGATTTCAATCAGACGGTAATCGCTGAAGGCCAGATATCCGAGCACATCCTGAGTTCCGGCTTTCGTTTTACCTTTTCCGATCTACGCATCCGTCAGCACTATGAATCGGTTTCGCTAGGTCACGCACCGCTTTTAATTCTTGTTGTCCAGGAAGGTAATATCCGCCTCAAAATCGGGGCACTGGAAAGGGAACTGACTCCCGGGAGCGCAGTTACCATGCAACTGCATCCTGAATATGCATTGCAGGCCATACAGCCTGCTCAGGAACGCCTGACCACCATGACGTTGGCCTTTAATCCAAAGTCAGCCAATGTGGGACGGGCCGCGTCACCAGCGCTTTACGAACTTCTGGCGCGTGCGCGAGCTCCCTTTTTTGTGTGGACCTTACCTTATTCGCTAAAACAACAACTCCAGGCAAATAACCATCCCGATCTACCTGAAGCACAGCAAAATCTCGTTCTGGAAGGACTGGCACTGCAACTCGCCGGTCTAGGGGTAACGGTAGACGCAGATGCCAAACCGGTTTTTTCATCGGTATCTGAACAACAGCAGAAACGTCTTGAACTGGTCAGGCAGCATCTGGAATTTTCTCCCGACAAGGAGCACCAGCTTAGAGATCTGGCTCGTCTTGCGGCAATGAGCGAAAGCGGCCTCAGGACGAAGTTCCGAAACACCTACGGCGTATCAGTCTTTGAATACTGGCGCCGGTGCCGGTTCGAGTTGGCCCGCCAGTACCTGGAACAGGGATTCAGCGTTCAACAAACTGCTCACATGGTTGGCTACAGGCACGCCACAAACTTCACCACAGCGTACAGACGACACTTTGGCCTGCCCCCAAAGAATCGGCCAGAAACCAACCAGATTTAGCGCTTCGCATAGGTATTCTGCTTTTTCGAATACCAAACCAATGACACGAACAATAATAATTCGCATTGTTTTTATTAGGCGCAATTTTGCATTCTTTGGAGCAGTACTTATGACCCTGAATTCGCATCACCGCACATTATTCAAACCCTCAGCCCTGGCCCTCGCCATCGCGAGTTGTACCCTTGGTTCCACCGTTTATGCTCAGGAAGAGTCTGTTACCGAACTGGATGCGATCGAAGTGTCTGCAGAGGAGGCATCTGCCACGGGTACGTCACCCATTGAAGGCTATACGCCGGAGGCATCTGTAACCGGCACTAAAACCAGCACCGATATCAAGGAAACACCCCAATCAATCAGTACCGTGACTGCTGATGAAATCAGTGATCAAAACGCAGCAAATATGGGTGAAGTGTTGCGCTACACAGCCGGAGCACGGGGTGAAACCTTTGGGTTCGAACCTCGTACGACTTTCCTGCGGATTCGCGGCTTTGATGTTGCCACCAGCGGCCTGTTCCGGGATAACCTGAAGCTGGCCAATCCAGGGTTTGCAGCCGGTTATAGCCTGGAGCCTTACGGAGCTGAAAGGATTGACGTGCTCAAAGGCCCGTCTTCCGTGCTGTATGGCCAGGCCGGTCCGGGTGGCTTGGTGAACTACGTTTCCAAGCGTCCAACGTTCGACACTCGACGAGAAGTTCGGGTTGAAGCCGGAACCAACGAGCTGATGCAAGGACAATTCGATCTCAGTGGCGCCGTGAATGACAGTGATACATTGGCACTACGGCTGGTGGGACTGGTTCGTGACAGTGAGACACAAGTGGATTACGTCAACGACGACCGCAAATACCTGGCGCCGAGCCTGACATGGCAGCCAACCGATGCGACACGTCTGACTGTACTGGCTCACTGGCAGTATGACGATACCCAGCCGTCACAGCGTTACCCACTGGAAGGCACTCTGGATTCCAACCCAAATGGCGAGATTCCCGACAACCGTTTCACCGGTGAACCTGGCTACGATGAATACACACGCCGTGAGAGCGCCATCGGCTACGAATTTGAGCATCATATCAATGATCAGGTGACGGTCCGCCAGAACGTGCGTGATTATCGAAACGATGTGGATGACAAAAGTGTCTATACCAGTAGCTTGAAATCTGACAAGCGCACCATCATTCGCCAACGTTATGACAGTTTTGGCCGCATTGATGGTCTGAACCTTGATAATCAAATTGAAGTGGAGGCCAAGACCGGCGCTGCTGAACACACCTTGCTGATCGGCCTTGATCACCAGGATATCGATGTTTCATCGAAACAGTATTATAGCGATACCACCACCAACCCCATGGAGCTGGACATTTTTGATCCCCAGTATGGTAGTGCTATTGCCAATGCCCCCCTGCAAAAGGATGAAGACAGTAAATTAAAGCAAACCGGGGTATACCTGCAGGATCAGATCCGCTTTGCTAGCTGGACCGTCACGCTAGGCGGTCGGTACGACAGTGCCCGTACCAGCACCGTCGACAAGCTGAATGGTGGTGAGACTCATCGCGAGGATGACGAGTTCAGCGGCAGAGCCGGCGTCAACTACCAGTTCAGCAATGGTCTGGCCCCGTATATAAGTTACATGGAATCCTTCCTGCCCAATGCAGGTGCAGACGCAAATGGCAACCCATTTGAGCCGGAAACGTCACACCAGTATGAGGTTGGGGTTAAATACCAGCCAACTACCAGTACGCTGCTTACGTTGGCGTATTTTGATTTGACGCGCGAAAACTATTTGACCACCAATCCATCAACCTTCGCAGATGAGCAAAATGGCGAAGCCAATTCACAAGGTATTGAGTTGGAGCTACGGGGCCGTGTATCCGACAATCTGGATGTAATTGCCAGCTACACCTACACCGATGCAGAAGTCACCCACTCAAGTACTCCGACCGAGGAAGGTGAACCTCTGGAATATACACCGGAACATGAGGCCGCTCTGTGGGGCAAGTATACCTTCCACTCCGGCCCGATTGCCGGCCTGGGGCTTGGTGCGGGTGTTCGCTATATCGGTGACAGCTACGGCGCCTATTCATATGGCCCGAACGATTTGCTGGAAGTACCCAGTGTAACCCTCGTGGATGCCGCCATCACCTACGATATCGGTCAGATATCTCTGGGGCTGCATGCCCAGAATCTTATGGACGAGAAATATGTAGCTACAGCATTTGGCAGCCCATGGGGTAGTTCCGGGACTTATGGCACTCGTAGGGAAGTGACCGGTTCAGTGACCTACCATTTCTGAGAGCTGGAGAATCATGATCACAGGGATGCGATCATGGTTCTCCCCCTTTCTGTTTATCCCCCCTTCTGGCAAGCCAGCCTCCAGGCGTGACTGGTTCCGCTCACCAAAAGTACCGACTGTACTCACACTCCCGCAATCAACCCGGACAGGACCAAAACAACAAGGCCGGTCGCCACAGCAGCGATTTTTAATCCTTCAACAACTTCTCTTTCTGCTTCCACGAGAGCTACCTCCTTCAAAAATCCAGCAAACATAACGACAATATATTGCAAATCATAACCGTTATCATTACTATTTGGAAAGTTAATTCCTTGCAACTCACTCAGTTATCTCGAGGTACATCATCGATGCGTTTGGCGCGTAAATCACATCAAGCCACCAACCGAAGACTCCCCTGCCTTGTTTCCACAACTGTTATTGCGCTTGGCACAGCCAGCTTGCCTGCCGCAGCCCAGGAAACACTGGATGCCATCAATGTCACAGGAGAGCGAATCAATTCACCAACCGCACCTGTTGAAGGGTATGTCGCCAACTCCAGTGCATCAGGCACAAAAACCAATACGCCCATTGATGAAATTCCCCAGTCCATCTCCGTGGTCACCCGGGACCAGATGCGTGATCAGGGTGCCAACAGCATCCAGGAAGCGCTCCGATATACAACCGGTGTCGGCGCGGAACAATACGGTTTCGACAGTCGCGGCGACTGGCAATCTGTTCGCGGTGGCACCCCTGTTATTTTCCTCGACGGGCTCCAGAAAACTTTTGGCAGCTACAACAATGCGCGTACAGATCCGTACCTGCTTGAAAGAGTAGAGGTCATTCGGGGACCATCTTCCGTACTCTACGGACAGGGCAACGTGGGAGGATTGATTAATCTGGCCACGAAACGGCCACAGGCTGAACAAGCCAATGAACTTCGACTCGAGGTCGGCAATCATTCAAGAAAACAGGCTGCCCTGGACTCCACCGGAAAGTTGAACGATGACGGCTCCCTGCTCTACCGGTTTATTGCCCTTGGTCGCGACAGTGATACTCAGGTAAAACAGGTTGAGGATAACCGGGCTGTAATTGCGCCCGCCATCACCTGGCGCCCGAGCGAGCACACGGAATGGACCCTTCAGGGCTTGCACCAGAAAGACCGCACCGGCACTACCGCCCAGTTCCTGCCTATTGAAGGCACACTGAAGCCTTCACCTAATGGCTTGCCCCAAATACCAACAGACCTGTTTATCAGTGAACCGGATTTCGACCGCTACAACACCGAGCAGACTGCCGTCACTTCGCTCCTGCGCCATCAACTGAATGATGTCTGGACGCTGCGCCAGAACCTGCGTTATTCGGAAAGTGAAGTTGATTATCAGAGCATTTACTCCGAGTTTCCGCCAACGCTCCAACCAAATGGTGATATCTCCCGGGTAGCCTATGCTAGGAAATCAAACCTCGACACCTTCACAGTGGATCATCAGGCAGAAGCACTGTTTGCTACCGGAAGCATTGATCACACCCTTTTGATGGGCTGGGACTATCAACATGCTGTTACCAAAGGAAGCAAGGGAGGCGCTGAAGATGTTGGTGACCTGAATGTCTTTAACCCGCAATACGGCAATTACACTCGCCTAAGCGCCAGCGATTTCAGCGACATAGCAGAAAACACCGTCATCCAGAGCGGCTTCTACGCACAGAACCAGATGACCATTAACGACAAATGGATTGCAGTGCTGGGACTGCGTCACGATTCAACACGCAATAAAACCGAGGGCAACCAGACCTATTCCGACGAGGAAGTGACTGGTCGGGTAGGCCTGATGTACAAGTTTGATGCTGGGTTCACCCCGTTTATCAGCTATTCCGAATCGTTCAACCCACTAACTGGTGTGGACAATAACGGTAACCCCTGGGAACCACTGAAAGGCGAACAGGTGGAATTGGGGGTGAAATACCAGCCGACCGATTCGAACAGCCTCTATACGGCAACGGTGTATGATCTGAGAGAGAAAAACCGGAAGGCACCAGACCCGGCTGACCCCAACAACGATATCCAGAACGGTGAGACCAGTGCTAAAGGTGTTGAGCTTGAAGCCAAGGTCGATGTAACCGGGTCCTGGGATTTGATTGCCAATTACGCTTACACGGACACCGAAGTGGAAAAAGGCACAAATGAAGGTGCCAGACTCGCAGCCATCCCTGAACACACCGCATCACTCTGGAGCCAACATAACTTCAGCAGTGTTGGCGTGCCTGGGCTGCGTGCAGGCGCGGGCGTACGCTACATAGGGGCCAGCTGGGACGGAGCGGATGAAATCAAGACACCTTCCGAGACCCTGATTGACGCCATGATTGCCTACGGCCTCGACAACTGGGAACTGGCACTGAACGTGAACAACCTGACAAACGAAACCTACTTCACCTCATGCCTGTCCCGGGGTGATTGTTTCATAGGCACGGAAAGAACTATCGTGGGTTCACTGACCTATCAGTTCTGACCCTCTGACAACGTCACAAAAACGCCATCGCACCGCGATGGCGTTTTTGTTTATGCTGTATTCAGAAATACGAGATGTGAACAGCTACGCCCGAGGAGGCACCATGCTTCGCACCATCGCCCTGACCGGCTTTTGCCTGATGGTTCTGCACACCCCTGACAGCTTGGCGGAACAACTGTTTTCATCTGACAAAACCGATTTCCAACTACAAACCATCGCCACCAACCTCGAACACCCCTGGAGCCTGGCGTTCCTGCCCAATGGCGACCAACTGGTCACCGAACGCACGGGCCAGCTGCGCCTGATTCGTGATGGAAAGCTCCAGAAAGAGCCCGTCCGGGGCTTGCCCGATTTGGCGGTATCGGGCCAGGGCGGCTTGCTGGATGTGGTGTTGCACCCGGAATTTTCAGACAACCACCAGCTTTTCCTGAGCTACGCCCACAAAACCCGGGAAGGCCTGACCACCCGCGTTGCACGGGCGGTGTTTGATGGTGAAGCACTGAGCGATGTGAACGTCATCTTCGAAGCCCTCCCCCGCTCCCGCGCCGGCCGGCACTTTGGCAGCCGGCTGGAATTTGATCAGGAAGGTTATCTTTACATCTCCGTTGGTGACCGGGGCGAGATGGACCGGGCACAAGACAGGCAGGACGACGCCGGCGGCGTGCACCGCATCACCACCGATGGCGAGCCGGCTCCCGCCAACCCGTTTCTGAACAACGCTTCCGCCAACGACACCTTCTACACCTGGGGCAACCGCAACATCCAGGGCATGACCCGCCATCCCGAAACCAAAGAAATCTGGACCCACGAGCATGGTCCAAGGGGCGGTGATGAAATCAACATCCTGGAAGCCGGTGCCAATTACGGCTGGCCGAAAGTGACCTACGGCATCGACTACTCCGGCCTGCCCATCACCAGCAAAACCACCATGGAAGGCATCAAAGACCCACTCCACTACTGGGACCCGTCCATCGCCCCCTCCGGCATGGCCTTCTACACCGGCGACCTGTTCCCCGAGTGGCAAGGCGACCTGTTCGTAGGTGCTCTGGTTATGCGCAAATTGGTGCGCCTGAGCATAGCGAATGGCGATGTGGTAGAAGAGGAAGACCTGCTGACAGACCTGGATGAACGCATCCGCGATGTGCGCATGGGGCCGGATGGCGCGCTTTGGCTACTGACGGATTCGTCAAGAGGGAAGGTTTATCGAGTAGTGCCAGTAGAGTGATACTAAGAGCCGTGCTCTACGGAAGGCGGGAAATAAGTCTAAACGCGGAGTCAGGGGTGCTGTTCCAAAAATTTTGAGGGCCACGGATGGCCCGAAATAAGCGCTCATGGACGAGCTTGTAGCGGTTTTTGGAACAGCACCCCTGACTCCGCAGTCCGCCAAAAGCTAATGCGGATCATTCGTCCGCTCAGTCTTCTCAAATTGCGGCAACTCATCGGTAATCTCAAACCAGTCCGACTTCGAACCCACAAACACATGCTGAGCCGCCTTCTGCCCAACGGGCCCATCCAGCGCCCCAACCCGCAACCTCAAAATACCGGGAATCGCATCCACCCGGCTGTAAAGCTGGCTACCACACCGGCTACAAAACGCCCGATACTTACCCGGCCGGGACTCAAATTCAGTAATCAGCTCCTCACCCGCAACAAACCGGAACCGCACCTTCTGCGCCGGAGCGCTGGCCGAAAACGCACTGCCGTGGGCCCGCCGGCACTGGCTGCAATGGCACAAGGCAATCGGCCCCAGAGGTCCCTCGTACTCAAACCGGATATCACCGCACAGGCATTGGCCTGTTTTCATGGCTGCTCCTCTCACAAAGTTTTTAAATTCAACAACCTGATCATACCTGTACCGGAACACAGAAACACCCTAAGAAAAAACCTTTACAAACCATACAGCTGTAACTAGTTTTTAATGTGCTATGTAGAGTATTGTCGTGGTGCCATCATTACAATTAGGCTATGTTTATACCACCACCCCCAAAGGACGTCAGCCATGCTGCCCCAGCGCTCAGATAAGCGGCTTCAGCACAAAGCCAGGATAGCCCAAACGGTACTCAGAGCGCTGGCGCTGGCAACGGCCTGCTCACTCCCGGTAACCGGTCTGGCTCAGGATTCCTCCCGCGAAACCTATGGCGCCGCCCACCTGTGGGCCAGCGAAGTGCGCGATTTCGCCACCCAGTCCCTCAGTACCGATGAAGGTGTGGGGGTAGCGGCCGTGCCCCTCGACGGACCGGGCATTGACCAGTACGTGAACGCTGACCAACTGATGAGCCCCGGCTCCATCATGAAGCTGGTAACCACCTACGCCGCTCTGGAGCTGCTCGGCCCCAACCACCGCTGGGAGACCGATTTTCTGACCGACGGCAACCTTGTTGGAAACACACTGGAAGGCAACCTTTACGTCCGTTTCAGTGGTGACCCCAAGCTGACCATCGAACGGCTCTGGCGCACGCTGCGGGAACTGCGTTCAATGGGAGTGACCCGCATCAACGGCGACCTGGTGCTGGACGGCACCCACTTTCAGGTGGACGGCTTTCCGAAATTCGACGACACCGGCGACAACCCCTACCGGCCGTTTCTGGTGGAACCCTCCGCCTATCTCACCAACCTGAACCTGCTTCATTTTCAGGTGCGGGCCGATGAACGGGGCACACAGGCATGGGCCACCCCCAACCTGTCGGAAGTAACCATCGATAACCGCATTACCGCCACGGCCGAAGGTCCCTGCCCTGCCCGGCGGCGCTTCGACTGGACACCGATTTTCCATGACGACAACAAGGTGACGGTGCAGGTCACCGGCTCACTTCCCCAGGGGTGTCGCACCACAACTTACCTTTCCCTGCTGCCCCACGAGCAATATTCCGCTTCACTGATCCGTTCGGTTCTGGCTGAAACCGGCGTCACCGTAAACGGTGGTGACCGCCTGGCCAAAACCCCGGAAGACGCACGCCTGATGATGCGCACCAGCTCACCAGACCTGGTGACCATGGTGCGGGACATCAACAAGTGGAGCAGCAACGTGATGGCCCGCCAGATGCTGCTGGCCATTGGTGCCGAGCATCGGCAGGAAGACCAGAAAGACGACCGGGTGGCCGGTATAGAGGCGATCTACGGCTGGCTGGAAGGCAAAGGCATCAACACCGCGGGCATGGTGATTGATAACGGCTCCGGCCTCACCCGACACGGCCGTATCACCGCCCGCCAGGGCGTGAAAATACTGCAACAGGCCTGGCAAAGCCCCTATGCTTCGGACCTGATGGCATCACTACCGATTATTGCCATGGACGGAACCATGGCCAGCCGGCTGAAGAATACCGGCCTGGACGGCAAAGGCCGGATCAAGACCGGCCTGCTGGCCAATGTGCGCTCTATCGCCGGCTTCACCCGCGACGAGAACAACACCACCTGGGCCATCGTCGGCATGGTGAACAACGACCCGGCATGGAATGGCAAGGCCGTGCTCGACCAGGTTCTGCATTCATTACATTACCAGCCACCAACCGGCACCGCCGTTTCACAGTCCGATACTGCCGCAGGCCGCCGCACCACTATTCAATAGAACGGGCGGGGCTCACCCCGCCTTGAACACCTTCTCCATGGTTTTATCGGCCAGCTTGCCGGCCAGCGGCGCGATGAACGTCACCAACGGAAAAGCCACCCCCAGGCCACCCCGAACGCCGGCCCCCAGCGCATCAAAAAGCCTTCGGCCAGGCCGGTATTAATCAGCGTGATGATGCCAGACATCAGCAACGACATAATCCCGGACATATAAAACGAGAACACGAAGCGCCGCAGCTGCGTTACCTTGAATGTGGACATATTCCCTCCCGGCGCGGATCAACCACCCACGCCATCCATTTTTGAAAGCGATTCGTACCGGTATAAGGAACCGCACCCCGGAAACAGCGAGACATCATAATAAGCATGCAACGGGTTTCCATACGGCTTTTTACCGAGAGAGATCATTCATGGCCGCCGCACGCTTCTGTAAATACGCTCTTATCGCCCTGGTTCTGGCCGCATTCCTGGCCGGATGTAGCTCCACAAAAACCGCCTATCGATTTGCCGACTGGGGCATCGTCTGGTGGGTGGAAGATTATGTCACCCTCACCCCAGAACAGGCAGACCGGCTCGATCGGGACCTGGTCAACCTGAAGCAATGGCACTGTTCGGCAGAACTGCCCCGCTACACCGGCTGGCTGACGCAGTTAGAGGGCGACCTGATGACCGGCGTGCCGGACCGCGACGCGGTTCACTACCACCAGCAACGACTGCTGGCCTTCATACCCGATTTAATGGGCCAGGCGGCACCGGTGGCGGTCAATCTGCTGGAAGACCTGTCCGACCGACAGGTTAAGGAACTGGCCGACAACATGGCGAAAAACCAGCGTGAACTGGAACAGGAAATGCTGGCGGGCAACCCCGAACAGACCGCCAAAGCCCGGGCTCAACGCACCCGCGAACGGCTGGAAACCTGGCTGGGCGGGCTGAACAAAGACCAACAGACTATCGTAACCGACTGGTCCGCCGACCGCGGGCGGCAAACGGAAATCTGGCTGCAGGGCCGGCAAAACTGGCAACACGCGCTGATTGATGCGCTCGAAAAACGCGGTGAGCCCGGCTTTGGCGCGCGTATCGAACAGTTGCTGGTCAATTACGAGCAGGCTCGCGGCCCTGCCTACCAGGCCATGTCGGCAGAAAGCCAGGCCGCCATGGCCGATTTGCTACACGATGTCCTGGCCGCGGGCGATGCCGGCCACCGGCAGCACCTGGTGAACCGGATTCAGAGCTTGAACGGGGATTTCAGCGAACTGGCGTGTCTTTAGGCAGAACCGCTGCGGTTTTCCGGTTCAGTATGCGCCAACCAGCATCAGGAAGCCGAAAAAGCCCGCACCGGTCAGCCCCAGGGACAAGGCAACAATGCCCAGTCCCCACCAAACGGCGGCGGCATCGGAAAGTGCCATGTCATGGCCGCGAACAGTCCGGTAAAACGCCCAGGGACCCAGCACAAACGCGCCCACCACCGCGAACACCAGCCCGACGGCGATACCGGCAAAGGTCCAGGTGGCAAGCACCATGGCTTTATCATTGACCTGTTCAGTCACACCCCGGGCCTGCAGGAATTTCTTGCAGAAGAACCAGAGCAACGCGAACAAAGCGACCACAAACACCAGGCCGCCAATCAGGGTAATCAGGCGATAGAACACACCGGCATCCTGTGGTTAGGAAATGTTAGTCAGGCCAGACCGGCTCGGGCAGGCACTCAAACCCGGGCTTGGCAAACAGAAAACCCTGGAACAGGGTGATGCCCTGAGAGCGCAGCCAGTAATACTCTTCCGGCGTCTCCACACCCTCGGCAACAATCTTGCCGCCCAGCTGGCGCATCATGGTAATGATGCCGGCCACCACCGCCTGTTTGTTGGGCTCGTTGTGAATATTACGCACCAGCGCCATATCCAGTTTCAGTAAATCCGGCGGGCTGGCCATCATGATGTTGAAACGGGAGTAACCCGCGCCAAAGTCATCAATCGCCGTGCTGAAGCCCATTTCCTGGTAGGCCTCGATGATTGAGGTCAGGTGCTCCACCGACGACAGGTTCTCACCCTCGGTCAACTCAAAGATGATTTTGCTGGTATCGAAGTTGTAGGTTTTCGCCGCTGCCAGCGTGGTGCGGATACAATATTCCGCACGGTAGACCGCGTTGGGCATGAAGTTGATGCTCAGCATTGGCTGCATATCCAGCCTGGAGGCCAGCTTCACCGCTTTCACGCGGCAAATCTGGTCAAACGAATACCGGTTTCGTTCATTGACCTGCGAGAGCACCGACATGGCTCCCTCGCCATTGGTGCCCCGCACCAGAGCCTCATACGCGTAAACCGATTTCTGGGCCGCATCAACAATGGGTTGAAACGCAAAGCTGAATGAGAAATCCAGCCCTTCACCACACGCGCACTGACCACAGTGCGACTCATCAAATAACACTTCGGGTTTGTCCACAAGGGCTCCGTCAAATGGGTCTGTCTTGATTGCAGACAGAAGCATAAAGAAAACCGACAGATTCCACTATAGTTAGCATTCCCGCAAATTGGCAACATCCGTTAACTATCATACGTATAGGTAACTGGCATCTGGCCCCGCGAAGTCTACACTGGGGTTTGGCCGCAGCACGAAACATCCCAACCTGGAGGTAACTGAATGGCCGGAACCATGCGCATTGCAATCACACCCGGAGACGGCATTGGCCCGGAAGTTGTCGCAGAGGCGGTCCGCTGCCTGGAAGTTCTGCGAGAAAAACACCACCTGGCCCTGGAATGGACCCGTTTCCCCTGGCCTTCCCACGCCTGGCATGAACAACACGGCGAATCCTGGCCGTCCGATGCGCTGGATCAGTTGCGCGACTATCAGGCCATTCTGCTGGGCGCCCTGGGCGATCCCGGCCCGGTGGACGACCCAAACCGCTACCTTTTGCCAGACAGCATTTCCCTGGCACCACTGCTCGAAATGCGCAAAGGCTTTGACCAATGGGTGTGTGAGCGCCCGGCCCGCCTGTTGCCCGGAGCACGCCAGTACCTGAAGGATGACCGGGCCAAAGACATCGACATGCTGGTGATTCGCGAAAACAGCGAAGGCGAGTACGTCAGCCAGGGTGGCCGCTTGCGCAAGGGCACCCCGGACGAGGTGGCCACCCAGATGGAAGTGTTTACCCGCAAGGCCACCGAGCGCATTGTCCGTTACGGTTTTGAGCAGGCCCGTATCCGTGCGGCCGCCCGCTTGCAGGAAGGTCGCACACGCAGTTTCCGCACCCTGGATGGTCGCACCTGCGAAAGCCAGGTGTGCATCATCACAAAGCGCAACGCCCTGCGTCACTGGGGTGACATGTACACGGAAGTGTTCGAGGAAATCAGCAAGGAATACCCGGATGTCGCCACCCACCATGAACTGGTGGATGCAGCCTGCATGAAGTTCGTGCAGTGCCCCTGGGCGTTTGATGTAGTGGTTGCCAGCAACCTGCAGGGCGACATCCTGACTGACCTGGCAGCAGTATTGTCCGGCGGCATGGGGGTGGCGCCATCGTGCAACCTTAACCCGACCGACCCGGACATGCCCTCCATGTTTGAGCCCACCCATGGCAGCGCGCCGGACATCGCCGGCCAAGGCATCGCCGACCCCACCGCCATGCTGTTCACCACCGCCCGCATGCTGGAATGGCTGGGCCGCAAGGACCCGGCCATGGCCACCGCCGGCCAGGAGCTGTTTGACGCCATGGCGGCGGACCTGGCCGAGTCCGGAGACCAGCAACGCTCCTGTCGGGAGATCGGCACGGCTGTCTGTAATCGCCTGAAAGGCTAATCACCGGCTGGTTGTATCCATAAAAAAAGGGAGTGGTTTTCAGCCACTCCCTTTTTTTATGTCACACGCCGACGGCATCATTCATCCATCACAAACTCCAGCCGGCCCGGCGCCACTCGTATATCCATCGGCACCATGCCGAACATGCGCTGCTTCATGTCGCTGTCATCCAGCCGGTACACCGGCATGGTCTCCAGCATCTGCGCAACAACACGCATCACAGAATCTGTTACCGGCGCCAGGTCACCCTTGAAAAACGGCGACTCAATGGAGCTTTCCAGCAAATTCAGCCGACGAATGTAGACCGCTTTCTCCTCGCTGTCATACACCGGGGCGCCTTCCAGCTTGAGGGCGATATCCACGGGCAGCTTGGTCATCAGGGCGTTCAACGCCACTTGGCCGCGCAGATCAATCACTGCCACGTCCCGGCCGTCCGGGCCCAGGGTAATGTCAGCATCGCTCAGGCTGAGGCTCAGCGGCGAGCCACTGTTCAGTTGCTGGCGATCAAAATCGGCCACGGCATCCTGCAAGTGGCGCTCTATCTGTGCCTCGGAAACAGAATAGGGGGAGAGGCTGGCACAGCCACTAATCAGCACTGTGATGGCCAGCAGAAGCAGGCCAGTCAATCGTCTTTGGGTCATGGTCCCGGTATCTCCAGAAAGCGCGGACTTCTCAGCCGCAAGCGCAGCTACTCGTTTTCTGCCCTGGCCTCGACTTGAGGCGTGCCGTCGGCAGTGATCAACACTGTGATCAGGATCGGGTTGCAGCACACCTGACAGTCTTCCACATACTCCTGCTCCTCTACTGAAGGATCAATGCTGATGTCCAGCATTTCCCAACAGTAGGGGCATTGGATCATGACCGAATCAAGGGCTGGCATAACGCATCAGAACTGCTGCTTGGCCATCCAGGGAATGATGCGATCAAACGCCTCTTCGATACGCTCACAGCTGGTGGCAAAACTGAACCTCAGCGCATTACCACAGTCATCCCCGAAGGCATCGCCGGGCACGGCACACACACCGGTTTCCTTCAGCATGCGCAACGCCAGATCCGAGCCGTCCACATGAGGCGGCAGGTTCGGGAAGGCGTAGAACGCACCGCCCGGTTTGTAGCCGGTCAGGTGAGGTGTCTGATCAACCAGCTCGACGATGCGGTCCCGACGCTGGCGATAGATATCCACCATGTCATTCACGCATTTCTGGTCCGCCGTGAGCGCCGCCACACCCGCGAACTGGGCCGGCGTGTTGGCCACCGAGGTGGTGAACATGTGGTACCGGCGCAGTGACTTGATCGCCGCCTGGCTTGAGATCACCCAGCCTACCCGCAAGCCGGCCATGCTGTAGGTTTTCGAGAAACTGCTGATGCACATGATGTTGTCCAGGTCCATGGAACAATTCAGCACACTGGCGAACTCGTCGTCATCAAAAATCATGTGGTCGTACACCTCGTCGGCGTACACCTGAATGCCCCGGTAGGCACACTCTTCCATGATGGTTTCCACGGTACTGCGCGGGTACACGGCCCCGGTGGGGTTGTTCGGGTTATTCAGAATCAACGCAAAGGTGCGCGAGCCCATGGCCCGGATCACATCGTCCGGGTCCAGCTGGTGGTTGTTCTCGGCCCGGGTGGGAATGTACTTCACCTCACCGCCGTTCATGCGGATCAACGGCGCATACAGCAGGAACGAGGGATCGGTCACCAGGAACTGACGACCCGGCGCCGAGGTGGCCGAAATAGCCAGGTACAGGGCCTCGGTGGCACCACTGGTGATCAGGATGTTCTCCGGACTCAACTCCCGGTTGTAACGCTTGCCGTAATACTCCGCCAGGGCATTGAGCAGCTCTGGCAGGCCGGCATCCATCGTGTAACCGGTCTGGCCCGCATTAAGCGCGTCCACGTAGGCATCGATGATGTGCTTGGGCGTGGGCAGGTCCGGCTGCCCGATAGAAAGATGAATCACATCGTTCATATCCGCCGCCATATTCACCAGCCGGCGAATCCCCGACACAGGAATGGCCTGCATGGCAGGGTTCCAGCTGGCCTTCGCTTTGCGATACTTCATTTTCCGCGGCCGGGTGTAGCCGGTGTCCTTGTTGACGGCCTCTGCCATACACACCTCCTGAATACAGGCTGAATTGAATAATACCCTTGCAGGTTAGCCAGTAAAGATCGCCGGAGCAAGCAGGCTTGACCCACAACCTGCGGGCAACCAGACTGTAGATAAGTTCCGCTGATGCAACCATTTTTCCGGAGGACCGATGACAGTATCCGAAAAGCCTGTTGTCACCGTACTGACCGCACCGGGTGAAGACGCACCGCCCGGCATTGAAGATGTGAAAGCGCGCGCCGAAGTGCGTTTCGCCTGGGACGAGCAAACCCTGCGCGACACCCTGCCCGGCACCGATGTGATGATGGTGACGGACTTCCGCACGGAAGCACTGGAAGCCGCCTGGCCCGTCGCCGACCGCCTGCAGTGGATTCACGCCACCAGCGCCGGCGTGGACGCCCTGATGTTCCCCGGCCTGATTGAAAGTGACGTAACCGTAACCAACGCCCGGGGCATTTTTGACCGGGGCATTGCCGAGTACGTGGCCGGCACCATGCTCATGTTCGCCAAGGACTTCCCCCAGAACATCCGACTGCAGCAAAAGCACCAGTGGAAACACCGCGACACCGAGCTGGTCCACAAGAAACGGGTGCTGGTGGTGGGCGCCGGTTCCATCGGCCACCAGATCGCCCGCCTGGCAAGGGGCATCGGCATGGAACCCCACGGCATTGCCCGCAAGGCCAAAACCGACGACCCGGACTTCGAAGCCATTCACAGCAACGAAGACCTGTTCGACCAACTCCCGCTGGCCGATTTCGTGGTGATTGCCGCCCCGCTGACACCCCAAACCGAAGGCCTGTTTGACCAGAAAGCCTTCAAGGCCATGAAAAACAGCGCCCGGCTAATCAACATCGGTCGCGGCCCGATCGTGAAGACCGACGACCTCATCAGCGCTCTGGACAATGGCGAAATAGCTGGCGCCGGCCTGGACGTGTTCGAAGAAGAACCCGTACCGGAAGACCATCCGCTGTGGGACTACGAAAACGTCACCATGAGTGCCCACATGGCCGGGGATTTCATCGGCTGGAAACGCGCGCTGACCGACCAGTTCCTGGAGAACTTCGATCTGTGGGCGCAGGGAAAGGACCGGTTTAACCTGGTGGACAAGAAGCTGGGGTATGCCAGCAAGTAAGGAGAGCTAGTGTCCCGTCTGGTTAATTCGCTGACCTACTGAGCCACTGAGAGCGTTGAGAGCAAGGCGTGCTAATGAAGGTATGGTGGTTCCATATCGAATTAGCGCAACGCAGCTATCAACGCTCTCAGTGGCTCCCGAAGGGCGTAGCTCTGGGATTCCTGGCCGGTGTTGCCAGCGCTTGATGTGGAACCACCACACCTGCACACTGGCGCCTTGGCCAGAAATCCCAGAGCTACGCAGTAGATCAGCGAATTAACCAGACGGGACACTAGCCCCACAGCCTAAACAAGCGAGCGGGTAGGGCTTTCCAAAACCGTGCGGAGCCAGGGATGGCGGAGCTCGAGCGCTACATGGATGTATTCACAGCGTGTTTTGGAAAGCCCTACCCGCTTGCTTGGGCACTCGCTTAGTTGCTTTTATCAGCCCCCGGACAAAGACTGATCCGCCGGATCAATCTCCATCTGCTGAATCGCAATCACCGCCTGGGTACGGTTACGCACACCCAGCTTGCGGAAAACAGCCGTAATATGGGCCTTGATGGTGGCCTCAGACACATCCAGATCATAAGCGATCTGCTTGTTCAGCAGCCCCTCGGCCAGCATACCCAGCACCCGGAACTGCTGCGGCGTGAGTGACGCCAGGCGTTCGGAAAAGTCCGTCGCCTCGCTCTGCATGCGTTCAATCTTCTCGGCGATGCCATCTGGCAGCCAGACATCCCCTTCCAGCACCGCCTGGATTGCCAGCGTAATCGTGGGCAACGGAGCAGACTTGGGAATGAAACCGGAGGCGCCATAATCAATGGAACGACGCATCACCTGCAGATCTTCGGAGCCGGACACCACCACCACCGGCAGGCCCGGGTACTGACCACGCATGAAAACAAGCCCTGAAAAACCGTGGGCGCCGGGCATGGTCAGATCCAGCAGGATAAGGTCTGCATCCGGGTGGGATTCCACCGCCGCCTGTAATGACTTGATGCTGTCGACTTCCACAGTGTTTGCATCCGGCACTGCCTGAGTCACCGCCTGCTTCAAGGCTGCCCGAAACAGCGGGTGGTCATCAGCGACGATTATTGTTTGTGTCATTCAACAGATTCCTCACAGGTTGTTGGCAGCGATTGTACGCAAATCCCGGCGTAACCCCAAATCCGTCATGAAGCCGCCAAGATTGGCCGGTTCGATGCCGGTAAAGTGCAGTTTAATCACCGCGCCAAGTTTAGCAGTGGTCCGGTCTGCGGCGGCCACAAAGCCCGCCCGGGCCAGCAGTTCATCGACCCGCCGTGCAATGGCCGGCCCGGAATCCACCCAGTGCTTCACCTCCGGCAGCGCGACCTGCAACCAGGGCAAGAGCAGAGGGTAATGGGTGCAACCCAGAACCACGGTATCCACACGGGCCTGGCGCAGGGGCGCCAGCACCCGGTCCATCTCATCTTGCGGTGGCGTCGTGCCCGCCACCCGCTGTTCAGCCCAACGCACCAGCTCGGGCAATCCCAGCCGGATCACCTGGCAGTCGGCGGCGAAGGTTTGGACCAGTTCGTCCAGGTAAGGTCTTTTCACCGTCGCGGGCGTGGCCAGCACTCCGATTCTACGGTTCTCACTGCAGGCAGCCGCCGGCTTTACCGCTGGCACCACGCCCACCACCGGAACGTCCGTCTGGGCGCGTAGCGCAGGCAGGGCCACGGTACTGGCCGTGTTACAGGCCACCACAATGACATCACACGGCGCTTCTTCCTGCGCCTGGGCAATCAGTCGACAACAGCGCTCGACCACCACAGACTCGGCCAGATCGCCATAGGGGAACATCACGTTATCGGCCAGGTACACCAGTTCGGCATCGGGCCGGTACTGGTGAATACAGCGGGCAACACTCAGCCCGCCCACACCGGAATCAAACACCAGAACCCTGGGCAAACGTTCAGTCACGGCTACCCTGGCCTCCTGTTCCGGTTATTTCATCTTTCATGGCGGCAATCAGTCGCCCGGCAATGGTCGCGGGTGGCGGTACCGGCGGGTGATCATCAATGGTAAACCAGCCGGCATCCGCAAGTTCGTCTTCCTGTAGACGCAACTCGCCGGCCCGGTAGTCGGCAAAAAAACCAACCATCAGTTGATGCGGGAACGGCCAGGGCTGGGAACCCTGATAGCGAATGTTTTCCACCTCCAGACCGGTTTCTTCCATCACCTCCCGGGCCACGGCCTGCTCCAGGCTCTCCCCCGGCTCAACAAACCCGGCAATCAGGCTGTAGAAGTTTCGCGTCACCCGGGACGATTTGGCCAGTAAAAACCGGTCATCCCGGCGAATCACCGTGATGATGCAAGGCGCAATGCGCGGATACCAGGGTATGCCACATGGTTCACACCAACGCGCCCGCTCCCGGGGGTGCGGGCTGGTCGGCTCGCCGCAGCGGCCGCAGAAACGGCTGTCCTGCCACCATAGCCAGACCTGAAAGGCGGTGTTGAGCAACTCCGAGGGGGCATCCGGGCGCTCCAGCAAAGCCTCGCGCAGTGTGATCAGCTCCACCCCCGGCACTCCGGGATCCGGCAGGCCGGTGACAAACAGATTCTCTCCCGCCCAGGTTCCCATGAATAGTGCTTGCGGCCGACTGTCCCCCATCTCCGGGCCTCCCCACCGCAAAAACCAGTCATCCCCGGGCTTAAGCAGGTTATTGCCGGCGAACGCCAGCACCCGATCGCCTTCGGCCGGCGACTGTTCCGACCACCCGGGCCGCCAGAGTGAATTATGATCCGTTGTCATGGCCGTCTGTTGTCCGTTGAAGCGTTGGAATCCGGTGTGCGGTCGCACGGTCACAGACTGCCAATGTATCACACCTGCCGAAAAGCGGCCGACACTTTGCCCTCCTGCCGCAACCGGTTAGACTTGCTCTCTGTTTCCCGCACCGGAGTAACCGTTCATGCGACTTTACCAGGGCATTCGTCGCCTGATCCTGTCTTTTTTCCGCAAAATCCTGTTTCTTTGGGTACGCACCGATGTCAGTGGCAACTCATTGGAAGCCCTGGACCTGAACCCGGAAAAACCGGTGTGTTACGTTCTCCAATACCGCTCGTTATCGGCCCGGCTGGTACTGGAGCAGGAAGTCATCCGGGCCGGGCTGCCCGGCGCCCATCACCAGCAACCCGGCGAACAGGCACCGGAGCGGTCGTTTTTCTTCCTGTACAAACGGATTGGCGGCCTGTTCCAGGGCCGTCGGCACAAACCGGTGGCCACTGGCGAGTTCAGCGAGCTGGTCCGGTTTGGCCTGGAACACCCGCAAACCGATGTTCAGGTTGTGCCGGTATCATTGTTCTGGGGCCGGTCGCCAGACAAGGAAAAATCCCTGGTCAAACTGTTGCTGTCCGACACCTGGTCCGTGGCCGGGCGTTTGCAGAAATTCCTGATTATCCTGGTGCACGGGCGCAACACCTACGTGCAGTTCGACACCCCCTTGTCGCTGCAGGACGTCATCTCCGAATACCGGGACAACGAGGCCCGGGCCAGCCGCAAACTGGCCCGCCTGTTGCGCACTCATTTCCGGCGCACCCGCCGGGCCGTGCTGGGGCCGGACCTGTCCCACCGTCGCACCCTGGTCGAAGGCCTGGTTCGCACCCAGGCGGTGAAAGAAGCGATTGAAACCACCGCCAGGGAGCAGAACCTTCCGCCCCGGAAAGTGCGGATGAAAGCCTACAAGTACGCCGATGAAATCGCCGCCAGTATGTCAGTGGTAACCATCCGGGTAATGGAGCGCCTGCTGTCGTGGCTCTGGAACCGGATCTACAAGGGCATTGATGTCAATAACATCGAAGTGGCCCGGGAAGCGGCCCAGGACAGCGCGGTGGTTTACGTGCCCTGTCACCGCTCGCACATCGACTACCTGCTGCTGTCCTACGTGCTGTACCGCAACGGCCTGATGCCGCCTCACATTGCCGCCGGCATCAACCTGAACATGCCCATCGTCGGGCCGATTCTGCGCCGGGGCGGGGCGTTTTTCATGCGCCGTAGTTTTCGAGACAACCCGCTCTACGCCACCGTGTTCAATGAATACATGCACCAGATGTTCACCCGGGGTTACTCAGTGGAGTATTTTGTCGAGGGCGGCCGTTCGCGCACCGGGCGCATGCTGCAACCCCGCCCCGGCATGCTCGCGATGACCGTGCGCAGCTTCCTGCGGGATCACCGCAAACCCATTGTTTTTGTGCCGGTATACATCGGTTATGAAAAGGTCATGGAGGGTCGTTCCTACCTGGGCGAGCTGCGGGGCAAGAAAAAGCAGAAGGAGAGCGTACTTGGCCTGGCAAAAACCGCCCGAAAACTGGGCAACTCCTTCGGCAAGGTATCGGTGAATTTTGGTGATCCCATCGCCCTGGACCAGGTGCTGGACCAGCAACACCCCCTGTGGCGGGAAGAAACCTACCCGGAAGACTATCGCCCGGACTGGCTGCCCGGGGTGGTTGATCATCTGGCTGAAAGCGTGGCCTGCCGCATCAATGCGGCTGTTGCGGTCAACCCCATTGGCCTGACCGCCACCGCCCTGCTCGGCACCGAACGCATGGCCATGGACGAAGGCCAGCTGATCCGCCTGATGGACCAGTACGCCGCCCTGTTGCGGGCCTACCCTTATGCCGGGACCGTCACCCTGCCCGACGGCGCCGGACGCGACTGGCTTGCCTACTGCGAGAACATGGGGCTGGTGGTGCGCCAGCCCCAGAAACTGGGCGACATCATTGCCCTGGAAGGCAGCAATGCCATTCTGATGACCTACTACCGCAACAACATCCAGCACCTGTTTGCCCTGCCGGCGCTGATTGCCAGCCTGTTCGAAAATGAAGACAGTCTGCGACGGGACAAGGTGGCTTTCCTCGCTTCAGTGGCCTACCCCTATCTGCAGTCCGAGCTGTTCCTGCATTACCCCGCTGACGGTATTGAAACAGTCATTGATCACTGGATTGATGTCATGATTGCCCAGGGCCTGCTAGTACAGCTGGATAACGACCGCATCGGCCGCCCCGACGAGGGAACCGACGCGATGTTGCGGGTCCGCATTCTGGCCCGTTTCATCATCCAGACACTGGAGCGTTACCACATTGTGCTGGGCATTCTGCGCAAGTATGGCTCAGGCAAACTCACTGCCGTCGAACTGGAAGAACAGAGCACCCTGCTGGCCGAGCGCATGTCGATCCTGTTCGGATTGAACGCCCCGGAATTTTTCGACAAAACGCTGTTCCGCAACTTTATTGCCAACATGCAGAAAAACGGTGTGCTGGAGGCTGACCAGAACGGGCTGTTGTGTTACGGCGAGGGGCTACAGCAGGTAGCCGAGGACGCCCGGCTGGTCCTGAGTGTGGAGAAACGCCAGGCCATACAGCAGATCACCATGATGAATGCCTGACAGCCAGAGCCCGAAAGCCCCGGGTAATGGCTTATACCGGCAGCGCCTTGATGGGGTAGATGTCGTAACGACTGCTCTTGCCCTCCACCCGCGTCGCCGGTTCCGGGCCTGAAACGGCCGGAGCCTTGCGGGGGCGCTTGACCACCACCCGGTAACGGGCGGACCTCAGGGCGGCGGCGAGCAGCTCGCCGGCATCGTCGTCGTCACCCACCACCTGGCGGAACACCTCCATTTCCTTTTTCACCCGGGCGGACTTGTCGCGGTGGGGAAACATGGGGTCCAGGTAAATCACATCCGCCACGTCACTGTCTGAACCAGCCAACCTGTCGATGGCATTACCCGGCTGCAAATGCATGCGGGCCACCACCGGGGCACAATCGGGGTTCAGGGCGGCACGGGCCAGGCCATCCGCCAGCAGCGCGTGGATGACCGGGTTACGCTCATACAACGTCACCTCACACCCCAGGCCCGCCAGCACAAATGCATCCTGCCCAAGCCCGGCGGTGGCATCCAGCACCTGCAGCGGCTGCCGTGTTTTCTGCAGGCCCACCGCCTTGGCCACCAACTGCCCGGCGCCACCGCCATGCTCGCGCCGATATCCCATTTTGCCGGTCACAAACTCCGCCCGCACCGGGCCAGGCGCACCCTTGCCCGTCAGTTGCAGGCACAGGCCCCGGTCATCGGAGAACAACAACAGCGGTACATCGCGGACTTTTTTCGGCTCTGCACTGCCAAGCCATCGAAGACCCAGTTCATCAGCCAGGGCCCGGGCAGCGTGTGCGTCACCCAGCGCAGAACAGGCAACCGCCAGATTTCCGGCCAGCGCCGGTGGCAGCGAGGATGGGCTTTGTGGGGGAGAGTTGGTCATCAGACCATGATATCAATGCCGGAGAGTACCGAGCCACCTTCGTATTCCTGGCCGGCAGCGGCCACTCCGGCAAAGGTCGACAGGGCCCGGGCTGCCGAGGGAGAAACATCGTCCGCACGGAAGCTTTCCAGGCGGACGTCTTCGGCTGCCCGCCGGGCCTCTACCCGGCGGGCGGTGGCTTCCGGTGATTCCGTCGCATTGCCGGTTTGCGGGGCGCCATCACGGCTCTGGGCCGGGTTGCCAAGATCCTTGCGCGCCGAATCGACGGCCACCGACATGGGCGCAGCGGCCGATGCCCGGGCCGTATCGGTGCGCTCACGGGCCGGCGCATTGTTGCCGGACTGGATCTGGGAATAGCTTGCCGGGTTCAAACCGCCAATCATGGCCGATCACCGCAGATGAAATGAATGGTTAACGACATTATGGAAGAAGCCGGCGCGGATGAAAAGTGAACAGGGCCACGAAACACAGGTTTGACGCCCGCCGGAATCAACCCCGGCCTGGCAATTTCTGCCAGGTTACCTCATCACGCACATACACCGGCTGTGCCTGCTCGGCGCTGACTGTCTCGCCACGGCGGTAAGCCACTTCCGCCAGACGGGCCACCTGCGCCGCGTGGGGCACAAGGGTTTCATCATGACCGGTCAGGGTGCCGGTGACACTGCCTGGCATCGATTCCTGAAACTTCCAGCCCGACCCGGCGCCAAACCAACTTGCCGGCGATGGCTCACCCGTCGCCGGTAAAGCGACCAGGTCCGGTGCGCAGACCCGCTCAGGACCGACAGCCACGGGCAAGCTCCCCTGACACTCGAAAGCGCCCCAGTAGACTTCGCCCATGCGCGCGTCAAAGGCCACGGCAATGCCGTCACCGGTCCGCAGCGATTGCTGTTCAATGGCGGCCAGGGCCACCGCTGCCAGGGACGAAACCGGCACCACCGGCAGCTCAAGCCCCCAGGCCAGCCCCTGCACCACACCCGTGGCGATACGCAAGCCGGTAAACGAGCCGGGGCCACGGGCAAAAGCCAGGGCATCCAGGTCCGTCGGAGACAGCCCGTGCCCGGCCAGCAACTCCCGAACCATGGGCATTAAAAGGCGGGTATGGCCCCGGGGGGCCACTTCGAAACGCTCAGTCACCTGGCCGTCAAGCCAGAGCGCGGCGGAGCAGCCTTCCGAAGACGTATCCAGTGCCAATAACTTCACAGAATCATACCTCCGGGGCTGCTTCTCGGGGGGGATTACTTGAGCTGGGACAGGATCTGGTCGCGAATGCTGTCCATGCTGCCCACGCCTTCAACCCGCACGTACTTCGGTGCATCAGACGGAGCCTTGCTGGCCCAGTCCTGGTAGAAATCCACCAGCGGCGCGGTCTGGTTGTGGTAAACCTGCAGGCGCTTGCGCACGGTTTCTTCCTTGTCGTCCTCACGCTGAACCAGCGGCTCGCCGGTCTGGTCGTCCTTGCCTTCCACCTTGGGCGGGTCGTATTTCACGTGGTAAATACGGCCACTGCCTTCGTGTACACGGCGACCGGACAGGCGACTGACGATTTCTTCGTCATCCACGGCAATTTCCACCACGTAGTCGATGGCAATGCCACGATCCTTCAGTGCTTCAGCCTGGGGAATGGTGCGCGGAAAACCGTCCAGCAGGAAGCCGTTTTCACAATCCGGCTGCTGGATGCGCTCTTCAATCAGCGCAATGATGATGTCGTCGGAGACCAGGCCACCGCTGGCCATGACTTCCTTGACCTGCTTGCCCAGCTCGGTTCCGGCTTTAATGGCGGCACGCAGCATATCGCCGGTGGAAATCTGGGGAATGGCAAACCGCTCAGTGATGAACTGGGCTTGCGTACCCTTACCTGCGCCCGGCGCGCCTAACATGATAATTCGCATATACCTTGTGCTCCCATTGTCTTGTATATCTTTGGAAAAGCTACGACAAAGACCAATACCTTTGCGGCAGCCTCTCGGCAGCCCGCAATGACCATTGGCGCACCGAACCAAAAACGGGTGGGCATTATACCGAAGTCGTAGCCAACTGAGAAAGCCCAAGTCAAAAACTCAGCCGGCTGGCCGGACGGACCGGTTACCGGGCGATGGAGGATGCCAGAACATCCAGGTCGGAGGCAACCCGCGCGATTTCGTCCCGGGCGTGATCCAGGGCCTCTGGAGAGAGGGCCAGAGCGCTGGCCAGGGCATCCAGATCGTCGGGGTTGAATTCATCACCAATGCCCTGCTCTTTCAACAGGCCGTTGGCCAGCTGCACCAGCCAGACGTATTCCTGATGCTGCCCCCGGTAACCGGCGTGCTGATGCATGCCCGCAGCCTTGATCACCGGTTCCGGCAGTTCCCACAAGCGGTGCAGAATGCCGCCAATGGCACCATGACCAACGGCCAGGATGTCCTGGTGCCGACCGTGACCAAACACTTCCTGTTCCAGTGCCTGCATGCTGGCTTCCGGGTTGCTTTCCCGCAGTTGTGCCAACTCCTGATAGTCCTCCGGAAACAGATGACCGACCAGCAACAAACCGAAGTTGTGCAGCAGCCCACACAAGTAGGCCAGCCCCTTGTCGTGTCCCGAGCTGCCAGCCAGGCTCTGGCTGAGGAAGGCGCAGTACAGGGAATGACGCCAGAAACTGTCCATGCCCAGGACGCCTTCACGGGGCACCTCAAAGGCCCGGACCGAAGCAATACCCAGGGCGATGTGGGCCACGCGATCAAAACCGAGCACCCGGGTAACCGCCTCCTGTACCGAATGGATCCTGCCCTGGTAATTGAACAGGGCGGAACGGGCATAACGCATGATTTGCGCGGTCATGCTGGGGTCAAACTCGATCAGCTCCGCCAGCTCGCGAGCCGAGGCATCGTTATTGGCGGTCAGGCGGAGAATGCGCAGTGCCAGCGCCGGCATGGGTGGCAACCGGTAGAGTTTCTGCAACTCATTGGCCACCTCTTCGAGAGTCAGAGAGGCGGGATGCTCGGCCGTCGGACCGCGAATGACCAGGTGCCCCACCCGGGCGCCGGCAAGCGCCAGGCGCAATGCCCGGCCGCTCATGGCCACCAGCGTGGTACCGCTGCCTCCGGTGAACACAACACTTTCAGCCCGGGTGACATCGTCGTCCAGCAAAACCGGAACCTTCCAGGCACCGCCCAGTGGCGGCACGAAACCGGGCCGGCAATCCGCGAACAACCGGGCTGCCTGTCGGGCGGTCAATGGTTGCAGCCGGCGGCCGGTGAACCGGTTGATGGCATCCATATCCAGGGCGCTGTCAAACCGGTGCACGGCCATGACCACACCGTTGATATCAATCAACAGAGTGGCGCGGATAAACTCATGGCCGGTCGCTGGCGAGGCGATGACGGCATCGTCCAGTTCCTCGGCCGGCGGTATTTCAATTTCACGGTAATCGATGGCCTTCCCGGCCAGAAAATCCGACAGTCGCTCCGACAGTGCCAAAATGCAAGCTCCCTTTGGTGAACGGCTCTTGGTGCCCCGCCTGGTCAGCCGGTGTTGCGCATGCCGGCGGCGATCCCCGCCATGGTGACCTTCAAGGCCCGCTCGACCACTTCCGGCACTTCGCCCTTGCCCTCGCCTTCCCGATCCCGGCGCAGCAGTTCAGCCTGCAGGTAGTGCAAGGGATCGGTGTAGGGGTTGCGCACTTTCATGGAGTGGGCAAACACAGGTTCGGCTTCCAGCAGGGTTTCCTGTTGTTTCAGCTCGAGCAGACGATTGATGCAGTTGCGCAGGCGTTCCCGCAGGCTGGCGCCCAACACCCGCAGTTTTTCATCATCCACCAGGGTCTGCTCGTAATAGTTGACAATGCGCAGGTCCGCCTTGGCCAGGACCATTTCCAGCATGTCCACGTAGGTGCGGAAAAACGGCCAGCCTTCCATCATTTCCCGCAGTTCCGGCAGGCGCTCGTCACGGGCCGCCGCATCCAGTGCTTCGTCGCTGCCCAGCCAGGCCGGCAGCATCATGCGCATCTGGGTCCAGGCGAAAATCCAGGGAATCGCCCGCAGGCTTTCCACGCCACCGGTGGGTTTGCGCCTTGCCGGGCGACTGCCCAGTGCCAGCTTGCCCAGTGCGGTTTCCGGCGTCACCTGACGGAAGTAGGGTACGAAATCCGGGTGTTCACGCACCACATCCCGGTAGGATTTGAGCGAGATGCCGGTGAGCCAGTCCATCATGTCCCGCCAGCTGTCTTTCGGGGCGGGCGGCGGCGCCAGGGTGGCTTCGATCACGGCCGTGCTGTACAGCGTGAGACTTTGCACCGCCAGCCGAGGCAGGCCGAACTTGAAGCGGATCATTTCACCCTGCTCGGTGATCCGGAAACTGCCATTCACCGAACCCGGCGGCTGAGACAGGATCGCACGATTCGCCGGCCCGCCACCACGGCCCACGGTACCACCACGGCCGTGGAACAGGGTCAGGTGCACGCCATAACGGCCGGCAATCTCGGTCAGTTGCTCCTGGGCCCGGTATTGCGCCCAGGCGGCCATCAACTGGCCGGCATCCTTGGAGGAGTCGGAGTAGCCAATCATTACTTCCTGGCGGTCCTGGCAGTAGTCCCGGTACCAGTCGATATCAAACAGCGCCGACATGCTTTCCGGTGCGCCCTGCAGATCATCCAGGGTTTCAAACAAAGGCACCACACGCATGGGGAAGTTCATGCCGGCTTCCCGCAACAGGAGGATGACGTTCAGCACATCGGAGGGCTTACTGGCCATGGAGATGACGTAGGAGCCCAGGGCCTCCGGCGTTTGTTGCGCGACCACTTCGCAGGTGGCGAGTACTTCGCGCACCGGTTCGGATGGTTGCCAGTTGCGAGGCACCAATGGCCGGCGGCTGTTCAGCTCCCGGATCAGGAACTGCTGGCGCTCCTCTTCGGACCAGGCCAGGTAATCCCCCATGCCCAGATAGTCCACCATTTCCGCCACCGCCTCGGCATGACGGGAAGCTTCCTGACGGATATCCAGGCGAATCAGTGGCAGGCCGAAGGTATGCGCCCGGCGAATGGTATCGAGCAGCGGGCCGTCGGCAATGGCTTGCAGGCCGCATTCCACCAGCGAGCGGTAACACAGCTCCAGCGGCTCAACCAGGTCATCTTTCTCGAACAGAATGCCGTAGGCATCGGCATTCTCACCGCGCATGCGCGCCAGCGCCCAGTCGCGGGTGCGGATCAGCCGCGCCTTCAGTTCTCCCAGCACTTCCCGATAGGGTTCGGGCGCGTCGCCAACCACTTGCCGCAGCTCATCACTCGCCTGCCACATGGACAACTCGTTGCGCAGGGCCTGGATATCGGCCAGGTACAGTTCGGCGGCCTTCCAGCGCCCGAGCAGGAACACTTCCCGGCTGACTTCGTGGGTAACATTGGGATTGCCGTCCCGATCGCCGCCCATCCAGGAAGCGATGCGGATGGGCGAGGCCTGCAGGGGCAAGCCGTGGCCGGTGGCATCATCCAGCGACACATCCAGATTGCGCAGAAACTGCGGCAGTGCGTGCCACAGGCTGTTTTCGATCACGGCAAAGCCCCATTTGGCCTCGTCGACGGCCGTCGGGCGTTGCTGGCGGATCTCATCGGTGTGCCAGGCTTCGTTGATCAGCCGTGTCAGCCGGGCGATGACTTCCTCGCGCTCGGCCGGCAGCAGGTCCTCGTGGTCCAGCCGGGCGAGGCAGTCGGACATCTCGTCGTATTTCAGAATCAGTGTGCGGCGGGCCACCTCGGTGGGGTGGGCGGTCAGAACGAATTCGATGCGCAGGTCCGCCACCCGTTTGTGCAGTTCCTGCGGATCAACGCCGCCCTGTTGCAGCCGCTCGAACACCTCACTGAGCGATTCCACCACCAGGTCGGACGGGTGGCCCTGCTTGCGGCGGATACCGTGGTACTGCTCGGCCAGGTTGGCCAGGTTCAGGAACTGGTTGAAGGCCCGAGTAACGGGCAACAGTTCGTTGTCGTCCAGTTGCCTGAGCAGGGTTGCCAGGCGCTGGCCGGAACCACTTTCGTTGTTGCGGTCGGCTTTCGCCGCCGCCCGGATTTCCTCGATCCGCTCATAACAGTCCATGCCCGGGAAGCGCTGGATGCTATGGCCCAGCAGCTCACCCAGCATGCGTACATTTTCACGCAGATCAGGATGCAGTTCAGTCACGGCGGTGTCCTTATCAATTGACGGATGCAAAGTAAACTTACGATACTAAGTCTAGCCGATGGAAGTCCATCGCAAATACGCACCCTGACGGGAGACCGGTATGACAGTCAGCGACTTACCCCAACAATGGGCCAGTGGCAAAAGCGACGTGGAGCGGCCACATCAATACAATTTGCGGTTGCCGATGGAGGATGCCGCAAGAATTGCGGCGTTGGCAGAGCTCTATCCCGGGCGCAGCGAAGGCGAGATTCTGAATGATCTGGTGGCGGCAGCCCTGGATGATCTGCTCAGCCAGGGCGACCTGAATGAACGGCTGAAAGCCGGCAATTAGGCGGCTTCTGGCTCAGGCCGGCGACTGGGGGCGTTTCTTCAGTCGCTGCATGTGCTTCTTGCTCAACGCCACGAACTGCGGGGTCAGGCCTTCATCCTCGTAGATTTCAAAGCCGTCTTCGTCGTAAGCCACGACCTTGTCACCCTGCTTGTAGGGCAATCCTGTTTCCAGGTCGTCCAGGGCGGCGGTCAGCAGATCACGCATCAACTCCTGTGGCGATTTCAGAGGATACAGCTCCACCAGCCGTTGCAGCAGTTGATGGTGCTCTTCCGACAGGGATACAAACGTCGGCTCACGGGTTAACCGGCCCCGACCATGCTTGTCCCAGTGATCCACCAATTCGCGGATTTTCATACCCTGACTTCCCCTTTGTTTCCGTTTTGCGTCAGTAATGTTGCACAACTCTAAGTGTCGGCCCAATCAGGCATTTAGTCAAAGCCGCCAGCCATTCCGTCAGCCTTTTTCCACACCCTTCACCCGTTGCCAGATGGCGTCCAGCGCCTCCAGGGTTTCGCTGTCCATATCGCGCCCCTGTTCGGCCAGAGTCCGCTCAATGGCCCGGAAACGGCTTTCGAACTTGTGGTTGGTGCGATTCAGCGCCTGTTCGGGGATGACTTTCATGAACCGGGCCAGGTTCACACAGACAAACAACAGATCACCCAGCTCGTCTTCCACCGCATCCCGTTCGCCGGTGCCCGCCTCGGCCGCCTGCCAGGCTTCCTTGAGCTCGTCGATTTCCTCATGCAGCTTGTCGAACACCGGTTCCACATTCGGCCAGTCAAAGCCATGGCGTGCCGCCCGGCGCTGCAGTTTGTCGGCCCGGGCCATGGCCGGCAGGGTGCGGGCGATACCGTCCAGCCGGCTGTCCGGCTCGGCGGCGTCCGCTTTTTCGGCACGCTCCTCGGCCTTGATGCGCTCCCAGCTTTCCTTGATCCAGGCTTCGTCCGGGCGGTTGTCCGGGTCAATCCGGCTTTCCAGGGTACCCTCGGGGAACACATGGGGGTGGCGGCGCACCAGTTTGCGAACCAGGTGGTCCACCACGCCGTCGAAATCAAAATGGTCCTGTTCCCGCCCCATCTGGGCGTAGAAGATCACCTGGAACAGGAGGTCACCCAGCTCATCCTTCAGGTGCGGATAGTCTTCCCGCTCAATGGCATCGGCCACCTCGTAGGCTTCCTCGATGGTGTGGGGCACGATGGTCTTGAAGGTCTGCTTGGTGTCCCACGGGCAGCCGGTTTCCGGCTCCCGCAGGCGCGCCATCAGGTACTTGAGGTCTTCAATGGAGTAGCTCATCCGCGTTTGCGCCTCACGTCGATGATGTTCGGCAGGTTACGAATCTGCGCCAGCAGACGGGCCAGCTGCTCCAGGCTCGAGATTTCCACGGTAATTCGGATGTGGGCTGTGTTCTCGTCTTTGTTGGTCAGGGTATTGAGCGACAACACATCGCTGCGCGAGGACGACAGCAGTTGGGTGATGTCCCGCAGCAGGCCGGAGCGGTCGTAGGCCTCGATATCGATGTCCACCGGGTACACCGCCGCCGGCGTGCCGCCCCAGTTCACCTCGATGATGCGGTTGGGCTCGAACTCGCACAGGTTCAGGAACGTCAGGCAGTCCTGGCGGTGCACGGTTACGCCCCGCCCCACGGTGATGTAACCGCCAATGGGGTCACCCGGCAGCGGCTTGCAGCACTTGGCCACCTGGGTCTTGAGCTTGCCCACGCCCTGGATCTGTATGTCGGATTCGGTGTCATAGGCGGTTTTCCGGGGCGTGCTGAGCTTGAGATCCAACTGCTCGGATTTTGGTACCAGCAGTTGCTGCGCCACGTTGGCCACATGGGTGGGGCGCAAATCACCGGCGCCCACCGCCGCAAACATGTCGTCGGTGGAATGGTAGTTCACCTTTTTCGCCAGCTCGGAGAGGTCGACGTCGTAAAGTGACAGGCGCTTGAACTCGTCTTCCAGGATGGCCCGGCCATCGACAATGTTGCGATCCCGGTCCTGCTGCTTGAACCAGTGGGTGACCTTGGCCCGGGCCCGGGAGGTCTGGATATAACCCAGGCTGGGATTCAGCCAGTCCCGGCTGGGTGCCTGGTTGTTGGAAGTCAGAATGAACACCTGATCGCCGGTTTTCAGCGGGTAGGTCAGCGGCACAATACGGCTGTTCACCCGCGCGCCCCGGCAGGCATGACCGATTTCAGTGTGTACGCGATAGGCAAAATCCACCGGCGTGGCCCCCTGGGGCAGGTCCACCACATGGCCATCCGGAGTAAACACGTACACCCGGTCAGACGCGACATCGCTTTTCAGGTGATCGGCCAGGCCGGACAGGTCGCCCAACTCTTCCTGCCACTCCAGAACCTGACGCAGCCAGTTGATCTTGGCGTCGTACCCGGAGGACTTGTTGTTGGTGTCCGTGCCCTTGTACAGCCAGTGGGCACACACGCCCAGCTCGGCTTCCTCATGCATGGCCTGGGTGCGGATCTGCACTTCCATCACCTTGCCCTCGGGGCCGATCACCGCCGTGTGCAGGGACTGGTAACCGTTCTCTTTCGGGTTGGCGATGTAGTCATCAAATTCGTTGGGAATATGGCGCCACAGGGTGTGCACAATGCCCAGCGCGGCATAGCAGTCTTTCACCTCGGGCACCAGCACCCGCACGGCACGCACGTCATACACCTGGGAAAAATCGATGCCCTTGCGGCGCATTTTGCGCCAGATGCTGTAGATGTGCTTGGCCCGGCCGTTCAGCTCGGCCTTGATGCCGGAGGCGGCCAGTTCGGTTTGCAGGGTTTCGATCACCCGCTTGATGTAGCGGTCCCGGTCAAGGCGCTTTTCGTCCAGCAGCTTGGCGATTTTCTTGTAGGCGGTGGCGTGCAGGTAGCGGAAAGACAGGTCTTCCAGTTCCCACTTGATGTGACCGATACCCAGCCTGTGCGCCAGCGGCGCGTAGATGTCGAACACTTCCCGGGCCACCCGCATGCGCTTTTCGTCCGGTGCGTCTTTCACCGCCCGGATGGCGGACGTTCGCTCCGCCAGCTTGATCAGTGCCACCCGCACGTCATCCACCATGGTGACCAGCATCTTGCGCACGTTGTCCAGTTGGCCTTCACTCTGCCCCAGGACGTTGCCTTTTAACGGGTGGTGGATCGAGGAAATCGCCGCCATTTGCTGTACGCCGTTGATCAGCGCAGCCACTTCGTCGCCGAATTCCTTACGAATGTCTTCCAGAGGCACCCGCTCTTCCCGTACACAGCGGTAGAGTACCGCCGCCACCAGGCTGGCCTGGTCCATGCGCAATTCCGCCAGTACCTGAGCCATTTCCAGGCCCGTAAGAAAGCTGCTGGCGCCCGGCGCCCACTGGCGGTCTTCGCGGAAGGCCTCAAGATCGATTACCGCCGCTTTTTCACAGGCCCGGCGCAACTGCTCAGGGTTGTCCAGGTGGGTCTGCTGGGCAATGTGGGAGACCCATTGGCCGATATCCACTTCCCCATTGCCGCTTGTTGCGTAATCTTCCCTTACTTTAACCATGGCAGATACTTAGTCAGTGATCAGTGACTATCCCGCTCAAACAGCGCAATAGATTCAACGTGGGTGGTGTGCGGGAACATGTCCATCACCCCGGCACGCACCAGCCGGTAGCCGTTGCGCGCCATCACACCGGCATCCCGGGCCAGCGTGGCCGGGTTGCACGACACATAAACGATGCGGCTGGCACCAAACGCGGTCAGGTACTTGCAGATGTCCTCGGCGCCGGACCGGGGCGGGTCGATCAGGATCTTGTCGAAACCTTCCTTCGCCCAGCTCTGGCCGGTGAAATCCCCATGCAGGTCGGCGCCGAAAAACTCGACGTTATCCAGGTTGTTCAAGCGCGCATTTTCGCGCCCCCGCACCACCATGGCGCCATCGCCTTCAACACCCACCACCTGGCCGCCTTTGCGGGCCAATGGCAGGGTGAAATTGCCCAGCCCGCAGAACAGATCCAGCACTCGCTCGCCCGGCTGCACATCCAGCCACTCAACCGCACGGTGCACCATATCCCGGTTAATGCCGGCATTCACCTGGGTAAAGTCCATGGGGTGGAACTGCATGGTGAGGTCAAATTCATCCATGCGGTAACTTAATCGCTCGGCATCATGCCCAGACGATTCCGGCCAGATCCGGTGCACCGTGTCCGGTCCCTTCGGCTGCAGGTAAATATGCAAGTCGTGGGCCTGCCCGAACCGGATTAACTTCTCCCGGTCTTCCGGCACAAGGTCGTCCATATTCCGGAACACCATGGCAGCCGCTTCGTCGCCACAGGCCACTTCCACCTGCGGAATACGGTTGAAGGCCGCCAGGTCGTGCAACAGTTCCCGCAGGGGGATAATCCGTTCTCCAATGCGCGGGTCCAGCACGATGCACTGGTCGATGTCGGTCAGAAAGCTGTTGCGCTTCTCGCGGAAACCCACCAGCACCGACTCCCGGGCCTTGACGTAGCGCACGCCCAGGCGGGCCTTGCGCCGATAACCCAGACTGTCGGGCGAGCGCATGGGCTCGACCCACAGCTCCGGCTCGATGCCCCCGAAATGAGCAAAATGCTCACGCAGGGTGTTTTCCTTGAACCGGATCTGGGCATCCGGACTCATGTGCTGCAGGCTGCAACCACCGCACAGATCGGCAAATTCGCAGGGCGGCTGCTGGCGATCCGGCGCTGCCTCCAGCACCTCGAGCGTGCGCAACTCATCAAACCGGCTCCGGGTGCCGACCATTTTCGCCATCACGGTTTCACCGGGCAGCGCGCCGTCAACAAACTGGGTTTTGCCCTCGGCCCGGGCAATGCCCCGGCCATCGTGGCTCAGGGTTTCAACTTCACAACGCACGGGCTCCTTGGGCAGGGCCTTGCGGCGACGCTTGCTCATAATCGCTCTCTTGTCGGTTTCCGTTCAGGCGCTGTGGAACACGCCAGTAGAAAGGTATCGATCACCACGGTCACAGATAATCGCGACGATCACGGCATTTTCAACCTCACGGGACAGTCTCAGGGCCGCGGCAATGGAGCCGCCGGACGACACACCACAGAAAATACCTTCCTGCGATGCCAGCGCACGCATGGTGTCTTCCGCCTCCTGCTGGCCAATGTCCAGTACCTGATCGACCCGGCTGGCGTCGTAGATTTTCGGCAGATATTCTTCCGGCCAGCGCCGAATACCCGGAATGGAGGCACCGTCTTCCGGCTGCAAGCCGATGATGCGGATGTCCGGATTGCGTTCTTTCAGGTAGCGGGACACACCCATGATCGTGCCGGTGGTGCCCATGGAACTGACAAAGTGGGTCACCCGCCCTTCGGTCTGCTGCCAGATCTCCGGACCGGTGGTGCGGTAATGGGCCAGCGGATTATCCAGATTGCCAAACTGGTCCAGCACCTTGCCCTGGCCTTCAGCCTGCATCTTCAACGCCAGATCCCGGGCGCCCTCCATCCCCTGCGCCTGACTGACACCGATAATCTCGGCACCGTAGGCACGCATCGAGGCACGACGCTCCTCACTCATGTTCTCGGGCATGATCAGCTTCATCCGGTAACCCTTGATGGCCGCCGCCATGGCCAGGGCAATCCCGGTATTGCCGGAGGTGGCCTCAATCAGGGTATCGCCGGGGCTGATTTCACCGCGACGCTCCGCTTCCTGAATCATGCCCAGTGCCGGACGATCCTTCACCGAGCCGGCCGGGTTATTGCCTTCCAGTTTTGCCAGAATCACATTGCTGGTATCACCCGGCAAACGTTGCAGGCGAACCAGCGGCGTGTGCCCGACATAATCTTCAATGGTGGGAAAACTCATGCTCTGACCCTGTGATACACTTTGGCGACGAATCATACTCGTTATAGCCCCGTTGTCCCAATACGGCTTGTCGCTAACACCATGACCGACGGCTATAACATTGAAACTTGGTGTATTGTATGAACCCGCAGGCAGAGATACCTCTCTGCTTGCTGGCTTATCGGTGTATAGGAAGGGTGACAGGAACGTCTATGCGACATTGGGGCATTCGCAAGAAAGTGCTGGTGGTGACACTGGTACCCATACTGCTGACCACCGTGCTGCTGGGGCTGTTCTTCACCTATAGCTGGGTCAATAACATTGAAACCCTGCTCAAAGACCGCGGCGAATCCCTGTCCCGCCAGTTGGCGGCCGGTTCCGAATACGGCCTGTTCACCGCCAACCGAAGCCTGCTGACCAACCTCTCCAACGCCCTGCTCGAGGAACAGGACGTACGCTCTATCACCTTCTTTACCCGCGACGGCGAGCGGCTCCTGCATGCCGGCCCTGGCCGCAGCGAGCCGGAAAGCACGCCACGCCTGGACCCGGAAAACGCCCGGCGCATCAGCAAAGACAACAGTACCCTGTTCATCACACCGGTATACCTTCAAGAGCTGATGGTCGACTCCATGCTCGACCCGGATGCCCGGGAGCGCACCGCCGGCATACGCGAACCGCTCGGCTGGGCTGCCGTGGAAATGTCCCACGTGCGCACGGAAAAAGAAACCTACAAGGCGCTGCTGATCTCGCTGCTGCTGATTCTCGGCGGCGTGCTCCTGAGCATGGCCATTTCCGTGCGGCTGAGCAAAGCCTTCACCGACCCGATCTTCCAGCTCAACGAGGCCGTGGCCCGGCTCAAGGAAGGCAAACTCGACACCCGGGTTTACACCGGCGCCGGGCCGGAATTCGAACAGCTGGAATCCGGCCTGAACGAAATGGCCTCGGAACTGAGCCAGGCCCAGGCCGAGATGCAGCAGAACATTGACCAGGCCACCAGTGACCTGCGCCAGACCCTGGAAACCATTGAAATCCAGAACATCGAACTGGACATCGCACGCAAACAGGCCCTGGATGCCAGCCGCATCAAGTCCGAATTCCTGGCCAACATGTCCCACGAAATCCGTACTCCGCTGAACGGCATCATTGGCTTTACCGAGCTGCTGCTGAAAAGCCCCATGCCACGCCAGCACCGTGACCACCTGAACACCATACGCAAGTCGTCGGAAATCCTGCTGACCATCATCAACGACATTCTGGACTTCTCCAAGATCGAGGCCGGCAAGCTGATCCTGGACCGCATCCCGTTCCAGCTGCGGGACATCATCGAGGAAGTGATGGTCATGCTGGCTCCCGAGGCCCATGGCAAGAATCTCGATCTGGTGGCACTGGTGTACCAGGACGTTCCCGACAACATCATGGGCGATCCGCTGCGGGTGAAACAGGTCATCACTAACCTGATCAACAACGCCATCAAGTTCACCCAGACCGGTGAGGTGGTGCTGCGCGCCAGCCTGGAAGCCGCAGACCCGGAAAATCACCGGGTTACCCTGCGCCTGAGCGTGACCGACTCCGGTGTGGGACTGTCCCGGGCGCAGCAGCATGCCCTGTTCAACGCCTTCAGCCAGGCCGACCCATCGACCGCGCGCCAGTACGGCGGCACCGGCCTGGGCCTGGCGATATCCAAACGGCTGGTGGAAGAAATGGGCGGCAAGATTGGCCTGAAGAGCGAGCTGGGCAAGGGCTCTACCTTCTGGTTTACCCTGAACCCGGAACTCTCAACCCTGGCCAACGAGATGCCGGCAAGGGATGCCCTCAAGGGCGAGCGGATCATTTATCTGGAGCATCAGCAAACCACCGGCCTGGCCATGGAACACCTGTTGCGCAGCTGGGGCGTAACGGTGGAACGTGCCGACACACCGGCTGAGTTACTCGAGCGCGTGGACGAGGCCCAGAAAAACAACCGGGGCTACGCCCTGGCCATGATCGGCATTACCCGGCACCTGCTGCGGTCAAACCAGTACCGGGGCCTGCTGCACACCCTGGAGGTGGATTACGACTGTCGCACCCTGTTGCTGACCCCCACCCTGGACACGCAGGACACGCCCTTCTCCGGCATTGCCAGCAGCCATCTGACCAAACCGGTACGCCGGGACACCTTCTACCACGAGCTGCTGCTACTGATTCACGGTATCTATTCCGAAGACGCCGCCAACGATCAGCCGGGCAGCGGGCTGTCCAGGCGACGTGCCCCGGCTTGTCCGCGCATTCTGGCGGTGGATGACAACGCCGCCAATCTCAAACTGGTACTGACCCTGCTCGAAGAAAGCCGTTTGCCGGCCGACGGAGCCACCAGCGGCTTCGAGGCACTGGGCCTGGTGCGTGAGCAGCCCTATGACCTGGTGCTGATGGACCTGCAAATGCCGGGCATGGACGGCCTGGAGGCCACCGCCCGAATTCGCGAGCAGGACACCGACAACCATCACACCTGCATCATCGCGCTAACCGCCCACGCCATGGCCAGCGAACAGGCAAAACTGCGCGAGCAGGGCTTCGACGGATACATGCCCAAACCGATCAGCAGTCGCCAGCTCAGGGAGCTGGTGCGCGAACACACCGGCTATGAGCCGCCGGCGGTGGCTGGCCAGGAACCGGTGGATGAAGTCAGGGACACCCGCAGCAGTACCCCCAGGCCGTCAAGCCGCAGCCGGCAACACGAGTGCGTGAGTATTGAGGAAAGCGTGGAACTGGCTGGCGGCAAAGCGGATCTGGCCGAAGAGCTGTTCAGCATGTTGATGGAACAACTGCCCAAAGACCGGGAACAGGTGGAGCAGCTCTGGCAACGGAACGAACTGGCCAACCTGCTGGAATGCGTACACAAGTTGCACGGCGCCACTCGTTATTGCGGCGTTCCGGAGCTACGCGGGGCCACCTATCAGTTCGAAACCGCACTGAAATGCGAAAGCTCCGAGCTTGCGGCCCATAAAGAGCAACTGATTGCCGCCATGGACCGGCTGCGAGCCTGGAGTGAGCAAACCGACTGGCAGGCCCTGTTCCGGGAACGCTCTCACGCTCCTCCCGCCGCCGAACCCCAAGACCCGTCCGCGCCGGATGCCTGATCAGCGCCGGGCGCGGTCCAGGATGGCCCGCATTTCCTGCACAGCCTCTTTCAGCCCGGTGAACAGCGCCCGGGCCACGATCGCGTGGCCGATGTTCAGCTCGTTAATGCCGGCAATCGCCGCCACCGCTTCGGTATTGTGATAATGCAGACCATGACCGGCATTCACAACCAACCCCCGTTTTCGGGCATAGGCCACGGCGTCTTCCAGCACGCGCAGTGAACGGGCCAGCGCCTCGGGCGTCTCGGCCTCGGCGTATTCGCCGGTATGCAGCTCGATGACCGGCGCGCCGCAACGAACGGCCGCATCAATCTGCACCGGGTCCGGGTCAATAAACAGTGACACCTCGGCGCCAATCCGCGCCAGCCGGTCACAGGCCCGGGCCACCCGCTCTTCCTGGCCATCCACATCCAGGCCGCCCTCGGTGGTCAGCTCCTCGCGTTTTTCCGGCACCAGGCATACGCACTGCGGCCGCACCTGCTCGGCGAAAGCCAGCATGTCGTCGGTGACCGCCATTTCCAGATTCATTTTGGTCTGCAGGGTCTCGCGTAACAGCAGCACATCCCGATCCTGGATGTGCCGACGGTCTTCGCGGGGATGCACGGTGATCCCGTCGGCTCCGGCTTCTTCTGCCAGCATGGCGGCCTGCACCGGGTCCGGGTAACGGGTACCCCGCGCCTGACGCAGCGTGGCCACATGGTCGATATTGACACCTAAAAGCACTCTGGCGGTCATGATTTACTCCCTGATGAACGGACGGAATGGGAAAAGAGTGAACGGCTGTGCAGCGGCCGGCCCTGAAGCAGGTAATCCACCAGCACGCGCATCACCTGCTTGGCGGTTTTACGGGCCTGCCCGGAGGTCAGGTCACCGGCCGCCAGTGCCAGCAGAGCGGAACCGGGCAGTTGCCGCAACAGGGCGTCGGGGTTGTCGGGACTGATAACACCCTGGGCCGGATCATAGCCGTAATGGCCGTTGGGCTGAACCAGCTCGCCGGTATCGGTGGCCTGGTCCCAGGCAAAATCGTAACCAAGGGCCTGGGCAAAGGCTCGCTCAAAGACCCTGAGCACCGGTTCCACATCGGCGTCAGCGGGCAGCCCGGCCAGCGCCTGCAATGCCTCGATATAGCTGGCAAACAGCTGCGGGTGGGGGTCAGCCTCGGGCAGGATGCGCTGTAACAATTCGTTGATATACAGGCCACTGTACAGGGCGCGGGTGCGGGTTGGCGGCTCGGCCGGGCGCACATCCACCTGCACCAGGGTTTTCAGATCACTGCGCCCGCGCCAGTCCACCAGCAGTGGCTGGAATGGCTGCAGTTGGGCCTTCAGCGGACTACGGGCGCCGGTGGCGCCACGGGCAACCACCGCCATGCGACCGTGGTTCAGGGTAAACAGGTCAACCAGCAATGAAGACTCCCGCCAGGGCCGGCGGTGGATGACGTAAGCGGGCTCCTGCTGCACCGCCGGTTCCATACCAGCCTCAGAAATCGTTCATGCCCAGGCTTTTTAACGCCCGGTCACTGTCGGCCCAGCCCCGCTTGACCTTCACCCAGAGGCGCAACATCACCTTGCTGTCAAACAGCCGTTCCATGTCGGCCCGGGCTTCCTGGCCGATGCGACGCATACGCTCGCCCTTGTCACCGATCAGAATTTTTTTCTGGCCTTCCCGCTCCACCAGAATCAGCGCGGAGATGTGCAGCGTATTGCCCTGGCGTTTGAATTCCTCGATTTCCACGGCCACGGAATACGGCAGCTCCGCGCCCAGTTGGCGGGTGATTTTCTCACGCACCATTTCGGCCGCCATGAACCGTTCGCTGCGGTCGGTCACCTGGTCGTCCGGGTAAAAATGGACACTCTGCGGCAGGAAGCGCCCGACCGCCTGCTCCAGCGGCTCAAGATTGGTTTCCTTCAGGGCCGAGAGCGGGATGATCTCGGCAAACTCCCGCTTCTTGGACAACATATCCAGATGCGGCAGCAGCAATTCACGCTTTTCCAGACGATCGACCTTGTTAACCGCCAGAATCACCGGGCAGGTCAGGCGTTTGAGCTTTTCCAGCACCATTTCATCGGCACTGGTCCAGTTCAACTGGTCCACCATGAACACCACCACATCCACATCGATCAGTGCCGACGAGGCCGCCTTGTTCATGGCACGGTTCAGCGCCCGGGGCTCGTCTTCGTGCATGCCCGGGGTGTCCACGTAAATCGCCTGAACCGGCCCTTCGGTCTTGATACCCAGTACCTGGTGGCGGGTGGTTTGGGGCTTGCGGGAGGTGATGCTGAGCTTCTGGCCCAGGATGTGGTTCAGCAGAGTGGATTTACCCACGTTCGGCCGGCCGACAATGGCGACAAAACCGCAGCGGCTGTTCGGGTCTTCCGGTTGCATCAGATCGTTCATTATTCGGTCTCCACGCCCAGTTGCCTGAGCGCATTACGCGCCGCTTCCTGTTCGGCAATGCGCCGGCTACTGCCAGTCCCGTTGGTTTTCCGGTCCAGGGAGGGCAGCGCACAGGATACATGGAAGGTCTGGTTATGGGCCTGGCCATCCACCGAGATCACCTCGTAGTTGGGCAACGGGAATTGCCGGGACTGCAGATATTCCTGCAGCCGGGTTTTGGGATCTTTCTGGGTATCCTGGATATCCAGGCGCTTGAGGCGCTGCTCGAACCAGCGCAACACCTGCTCCCGGCAGGTGTAGAAGTCGCTGTCCAGGTAAATCGCGCCGATGATCGATTCGATCGCGTCGGCCAGGATGGATTCCCGGCGGAAACCTCCGCTTTTCAGCTCACCCGACCCCAGCCGCAGGTACTGGCCCAGCTTGAATTCACGACCGATCTCCGCCAGCGTTACCCCCTTGACCATACGGGCCCGCAGGCGGCTCAACTGGCCTTCCCGGGCTTTTTCGAAATGCTGGTAAAGGTGTTCGGCTATCACCATATTGACGATGGAGTCGCCCAGAAACTCCAGGCGTTCGTTGTTCTGGTTGCCATAACTGCGGTGCGTCAGCGCCAGCAACAGCCTCTCGGGTTGCTTGAACTGATAGCCGATGCGGCGCTGGAGTTCGTCAAGATCTGGTTGTGAATTCACTGGCCCTTCAACTCGTATTCATGCTGGAAGTGGACGACGCTGTCCACGTTGGCAAAAAGATTGTTGCGAACTTCGTAGTCCACGTTAATCACCACGTATTCGCCGTTTTTATCGACCGAGATGTGCTTGGCGTCAAAGCCCCGCACGTTGTTCACACTCAGCCGCTTGTTGATCAGCCTGCGCACCTCGGCCGGCCCCATGGTGGACAGGCCCTCCGTGCCCTCAAGGCTCTCGAGCGCTTCCTGAATGGTAATGTCATCGATGTAGGCCGGCCCCAGCTTGATGCCCAGGGTCAGCAGGGCCCCGAAAAACAGTGCCACAATCACCATGGTCAGGGCGCCGCCGTGCTGCCGGCTTCCCACGGGATAATCCGTTCTCATGACCGTTTTCTCCTTAAACGCCTGAATCACTCAATCGTACCCACCCGTTCAAAAGATGGCAGACTGGTCAGGGATTGCCAGTGCATCCAGATGGCAAACGCTTTGCCCACCACCATGTCGTCCGGCACGGTACCCCAGAAACGACTGTCGTTGCTGTTGTCGCGGTTATCACCCATGACAAAATAGTGACCCTCGGGCACCACCCATTCGCCCTCGCCGGAACCCGACACCCGCCCCATGCTCAGGTACAGATCGTGCTCAACGCCGCCAATGCGTTCGCGCCAGCGTTCCATCGGCGGCATGCGGGCGACAAATTCACGGGGTACCGCCTTGCCATTCACGTAAAGCTGTTTGTCCCGGTAACGGATGTGGTCACCCGGCAGGCCAATCACCCGCTTGATGTAATTGGTCGCGCCGTCTTCGGGATAACGGAAGACCATGACGTCGCCGCGCTCCGGGTCCCCCACCTCGATCACCTTGGTGCCGGCCACCGGCAAACGCAGACCGTAGGCGTATTTGTTCACCAGAATGAAATCGCCCACTTCCAACGTGGGCAACATGGAACCGGAGGGAATCTGGAATGGTTCAACCAGGAAGGAACGCAACACCAGCACAATGGCCAGTACCGGGAAGAACGACCGGCTGACGTCCACCAGCCAGGGCTCTTTCGGCTCCTCGGCCGGTTCGCCGGCCTCCGGTGTCGGACCTGCCGCCGCCAGACGGCGTTTGCGCAGGAACAGCTTGTCGGCCAGCCAGACCACGCCGGTGGCAAACGTCAGCACCACCAGTACCAGCGGGAAATTGATATCCATTCCGGTGTCTTGTCCTATTTATCGACCTGTAACACGGCGAGGAACGCTTCCTGGGGCACATCCACATTGCCCAGCTGTTTCATGCGTTTCTTGCCCTCTTTCTGCTTCTGCAGCAGTTTCTTCTTACGGCTGACGTCGCCGCCGTAGCACTTGGCGGTGACGTTCTTGCGCAGCGCCTTGACCGTGACCCGCGCCACCACCTGAGTGCCGATGGCCGCCTGAATGGCAATATCGAACATCTGGCGGGGAATCAGTTCTTTCATCTTGTCGATCAGCTGACGGCCTTTGTAGTGGGCCTGATCCTTGTGAACGATCAGCGCCAGGGCATCCACCCGCTCGCCGTTGATCAACACATCCAGGCGCACCAGCTTGGCCGGCTGGAAACGCACGAACTGGTAGTCCAGCGAGGCGAAGCCGCGGCTGGCGGATTTCACACGATCGAAGAAATCCAGCACCACCTCGGCCATGGGCAGCTCGTACACCACCTGCACCTGGTTGGACATGAAGTGCATGTTCTTCTGCACACCGCGCTTTTCCTCACACAGGGCAATCACATTACCCAAATGCTCCTGTGGCACCAGGATGCTGGCCTCGACAATCGGCTCGCGCATTTCCTCGATGGAGCCAATATCCGGCAAGCGCGAAGGGTTGTCCACCGACAGGGTCTCACCCTGAGTGGTCACCACTTCGTAGATAACGGTGGGCGCGGTGGTGATCAGATCAATGCCGTATTCCCGCTCCAGCCGCTCCTGGATAATTTCCATGTGCAGCATGCCCAGGAAACCACAACGGAAGCCGAATCCCAGGGCGTCGGAGTTTTCCGGCTCGAAGAACAAAGAGGCGTCGTTCAGGGTGAGCTTTTCCAGCGCATCCCGGAAATCGTCGTAGTCATCCGAACTGACCGGGAACAGGCCGGCGTAGACCTGCGGCTTCACTTTCTTGAAGCCCGGCAGCATCGGGGTTTCCTCGGCGTACTTCTGATGCACGATGGTGTCGCCCACCGGCGCGCCGTGGATGTCCTTGATACCGGCCACCACGAAGCCAACGTCGCCGGCCTCGAGAATGTTGGTGTCTTTCGGCTTCGGGTTGAAAATACCCACCTTGTCGGCATTCCAGGCCTTGCCGGTGGACTTGATCACGATCTTGTCACCCTTGCGCAGGGTGCCTTCGGTAATCCGCACCAGCGACACCACGCCAAGGTAGTTATCAAACCAGGAATCGATGATCAGCGCCTGCAACGGCGCCTTGCGGTCACCCTTGGGCGGCGGGATGCGGTGAATCAGATCCTCAAGCACATCTTCCACGCCCATGCCGCTCTTGGCACTGCAGCGCACGGCGTCGGTCGCTTCGATGCCGATCACATCCTCGATTTCCTCGGACACACGATCGGGCTCGGCCTGCGGCAGGTCCATCTTGTTCAGCACCGGCACCACTTCCAGGCCCTGCTCGATGGCGGTGTAGCAGTTGGCCACGGACTGGGCTTCCACGCCCTGGCCGGCGTCCACCACCAGCAGCGCACCTTCACAGGCGTACAGGGAACGGGATACCTCGTAGGAAAAGTCCACGTGGCCGGGGGTATCGATGAAGTTCAGTTTATAGATCTGGCCGTCCCGGGCCTTGTAGTTGAGCGTAACGCTCTGGGCCTTGATGGTAATCCCGCGTTCACGCTCCAGGTCCATCGAATCAAGTACCTGCTCGGCCATTTCCCGGTCTGTCAGGCCACCACAAATCTGAATAAAACGATCCGCCAGGGTGGATTTGCCATGGTCGATGTGCGCAATGATGGAAAAATTTCGTATACGACTGATGTCGTTATCTTTTTCGGCTTCAGACATTCATCAAAACCCAGATGGTATGAACACTCGGATGCAAGGATGCTGAAAATCATCCGGTGCGGAAATTAAAAACGGCAGGCATTGTAACGCGAACAGAGGGCGCTGTCGCCCTGAACGCCGCAGGTGGCGCGAGTTTGTGGAGAACTGGCAAGGTCCGCGGGATTGCCGAAGGCCTTGCCAGACGGGGATGGCTTCAGGGCCGCATCACCAGGTAGCTGGCACGGCCTTCGCGGATTATGCGCACAGAAACAGCCCGGTCATCCGGCAGGCGTTCCACCGCCTCGCGGAACTCCGCCAGCGAGGTCACCGGGCGACGATTCAGCTCGGTAATCACATCCCGCACCCGGATACCAGCCTGGTAGGCCGGGCCACGGTCGATGTCAGTCACCACCACACCCCCGTCAATACCCAGGGAGCGAGCGGCATCTTCCGGCAGCGGTTCAACCGTCAGGCCGAGCGGATTGCCCGCGCTATCGCCCTGATCCCGACCACTGACCGCCGGCGAACGCTCATCATCTTCCGGCAACTGGCCAATTTCCACGTTCAGGGTAATTTCCCGACCTTCACGCAGCACGGTCAGGGGCACCGTTTCTCCCACCGGGGTGCGTCCGACCATTGGTGGCAGGTCTGCGGAAGTATCCACCGGGGCGCCATCAAATTCGAGTACGATATCGCCGGAACGCAGACCACCCTCCGCTGCCGGCGAACCTTCCATCACCTCGGCAATCAGCGCCCCCCGGGGGCGATCAAGACCAAAGGTTTCGGCCAGATCCCGGCTGACTTCCTGGATCAGCACACCCAGCCAGCCACGGGACACGGCACCATCATCGCGCAGCTGGCGGAACACATTCATGGCGTCATCAATGGGGATGGCGAACGAGACCCCCATGAAACCACCTGAGCGGGTGTAAATCTGGGAGTTGATACCCACCACTTCGCCGTCGAGGTTGAACAGCGGGCCGCCGGAGTTGCCCGGATTGATGGCCACATCGGTCTGGATGAAGGGTACATAGTTTTCCGACGGCAGTGAGCGGCCAAGTGCGCTGACAATGCCGGCGGTCACGGTGTAATCGAAGCCGAAGGGAGAGCCGATGGCAAATACCCATTCGCCCACCTCCAGGTCGCGGGAGCGGCCAATGCGCACCACCGGCAGATCATCGCCATTCTCGATTTTCAACACGGCCATGTCCGAACGGGGGTCGGTGCCAACGATGGTGGCACTGAATTCCCGGCGGTCACTCAGGCGCACCATCACCTCATCGGCACCTTCAACCACATGGTTGTTGGTCAGCACATAGCCGTCGGCCGAGACAATGAAGCCGGAGCCCATGGAACGGCGGGGCTGCTGACGGGAATGGGGGGAGTCACCAAAGGGAGACTGGGGGCCACGGAAAAATTCCTGCAAAAACGGGGGCAACTGTTCAAGCTGGCGCTCATCAAACGGAGAACCATGGAAACCGGAACTGCGGTTCTGTGGTTCGGTGGTGGTGCTGATATTCACCACCGCACTGGAATTCTCTTCCACAAGATCGGTGAAATCCGGCAGTTGGGCCGCCGCCACCTGGCTCCAGAACGCGGCTACCAGAGCCGCCAGCATCAGCATGACATTCGTTTTTACACGCGACATAATCAACCCCTGGTTTGATTCGTGACCAGCCTACATTCTGAGGGCAAAGTACGACTTTTCAACTTAAAAAACCGTAGGTATCAAAGCCCTGGCACCGTCCCGATGCGCTGAACACGCAACATGCGAGGCTCGAAGGCCCCGGCATTGCCGGCCTGCCAACGGCGCACCAGCCAGAACCCGCCTGCCAGGCCCACCACCGCGCCGGCTACCGCCGACAACTCAGAACCACCAAACCCGCGAAAACCGGCAATACAGCCAACCACCAGCGCAAGCAACGGCACACCATAAACCCATAGCGAAGCCCGCAACAGGGCCTGTTCGTCAATGCCCAGTACCACGTCATCACCGACCCGGGCGCCGGCGGAGTTGCTTACCCTGACCCGATTGGCCCGCCCACCGGTCACCGAAGCCAGAGCCCGCTGGCCACAACCGGAGCGGGCCGAGCAGCTCTGGCAGGCGCTGGTGCGGATGGTCTGTACCCAGGCATAGCCACCATCGATGGCCACGACTTTTCCGGTTTCAGTGATCATGGCCCGACAACTCCACGGCCCGTGCATCGTCAATCACCACAGAATCGGCCAGCTGGCGGGCCGTCTGTGGGGGAATCTCGCCCACCACGGCAATCAGGAACGGCCGGTTCTGCACATCAATCTGGCGCATGTAAATGGTGGTTGCGCCAATCCGCGAGGCGCCGGTGGGCATTTTCAGGTTGCCGACCGGCTCGACGAATACCGAGAACGCCGCCAACCCGTCAGAGAACGCCACCACCTGGCCACGCCCGGAACGGGGCGCCGCCGCGGGCACAAAGCCGTCCGGCCGCCAGTCCAGGGTCCAGCCACTGGTGCGATTGGCCGGGGATTCGGCACTGCGCGGAGCCCCCAGGGTGCGGGCAATCTCCCGCCCCCGGGTCTGGATTTCAAACTCTTCGTCCGGAAGATTGTCCGCTATCTCCAGACTGGTGAACTGGAACTGCTCCAGCACTTCGCCATCCGGCGCGCGAACATGACTTTTCACCAGCAGACCGGTGTTTTTCTCCAGCCACAAACGGTGGCTGTGACGGTGTTCATCTTTGGCCCGCAGGGCAATTTTCACGGCGTCGTAACCGGCCACCCGGTCTTCCCCCAGAAGTTCCGGGGTATACCACTGCACCATGGGAGCCAGCTGCGCCGAGAAAGCCTCGGCGAAGGGGCCGGAGGGAATAACATCGTCGAGCCGGATGCGACCCTGGTCGGGCAGGACGCACACCACGTCCATGCCCTTGCGGACGATCTCGCCGCTACCCCCATCCTGCAGCACCAGACGCTCCTCCACCTGGCCGTCCCGATAGCGATGGGCAATACGCATCGAATGCACCTGATCGCCCCGGGCGTACACAAATACGCCACGATAGGAGGTCATGTTCAGGGCGGGGCCAAGCTTCTCCAGCCATTCACCGGCACTCTTTACGGTCCCGTCCGGCTGGCCATCGTCTCGGGCCTGGGCCGAAAACGGAATCAGCACTGCCAGCGCCATCATCAGCAAAGCCACACACAGCCGTTTTCCGGCAGCCGGATGATTCACACTCGGAACCACAGCAGTAACCCCGGCCATTTAATAACCACTGTTCGCGCTGACCATGCGAGCGTAGCCCACCGAACCCCGGCCGGCACCCACGCTGTTATGCTGGGCATGCTCGAGCATGTACTGGCGCATCTGTCGACGCTGTTCTTCATCCAGGCCCTGCAGGGTCACCTCCTGAATGGCGCTCGGCAGTACCTGTGCCGGCGCCGGCTCACTGGAGCCGGCCGCCAGGCCTTCAGCACCGGCCGCGGGCTCGCCACCCTGCCAGCCGGTGCCGGCACCAAAGCCTATCACCAGCGCCAGGGCGACCATCGCAGCGACCGGCCAGTGCCAGCGACGAGAGGTTGGCGATACCGCCGCAGGTACCGACGGCACTTCCCGGCCGTCGAGTTGCGCCCGCACCCGGGATGCGACATCCGCACCGGCAACGGGCCCATGATTCTCGTGCATCAGGTCGCGAATCTGCTGCCAGCGCTGCCACTGGCCACGGACGTCTTCCTGGTCACCATGAGACAGCAGCCGACGCACCGACAGCTCGTCGGCTTCGTCGTCCATCATGGCGGACAGGGTTTCTCTGAGACGCTCGTCCATCGGATGCAACCTCACTTACGTCGATGAATGATTGAGCAGTGGCCCGAGGTGCCGGGCCACCGCGTCACGGGCCCGGAAAATCCGGGACCGGACCGTGCCTATCGGACACTCCAGAATCCTGGCAATGTCCTCGTAGCTCAGGCCGTCGTATTCCCGCAACAGAAAGGCCGAGCGTAATTCTTCCGGCAAGCCGGCAATGGCGGTATTCAGGGCCTTTTGCAGTTGTTCCCGCTGCAACAGCTTTTCCGGCGATGCCACATCCCGCAAACGCCCGCCATCATCGAAATTCTCGGCATCGGCGGCGTCCGCCGACCCCTGGGGCCGACGCCCGCGGGCTTCCAGATAATTCTTGGCGGTGTTGACGGCAATCCGGTAAAGCCAGGTATAGAAGGCGCTGTCACCCCGGAAACGCTCGATCGCCCGATATGCCTTGACGAAGGTATCCTGGGTCAGGTCCATGACCTCCTGCGGGTCATACACGTACCGGCTGATAATGGACGCCACACGGGATTGATATTTCACCACCAGCAGATCAAACGCCGCCCGGTCACCGTTGCGTATTTTGCGCACCAGCTGCAAGTCGGTCTGGCTGTCAGTCTGCTCACCCGAATGGCGGTTGTTGTCAGGAGTCATGGACGAAGCAACACGGTGTCCCGGAGTTGTGGCCGTAACCGGCCCTTTTTTGCTCGAATTCGCCTGCGCCATCGCTGTCTTCCGGTAATCGTTCCTGAATCCAGGTTCCTGGCCGGACCACACTGTCCGGCAACAACCGTCAGGCCAAATAGACAGCGGGCGCAAAGTTTAGTTCAATACAGGCTCACATTATGGCCCGCGATAACGACCCAATGCCACAATCCTACGAATACGATGTCCTGATCATCGGCAGCGGCGCCGCCGGCCTGACGGTGGCCCTCAATCTGCCCGAACACTTGCGCGTGTGCGTGGTCAGCAAGGCCGATATCAGCTCCGGCGCCACACTCTGGGCCCAGGGCGGCATTGCTGCCGTGATGGACGCCACCGATTCGGTGGAAGACCACATTCAGGACACCCTGAAAGCCGGCGGCGGTCTGTGCCATGAAGATGCCGTGCGTTTTACCGTGGAACACGGCAAGGAAAGCATTGACTGGCTGATCGATTCCGGGGTGGACTTCACCCGGGAGGAAGACCAGCAACATTACCACCTTACCCGCGAGGGCGGCCATAGCCACCGGCGCATCATCCATTCCGCAGACGCCACTGGCCGGGCCGTATCCACCACACTGGCCAGCCAGGCCGAGGCCAGACCCAACATTGAGCTGAAATCCGGCCGTGTGGCGGTGGATCTGATCACCAACCGCAAGCTGTCGCTGCCCGGCAACCGGTGTGTGGGTGCCTACGTACTGAATCTGGAAGACAACCACGTAGAGCTTTACCGGGCACGCTTCACGGTGGTGGCCACCGGCGGGGCGTCCAAGGCCTACCGCTATACAACCAACCCCGATGGCGCTTCCGGTGACGGCATAGCCATGGCCTGGCGGGCCGGTTGCAGGGTGGCCAACATGGAGTTCAACCAGTTCCATCCCACCTGTCTGTACCACCCGCACGCCAAATCTTTCCTGATTACCGAGGCGGTGCGTGGAGAAGGGGGTGTACTCAAACTGCCCGATGGCAGCCGCTTCATGGACCGCTTTGATCCCCGGGCCGAGCTGGCCCCCAGGGATATCGTCGCCCGCGCCATCGACCACGAAATGAAGCGCCTGGGGGCCGACAACCTGTATCTGGACATCAGCCACAAACCGGCGGATTTTGTAAAGCACCACTTCCCGACCATCTACGAGAAGTGCCTGGGTTTCGGCATTGATATCACCAAAGACCCGATCCCGGTGGTGCCAGCCGCCCATTACACCTGCGGCGGCATTATCAGTGACGAGCGCGCCCGCACCGATGTGAACCAGTTGTACGTGGTGGGTGAAGCGGCTTTCACCGGGCTGCACGGGGCCAACCGCATGGCCAGCAACTCCCTGCTCGAATGCCTGGTGTATGGCAGAGCTGCGGCGGCCGACATCACCCGCCGGGAAGCCGATATTCCGGCCCCGCCCGAGGCCCCGGACTGGGACGAAAGCCAGGTCAGGGACAGCGACGAAGATGTTGTCATCTCACACAACTGGGATGAACTGCGCCACTTCATGTGGGATTATGTCGGGATTGTACGCACCACCAAACGGCTGCAGCGGGCCAAACACCGGGTTGATCTGCTGCACAGCGAGATCAACGAGTTCTACAGCAACTACCGGGTCAGCAATGACCTGATCGAGCTGCGTAACCTGGTCACGGTATCTGATCTGATCATATGCTCCGCCCTGCAACGCAAGGAAAGCCGGGGGTTGCACTACACCCTGGATTACCCGGGCCTGAACCATGACAGCAAGGACACCGTACTGGTGCCGACCACCTATCGAACCCTGTCCCCGTAACGGGGCGCCATTGAGCCTGAAAACGGAAGCCATTATGTCCGAAACCACTGACACCAACGCCAACACCGAATTCCACCGCCTGTGGTGGCACAGCCGCCGGGGCATGCTGGAACTGGACAACCTGTTGATTCCGTTCCTGGAAGAAGCCTACCGGGACCTGGACCCGGCCGATCAGGCCCGTTATCAGAAGCTGATCAACTGCGAGGACGCGGATATGTTCGGCTGGTTCATGCAACAAAGTCGGCCGGAAGACCCGGACCTGCAACGCATCGTCGACATCATCCTCCAGCGTGTCCAGCCAGCTTGAACTGGCTCTGACTCCCTCGGCCACGGCCGGCCTGCTCGGCGCCCTGCCCTGGGCGCTGCTGGCCATGTTTGCCATGACAGCCGGCCTATCAGCGGCATCAGCCCTGTTATGGGCACTGCCCGTGCTGGCCTGGGGCGGCTGGCAAGCCTACCGGCGCCACGGCCTGTTACAGGGCCCGCGCAGTGTCACCGCACTGAAAACCGACAACCGGGGACTTCACTGCGTGCTCGCCGATGGCACCGAACTGCCGGTCGCCGTGGACTCCGCCAGCAGCCTGGGCCCGTCCCTGATGGCCTTGAAATTCAGGGTACCCGGCACCACCTTCGGTAAACTGTCTACCCTGATTATCAGCAAACCGGGTATGCTGCCGGCCAATGCGCCAGCGAATGACTGCCGCCGCCTGAGAATGTGGCTGAGAGCCGGCCAACACCGCAACCCGCGCTGACGTTCACCGAACCTGACCGGAGAACACCATGAGCATCAACAATCACGACCGGGCCCCGGAAAATCTGGCCGGTTACCTTCCCCTTGCCGAAAAACGTGTCGTGCGCATCAGCGGCGCGGGCACGGACAAATTTGTACAGGGCCAGTTCAGCCAGAATGTCGACGAAATCACCTCCGAACAGTCGTTGCGGGCTGCCGCCTGCACGCCAAAAGGTCGGGCTTATCTGCTGACCCGTTTTGTCCGTGACGGTGACGACCTGCTGATGGATGTTGAGGATGAGCTGGCCGACGCCGCTCTCGGCCAACTTAAGAAATATCTGATGCTGTTCCGGGGCACGACCATGGAGGCTCAGCCACAGGCCCGTATTCTGGGGCTGATTGGCGAACAGGCGGCCATTGCGGTGGCCGGTGAACCGGCCCGCTCGCTCGAAGCTCCCGGCCAGGTGACCAGGACTGACCAGGGTTTTCTCGTGCGCGTGGAGGATCTTCCAGGCGGGAACCCCCGCTTTGAGTTCTGGCAAACCGGTGACAAACCGGCCGGCCTGGCGGAGCTGCCGGAACTCACCGCCGAGCAATGGCAGGCCGCCAGCATTGCCGCCGGCGTGCCCTGGCTGACAGGGGCCACAACGGAAGCCTATGTGCCACAGATGCTGAACCTGCAACACCTGCAGGGCATCCACTTCAAAAAGGGCTGCTACACCGGCCAGGAAGTGATTGCCCGCATGCATTTTCTCGGACAACTGAAGAAAAGTCTGTTCCGGCTGGATTTCGCCGGCACCGACACGGCGCCGGCACCGGGCAGCAAACTGATGGCGGACGGCAAAGCCATTGGCGATGTGGTCAACGCCGTCATGACCGGAGCCACTCAGGGCACCCTGCTGGCCGTGCTGCGCCACGACGCCGCCAACAAGCCCCTGCAACTGGCAGAGGACGAATCGGCAACATTGACGGTGGTTGATCTGCCCTACCCGGTACCCGAACGCGACACGCCGGAGCCGGAAAACACCTGATTGAGCAGCACAAACTTCTGAAATTTGCTATAAAATAAAGTAGATAGCCATTTCAGAGGGCTTCCGCCCGGACGCCCTCCAGACAAGCGGAATGTAATAGATCATGGCAAACATTATTGAAACCATTAAGTCGGACCTGACCCAGGCCATCGACAACGACAAGCTGGTGCTGCCAACCCTGCCGGAAGTGGCCCTGAAAGTCCGCGAAATTGCCGAAGCCGAAGACTCCGCCATTGCCGATCTGGTCAAGGTGATCAGTAACGACACGGCCCTGTCTGCCCGGATCATCCGCGTATGCAACAGCCCGCTGTTCCGTGGCACCCGCAGCATCGAAAACCTGAACATGGCGGTCAGCCGGCTGGGCATGGCTTACACCAGCAACCTGGCCATGGGCCTGGCCATGGAGCAGATGTTCCAGGCCACCTCCGACATGATCGACCGGCGTCTGCGCCATACCTGGCAGGTCAGCACTGAAGTGGCCGGCATCTGCCACGTACTGGCCCAACACTACACCGGCCTGAAGGCCGACCAGGCAACCCTGGCCGGCCTGGTGCACCTGATTGGCGTTCTGCCCATTCTGCGCTACGTGGAAGACCAGGATCTGCAGATCAGCAGCATCATGCTGGACAAGGTGATCGACGAGCTACACCCGAAAATCGGCACCCTGATTCTGAAGAAATGGGACTTCCCGAAAGAGCTCCAGAATGTGCCGATGGAATACGCCAACTTCGCCCGGGAAGTGCCCAGCGCCGATTACGCCGACCTGGTCATGATCGCCAACCTGCAGATTATTTCCGGCACCGACCACCCGTGGAACGAGATGGACCTCAGCAAAGTCTCTGCCTTCCAGCGCCTGGGTCTGGATCCGGAAACGGACATGAGCGAAGAGGAAGACCTCAACGCCCAGATGGAAGCGGCCATGGCGCTGCTGAAGTAGAGCTACCCCCCGCCGGCGGCTCGCTGGTCAGCTCCCGGAAGGGACAGGTCACTTCCGGGTATAGCGCGCCAGCAGTTCAGCCTTTGATGGCAACGCCCAGTTCACCGGGCGTTGCCCACGCTCCTGCAGGAATGCATTCGCCCGGGAGAAATGCCGGCACCCGAAAAATCCACGATAGGCGCTCAGCGGTGAGGGGTGCGGGCCCTCGAGTACCAGATGCCTCTGACGATCAATGTGCTTACCCTTCTTGCGGGCATACCCACCCCAGAGCAGAAACACCACGTTTTCCCTTTCCCGGTTAATTGTCGCAATCACCTGGTCAGTAAAGTTTTCCCAACCCCTGTTCTGGTGGGCGCCCGCATTGCCCTGCTCCACCGTCAACACACTGTTGAGCAACAGCACACCCTGCTCCGCCCAGGGCTGCAGGCAACCGTGATCCGGCGGGGCAAGCCCCAGGTCGCTCTCGATTTCCTTGAAGATATTCACCAGCGAGGGTGGCGGCGGTACGTCCGGACGCACGGAAAAGCACAGACCATGGGCCTGGCCGGGGCCGTGATAGGGATCCTGGCCGAGGATCACCACGGAGACATCGTCCAGCGGCGTGCTGTTCAGGGCGTTGAAGCACAGCTGGCTGGGCGGGAACAGGACTTTTCCGGCGGCTTCCTCGTTGGCGAGGAACTGCGCCAGCTGGTGCATATACGATTGCCGGAATTCTCCGGCCAGATACTCATCCCAGCCAGTGCCCGGCTTCAACTGATTGGCGAGAATATCAACGGGTGCCATAAACGACGCTCCTGACAAAAAAACGGGGCCAACAGGCCCCGGATCGACTGACTTACTCCTGGGAGGCGCCCTGATCGGGCTTGTGCTCCGGGCGCATGGCCGGGAACAGGATCACGTCACGGATGGACGGGGAATCGGTCAGCAGCATGGCCAGACGGTCAATGCCGATGCCTTCGCCAGCGGTCGGCGGCAGGCCGTATTCCAGCGCCATCACGTAGTCTTCGTCGTAGAACATGGCCTCGTCATCGCCGGCGTCCTTCTCGGCCACCTGGGCGCGGAACCGCTCGGCCTGGTCTTCGGCGTCGTTCAGCTCCGAGAAGCCGTTGGCGATTTCGCGGCCGCCGACGAACAGCTCGAAACGTTCGGTGACAAACGGATCGCTGTCTTTACAGCGCGCCAGCGGCGACACTTCCTTCGGGTAATCGGTAATGAAGGTGGGCTGCATCAGGCGATGTTCGGCGGTCTCCTCGAAGATTTCCACCTGAATCTTGCCCAGTCCCCAGATGCCCTTCACCTGGATGCCCAGCTGCTTCGCCAGCTCGGTCGCCTGGGCTTTGTACGCCAGCTGTTCGCGGGTGACTTCCGGGTTGTGGCGCAGGATGGCGTCCACCACCGTCAGGCGTTCGAACGGCTTGCCGAAATCGTATTCCACGGTTTCTTCGGTGCCGTCTTTCAGTACCCTGGTGTTGGTCACCGTGGTGGTGCCCAGCACCTGCTCGGTGATCGTGCGCAGCATGTCCTCGGTCAGGTCCATCAGGTCGTTGTAGTCGGCAAACGCCTGGTAGAACTCCACCATGGTGAACTCGGGGTTGTGGCGGGTGGACAACCCCTCGTTACGGAAGTTGCGGTTGATCTCGAACACCCGCTCAAAGCCGCCCACCACCAGGCGCTTGAGGAACAGCTCGGGCGCGATACGCAGGTACATGTCGATGCCCAGCGCGTTGTGATGGGTGATGAACGGACGCGCGGTGGCGCCGCCCGGGATCACCTGCAGCATGGGGGTTTCCACTTCCATGTAATCCCGCTCGGTGAAGTACTGACGCATCACGTTGATGATCTTGGAACGGGCGTAGAACACCCGACGGCTGTCCTCGTTCATCATCAGGTCGACGTACCGGTGGCGATAGCGCGCCTCGGTGTCGGTCAGGCCCTTGTGTTTCTCGGGCAGCGGGCGCAGGGACTTGGTGAGCAGCACGTATTCGTCCATGGTCACATACAGATCGCCCTTGCCAGACTTGGACAGGGTGCCCCGTACGCCCACAATGTCGCCCAGGTCCCAGTGCTTGGTGTCTTTCTGGACGTCCTTGGAGGCGTAAATCTGGATGCGGCCGGTCATGTCCTGAACCACCTTGAACGCCTTGCGGTCGAGCATCATGCGACCGGCAATGGCCACCTGGATGCCCATTTCCGCCAGCTCTTCCTTCGATTTATCACCGTATTTTTCCTGCAGCTCGGCAGCGGTGGCATCCCGGCGGAAGTCGTTCGGGAACGAATTGCCCTGCTCACGCATGGCGGCCAGTTTGGCGCGGCGCTCGGCAATCAGCTTGTTGTCCTCGTGCTGTGCGGCGTTCTGGGTCTGTTCAGTCATGTTGGCTCACTAAAGAAGTCGGGGTTGTCCGTGATGGTTGAATGGCGCCGCTTACAGCGCCATCTTCAGACTGGCTTCAATAAACTTGTCGATGTCACCATCCAACACTGTCTGGGTGTTGCTGGTCTCGACCTTGGTGCGCAGATCCTTGATGCGGCTGTCATCCAGCACGTAGGAGCGGATCTGGCTGCCCCAGCCGATGTCGGATTTAGCGTCTTCCTGTTTCTGTTTCTCGGCGTTGCGTTCCTGCATCTCGCGCTCGAACAGCTTGGCTTTCAGCTGTTTCATGGCCTGGTCTTTGTTCTGGTGCTGGCTTCGGCCAGCCTGACAGGCCACGACGATGCCGGTCGGGTTGTGGGTCAGTCGCACGGCGGATTCGGTCCGGTTAACGTGCTGACCACCGGCGCCGGAGGCACGGTACACATCCACCCGCAGGTCGGCCGGGTTGATCTCGATTTCGAAGCTGTCGTCCACTTCTGGTGATACGAACACGGAAGAGAACGAGGTGTGCCTGCGGTTGCCGGAGTCGAACGGCGATTTACGCACAAGGCGATGCACGCCGGTTTCGGTACGCAGCCAGCCATAGGCATATTCGCCCTGGATGTGGATGGTGGCACTCTTGATGCCGGCCACTTCCCCTTCCTGCAATTCGACGATCTCGGCCTTGAAGCCACGACGTTCGGCCCAGCGCAGGTACATGCGCAGCAGCATGTTCGCCCAGTCCTGGGCTTCGGTGCCACCGGAGCCGGCCTGGATGTCCAGGTAGGCGTTGTTGGCGTCCATTTCGCCGGAGAACATGCGGCGGAATTCGAGTTTTTCCAGCTCTTTGTCCATCGCGGCCAGGTCGCCTTCGATGTCTTCGACGGTGCCTTCGTCCTCTTCCTCCACGGCCATGTCGAGCAGGCTTTCGGCGTCGCTCAGGCCGTTAGTGAGGTTGTCGATGGTGCGAACGATCAAATCAAGATCGGAGCGTTCTTTGCCCAGCGCCTGGGCCCGGTCGGGGTTGTCCCAGACGGTGGGCTGTTCGAGCTCGCGTTCGACTTCGGTCAGTCTTTCACTACGGCGATCGTAGTCAAAGATACCCCCTCAGCGCTTCGGTGCGCTCGCGAAGTTCTTTAATCTTCGTCACTATGGGATTAACTTCCATGGAATCTCTTCTCGCGTTGGGAAATGATGCGATGAAATCAGGGGGCGGATTCTACCGGAATTTGGCGGTTAAATCAGCTGTCTCTACTTGGGTGAAAGCACCGAGCGAGGGTAGTACTTTCCGGGAGACGCTGTGAATACATCCCTGTACGCTTAACGAAAACATCCCTGTTTTCGATACTCCCGGAAAGTACTACCCTCACCCGGTGCCCGGACCATGGTGCAAAACGCTTCTGCATTTAGCCCGTCATTGTCCGTGGCCTTTCATCTTTATTTTCCGTGTTATTCCGTGTCTTCCGTGGCAAAAACCGTCTTTATCTTTTCTTTCTATTTCGTGTTCTTTCGCGGATTTCGTGGCCAAAAAAAATCAGTCCAGCGGCTCCAGATAATCCACCAGCAATTGCAGGTTGGTCCGCCCACGAAAGGTATTCGCATCCGGCTTGTACACCACCCGCGCCCCACTGCGGGTAAAGTCCGGCACTTCCGGCCCGGTGTTGAAGGCGATGCCGTCGATGATGCCGCCGCCCTCAAACGGTTGGAGCACCAATTTCAGGTGGTTTTCGCCGACGATGCGCTGGCTGACCACGCGGAAGTTACCATCGAACACCGGCTCGGGGAAGTGCTGCCCCCAGGGGCCGGCGCGTTTGAGCAGGTAGGCGGTGTCGAGGTTGAGTTCTTCCGGGGCCAGGGGGCCGTCGGTGGTGATGGCGGCTTCCAAGTCTTCCGGTTGCAAGGTGTTACGCACGGCCTGGTCGAAGGCGTTGCTGAAACGCTCGAGGTCCGTCCGGGCGATGGTCATGCCGGCTGCCATGGCGTGGCCTCCGTATTTTTTCATCAGGCCGGGGTTTTTGGCGTCCACCACGGCCAGGGCATCGCGGATGTGCAGTCCGGGGATGGAGCGGGCGGAGCCTTTGAGGTGTTCGCCGTCGTCGTCCGGGGCGAAGGCGATGGTGGGCCGGTGGGTCTGTTCGCGGATTCTTGCTGCCAGAATGCCGATCACGCCCTGGTGCCAGTCGTCGTCGAACAGGGCCAGGCCCCAGGGCAGGCCGTCGAGGTCCAGGGACATGGAGGCCAGCAGGTCCTGGGCCTGGGTTTTCATTTCTTTCTCGATGCTGCGCCGTTCGCGGTTGAAGTTGTCCAGCTCCCGGGCCAGGCGCTGGGCTTCGTCGCGGCTGTCGGCCAGCAGGCAGGCGATGCCGATGCTCATGTCATCCAGCCGGCCGGCGGCGTTCAGGCGTGGGCCCACCACAAAGCCCAGGTCGGTGGCACTGATTTCGGTGTAGTCACGGCCAGCCACTTCCAGCAGGGCCAGGATACCGGGTCGGGCTTCGCCCTTGCGAATGCGGCGGATGCCCTGCTCCACGAAGATGCGGTTGTTGTGGTCCAGCGGCACCACGTCGGCCACGGTGCCCAGGGCCACCAGATCCAGCAGATTGCCCAGGTTGGGTTCGGGCGAAGGCAGCCGGTTGTGATCCCGCAGGTATTTGCGCAGGGCGGTGAGTACGTAGAACATCACACCCACCCCGGCGGCGTTCTTGCTCAGAAACGGGCAGCCGGGCTGGTTGGGGTTCACGATGGCGTCGGCGTCCGGCAGCTCGTCGCCCGCCAGGTGGTGGTCGGTGATGACCACTTTCACGCCCAGTTCACGGGCCACTCGCACCCCTTCGATGGCCGAGATGCCGTTGTCGACGGTCACCAGCAGGTCCGGCAGCTCGCCCTCTTCCCGCAACCGGTGGATGATGCCCGGCGTCAGGCCATAGCCATCGGCAAAGCGGCTGGGCACGCGGAAGTCGATGGCCTCAATGCCCAGCATGGACAGCCCCAGCATGGCCACGGCGGTGCTGGTGGCGCCATCGGCGTCGAAATCGCCCAGCACCATCACCCGTTGTTTTTCAGCGATGGCGTTGGCCAGCAGTTCCACGGCGCGATCGATACCACGCAGCTCCATGGGCGAGGCCAGGTATTTCAGGGTGTATTGCAGCTGTTCGTCCGACTGCACACCACGGGCGGCGTACAGGCGGCGAAGGATGGGAGGCAGGTTTTGCCCCCAGCCGGCCTGCTCAGGCGGCCGGGGGCGACGCAGGATCTTTTTTGGAGTCATGCCGTCAGGCGTTCTTCCAGTGCTTTGAGATGAAGCCCTGCACTTCGGAGAGGTTGTTATCCAGAACGGTATAACGCTCTTCGCGCTCGAACAGATCGGCCATGTGCACGGGCAGCTCGGGCTTCACGCTCACGCCGGATTCGGCCACCGCGTCCGGGAACTTGGCCGGATGGGCGGTGCCCAGGGTGATCATGGGCACGGAGGCGTCACGGCGGCAGTTGCGGGCGGCACGCACGCCAATGGCGGTGTGCGGATCGAGCAGGTATTCGTTCTGGTCGAACACTTCTCGGATGGTATCGCAGGTACCCTTGTCGTCCACGGCGTCACTGTCGAACAGTTTGCGGGCGCTCTTCCAGCGGTAGTCGGCGATGCTCACCGGTCCCTTGCTGGCGTTTTCCAGCAGCTCTTTAACCGCTGCCCCGTCGCGACCGTGCAGGTCGAACAGCAGGCGTTCGAAGTTGCTGGACACCATGATGTCCATGCTCGGCGACAGGGTGTGTTCGAGCTGGTGCTGCTCGTACTTGTTGCCGCTCATGAACCGGTGCAGGATGTCATTCTTGTTGGTGGCGATCACCAGCTGGCTGATGGGCAGGCCCATCTTTTTGGCCAGGTAACCGGCAAAGATGTCGCCGAAGTTACCGGTGGGCACGGAGAACGCCATACTCCGGTCCGGTCCGCCCAGCGACAGGGACGCCTGGAAGTAGTACACGATCTGGGCCATGATCCGGGCCCAGTTGATGGAGTTCACCGCCGCCAGTTGGGTCTTGCCACCCAGGAAGCTCTGGTCGCCAAAGCTTTCCTTGACCATGCGCTGGCAGTCGTCGAAGTTGCCCTTCACGGCGATGTTGTGAATGTTGTCACCGGCCACGGTGGTCATCTGCCGGCGCTGCACTTCCGAGACGCGCTGGTACGGGTGCAGGATAAAGATGTCCACGTGCTCGCACCGGCGGCAGCCCTCGATGGCGGCCGAACCGGTATCGCCGGAGGTGGCGCCCATGATCACCACGTGCTGCTTACGCTTTTCCAGCACGTAGTCCAGCAGGCGGCCGAGCAGTTGCAGGGCGAAATCCTTGAACGCCAGCGTGGGGCCACGGAACAGCTCCATCACCCATTCATTGGTGTCCAGCTGCACCAGCGGGGCCACCGCCTTGTGGGCGAACACGCCGTAGGTGTCTTTCAGCATTTCCCGGAAATCATCTTCGGGAATAGCCTCTTCCACGAACGGGTACATCACGTTAAACGCCAGATCGGCGTAGGACAGCCCGCGCCAGCTGCGGATTTCTTCCAGGCTGAAATGCGGCAGGGATTCGGGCACGTACAGCCCGCCATCGCTGGCCAGGCCGGTCAGCAGAACGTCTTCAAAACCCAAACTGGGGGCCTGGCCCCGTGTACTGATGTATCTCACGTGCGTACCTGTTAATTGAAGTTTTCAGCGCGGATGCGAATAACTTTGTCGGCGATGTCGGCCAGGGCTTCCATTTCCTCGATGGCCAGGTTCATCTGGCGTTCCTGCACCGTGTGGGTGAGGATGATCACCGGAATGCGGCCATCCTTGAATTCGGATTCCTTCTGCATGATCGACTCAATGTTGATGCCATGCTCGCTGAGAATAGCCGCAATCTTGGCCAGTACACCCGGGCGATCCAGCGCCTGGATGCGCAGGTAGTAGGCGGACTGGATATCTTCCATCGGCAGCACCGGCAGATCTTCCAGCGCCTCCGGGCTGAAGCCCAGGTATGGCACACGCTGTTTGCTGCCGGCTGCCACCGAGCGTGCGACATCGACAATATCGGCAATTACCGCAGAGGCAGTGGCTTCATCACCGGCCCCGGGGCCGTAATACATGGTCTGGCCGACCGCGTCGCCGTCGACCATAACCGCGTTCAGAACGCCATCCACCTGGGCAATCAGGTGGCTCCTGGGCACCAGGGTCGGGTGAACACGCAGCTCAATGCCATCCTCACGGCGGCGGGCAATACCAAGGTGTTTGACCCGGTAGCCCAGCAACTCGGCGTGGGCGATGTCGTAGGGGGTCAGCGAGGAAATGCCTTCGGTGTAGGCTTTCTCGAACTGCAACGGGACACCGAGGCCCGAAGAGGCCAGAATCGTCAGCTTGTGGGCGGCGTCAATGCCTTCAACGTCAAAGGTCGGATCGGCTTCGGCGTAACCCAGGTCCTGGGCTTCTTTGAGTACTTCGGCGAAGTCACGACCGGCACGCATTTCGGTCAGGATGTAGTTACCGGTGCCATTGATGATGCCGGCGATGGTGTCGATGCGGTTGGCGGCCAGGCCTTCACGCACGGCCTTGATCACCGGAATGCCACCGGCGACACCGGCCTCATAGGCAACCACCACACCGGCCTTCTCGGCCGCGTCGAAAATCTCGTTGCCATGTACGGCAATCAGCGCCTTGTTGGCGGTCACCACATGCTTGCCATTGGCAATGGCAGCCAGAACCAGTTCCTTGGCGGCCTCGTAGCCGCCAATCAGCTCCACCACGATGTCGATATCGGGGTCATTTACCACATCGAAAATGTCGGTACTGAACGGAATGCTGCCCAGTGCAAGGTCATCACGACTACGACGACTGGCTACCCGGGTAATCCGGATATTGCAGCCGGCCCGGCCCGCAATAAGCGCTGCGTTGCGAGTCAGGACATTGAATGTACCGCCGCCAACGGTTCCCAGTCCGCAAATTCCGACATTAACGTCTTTCAAGCTCTCACCTCTGATCCCGATGGGGTGCTGATGGATTGCAATTTTAAAAGCCACAGTATACCGGTTCAGAGCCCCCGGAATAAGCCCCGAAACCGACACGAATCGCTGTCAGCAAACCACGTTGTTAAAGCAGGCCCAGACCTTCGGCCAGATTGTTGGCCGGAACGTAACCGCGCACCATGTTGCCATCCTCCAGCACGATGGCCGGTGTGCCGGTCACCCCCACTTCCGAACCCAGCCGATACTGGGCCTCAACCGGATTCTCGCAGGTTTTACTGTCAACAGAGCGACCTCCCTTGGCAGCATCCATGGCGGCCTGCTGATCATCCGCGCACCACACCGACTCATATTTTTCCCAGGAAGGCGTATCCGGCCCGGAACGGGGAAAGGCGTAATAATTCACGGTAATGCCATAATCGTTCAACTGGGGAACTTCGTCATGAAGCTTGCGACAGTAGGGACAGTCGATATCGGTAAACACATCGATGACCGCCTTTTCCTCGCCGCTTGCGGGATAGCTGATCACGCCACCGTCGCTGTACGCGGCCATGGCCTCACGACGCTGGCCGGCACGCTCACGTTCGCTGACATTGGCAATGCCGTTATCAGTGATCTCCAGCATGTCGCCCGTCAGCAGGTAACGGCCATTCTCGGTGGCATAGACCGTCTGGCCGTTGGTGGCCTGCACCCGGTAGAGTCCGGGCGCCTCCGAGGGCTGCACGGAAGTCACCTTCAGGCCGGGTACGGCATCTGCCAGCTTGCTGGCGATGGCGTCTTCTTTTTCACCACTGGCGACCGGCATGGACAAAGCCGAAGACAGGACCAGACCGGCCATGACTAGGATTGCTCTGGATTTCATGTTTTTCCCTTCTGTTCGGTAAAAGACCCGGCATCTGCCAACAACGTTCACATGCGACACCCGGCAGCCGGTAAAGTTCACTTTGGCACCGGCATCGGGTGGTCAGCCGCGCGGATGATGCGCCTTGTGCAGTTCCTGCAGGCGTTGCCGTGCCACATGGGTATAAATCTGCGTGGTGGACAGGTCCGAGTGGCCAAGCAGCATCTGCACCACTCGCAAATCCGCGCCATGATTGAGCAGGTGCGTGGCAAAGGCGTGGCGCAGCGTGTGCGGGGAAAGGTGTTTGTGAATCCCCGCACGGCCGGCGTAGTGGCGAACACGGTACCAGAAGGCCTGGCGGGTCATTGCCGTGCCGCGATTACCGGGAAACAGAGCATCGCCCGGACGGCCGCGCAGGAGTTCCGCCCGGGCCTGTCTCATGTAATCGATTAGCCAGTCCATGGCCTCTTCCCCCAGCGGCACCAGCCGCTCCTTGCCGCCCTTGCCCTGGATACGCACCACGCCCTGGCGAAGATTGACCTGATCCACCGCCAATCCGGTCAGCTCCGACACCCGGAGTCCACAGCCGTAAAGAATCTCAAGCATCGCCTTGTCCCGCAACTCAAGTGGAACAGCCGGGTCGGGCTCTGCCAGCAAGGCTTCCACATCGGCTTCGGTCAACGTGTCTGGCAGCCGGCGGGGCAAATGGGGACTGTCGATGCGCAATGTAGGATCTTCGGTCAATACGCCTTCGCGCAGCAAAAACCGGTAGAACCGACGAATGCCGGACAGCCGGCGCGCGGCGGTGCTGGCTTTTATGCCCTCCGCCAGGGCGGCGGAGAGCCAGGCCAGAAGATCGGTCCGGCGAGCCGTCTTCAACGAGGGCTGGCCAGGCTGGCCGGACAGCCACCTCGCCAGGCCTGCCAGATCACTGGCGTAAGCCTGACGGGTTTGCTCACCCAGGCCGTCTTCGAGCCAGAGCGCCTCGCAGAATTGATCAATGAGGCTGGCGTTCTCGTCTTCGCTCACTCCATGCCCTCCAGACACAAACAAAAAAAGCAGCCCCGCGAGGCTGCTTTTTTCGAGACTGATTCCGGCCAGGCCGAACTCAGTTAAGCTTTTCCTTGATGCGAGCCGCCTTACCAGACAGGTCACGCAGGTAGTACAGCTTGGCCTGGCGAACGTCACCACGACGCTTCACGCTGACACTGTCGATCAGCTTGGAGTAGGTCTGGAAAGTACGCTCAACACCCACGCCGTAAGACACCTTACGAACAGTGAAGGAAGAGTTCATGCCACGGTTGCGCTTGCCGATGACAACGCCTTCGAACGCCTGCAGGCGCTCACGGTTGCCTTCAGTTACACGAACCTGAACAACCACGGTGTCACCCGGCGCGAACGCAGGGATTTCCTTGGTCATCTGTTCTGCTTCAATTTGACTGATGATGTTGTTCTTGCCGCTCATCGTAAATGCTCCTGATACCCAATCTTTCAATGCCCTGATGATTCAGTGGCACCCGGTTCGTTGATAATTTCTTCCAGTAACCGACGCTCTTCCCCGGTCAGCTCCCGCTGTTCGAGCAAGTCGGGGCGCCGCTCCCGGGTTCGCCTCAGCGATTCTTTCAATCGCCAGAGCCGGATCTGCTCGTGGTGCCCGCCCAGAAGAACTTCCGGCACCGCCTGACCTTCGTAAACCTCGGGCCGGGTGTAGTGCGGGCAATCCAGCAGCCCGTCAGCAAAAGAATCCTGTTCCGCTGACTGGGCGTGGCCCAGCGCTCCGGGGATAAGGCGTGTAACCGCGTCGATCACGGTCATCGCCGCCAGTTCGCCACCGGAAAGCACAAAATCCCCCAGCGACACTTCCCGGTCGACTTCTGCCGTTATCAGGCGCTCGTCGACACCTTCATAACGACCGGCAAGCAGAATCAGCGATTCTTCAGCAGCAAGAGACTCCACCACCGACTGATCAAGCTTTTCGCCCTGCGGCGACATATAGACCACACAGGCCTTGCCGGGTGCCGATGCCCGGGCCGCATGAATGGCATCCCGCAGAGGCTGGATTTTCATCAGCATGCCAGGGCCGCCACCGTAGGGCCGGTCATCAACCGTGCGATGACGGTCATGGGTAAAATCCCGCGGGTTCCACGCCTGGAAGGTCACCAGACCTTCACGCACGGCCCTGCCGGTTATCCCGTACTCCGTCACCGCTGAAAACATGTCCGGAAACAGACTGACTGCGCCAATCCACACCGATCAGAACTCCGGATCCCAGTCCACCACCATCTGTGAAGACTGCAGATCAACTCCGGTAACAACCTGATCCGGCAGATAGGGAATCAGCCGTTCGCGCTGGTCGATGGAATCGGCCGTGGCACGCACCACCAACACATCGTTTGCGCCTGTTTCCATCAGGTGATGCACTTTGCCAAGGCACTCACCCTCTACCGTGACCACACTCAGGCCTTCCAGCTGATGCCAGTAGAACTCGCCTTCCGGCAATTCCGGCAGCTCGCTGGTGGGAACCCGGATTTCAGCACCCCCGTAAGAGCGCGCCAGGTCCCGGTCATCTATACCCTTGAGCTTGACAACAATGCCCTGCCCCTGGCGACGACCGCCTTCCAGCTTGACCGGAATACGCTTGCCGTCGAGTACAAGCGTCCAGTCACGGTAGTTCAGTATTCCGTCTCTGGGGTCTGTATAGGAATAGATTTTCAACCATCCCTTGACCCCGAATACCGAAGTAACCTGGCCGATCACAGTTTCCTGCGAATGCTGTGTCATGCCTGCCACTCCGGTTTCAAACTACAGTTGCGATTACTCAGCCGACTTCAGCAGCTGGGCAACACGCTCACTGGTCTGGGCGCCTTTGCTCAGCCAGTAGTCAACGCGCTCGCGATTAACACGCAGAGCTTCTTCCTGACCACGGGCAACCGGGTTGAAGAAACCAACGCGCTCAATGAAACGACCATTACGGGCGTTGCGGCTGTCTGTCACTGTCAGATGGTAGAACGGGCGCTTCTTGGAGCCACCACGAGCCAAACGGATTGTTACCATTTCGACCAATATCCTGTTCTGTTGTGCGAACTTTGTACGTTTCCCGGCGCTTGATTTGGCGCTGACGGGAAGACCCATACTCGAAAGGGGCGCTATTCTATGTCAAAAACGCGCCAATGAAAACAGGGAAAACCCCTGCTCTCTGAATTTCCACATAAGGCTTTTTACTAACGGCCGAACGGCGGCCTTCCACCTCCGCCGCCGGGAGGCATCATACCACCCATGCCGCGCATCATATTGGCCATGCCACCTTTCTTGCCAAACTTCTTCATCATCTTGGCCATCTGCTTGTGCTGCTTGAGCAGACGATTGATGTCCTGAATCTGAGTACCAGAGCCAGCGGCAATGCGGCGCTTGCGGGAATTGTTGATGGTATCCGGGTAGCGGCGCTCTTTCGGCGTCATGGAGCAGATAATCGCCTCCATCTGGCCCACCGACTTGTCGTTAACCTGCGCCTGCGCAGCCTGGGCCATCTGCCCCATGCCGCCGGGCAGCTTGTCGAGCATGCCGCCAATACCGCCCATCTTCTTCATCTGCTGAAGCTGGTCGCGGAAGTCTTCCAGGTCAAAGCCCTTGCCCTTCTTGATCTTTTTGGTGAGCTTCTGTGCCTTTTTATGGTCCAGCTTGCGCTCGGCTTCCTCGATCAGGGAGAGCACATCGCCCATGCCCAGAATACGGGAAGCCACCCGGTCCGGATGGAACGGCTCCAACGCGTCACTTTTCTCGCCAATACCCAGAAACTTGATCGGTTTGCCGGTAATGTGGCGAACCGACAGTGCGGCACCGCCACGGGCGTCGCCATCGGTCTTGGTCAGCACCACACCGGTCAGCGGCAGGGCATCGTTAAAGGCCTTGGCGGTATTGGCGGCATCCTGACCGGTCATGGCATCAACCACGAACAGGGTTTCGACCGGATTCACCGCCTTATGCAGCCGGCCGATCTCACCCATCATGTCTTCATCTATATGCAGACGACCGGCGGTATCGAGGATAACCACATCCACGTGCTTGCGCCGGGCCGCCTCGATGGCGCCATTGGCGATATCAACCGGATCCTGCTCGGCGGTACTCGGGAAAAACTCCACACCGACGTCGCTGGCCAGGGTTTCCAGCTGGCGAATCGCCGCCGGGCGATACACGTCCGCACTGACCACCATGACCGATTTTTTCTCGCGCTCCTTCAGGAAACGCGACAACTTGGCCACGGTGGTGGTCTTACCGGCACCCTGCAAACCGGCCATCATGATGACCGCCGGCGGGCGGGTCGCCAGGTTAAGGGACTCGTTGCCCTCGCCCATCACCCGTTCCAGCTCCTGCTGGACGACCTTGATAAACACCTGGCCGGGCGTCAGGCTCCGCTGGACTTCCTGGCCAATGGCGCGCTTACGCACGCCGGCAATGAATTCCTTGACCACCGGCAGGGCGACATCTGCTTCAAGAAGCGCCATGCGCACTTCGCGCAAGGTGTCCTTGATATTGTCGTCAGTCAGCTTCGCCTGACCGGAGATCTTGCGCAAGCTACCGGATAGCCGGTCCTGGAGATTCTCAAACATGTTTCTCTTCCGTACCCCGGAGAAATGGTTTACACAAACCAGGCGGCGGGTGTTGGCCGCTTGATTCCTGTTGCATAATCGGGACATTATAACCAGACTACGGTGCCTCTGAAACGACCTGCCCGGTCAAATCTGTTCAGATCCGTACCAGCTTTCATTTTCAGCAACGTTAAAAGGCTCTCATGGGAACGCTGATTCTCGCGGTTACTGCACTCTTCCTGTACAGCGTGGGCACCGCCCTGCAGGCTCTGCATTTCCGGGGCCGTGTTGAATCCAACCTGGCGCTGACCACACTAATCGGCGTGCTGGCACTGGTACCACACGGTTTGCTGATCGCCCAGACCGTGCATCTGGATGGCGGATTTGACCTGAGTTTCTTCAAAAGTGCGGTACTGACCTCCTGGCTGATCGTTTTCCTGCTTCTGGGCCTGAATCTGACCAAACCGGTTGGCAGTCTTTTTCTGGCGGGCTATCCGATCGCCATTCTGGCCATTATTGCCGCCCTGGCAAACCACATTCCCTCCCGGGTGGTATCAGAACAGAGCTATGGCATGCTTTCCCACGTGGCCCTGTCGATTACCGCCTACAGCCTGTTTACCCTGGCTGCCATCCAGGCCGTTCTTCTGCAACTGCTCAATCGTCAGCTCAAGCATCATCACAACAGCATTCTGGTGCGTAATCTGCCCCCCCTGCAGACCATGGAGTCGGTGCTGTTTGAAATGGTATGGGCGGGCGTTGTTCTGCTGGTGCTGGCCATTGTCACCGGCGCCATCTTCATCGAAGACCTGTTCGCCCAGGATCTGGCGCACAAGACTCTCTTTTCCCTGCTGTCGCTGCTGGTGTTCGTTGCCTTGCTGGTCGGCCGTTACACCCGTGGCTGGCGCGGAGTTACCGCCAGCCACTGGACACTGGCCGGCTGCGCACTACTGATGATTGCCTTCTACGGCAGCAAATTCGTGCTGGAACTGGTCTTCTGACAACACCATAAGGACGCACCCCTTGAACGAAACATCGCTGACCGCGCTGTTCATTCTGCTCATCGGCCTGATCATTCTCTCCGGTTTCTTCTCCAGCTCCGAAACCGGCATGATGTCGCTGAACCGGTATCGCCTGAAACACATGGCAAAAACCGGCCATAAAGGCGCACGCCGGGCCCAGAATCTGCTAAACCGCACCGACCAGCTGATCGGCGTTATCCTGATCGGTAACAACTTCGTCAATATCTTTGCCTCATCCATCGCCACGGTAATCGCCATCCGTGTCTGGGGTGATGCCGGCATCGCCGTTGCCACCGTGTTACTGACCATCGTGATCCTGATTTTTGCCGAGGTGACGCCGAAAACACTCGCCGCGCTGTTTCCGGAAAAAATTGCGTTTCCTGCCAGCTACATACTCGGACCACTACTGAAGGCACTCTACCCGCTTGTCTGGACCGTAAACCTGTTTACCGGTGCCATCCTGAAACTGCTGGGAATCAGTTCTGCCCGGGCCACCGAGGACCACCTGAGCCGGGAGGAGCTGCGCACCGTGGTCAACGAAGCCGGCGCGCTTATTCCGGCCAAGCACAAAGACATGCTGGTCAGCATTCTGGACCTGGACAACGTGACCGTGAACGACATCATGGTGCCGCGCAACGATGTGATCGGCATTGACCTGGAGGACGACACGGACGCCATCCTGCGCCAGCTGAAAAACTCCCAGCATACCCGGCTGCCCGTGTTCAACGGCGACATCAACAACATCCAGGGCATTCTGCACCTGCGCAACATTGCGCGGCTGCTGAAAGAAGATGACATCAACAAAGACATGATCATGACCCTGAGCCAGGAACCCTACTTCATTCCCGAGGGTACGCCGCTGAACACCCAGCTGCTGAAATTCCAGAAAGGCAAACGGCGGTTTGGCGTGGTGGTGGATGAATACGGTGACGTACTGGGAGTGGCAACCCTGGAGGACATCCTGGAAGAAATCGTGGGTGAATTTACCACCGACTACGCCGCCACCTCGGCGGATATCATTCCCCAGGATGACGGCACCTATATTATTGATGGCAGCACCGGGGTGCGCACCATCAACAAGACTCTGGGCTGGAAACTGCCTACGGACGGCCCGAAAACCCTGAACGGGCTGATTACCGAAACCCTGGAAAACATTCCTGACACCAACGTGTGCCTGAAAGTCTCCGGCCACCGCGTCGAAGTCCTGCAGATTAAGGACAACGTGGTGAAGGCAGCCATTGTGCACCCGAAGAAAACGAAACGTGCGATCGGCACAAAAGTACGCTAGATTTGATCAATAAACCAACAGCACCAGCAACACAGGCTCGAACACGGATCGGGGTGAGGCACAAAAGGAGTCGGCCATGAGTGAATCGTCCGGCATACACACAGTCAGCGGCCAACGTGCCGGCGCAGCGCCTCGCCCGATACCCGCCGAGGCCGGCCGTATTCGTGACACCGTGAGCGCCGGCCTGGGCGATTTGCTGCAGGGCGCGCTGGACGCCATTGACGACTCACTGTTCGAGCTGGCAAACAACTCCCGCAGCAACAACGAGCAGAATCGCTATTTTGAAGCCATGCGCGAGATTCGCATCAAGCGCAAGGGAATCGAGCGACGCTTCCAGCACGCCATCAGCGACCTGTTCGCCCGCCCACCCCGGCCGGACGAACTCACCAAAAGCCGGAAGGCCGGCAAACCATCGGCCGACGACCTGACCCTGGTTGGCCACGAAGACCTGGAAGAACAGGTCGCCCTAAATGCCATGATCAGCAAGGCCGAGGCCCACTTCCAGGGAGCGCTGGTACAACTGCAGGCCCGATTTACCGAACTTTACCCGGACACCGACGAACAAACACCGGTCAACCCAATGGCGCCGGCGGCAATATGCCAGGCACTGGCCGAGGCAACCGGCGATCTGGACATAGACATCCGTGAACGCCTGGTGATGCTCAAGCAGTTCGACCGGTACGTGGTCGCCAACCTGGGCATGCTGCTGGACGAAGCCAACCGGGTACTGGTGCAGGCCGGCATCATTCCCGATTTCCGCTACCGGGGTCAGACCACGACACACCGGTCATTGCCCGGGCGCAGCGACGGTCAACGACCTGCCGCCGACACCCCCGTGAGCGATGCGGGCGAACCCGGCCAGCACCCGGACCAGGGCAGCGCCCTGTTCGAGCAGATTCGCCACTTGCTGGCACAAAGGCGCACCCCCACCGGGGCCGGACAGCCATCCGGTGGCACCGGCCAGGTGGTTACGACCCGCGAGCTGGAGCAACTGATCGGCCACCTGGCAGACCTTGAGTTCGGCTCTGACACACCTGACCTGAGCGTGGGTGAACCGGTGGCACTGGACCTGCGCGCCATTGTTGCAGGCCTGCTGGCCCGTCACCATAACCACGACGGCCAGCCCGCCACTCTGAGCGGATCGGACGAAGACCTGATCAACCTGGTGTCCATGCTGTTCGAGTTTATTCTCGATGACCGGAACCTGTCCGCACCGGTACAGGTACTGATCAGCCGCTTGCAGATTCCCATCCTCAAGGTCGTCATCAAGGACAAAAGCTTTTTCGCCAAACCCGGGCACCCGGCCCGCAAACTTCTGAACGCACTGGCCAGTGCCGGCATCGGCTGGAGCCACAGCGACGAGAAAGCGCGGGACAAGCTCTACAACCAGATTCACGCCACCGTCCAGCGCATCCTGGAGGACTTCGACGGCGACCTTGCCCTGTTCGACACCCTGAACCAGGAATTCGAACAGTTTCTTGAGCGGGAGGAGCGCAAGGCGGCGCTGGTGGAACAGCGCACCCGGGAATCCGAACGCGGGCGGATCAAATCACGCAAGGCCCAGGAAGAAGTGGACCGGCTGTTGAAGGAGAAAACCAGTACCGTGCAGTTACCCGAGGCGGTGCAGGATCTGCTGGTTCATGGCTGGAGCCGGGTCATGTTCCTGGCTTACCTGCGTAATGACACCGAACACCGCTGGCCTGAAACCGTGCAGGTGGTGGATGACCTGATCTGGTGCCTGAACCCCCACCGGGACGAACAGGAGCGGGACCACTGGGTGCGCCTGGTGCCACCACTGCTGAAAACCCTGCGCGCCGGCCTGCAGGGAGTGTCGTACCGCTCCGGACAACTCGACACCATCATGTCGTCACTGAAAAACCAGCTTGCCGAAGCCTTCCGCAACCCGGACCAGGCCCCGGTCATGGCGCGGCCAATACCATCATCCTCCACCCCAAAAGCCGACCAGGATAGTTCCGACGAGCACATTGACGCCGCGGTGGCCGAACACCTGGCACGGATTGATGAGCTACAGATCGGTAACTGGGTGGAATTCCGGCTGGTCAACGGAACGGGGTTCCGCTGCAAGCTGTCGGCCATCATTGAAGAAGCCAATTGTTGCGTATTCGTCAACCGGATGGGACTGAAGGTAATCGAGAAAACCCGGACGGCACTGGCCCACGAACTCAGGCAGGGGCGCCTGTCCTTGCTGGAAAGGGGGGCGCTGGTTGATCGGGCAATGGACGCCGTGGCCGGCAGCCTGAAAACCAGCACTGCCTGAAGCCACGGCCCGTAAAAAAGCGGTGATCAGGCCTCAGCCTGCTTCGCCGCCTCCTTTACCATCTTTTCCAGCTCGCCACTTTCGGACATTTCCAGAATGATGTCACAGCCACCCACCAGCTCACCGTTAATATACAACTGCGGATAGGTCGGCCAGCTTGAATAGACTTTCAGGGCTTCACGCAGTTCCTGGTTGTCCAGAATATTCACGAACGCAAAACGCTCGCCACAAGCCATCAGGGCCTGGACGGTCTTGGCGGAAAAACCGCACTGGGGAGCCTGGGGCGTACCCTTCATGTAGAGAATGATCGGGTTCTCTTCGAGCTGGCTCTTGATGCTTTCATTGATGTCCATGAACATACACCTCTGACTGAAAAACGGGCGCCGGAAACCGGCCTTGGCCGACCATTGTACACGCCCGCACAAGCTGCAACCAAACACCTGGCCCCACACGGCCGTCACGGCGTTGTCTTCACCATTGCGAAGGGCTAGACTTGATCCCCTTTCTTGTTTATCCAATCTATCCGGAGTTTCCTTCAGGGGGCCTTTCATGGCAGTACGACACTTTCTGACACTCAACGACATGACCACCAGCGAACTGGAAGACTTGCTGGACCATGCCAGCAAGCTGCGCCGGGACTGGCGCGCGGGCAATGTCAGAGACTCCCTGAAAAACAAGGTGCTGGCGATGATCTTCGAGAAATCATCCACCCGCACCCGGGTATCCTTCGAAGCCGGCATGACCCAACTGGGCGGTTCGGCCATGTTTCTCTCCCCGCGGGACACCCAGCTGGGCCGCGGCGAGCCCATCGAAGACTCCGCGATTGTGATTTCCAGCATGGTGGATGCGGTGATGATCCGCACTTTCGGCCATGAGACCGTCGAACGTTTCGCGGCCGCATCCAGCAAGCCCGTTATCAACGCCCTGACCGATGAATACCATCCGTGCCAGTTGCTGGCCGACATGCAGACCTACCGCGAGCACCGGGGCAGTATCAGAGGTGCCACCGTGGCCTGGGTGGGCGACGGCAACAACATGTGCAACTCCTACATCAACGCCGCCTCGCAATTCGATTTCCACCTGAACGTGGCCTGCCCCGAAGGCTATGAGCCGGACGCGGCCCTGCTTGAGCAGTTCAGCGACCGGGTTACCGTGATGCGCTCACCGGAAGAGGCCGCCCGGGGCGCCAACCTGCTGGTCACGGACGTCTGGGCCTCCATGGGCCAGGAAGATGAACAAAAAGCCCGGGAAAAGGCGTTCGCGGATTACCAGATCAACCCGGCGCTGATGGAAAAGGCCGACAGGGATGCCCTGTTCATGCACTGCCTGCCCGCACACCGGGGGGAGGAAATTTCCCTCGACATGATGGAGCATCCGGGTTCGGTGGTCTGGCACGAGGCTGAAAACCGGCTGCACGCCCAGAAAGCCCTGCTCGAGTTCCTTATTCTCAACCGCCTGGACTGATCCATGGATTACAACGCGCCCGCGTCTGACTGGCTACTGGAAGTTAACAATCTGTCTTGCGGTTACGGTGGCGATTCGGTGGTTCATGACGCCACCTTCGCCCTGAGCCACGGAGATATCGGCTGCCTGCTGGGGCCAAGCGGTTGCGGCAAAAGCACCATCCTCCGGGCACTGGCCGGTTTTTTGCCAATCAACCAGGGGGAAATCCAGCTTCAGGGCCGGGCCATCAGCCTGCCCGGCCGCTCCCAGGCGCCGGAAAAGCGAAAGATCGGCATGGTCTTTCAGGACTACGCCCTGTTCCCGCACATGACCATTGCCGACAATGTGGGCTTTGGCCTGAAGAACCTCAGCCGGTCCGAAAAACAGCAGAAAGTCTCGGAACTGCTGCATCTTGTGCATTTGCAGGATCTGGCCGACAGCTATCCCCACCAGTTGTCCGGTGGCCAGCAACAACGGGTGGCCCTGGCCCGGGCACTGGCACCGGAGCCGACACTGATCCTGCTGGACGAGCCCTTCTCCAACCTGGATACCGATCTCCGCCGGCGCCTGAGTCTGGATGTGCGCGAAATCCTGAAAACCCTGGGCATCAGCGCCATCCTGGTCACCCACGATCAGCAAGAGGCGTTTGCCATGTGTGACCAGGTGGCCGTGCTCAAGGACGGTGAAATCCAGCAGTGGGACGTGCCCTACAACCTTTACCACGAACCGGCCAACCGGTTTGTCGCCAGCTTTGTCGGCCAGGGCGGCTTTATTCCCGGCCAGGTGCTGGGGCCGGACACGATCGACTCGGAGCTGGGCATTATTCACGGCAACCGGGCCTACAAGTGGGAACCGGGCACACTGGTGGACATTCTTATCCGTCCGGACGATATCGTTTACGACGAGGATTCCAGCCTGCAGCCGAAAGTGGTGGAAAAGACCTTTGCCGGCACCTCAACCCTGTATCGTTTCCGCTGCTCGGAGGAGACCGAGTTTGAAGCGCTGTTCCGCAGTCACCTGGATTTTCATCTGGGCGAACAGGTACCGGTGCGGGTAGAGGCCGATCATCTGATCGCCTTTGAGCGCACCGCCTGAGGCAACGGCGCTTTAATCCCCGGCCTGGGGCACCCTGGGCCAGACCAGACTGAAGCGCGCCCCGCCCAGTTGCTCGCTGCGCCCGACAAACGCCTGCCCGCCGTGCCAGTATAGAATGCGCCGGACGATGGATAACCCCAGCCCATAGCCGCCGGAGGTACGGGTCCGGCTATCGTCCAGTCGGGCGAAGGCACTGAACACCTTTTCCCAGTGTTCTTCGGGGATACCCGTACCGTCATCCTCCACATCCACCCGACAGTTTTCCTCGTCAAACTGGCAGGTCACCCTTACCTGGCTGCGGGCGTGGCGCACCGCATTACCCACCAGATTCTGGATTGCCCGATGAATGTAACGGGGCTCGACATCCGCCATGGCCCAGGGCTCGGACGCCTCGTCCATGTGAAACGTGATGTCCACCGGCCCGTGCAGCGGGTTCTGCTCATCCACCACCTGCCGGGCAATATCCGCCACCGAGGCCTCGCGCAGGGTAAACACCGGCCCACCCTGTTCCAGACGGGCATAGGTGAGAATTTCGTCAATCAGCGCATCGAGCTCTTCAATGTCGCCATCAATACCCTGCAGCTGCTTGTGCAGGATTTCCGGGCTTTTTGCAGACTCAATCATCTGCACCCCGAAACGTATCCGTGCCACCGGTGTGCGCAACTCATGGGACACCGCGTGAATCATCTCCCTCTGAACACCCACCAGTCGCTGGATCTGTTCCGCCATGCTGTTAAATGAAGCGGCCAGGCGGGATACCACCGACCCCTCGGTTGCCTCGACACGGGCGCTCATTTCGCCCCGGGCCATGCGCACCGCCACCGACTCCACTTTACGCATCTGCCCGTCGACAAACCTGAGCCCAAGATACAACGACAGTGCCAGTACGCCGCCCAGCACCAGGCCCAATACCAGCAGAACCGGCCAGCCCCAGGCGTTGAAAGGTGGTGGCATGGACAGCTGCCAAAGCTCGCCGGAGGATAGCCGGAACAACAGAGCCTGCCGCCCGTCGGACTGCTGATAAGGCACCAGCGCCTCGCTGGCCAGACTGTCCAGCAGGGCCTGTTCCGGCAACTGATCCTGCGATTCCAGCGGCCTCAAGGCCAGGTTCAGGGACTGTTCGAGATGTTCCGCAAGATCTCCCCTCTGGCCAGCGCTTGCGTTATCCAGGTGCCAACGGGCAATCAGGGCACTGGCCCGTGCCAGCTCCCGATAGGGCTGTTGCAGCCGTAAGCGATTCAACTGGCCGTCACCGGCAAGCACATAAAATGAATGACCGGCGGCGCCTTTCTCCAACACCACCTGCCCGTAACTCAGGCGTTCGGCCTGCACCGGGGAAAGGTCAAAGCGACCGGGCGCTGCGGTCTGCAGGCCGAACATTGAAGGCATCCAGTGGTATTGACGAGCCGGAGCCGGCACCGCGGCCAGCCACTTCATCAGGGGGGCGGCCGTGCTCTCCTGCCAGATACGTTCGCGCACCGGATTCATGGTCGAGAACAGCACAAAACACAGGACAATCACTGCCGCAGCAACGGCAACCAGGCGAGCGTATATTTTGAGGAACAGCTTCAGAGACATGGCTCAGAGCCTCTGGCGCGCCATCAGGGTTCCTTGACGAACAGATAACCCTTGCTGCGAACCGTTTTAATACGGCGTGGATGGATGGGATCGTCACCGATCTTCGGGCGAATCCGTGAAACCCGGACATCGATGGAACGGTCCTGGCCGTCGTACTCAATGCCCCGCAATGCGGTAAAGATTTCTTCCCGGCTGAGCACCCGGCCTGCGTTGTTCGCCAGCAACCAGAGCAGATCAAACTCTGCGCTGGTCAGGTCCACGCTATCCCCGCCCAGCCAGGCTTCACGCATGGTGCGGTCCACCACCAGGTCATTGAATTGCAGGCGCACCGGCTCGTCGCTTTCCGGCTCTGGTGCACGGGCGGGCGCCACCGGCTGTGGCTCCACCCGGCGCAACAGCGCCCGTATACGGGCCAGCAACACCCTGGGCTGGACCGGTTTGCCCACGTAATCATCCGCGCCCATTTCCAGGCCCAGGACCTGGTCAAGGTCGTCGGTACGAGCGGTCAGCATGATGATCGGACCGGAGTAGAAGGGACGAACACGGCGACAGATAGACAGGCCGTCTTCACCGGGCAGCATCAGATCAAGCACCACCAGATCCGGCTGCTCCTGGCAAATCCGGTCAACCGCGGCGCTGCCGTTGGTTTCAACCGAGACCTCAAGGCCGTTACTTTCCAGGTATTCACGGGTCAGTTCCGCGAGCCGCTCGTCGTCTTCGACAATCAGAATTCGCCAGCCTTCGCCGGTCTGTTGCATGCCTTCCATATCAGCTTCTTATTATCCGGTTGCAGATGTTGCTGAAGGTACAAATAACCTTTGGTTACAGCAATTATACATACTATTCAGAAATATACATGGAACCCGCCCGGGGTTACACCCTGTGACACTCAGGCATTTTATGAGGCTGTCACAGACAGGTCACATGCCGGTCACCGGTTTGTCATGGCAGGTTCATAGCCTCGGAGACAAACAGGCAAACCAAAGGCTATGTCATGACCGCACAAACCGCACAGCGACAGCCACGCACCGGCCGTAACCTGCACGCCGGCCTGGCGACCCGACCAGAACAGATCGAGGCGGCACAACGCCTGCGCTATCAGGTTTTTTCCGAGGAATACGGCAGTGACCTGGGTGCGAAAACACCGGGAATTGACGCAGATCACTTTGATGCCGCCTGCGACCACCTGCTGGTCACCGATGTGGACACCGGCGAGCTGGTGGCCACCTCCCGTGTACTGCATCAACGCGCCTGCGGCCAAACAGGCGGTTTCTACTCCGCAGAGGAATTCGATATCCGCACACTGGAGCGGCAACCCGGCACCCTGGCCGAGCTGGGCCGCACCTGCGTGCACCCGGACTACCGTAATGGCGGCACCATCAACCTGCTGTGGGCCAAGCTGGCGGCCTGGCTGACCAGCAATAAGGTGGATTACCTGATGGGCTGCGCCAGCATTTCCATGGCCGACGGCGGCTCAAGGGCCTGGCGCATTGCCCGCACCCTGCAACAGACCCATCTGGCCACGCCCGAGTTCCGGGTGACGCCGCACCGCGCCCTGCCGCACCTGGTGGTTGCCGACAGCTCACGGCAGGAAACCACTCCACCACTGATTCGTGCCTATATGCGCCTGGGTGCGAAGGTCTGTGGCGAGCCCTGCTGGGACCCGGAATTCCGCTGTGCCGACCTGCTGGTACTGCTGGAAGTCAAGCAACTGGCCGGCCGCTATTCGCGGCATTTTCTGAAATAACCTGGAGCGTTTCATGCTGGCCTGGATGAGACTGTCTTTACGGCTGACCGGCTTCCTTGCCGCGCTGGCCATCACCACGGGGGTTGCTGTCACGCTTGCCATTATCAGCCGGGTGGCACGGGTACCGGTGAGCCGCCCACTCTGGGCAGCCCGCTGCTTTCGCCTGTTGAGCGCCTGCCTGGGATGGAAAATTCACGCCTACGGCCAACCGGCAAGCAAGGGGGCGGTACTCCTGGCGGCCAATCACATCAGCTGGGTGGACATTCCGGTGCTGGGGATTCTGACCGGTGCCAGATTCCTGTCAAAGTCCGATGTGAGCCGATGGCCGCTGATCGGATGGCTGGCTCGGGAAGGCGGCACGCTGTTCATTCAACGCGGTGGCGGTCAGACGGGCAATATCCGCCGGGAGATGGCAGCGCACCTGAAGCAGGCCGAACCGGTACTGATCTTCCCGGAGGGTACCACCAGCTGCGGCTTGACGGTCCTGCCCATTTACGGTCGGCTGCTGAACGCGGCGCGGGACGCCAGCGCGGCCATTCAGCCGGTTTCCATCGGTTATCGGCGCAACGGCCAGCCAGACGAGCTGGCACCGTTCATTGGCGATGACACTTTCCTGCGGCATCTGGTGCGACTACTCAAACAGCCACCGGTTTGTGTCGAGGTGATATTTCACACACCGGTGCCCGTTGACTGTCATACACCTGCCCGGGCGCTGACGGCGCAAATCCACCAGACACTCAATGCCGGGCTGGCAGACATTCACGCCCGGCGGCTGGTCAGCTCGAACCTGCCTGCCGGGCCCGGCGGGATCAGAACAGCGGCCGACCCTGGCTGATCTCGTCTTCGGTGGCATCACGCCGGCCGACAATTTCCAGGTCGAAATACAGGGTAAATCCCGCCAGCGGGTGGTTGGCATCCACCCGCACCAGGTTGCCATCGATACCAACCACTTGCACCACCTGGGTTTCATCGCCGGAATTGGTCTGGAACTTCATGCCGACCTGGAGATTCTCCACGCCTTCAAACAGGGACCGTGGAACCTTGCGCACCAGCTCCTCGCGGTACTCGCCATAGGCCATTTCCGGCGGAATGGTCACTTCCAGGCAGTCACCCACGTTGCGGTCTTTCACCGCCTTCTGGATGCCTTCGATAATGTCCGGGGTGCCGTACAGGAAATGCAGCGGCTCGCTGCCTTCGGAGGTGTCCACCAACTCGCCCAGCTTGTTTTTCAGCACATAGTGAACGGTAAAAACCTGTGGTGTTGATTGCTCGTTCTCAGCTTGCATGAATGCTTCCGGATGTTTTGGTCAGAGGAATGAAAACCACCAGTTTACCACGCCCCGCAAGCCCGGGCTTACGGGCAGGGATACGTGAACTCCGCATGAATGGCTTCAATGGCCTCTGTCAGCTCGGGGCTCAACTCCACATCGACCGAACCGATGTTCTCCCGGAGCTGCTCGATGCTGGTCGCACCGATGATATTACTGGTAACAAACTCGCGAGTGTTCACCCAGGCCAGGGCCAGCTGTGCCGGACTCAAGCCGTGCTGTTGGGCAAGCTCGACATAGGCGCGGGTCGCTTCCAGGGCGTGCTCGCCGGTGTATCGGCTGAAGCGCTCGAACAGTGTCAACCGGGCATTTTCCGGCCACTTACCGCCCAGGTACTTGCCGGTGAGCATCCCGAACGCCAGCGGTGAATAAGCCAGCAAACCGGTGGCTTCCCGGTGGGCAAATTCCGCCAGCCCGACCTCGAACGAACGATTCAGCAGGTTGTACGGGTTCTGGATGGATACCACCCGTGGCCAGTTGTTTTCCCTCGCCAGGCGCAGGTATTCCATGGTGCCCCAGGGCGTCTCATTGGACAGCCCCACGTGGCGGATTTTGCCCTCCTGTACCAGTTCGTGCAGAGCGCCCAGGGTTTCCTCAATGGGCGTCATCTGCTCATCCGGATGACACTGATAGCCCAGCTTGCCGAAGAAATTGGCGCTGCGGTCCGGCCAGTGCACCTGGTACAGATCCAGGTAATCGGTTTGCAGGCGCCTGAGGCTGTTTTCGCAGGCTTCGCGAATGTGTTCACGGGTCAACCTGGGGCCACCCCGCAGATAGCCCAGGCCGTTGCCCGGGCCGGCCACCTTAGAGGCAATCACCAGATCATCGCGCCGGCCCCGGCGGGCCAGCCAGTTGCCCAGGTAGGTTTCTGTCAGGCCCTGGGTCTCGGCTTTCGGCGGTACCGGGTACATTTCCGCCGCGTCGATGAAATTGATACCGGCATCAACGGCGTAATCAAGCTGTGCACTGGCTTCCTGTTCGGTATTCTGCTGCCCCCAGGTCATGGTGCCCAGGCCAATCAGGCTGACATCAATGTCGGTGTTCCCCAGTTTCCTCGTTTGCATGTTACCCCCTTGCTCAAACCAAGCACTGTAATAGAAATGTCATAACCCTGTCGCCAAGCTGTCACGGCGCCGCCTCATAGTCATAGCATGACCACAAACCATGCAGGAAGCTCCGTGACAACCGATTCGCCAGCCCCACGGCAACGCCAACACATTACCATTGTTTCCGAGACCTTTGCGCCGGAAATCAATGGCGTTGCCAATACGCTGAAGCACCTTTGCCGGGGCCTGATGCAACGCGGGCACCGGGTAACACTGGTACGCCCGCAGCCGGCCGGGGAACAGTCCGACCGCCTGCCCGCCAGTTTGTGCACGGATGAGCTTCGGACCCGGGGCCTGCCACTGCCCGGGTACAGTGGCCTGCAATTCGGCCTGATCCGGCCGGCACGTTTGCTGCGGCTGTGGCAGGAGCAACGTCCGGATGCCATCTACGTAGCCACCCAGGGGCCGCTGGGCGTGGCGGCTGTGCGGGCCGCCAAAAAACTGGGCATTCCCGTGTGTTCCGGATTTCACACCAATTTCCACCAGTATTCCAGCTACTATGGCCTTGGCACATTACGCTGGCTGCTCTGCCGCTACGGCCGCTGGTTCCACAACCAGACCCGGCTGACACTGGTACCGACCCGAAAAATGCAACACACAGTCCGGCAAATGGGCATTGATAATGCCCGGCTCTGGAGCCGGGGCGTGGACTGCCAGACGTTCACCCCACACAAGCGAAACGCCAGCCTGCGGGAACACTGGGGTGTGGCCGGTAATGAACTGGCCGTCATTTACGTTGGCCGGCTGGCGGCGGAGAAAAATGTGAAACTGGCCGTGGCCTGTTTCGAGCGCATTCGCTGCCTGCACCCCCGGGCCCGCTTCATCCTGGTGGGCGATGGCCCGCTGCGTGAATCCCTTCAGGCCCGCCACCCGGATTATGTGTTCTGCGGCAGCCAGCAGGGCGACGAACTGGCCCGCCACTACGCCAGTGCCGATTTATTCCTGTTTCCCAGCAAAACCGACACGTTTGGCAATGTGGTGCTGGAAGCCATGGCCAGCGGGCTGGGCGTGGTGGCCTTTGATGACGCTGCGGCGGCCGAGCACATCCGCCAGGACGAGAACGGCCAGAAAGCACCACTGACCGACGACGAGGCGTTTATTCTCAACGCCCTGCGCCTGGCCGACCAACCTTCGCTGTTAAGCCGGATGCGCACCCGTGCCCGGCTGGACGCACTGGATCTGACCTGGACCAGCCAGGTGGAGCTATTCGAACAACTGGTACTCAACCAACCGGAGCAAGGGCCTTACCATGCCACCGATGAGCAAAGCGTCTCGATTTTTTGACCGGGCAGACCAGCAGGAGGTTGCCCTGTGCCAGGCAATCAACCGCAGCGTGCGGTTCCGGCCCATACGCGGTTACTTCCGGGTAGCCAGCCGACTGGGCGATGGCTGGTTCTGGTACGCGGTAATCCTGCTGTTACCTCTGCTCGAACCTGAACGCGGCCCCGCTTTCGCCCTGTTAATGACCTTCACCGGCCTCACCTGCACCCTCACCTACAAAACCCTGAAACACCGCCTGATTCGCGAACGTCCCTTTATCTCCTTCCCGGCCATCAACTGCGCCACGCCCCCACTCGATCGCTACAGCTTTCCCTCCGGCCACACCCTGCATGCCGTCTGCTTTCAAACCATGCTGTTTGCCATTTCACCGGCGCTGGCCTGGGGCGTGCTGCCCTTCACACTCTCGGTGGCCGCCTCCCGGGTGGTACTGGGCCTGCACTACCCCACCGATGTGGCCGCCGGCGCGCTGATTGGCGGCGGCATGGGCTGGGCTGCGGTGCAGTTATTCAGTCAAACAATCGCAGCTGGGTAACCGGGGCCTCATCATTGCGAAACCGCACGCCCAGGCCAAGCAGCCGCACCGGGCGGTCTTCCCGGGTGATCAGTTCATCCAGCAAAGGCTGGTAATCGGCCAGCGCCGGCTCGGCCACCGACTCGCGCACCCGCTCCAGGGTATGGGTGGAAAAATCGCTGTAACGGACTTTCACGAACAGCTTGTGGATCGGTTTTTTCTGCGCCTTGCGGGACAGGCGGCGGTTCAGATCATCGAGCAGATCAGGCATCACGCTCTGGCAGGCAGTTTTGTCCGGCAGGTCCCGGGAAAACGTGCGTTCCACGCTGACCGATTTGGCGATGCGGGAAACCACCACCGGCCGCTCATCCCGACCGTGAGCCATTTCATAAAGGCGATAGCCCTGTTTGCCGAACTTCTCAATCAGCACCTCGGCACCCAGTGCCTGGATGTCGCCACAGGTTTTGATCCCTAGCGCATGCAGCTTGCCGGCGGTCACCTGACCGACGCCGGAGAGTTTTTCCACCGGCAGGGCCTGCACGAAATCAGGAACCTGCTCCGGAGTGATCACAAACAGCCCGTCGGGCTTTTGCCAGTCGCTGGCGATCTTGGCGAGGAATTTATTGGGTGCCACGCCGGCAGAAATGGTGATGCCTACCTCTTTCTTGACGCGTTCGCGCAGGTAGCGGGCCATGAGCGTGGCGCTGCCCTTGTGGTCGGTCACTTCGGAGACATCCAGAAAGGCTTCATCGAGTGACAGCGGTTCCACCAGATCGGTCAGTTCCCGCAGGATGGCCATCACCTGTTGCGACGCCGCCCGGTAACGGGGAAAATCGGCCGGCACTGTGACCAGCCCCGGGCACAGCCGGCGGGCTTCGCTGCCGGGCATGGCCGAACGCACACCAAACGCCCGCGCCCGGTAGTTGCAGGTGGTCACCACACCCCGGCCCTGAGCGCCGCCCACGGCCAGAGGCACGTCCCGCAGGGTGGGATCATCACGCATTTCCACGGCGGCGTAGAAGCAGTCGCAGTCTACGTGGATGATTTTGCGCTGGGTTTCTCCAGTATTCATTCGCAAAACCCAGACGTCGGCAAGCCGGCAGGCCTTTCCAAAACACGCTGTGAATACGTCCCTGTAACGCTCGAGCTCCGCCATCCATGGCTCCGCACGGTTTTGGAAAGGCCTGCCGGCTTCCTTCCTGGTTCTCGTTCTTTATAAACATGTATATGCATACAGCCTTGTATCTTAAGCCAACATGCCGAAAATGTCAGGAGTTTCAGCGCCCGGCCCGCCTGTTCATGGCTTTCGGGCCTTCATCAGGTTCCTGATCAGGGGAAAGACCATTTCATGAGCGATACCGCCACCACTGGCGTCAGCCAGAGCTTCCAGCTGAAAAGCGCCAGCGTGTCACTGACCGCCCTCGAGCTTTACTATTTCGACAGCCAGGAATTCGAAAACAACCTGCGCGAAAAGATCAGCCAGGCGCCAGGCTTTTTCAAGGATATCCCCCTGGTCATCAGCCTGGAGAAGTACCAGGGCCTGGACAGCGAGCTGGACTTTTTCAGCATGATCGGTACCTGCCGGCGTTACAACATTCATGTAATTGGCATTCGCGCCGCCAACGACGATCAGCGTCGGCTGGCCCGTGGCGCCGAGCTGGCCATTCTGCCCGGTTCAAGCGTACGGGAAAGCAAACCCGAGCCGGTCAAGGCGGAGAATGACTATGCCGCCCCCACCCTGGCTCAGCCCGCACCGGTTAAGGTGATTACCCAGCCGGTAAGGTCGGGCCAGCAGATCAGTGCGCCGGAAGGCGATCTGGTCATCCTGGCGCCAGTGCAGGCCGGAGCCGAAGTGCTGGCCGCCGGTAGCATTCACATCTATGGCCCCCTGCGTGGGCGGGCGCTGGCGGGCATTCACGGGTGTGAAGGCGCGCGGGTATTTTGCCAATCACTGGAAGCAGAGCTTGTGTCCATTGCCGGACACTATAAAATCTCCGAAGATCTTCAGGAAAGCGGCTGGAAAAGCGCCGTGCACATCCAGCTCAAGGATGACCTGCTGGTGGTAACGCCACTGGACAAGGCCTGATGTTGTACAGCCAACAACATCTGAAGATACGACGAACCCACCGCAAAACAGGAATTTAACCTTGGCTAGAATCATTGTCGTAACCTCGGGTAAAGGCGGCGTTGGCAAAACCACCACCAGCGCCTCAATCAGCACCGGCCTGGCCAAACACGGTCACAAAACCGTGGTGGTGGATTTTGACGTGGGCCTGCGCAATCTGGACCTGATCATGAACTGCGAACGGCGGGTAGTGTACGACTTCGTCAACGTGATTCAGGGCGAAGCCACCCTCAACCAGGCGCTGATCAAGGACAAGCGGGTAGACGGCCTCTACATCCTGCCGGCCTCGCAAACCCGGGAGAAAGAAGCGCTCACCAAAGAAGGTGTGGAGCGTGTGATCAACGAGCTGTCTGAAACCTTCGATTACATTGTCTGTGACTCACCGGCCGGCATTGAACACGGTGCCCTCATGGCCCTGTACCACGCGGACGAGGCCATTGTGGTGACCAACCCGGAAGTGTCTTCGGTACGGGACTCCGACCGCATTCTGGGCATCATGCAGAGCAAATCCCGCCGGGCGGAAAAAGGCGAAGACCCGGTGAAAGAGCACCTGCTGCTGACCCGCTACAACCCGGAGCGGGTCGACAAGGGCGAGATGCTGTCGGTGCAGGATGTGGAAGAAATTCTGGCCATCCCGTTGCTGGGCGTGATCCCGGAGAGCCAGGTGGTGCTGAACGCCTCCAACCAGGGCCTGCCGGTGATTCTGGAGGAAGACAGCGACGCCGGCCAGGCTTACGAAGACGCGGTCGCCCGCCTACTGGGCGAGGACCGCGAACATCGTTTCCTGACTGCCCAGAAGAAAGGCTTCTTCAGCCGCATGTTCAAAGGGGGCTGAGGCATGAGTTTTCTCAACTACTTCAAGAGTAAAAAGCCCAAATCCGCCAGCGTGGCCAAGGAGCGCCTGCAGATTATCGTGGCCCACGAGCGCGGCCAGCGCGCGCAGCCCGATTACCTGCCCCAGCTGCAACAGGAACTGGTGGAGGTGATCCGCAAATACGTGCAGATCAGCGACGACATGGTGCAGGTGGATGTCGACCGTAACGACCACTGCTCGGTACTGGAGCTGAATGTCACACTCCCGGAAAAATAACCCGGTAAGGTGACCACAGGGATGACCGCGAGCCAGGGAATGGCTAAGCTTTCAAATAACAGCCCGAAGGGAAAGAGGTAGCGCCGCCAATGCCAAGAGCACCGCAAGCTCGCCGTAAGATGTATGTCCTCGACACCAACGTCCTGATCCACGACCCGAACGCCCTCCTGAATTTTGAAGAACACGAAGTCATCATCCCGATGACGGTACTGGAAGAACTCGATAGCCTGAAATCCGGCAAACAGGCGGTGGCCGCCGACTGCCGCCAGGCCATCCGCACCATCGACCGGCTACTGGGTGACGCCACGCCGGGGGAAATCGAGAAGGGCGTACCCATTCTGCGGGGCCAGAAAGCCGAACCGCTGGGCACCTTGTCGATCATCATGAGCACCGAGCACACCGGCAACCACTCGCTGCCCGAGCACCTGAACGACAACAAGATCATCAACACCCTGGCGGCCCTGCAGAACCGGCACAAGTCCCGGGATATCATCCTGGTCAGTAAAGACATCAACATGCGCCTGAAAGCCCGTGGCTTTGGCGTGGAAGCCCAGGATTACCACAACGACCAGTTGCTGGATGACATTGACCTGCTGCCGAAGGGCTACAAGGAGTTCCCGGGCTCTTTCTGGGACGGCATGGATAAAGTGCAAACCCTGCAGCGCGAGGGCGTAACCGAGCACCTGCTCAAACGCGAAGGTGAACTGGCCAAGCTGAACATCAACGAATTCGTGCTGGACGAGCAGGGCTTTATTGGCCAGGTCAGCGATGTATCCGAAGACCAGCTGGTGATCAAGGACCTGCACCAGCACGATCTGATGAACACCGAAATCTGGGGCCTGATGCCGCGAGACATCTACCAGGCCATGGCTCTGCACCTGCTGATGGACCCGGACATTCACCTGATCAACCTGACCGGCTCCGCCGGCTCGGGCAAGACCATCCTGGCACTGGCGGCCTGTATCGAAATGACCGTGGCCAGCAAGGCCTACAAGCGCATCATCGCCACCCGCTCAACCCAGGGTCTGGACGAAGACATCGGCTTTTTGCCGGGCACCGAATCCGAGAAAATGGAGCCCTGGCTGGGTGCCATCGTCGACAACCTCGAGGCCCTGCACGAAGACGACGAGAACATGACCGCCAGCGTGGATTACATCCTCAGCAAGGTGCCGCTGCACTTCAAATCCATGAACTATCTGCGCGGGCGCAGTTTCCAGCACACCCTGCTGATTATCGACGAATGCCAGAACCTGACCCCGCACCAGGTGAAAACCATCATCACCCGCGCCGGCACCGGCTCCAAGGTGATCTGCCTGGGCAACCTGGCACAGATAGACACCCCCTACCTGGGGCCGCTGAGCTCAGGGCTGACCTACATGACCGAACGCTTCAAAGGCTTCCAGCACGGTGGTCACATTCACCTGCAGGGTGTGCCCAGGTCGATTCTGGCGGAGTATGCCGAAGCCAACCTGTAAGGTAATGTCTCCGGACAGGCTCAGTCCTTAAACTGAGCCTTGTCCAACCCATGCTTTTTCATCTTGTCGTACAGTGTCTTGCGGGCAATGCCCAGCTGCACCATGGTGTCCTTGATGCTGCCCTGGCAGGCGTTGAGGGCGCTGGTGATGGCGGAGCGCTCGAAGCTGTCCATCATTTCCGAAAGGGTCTGGCGGCTGTTGATGCTTTCGCAGTCGGTACTTCCCCCTTCTTCCAGCGCGGCGGGGCCGAGTAGCACGTAGCGTTCGGCCAGGTTACGCAGCTCCCGCACATTGCCCGGCCAGGGGCGCTCCATCAGCAGGCTGGCCTGGGCCGCGTCCAGCGGCACGCTTTCCCGGTCATAGCGGGCGGCGGCCACCAGCACGAAGTGATGGAACAGCAGAGGAATGTCTTCCTTGCGTTCACGAAGTGGCGGAATATCCACTTTTACCACGTTCAGGCGGTAATACAGGTCCGCCCGGAACTCGCCCTCATCACTGAGCTTTTTCAGGTCGGCCTTGGTGGCAGCGATAATGCGCACGTCCACCTCACGGACCTCGTTACTGCCCAGGCGCTCCACTTTCTGCTCTTCCAGTACCCGCAGCAGTTTGATCTGCAACGACAGCGGCATGCTTTCCACTTCGTCCAGGAATAAAGTGCCTTGGTGGGCGTGCTCGATTTTGCCGATGCGGCGCTTTTCGGCCCCGGTAAAGGCGCCTGGCTCATGGCCGAACAGTTCGCTTTCGATCAGGTTTTCCGGCACCGCGCCGCAATTAATCGCCACGAAATTGTGCGCGCTGCGCGGGCTGCTTTCATGAATGTAACGGGCCAGTGCGTCCTTGCCCGAGCCGGTTTCACCATGCAGAAGGATGTTGGCGGAAATATCCAGCACCGAATGCACCGTGGCCATCATCTTCTGCATGGGCAGCGATTCCCCAAAAATGCGGGGGCCGGGACGGGCCATTTGCCGCAATTGGGCTTTCAGCCTCCGGTTTTCCAGTGCCAGATGGCGCTTTTCCAGGGCGTGGCGCAACAGCTCGATCAGCTCGTCATGATCAAACGGCTTTTCGATGAAATCGTAGGCGCCCTTCTGCATGGCCGACACCGCCGTGCTGATATCGCCCTGCCCGGTCAGGATGATCACCGGAATGCTGTCATCCACCGCCTGAACCCGCTCCAGCAACTCCAGGCCATCCATGCCCGGCATGTTGTAATCGCACAGCACAATACCGGGGTAATCCGGTGTGACGGCTTTAAGGGCCGAAGCGCCGTTTTCATAGCAGGCAACCGGCAGATCCTCGAGCGTCAGGCTTTGGGACAGCGCCTGCAAAATGTGGGCATCGTCGTCGACAAAAATTACCGATGGCTGGGTCATTGCTCGGCTTCCTTTTTGGGCAAAGTCAGTACGAATTCCGCGCCGGGCCCGTCTGTACGGTTGTGGCCGGTCAGGGTGCCGCCCAGGGCATCCACAATCTGCCGGGAAATCGACAGCCCCAGACCCAGCCCCTGCTTCACCGACTTGGTGGTGAAAAACGGCTCGAACAGCTGTTCCGTGTTAGCCGGCAGCCCCGGGCCATTGTCCCGGACCGAACAGCGCCAATGGCCGTCGCAGGCCCGGATATCCAGGGTAATTGCCGGCTCCGGCTGGCCTTCCAGGGCATGCACAGCATTGGCCAGCAGGTTGATCAGCACCTGTTCCACACGAATCAGATCACCGTGGCACCACACCGGCTGTTCCGGCCGCTGCCAGTCAATACGAATGCCCTCACTGCTCTTCTGGGCGGTAATGATCTTCAGAGCCCCGTCCACGGACTGACGCAGGTCCACCAGCGTGGGCGGCCCCTCGGACTTTCGGGCAAACACCTTGAACTGACGGGTCAGCTCAGCCATTTTGTCGCACAGCAGCACGATTTCCGACAGGTTGGCATCCACCATGTCGGTGGCGCCTTTTTCCAGGAATTTCCGGCTGTTGCGGGCATAGGTCTGAATGGCTGTCAGTGGCTGGTTCATTTCATGGTTCAGCCCCGCCGACATCTGTCCCAGCACGGCCAGCTTGGCAGCCTGCACCAGCTCCTGCTGGGTGTCCCTCAGCTCTCGCTGGGCTCTTTCCTTCTCCTCGATTTCCGCCAGCAGCTGGCGGTTCGAGCTTTCCAGGTCCCGGGTACGTTCGGCCACGCTCTGCTCGAGCTGTTCGCCCCGGAAGGCCAGCTCGGCCTCACGCCGATAACGTTCACGCAGGTACAGCCAGGCCAGCAAGGCAGCCACGTACAGCGCCGCGCCGCCCAGCATGAATCCCACCCGCGAGACCAGCACCGGCGCGGTGGACACCATCACTCGCAGCGTCCAGTCCAGCCTTGGCAACGGGGTTTCGATGCTCAGGTAATCATTCTGTTGACGCCCCTCGCTCTGGGGAATCGCCATCCTCTCCGATTTTTCGGACAACCCCCAGGGGCGGCCCTGAGGCACAATATCCATGGGCCGCAATTCCCGGTCCGGATAGCGCTGGCGTGCCTCCAGCGGCACCGCGCCATTGCGACCGCCAGAAAAATCCCGGTACAGCCAGTCTTCCCGGCTGGCCAGAAAGCTGATACCGGCGTTGTCCAGCACCACCATTTCCGCGTCACTCAACGCCGCCGGCCGGTGCCACTGGGACTCCAGCTCGTGTACCAGCACCTTTACCGAGATGACTCCCACCAGTTCGCCGCTTCCGGCACGCACCGGGTGGGAAAAATACAGGCCACGCTCATTCGACATTAACCCCAGGGCAAAATAGAGGGCCGAATCGCCGGTGGCCATAGCCTCGTAGAAATAGGGACGGAAATCGAAGCGCCGGCCAACAAAACTGTCCGGCTCCTGATAGTTGTTGGCGGCAATGGTCAGGCCCCGGGCGTTCATCAGGTAAACATCGGAACTGCCGACAATCGTGGCCATTCGCTGCATTTCCTGATTGGCGGCCAGAATCAGCTCGGGATCGTCAGGGTTCAGCAGCACCTGCTCCATAACGGGGTGCTCGGCCATCAATTCCGGGATGGGGAGGTACCGGTTCAGCTCGTTCGCCACCAGCTGCCGGTACCGGAAGGATTCTTCCAGGGTTTCCTGCTCTACCTGCGAGTAGCCTGCCCAACCGCCCAGCACCCAGGACAGCGCCAGGGTGAGGACAAACAGCAGGACAGCAACCATTCTCGAAGACATCGCACATGTTCCCGGAAAATGCGCTAGCCTAGCGCTCCGGGCAAACCGACACAAGCCGGCCTGCCCGGGCTTAGGTATCAGGCTTGCGAGGGCGCCAGCCTTGCCCGGCGCTGACGCTGGAGCAAGAAGGCCAGCACAGCGGCGCCAATACCGGCGCCATCGGTGATCAAGCCACCTTCAATCATCAGCAGCGCGGCAACGATCAGCAGGATGCGTACCGGCCAGGCGGCCTGCACCTTAAACATCCAGCCCATCACCCCGCCAGACAGCAGGTAGACACCGAAAGTGGCGGTAACCAGCGCGCGTGCAATCTCAAACCAGCTGCCTTCCATCAAAAGCGCGCTGTTGTAGAAGAACATGAACGGCACGATGAACGCCGCGATACCAATGCGGAACGAGGCCACCGAGGTGGACATGGCGTTGGCACCGGAAATACCCGCCGCCGCATAGGAAGCCAAGGCCACCGGCGGAGTAATGGCAGAGACCACCGCAAAGTAGAACACGAAGAAGTGGGCGGTCAACGGCTCAATGCCCAGCTGCACCAGACCCGGCGCCACGACCGAGGCGGCCACCGCGTAGGCTGCGGTTGTCGGCATGCCCATGCCCAGCAGAATGGAAATAAACATGGCGAACACCAGCGCCAGCAGATGACTGGCCTGGGCCACATCCAGCAGCAGCACGGAGAAGCGCGCTCCCACGCCCGTGAGTGAGATCACACCCACGATGATACCAGCGGCGGCACACACCACGATGATCTGGATAGCCATGATGGCGGCAATATCCAACGCCTGCAAAATCTGACGAATGCCCATCTTGTTGGGCGACAGCCAGCTCACCACAGCGGCAGACACGGTGGCCAGGGTACCGGCGCGGATCACTGAATAGCCCTGGAACAGTGCCACAATCAGGATAATGATGGGAATGAACAGGTACACCTGCTTAATCAGAACCTTGAGCTTGGGCAGCTCGTCATCACGCATACCGCGCATGCCGGTTTTCGCCGCCTCGAAATCCACCATGAAGTAGACAGAGGCGAAGTACAGGATGGCCGGAATAATCGCGGCAATGGCAATCTCGGTATAGGGAATACCGGTGATTTCCGCCATGATGAAGGCGCCGGCACCCATGATCGGCGGCATAATCTGCCCACCGGTGGAGGCGGCCGCTTCTACCGCACCGGCGGAGGTTTTCTTGTAACCCACTTTCTTCATCAGCGGGATGGTCAGAGAACCGGTGGACACCACGTTACCGGCACTGGTGCCGTTGATCATGCCCATCAGGCCGGAGGCGAAAATCGACACCTTGGCCGGACCACCACGGGAACGACCGGCGGCGGCAAAGGCGAAGTTCACAAAATAGTCACCCACCTTCGAGGCCTGCAGGAAAGCCGCAAAAATGATGAACAGGATAATATAGGTAGAGGACACCGCCGTGGTTGGCCCCAGGATACCGGCATCGGTATACACCTGGCTGAAGAAACGCTGCACCGACAGCCCCGGATAGCCCAGGAAGCCCGGCAGGTAGGGGCCGGCAAACACATACACCAGAAAGATAACGGCAATGACCACCAGCGACATGCCCGCCACCCGGCGAGTCATCTCGAGAATCAGCGCGCTGCCGGCCACGGCCGCAAAGGAAATGCCCACAGGCGCAAAAGAGGTACCGGTAGACATGCGCACCGGCGTGTTAAAAATCACCAACAAGTAAAAAGCGACAGCGGCAGAACACACCATCAACACCAGATCCGGCACGCTAAAACGGGCGCGGTCGCGCTGATGGAACCAGGACAGCACAATACCCAGGGTAGTGGCAGCCAACAGCGGCCAGCCGTAGTGCCAGGTTTCCAGCTCCGGGGCAATGCGCATGGCACCGCCATTGACCATCTGCAGAAACGCGAACCCCTGGTACAGCGCATAAAGGGCTGGAAAAAGCGCAACGCCCGCGAGCCAGGTTGTCCAACGGTGCCGCACCCATCCTTCCTCGGCGGTTGCAAACCGGGCGCCGGCGTACAGCGTAAAGCCGAGAATCAAGGCGCCGGCCACGTGCACAATGCGGAAAGACCAGGTTTCCAGGGGCGCAATGTTCAGCGTGTAAAGGTGGAAAACGGAATAGCCAATGGTCAGAAGCGTGACCAGCTTCAACAGCCAGCCCTCAAACAACCGGCGATTGGCCTCGACCGGCTCTTCATCCACGTCATGGGCCAGGATGTGGTTTTCGTCCTCGGTTACCCGGGGCTCGTGTTGGATTTCGTGTTCAGTAGACATGTTGCAACCTGCTAGCGGAAAAGCCCTGCCGGCACAGACCGGCGGAGTGCAGAGGCCGCCCGCAGGCGGCCTCCTTTACGCGATCACACAATGATCAGTTGTGGATCTGGTCTTCCGGAATTTCGTAACCGTTTTCGTTGAACCAGCGCGCTGCGCCCGGATGCCAGGGCAGAACGGTGTTCTTGTCGTAGTTTTCCGGAACAGACGTGGTCGCCGCTTTGTGAATGGAGACCATCTTGTCGTTGTTCTCCATGGTCAGCTTGACCATCTCATAAACCAGACTTTCAGAGACGTCGCAATTGGCCATGGCGAAGTTCCACATGGACACCACACGCGACGGCTCTTCCAGTGACTGGTAAGTGCTGGCCGGAATAATGAACTCAGATACCGGGAAGTTATTGATCACCTTCTCGGCCTCTTCATCGTTCATGCCGATGATGTTCACATCGGTCTGGACTTCCAGCTGGCTCACCGCGGGAATGGGGATACCGGCAGCGAAGGCCACCACATCAATCAGACCATCCTGCAACTGACCACCCAGATCAGACCAGCTGCCGTTGCGGCGCTCGAAGTCCACACCCAGGGTTTCCATCATGCGCGGGAAGTAAGTATCGGAGGTGGAACCAGCCGGACCGAAGCCGATGGTGGCGCCATCCGGAATGTCGGAAATGGACTCAATGCCAGAGCTGCTCAGGGCGGTAATGGAGAACGGTGTCTGGTACATGGGGAACATGGCACACACATTGTCCATCTTCATACCCGGTGCCAGCGGGCTATTGCCCTCGCGCGACTCACGGGCCGGGCCCATGGTGGTCAGACCAAACTTGAGGTCACCGGTGTGTACCAGTGCCATATTCTGCATTGGACCGCCAGTGATTTCGGCACCGCCGGAAATGTCCAGGTTCTCAGCCATGAAGTTGGCCCAGCCGGAACCGTAAGCGAAATAAGTACCGCCCTGGCTGGCAGTGCCCACGGTAAAGTTGCCCGGCCAGTCAGACCGGTCCTGCGCCATCACCGGGCTGGCGATAACAGTAGAGGCAACGGCCGCTGCCACAATGGTTTTGAGTGTCATAGAAGTGTGCTCCCATGTGATTTTGGTTGTCGGGTGCTCAACGCAACCGCCTTGAGACGGCTTGCACCAATATCAGCAAGGAGCGGGCCAGCTTCGGGAACTACTGACAGAACAGTTACTTACTTTTGAGCGGGCAAGGAAGCGAGGGGGATTTTGGGTGGAAGCTCACCCATTCCAAGAGGAATTTGGGTAGAGGTAGTGACACAGGTATTGCTGACTGAAATTTTGGTTAGTGGTGGAGCTGTCAGGTTTAGTAATGCTACTCGATGCTTTATCAGCCATAGCCAAAACCTTACCGGCCACATCTTCGGAGAGATAATACTCATGGCACTGCTCACAGATATGCGCAGGAATGCCATTAATGCTAACAGTATAGTCTCCACGGGTCAGGGTGACAGTGGTTGTATCCGGATACATCTGGCCGTGACTACAGAAGAGACAGTTCATGGTGTCCCCTATTTTTATGGCATTCCATGGTTTGAAGGAGGGATGCTATAAAAGTTATCAGAACGCACGCATTACATACAGCTCCGATACAGGTCGCTAATACCCTCACGGCTGTTGGGCTTACGAAAGCAGTGGTTAGAGCGGCGTGTGCCTCAAGGAAAGGCTACGCAGAGCAAGCCGCTCAGATAAACAGTTCATCCCCGCGAACGCGGGGAACAGGGTATGGAGGACTGGGAGACGTTTAAGGAGGACGGTTCATCCCCGCGAACGCGGGGAACAGTACAGCAACGGATACGCACCGACCAGCGAGCGCGGTTCATCCCCGCGAACGCGGGGAACAGTTCTTCCGTAGGTCTGAAAGGTGGTATTGGCCCGGTTCATCCCCGCGAACGCGGGGAACAGGCTGTGCTCAATCCGGCAATGGGCTTTTGCTTCGGTTCATCCCCGCGAACGCGGGGAACAGCCTCGAGGAAGCACTGGACCGGAAGATCCTCACGGTTCATCCCCGCGAACGCGGGGAACAGG
>NZ_FOSC01000006.1:105047-232231 GCF_900114155.1 Marinobacter persicus
CCGGTTCATCCCCGCGAACGCGGGGAACAGGAGACTGGGCAGAACTTAATGAGGATGCGGACCGGTTCATCCCCGCGAACGCGGGGAACAGTCTAATCGTACACAATTGTTTTATAAGAAAAAAATAATGCTGGCAATATCTACCAGCATTATTTTGGACTTACCGAGATCTCACATTTTTAAAGATCATATAGATTTCAATCAGTTACCAACATCAGGTAAAAACCGCACCAACCGCAAACCATCGTGGTCAACGGGCTCTCTACGATTTTTGCCATAGGTTTGAAATTCAAACCCGGATTCGTGGTTACTGGCCCAGGCCATCGCAACGTTGCCATCTTCGGCCAGTTGCTCGATTTGCTCCCAAATCATTTCTCGAATTCGTTTGCTCACATCGCCCAGATAAACACCCGCCCGGATTTCCAGAAGCCATACAGCTAGCCTTCCCCGGAGTCTGGGGGGTACGTTTTCGGTCACAACAACCAGCATCGACATGCTATTGGCTCCTGTGCCCGGTCTCACCGATGGAGGTAGGCTCTGGAATCGCGGGCGGCTGACTGTCCACCGGAGCTGCAGGGGGCTCTATGCCACCAGCTTTCAGAACATCTTCTATAAGAGGGATTAATCGCTTTAGGAGTCGGGTTTCACGAAACGCATCACGACATGCAATTCTTACTTGCTGATCCGGTTTCGCTGGATGTTTTGCCGCCACTTTGAAGGCAGCGGGCACCACGGTCTCGAACTTAACCAAATCTGCGATGTCGTACACGAAGCTTTTCGGCTTACCGGAGTGCAGAAAGCCAATCGCCGGCGCATAACCCGCAGCAAGGATGGCCGCTTCGGTGACACCATATAAACAGGCCGTCGCCGCGGACAGGCATTTATTGACGGAATCCGAGGCACTCCAGTTATTCGGATCGTATCGACGGCCATCCCACTTGACGCCGTACTGTTTTGCCAGTGCCTGATACAACTTCCGAACCCTGGCGCCTTCAATTCCCCGTAGCTGATCCACCGAACGTCTGGCGGGAGCCTCTTCTCCAAATCGAATTTCAAACATGCGGCGAACCACTTTCAGCCGCAGAGAATCATCCAGCGCCAGCTGGGCCTGGTACAGCAGCTTGTCTGAGCGAGCCCCGCCGGGTTGACCAGCTGAATACAGTCGCACACCGGCCTCCCCGACCCAGATCAGCAAGGTTCCGACTGTCGATGCCAGCTTAACCGCCGCGTGGGACACCCGGGTGCCTGGCTCCAGTAAAAGACAGGCAACAGAGCCGACAGGAATGTGCATCCGTTCACCATTAACCTCGTCCACAACAACGAAGGCACCGTCCCGCACATCAATTTGGCCGCGTCCAACAAAAATCATGGACACCCGATCCTTCATGGGAATCGGCTTTAAGGGCACAAAGGTCATATAGCCCTCCCTAGCGGCGGCGCACCATCAGCATGCCGCAACCAAAGGCCTTGCTCCTGCCCAGACCACGGAAAAGCGTCTCTTGAAAACGCTGTTCGTCAGTCACGCGCAACACTCCCTCATAGTCGATGGAAGAAAACTGAATATTTTTGTTGTTGCGCTTGTTGATGTGCTGCCGGTAACCACCAAGCTGGGGCACGCTTTCCAGTGCAAAGCCCGAACGTTCAGAACGCTTTTCAAGCCATTGAATGGCCGCCTCATCCATCCGTTTACGAATGGCTTCCGGATCATCAAGACCCTCTCTTTTGCATTCGGTCTTTGCATCCATCAAAACATCGTGTCGAACGGAGCGACCGGTCGCGGTTTTCCTTGAGACCGTTGGATTTGCTCTCAGCCTGAACACAAGCACATCACCCGTGGCCAGAACCGGAGAAAACGGTTTGCTGTGCACCTCCAGCAACCCCGGCACCGGCACGGGCTCTGGCTCAGAGAGCACGTAAAACAATGGCAAACCTCTGGGGTTTTCGCCTGCGGACAGCTGATCCTGTTCCATTTCCTGCCGGAACAAGAAGGACCGGTCACTTTCATCGGAAAACAGGCGCCAAAGAAGCTGATGGTTTCCGTAAGCCTCGCCACTCAGTACAGACAGGAGCTTCGCCCTATCCAATCTATCCGTTGCAACGCGCACACGGGACATATACATCATCGAACCTCCTTGATCCTGGCGTGATGCTCTCTGCGACCACGGAATTGCCAGCGGCTGCGGCTGACAACCTCGTCTTCCGGATAGCGGGTATCCTGAGGCTCAATGTCACCTCCTTCACCCTCCCAATAGAAGTCGACGACATCCCCCAAATCCAACAACTGCCTTTGCCTCTCATGAAGAGCCGGGAAGTCAGTGTCCAGTGCTTGTCGTATACCGTCTGCCTGCACCACTTTCGGAAGCAAAGGCACGGCCAACGGGCAGGATTTTCGACCGAGGTACAAGGTGAACTTGGGTTTTTGGAGAGCAGTCTGCAACTCGGCAAGCGACCAGTCACTGGCGTCGCTAAGGGCTACCCCCACTCGCCAAAACCCATCACACCGATACTCCCGTCGGGATATGATTGTGTTCAGACGGTCGCTGGTGAACCCTATTTCCTCTTTTCGTGTCGCGTACTGCGCCTTTTTGTTTCTTTTGGGCACCTGAACGGTATGAAAATCCCGAATCACATTGCCTGGCGCCAGTTGCTTGACCGAGAACCGAACCGAATTAGCCAGCGCCTGTTGATTGGGCGCATCGTCACGCTCGATGCCCAGCGCTGCCGCCAGGAGCCCCAGTAACGCAGAGCGCCCGGGATGGTCAGAGCTGGGCCGGGATTCACCAACGGCCGGTGCGCCCCAACTTGCCAGGGGCCCATAAAGTTGAAATACCAGAACGTCCATCTCCAGCCTCTTTTAGTCCGCTTTAAGAAAATCCAGAAGCTCGTCAAAGGAACCTTCACCAGAAGACACGTCCAGGCTGTAGCGGCTATCGGCACAGGCGCCGTAGGCTTGGTCAAAACGCTTCGCTTGATCCTTGAGCGCTGCGATTGAATCGTGTTCCTGGTCACTGCCCTGGATCGGTTTCAGAAAGGACACAGACAAGGACCTAGGCTGTTGCGGGCCCTTCTCTGCCAGAACGAAGCTGGCATAGGCGCGGGAACCGAAACTGTTTTGTTTGCCCGTGGGAGCAACTTTAACGGCGGCTTCTGCCAATGCTGCGATAGCACGATCCGCCAACTCTTCGTTACCGGAGAGATTGTTTACCAACTGGTCCCGGTTGATACAGACGTAGCTATAGAACAAGCCGGCCGCAAACCCCGTTTCGCCAATATGGGCGGCACCCCGATCTTCTTCGCCACTATTGAGATCATCAACGGCGGTAAAATAGTCATCTTCAATCACAACGGGGTGAACGGTCAGCGCATGGGCTACCTGACACGCAGCTTCCACGTTGAAGGCCGGGTCTGCCGCCAGCATTCTGCCAAATAAAGCGACATCAACCGCAGTTGGATTCTTTCTTAGCAGCGACAATTCTTCCTTTTTTGGAGCGCGGTTCTCGTCAACAAGAGTGCTTACCAGCTCGTCCACCGCCTGATTCTCTTCCGGTCCGATGTGTGCGAGCTGCTCGATCTCCTCGCTGTCTTTTTTAAGCGCCCCAAAAACGTCAGCAATATCACGGGCCCATTTCTGGGCGTCTTTTTCTTTTATGCCGGCTTCTTCCAGCTTTTTCCGAACCTCAACCCCCAACCGCTTGGTGCGAACACCTACATGGCCGGCAGCGGCCTCTTGAAAAAGATCCGAAATACGCCAGTGCCGTTTCAGGCTCTGCGAGGAAACACGCAAGCGTTCCAGACCGCCCATCCGGGCAGTTTTGGGGCGGCCCAGATCATCCCGGTTAAGATTGGCGGGCGGATAAGACGTCAAAAGGTGAAGCTGAACAAACGTTGTCATCGTAATTTCTCCCTGGATATTCCCTGTTTATTTCTGATAGCCGGCCAATGCCGTGAAATAGTCTCTGGCCCAATACACCGCCAAGCGGTGCCGGGTATCGCTATCCTGCTCGTTCTGATGTTCCCGTGCCCATTGGAGAATGCCGTCTGCCAACGAGGTAACATTAACGCTCTGACCCAAAAGAGCGATGGACCGCCGACACCGGCGCATAAAAGCATCCAGGTCATCACTCTTCTGCAGCTGGGCAAACCGTAATTCGCTGACGTAAGGCTTACCGGTTTTTTCTTGCTGGCTACCCATCCCGGCGGCAAACGAACGGCTGCCATCGTGCTGGCGAACATCCGCCAATGCACCAGCGACAACGCCCCAGGCCAGCATTGTGGTTTCATTGTCTGAAACGCTCTCAGAGATCGTGAACCAGAGATTGCGAAACCCCTCCGTCAGTAACGCATCATCAACCGTCCTGCAGCGTCTTAATTCGGCCCGGTGCGCAGGGGGATAAGCAGGCGGCGTGCTGTCTCCGCACAGTTTCTGCAGCAGCGATTGCTGGTTGTGCAATCTGGCCCACCAAATCATCAATTGGTGCTGCAAAGCTTCCGCCAGCAACACCTGGTAATGCACTTTATGCGAGGTCATGGCTGCTCCTTGTCAGTCACTGTTTGCCTACTGCCTGAAGACTGGCCCTCTTCGGGCAATGAATCCATTCCTGCCAGCTTGCGAAAGTTTTTGGCTGATTTGTTCTTGCCAAACCAGCTCGTGAAGCCGTTTCGCGCTTGGGTAATCCGTTTGAGATTCAGCGTTTCCGGGGGGCCACCCAATGTAAGATCATCAAAAATGATGAGCGCCTGTTTGCGAACGTAGAGGTACCAATTTTGCGCGACGGCCTGCGGCATTCGTTCAATATCGTCATCCAACAGGTGAGAACCAAGCTCTGACAAAGCATCAAAGAACCGCTGCTCTGTTGTCTCCCAAAAGCGTGAATCAATGTAGTCAAGGTCACCTTTTGCGTCCGAGGGCCGCTTAAACCAGGCTTCCTTGGTGCTGCGTTTAAGTTGCCTGCATACGTCGGAGGCGTAGCCAATCATCATCCTGAGCCAACTTTGCATTCGTTCCTGTTGGGATTCAGGCATAGCGAGAAAAGGTAGCTGTGTGCCAACCCATCCACGCGGTTTCATGTTGTCCATGTCGTATCCGAATGCCCAGAGGCGGGCGACCCGTGGCAATGCAATATCCTCAGCTTCACACTCGTCTGCTTTTCGCGGATAGTCCTTCACATTCTCGGCAGGTAAATTGCCCTCTCCTTTTTCATCGATGAAAACCAGACTGTCCCAATGTCGATAACCAATTCCGCCTGGCTGGCCCTTGATGGACAGAGGCGGTTCCTGAGGCTTTTTGGGGTCTTTTCGGTAGGGTGTTAATGGATGAACCCAGGGCCCACCGTAATTGTTTCCGTAATTCCGAGCCCGTAGCCCTGTCACCATCCGGGATCCCTGGCGACCACAGAGATCACAAGACGCTTCCCGATTATCAAATGCCAGCCGGTACCGCCTCGGCATGGCCCAATAGACATGCAGCGGATGGACTTGAGTGGGCAATACCTGCTGCCCCTTTTCGCTGGTGCGTGTGGGTTCCATCCAAGGGAAAACTTGCGGATCAGCCTGAGAGACTTGCTCACCGTCTAGCTGGTCACGCTTCAGTACGTTAATCCACAACTTTTCCCACAATGTGCTAGTCGAGCTTGCGGGCATAAGCAGAGTGGTGAGTGGGCCACCGCCCCTAAGACCTGTCCTGTACCCCTTACCACCGGACGGAGCGTTAATCTGCATGGTGAACAAGGCAATCGCAGCACACTCGGGGCAAATGGCTTCTGCCCTACCCTCTTTAACGAAATGATCCGTGTTGTTCTGGATGGTTGAGGCGCCGGGAGAATCAATCAATAACCCGGCGATGGAATTGGCCGGTTCTTCTTCCAGTGATTCATAGTCCTGCATAAAACATGGGCCACCGTCTTCCAGCTCGAAGCCTTCCGCAAAAGCATCCAATGGTTCGGCAAGTTCACCCTCAGAGGGTGGAGCCTCGTAGCGATCCATCCAGACATCTGCATTTTCCGGCGCGAACGCGGTTTGCAGCAGCCCGATGAGAAATTGATAAGCCGCTCCCTGAAAGTCCGCCCGTGGCAGGGCCAGATCAACCACCTCTGGCAACGCCATGCTCGTGATCGCCAGGTATTCTGTGTGGCCATCCCGTTTTTGGAATGGCAACCATGGGTCCCTAAGCAAATTCATACATTCATCCTCTGTCGATCCCTAAATGTCTCGGGAAATGTGAACGACTCACGCCTCCGATCTATTGTCATTCCCCGCCTTGCGGGGGCTGTACAGGCCCATGGAAGGGCTGTACCTGAAATCGCCCACATCAAAAGGCCCCAGCCATAACCGGGAAAACCGAAGGCCCGGGTGTTTGTCAAACAGGGCATCCTGCAGGTCGCGCCACTCTTCCGGAAGTTCTGGCAGCTTATCCGCCAAGGATTGCCTGATAGAGATTTGGCTCATTTCCCATGGGTGCGGCCCATCAGCTACCGGCAACAGCCGCTGCTTTGTGTCATCAAGTTGAACCAGGGTGACCTTGATGCTGGGCTCGTCTGTCAATCGGGTTCCGATATCCACCTCGGCCTGCCAGCCACTCCGGGCACTGCTGACCTCATAGCCTTTATCCAGGTCCAGTCGATTGAACTGCGCCATGGCCGACTGACTCTGCCTCTCGCCTTCGTGCTCGAAATAGCTGTCCTGCAACTGCTCGGGAATGGCCTCATCCGCCTCTGGCCCATACACAGTTTCGATGAGCCAACGCGCCCTCTCCGGTACCCGAATAACCCCTTCACTAATCAGCGCCCGCAGTGTTAACCAGAGCTGCCCATGGTTTCGGTAAACAGCGGCGGTGCCCGGCAGGAATCGACTCACCCAATCTTTGGCAGGCGTGTGGGTGAACGCGGGTGCAAGCACACGCAAAACGGGAGGCTGGCGCTGGTCACCCCCATCGGCTATCGGCAGGAGGTTGCCGGACGAGTCACGACTGTGACGATGAAGCCGACCGGCTCGCTGAATCAGCAAATCAATCGGCGCCAGGTCCGACACCATGACATCCATGCAGATGTCCAGCGACTGTTCAAGCACCTGGGTACCAATCAGAATACGACCGGCCCTGTCTTGATAACCGGAACGCTTGCCGAACCAATCCAGTGCCTGGCTTTCAATCCATTGGCGATCCGCCATGGTGAAGCGGCTGTGAAACAGCAGAACTTTATCGGGCTCATCAACACGCGCCCGAATCGCTTCATATGCTTCAATGGCATCATCGACGGTATTGCGTATCCAGCACGCACACTGACCTTGCTGTGCAGAGCCTACAACCAGATCGAGTGCCTGCGACGACTGGTCCAGATGCTCAACCGCCAACGCTCGAGCAACGCTGGAGCGGGTGGGCAAAGGTGTTTCGGCCATTGATTCGCGACTCAGTGACGTTGCAAGAGGGAAACTGGCGCTCAAAAGAGTCTGCTCGGTCACAACGCCAAGCCCTTTGTGCCAGGCATTTAGCAGTTTCTCCCGCATTTCCAGCGGCAAGGTTGCTGTTAAAAGCACTGCGTAACCACCTTGCCGGGCATGCAACTCCAGAACAGCGCACAAGAGCGTGAGCATGTAATCGTCGCAGGCGTGAATCTCGTCAACAATCAGCACCTTGCCAGCCAGTCCCACCATTCGTAAGGATTGGTGGCGAAAAGGCAGAACCGCCATCAACACCTGATCAACCGTACCAACCCCCACATCCGCCAGCAGCGCCCGTTTCCGGGAATCGGCAAACCACTGATTGCACACAGCGGAAGCGCTTCTCTCCTCGGGGAGATAATTTGAATCCTGGGGCTGCCCGGGAATAACCGACACCTGAAAGCCTTCGTGTAGCTTTTGAGCCCCATGAGCCAGAACAATGCTTGGAGTCTCTTCTGAGTCATACCATCGCTGATAGAAGGTCGAGATGCGGGAATACATCGCATTGGAGGTGGCCATGGTCGGCAAGCCGAAGTAGACGCCGTGGGCCAGGCCCTTACTGAGCAGACGATGGGCAAGCGTAACGGAGGCTTCGGTTTTTCCCGCTCCGGTTACGTCTTCGAGAATAAACAACTGCGGCGTGGAAGAAAGCTCTACCGCTTCAGCCCACTGCTGAAGCGGGGTAGGCTTAAAACCGAAAAAACTCTCTACCCCGGGAAATACCGTTGCGGACCTGGGATGATCAAAGCCCAAGCGCTGTACCTGTAATCTGGCACGAGGCAAAGCGTATTCTTGCCAATAGGCTTCAAGAGACATGGGCTCGGTCACATAGGAAAAGACACTCTGATCCGACCCCAGCCAATCTGCCAGTACCGCGAGCCCCGCCAGCTGCCAGGTCACTCCCCTGAGTTTCTCTGACCACGATTCGTCCGCCATTAGTCCAGCGGGCCAGTCCGGCTGGATCAACCTGGCCACATCCATCGCAAAGGAGCTGGCGGCTAGCTCATCCTCTTTCAGGAAATCCGCCCCTGCCCGCCTGCTTCCCGCTTCCACCGGCTGACCATGGTGACCAAACGAGGTTTCAAGCAAGGCCTCCATGGCCCGGCGAGCGGCGCGCCTAGGAGGTGCCTGCTCCGGCCATCCGCAAATGGCTACTCGGTTATCCTTGAACACATCACTCCGCCTCCAGAGCACCCATCCCAAGGCTGCGTGCCCGCCGGGAACATCGTAGCTGAATCCCACATCCGGCTTTTTAACCACCTCTGCCTCAGGGGACGCCAGCGCTTGAAAAGATTGCGAAAATTTCCCCAGATCGTGGATGGCTAGCAGATAGCTAAAGATCGACTGCAGTTGATGATCCGACAGGCCTAATGCGCCCGCTACAGAGCGACCGAATGAAGAGGAACCATCCAGCAAACAAGCGCCAACAGCGGCAACATCCAAACAGTGGTAGGGCAACAAATGACAGGGGCTGCCAGTATTATGATCAGCAGGTTTGGCCTTGCCCCAATAACGCAGGTAATTATTCACAAACACTCCCTGTTCAGTACTCCATCAAAGATTACATCACACACTGCCCAAAATATTGCAGCACATCAAAACCATCCATAGAAACGCAAGAAAATGGTCATTATGTTCACGGCAGCCCTTAAAGGACTCCCGGCGAGTAACGAAGGAATAACTTTTACTCGTTGGGCAAGGAGTCGCCGATACAAAGCTCAAAAACCTGATTCATCTTGCGGTAATCACAAATAACCGCATCGATGCTGGCCTGCATCCATAAATTTGAGTCCACCGGGCTCCAGTCGACTTCGAAACCAGCATTAATGACTATAAAGTCGCAGAGCAAGCGTAAAGTACGGCCATTCCCTTCCCTAAAAGGATGTACCACGTTCAGATCGCCACAAAACTCTGCAATTTCAATAATAAGATCTTCCTTTGGCAGATCCATTAGCCAATGCTTCACCTCAAGCTGGCGAAATAGTTTTTGAGCTTCAGGCACTATCCGGTTAGCTACACAGAAGCGGGTGTCTCCTTTTGAGATATCAATCGTACGTGGCTCGCCGGCCCAGGTATAAATGTCTTCAAACAGTCTCTGGTGGAGAGATTTCAGGAGAGAAAAATCATAAGGAGGGGCGCTGAAATCAATGGACTCTGCCGCAATTTCAGTCAAGTCTCTCTCGGCAAGCTCAAGAGAAGTATCATTTTTTATATTTAGCTTATTAATCAGAATATCGGTGCCGGGATAACAGTAGGGGTCCTGTCCAACACCGTACTTATCCAAGGTTACGCCGTTGCTTTACACTTGTGGATTGCCAAAGCCTCTGCCTTGGACGGGAGCTTTTCATCCGCAGCATGTTCTCTCACATCGAAACCCTCCAGCCTCAAGCTGGCAATGTAATTTTTTCGGCGAATTCGAGCAAAGTACGCCTTTTTGGCTTCGTAACTAATATTGGACAAAGTACCCACCCCTCAGCTGAGAACAACTAACATTAACCAGTTTAGCGCCACCCAAACCCGAGTCAACCCTCCCTACCGCCCCTGCAACGTCGCCACCACCCGACGACCACCCGCCTGGTTGCGGTGTTCCGCCAGGTAAACACCCTGCCAGGTGCCCAGCGCCAGCTCGCCACGGCTTACCGGAATGGTGAGCGAGGGGCCGATGATGACGCTCTTGATGTGGGAGGTGGTGTCGTCCGGGCCTTCGAGGGTGTGCTGGTAGTAGTCGGCGCCTTCAGGCACCATCACGTTGAAGTGGCGTTCGAGATCGCCCCGCACATCCGGGTCTGCGTTTTCGTTGATCGCCAGCGAAGCGGAGGTGTGCTGGATGAACAGGTGCAGCAGGCCAACTTCGCAACCGCTCAGGTCCACCTGCTGCAGGATGTCACGGGTAATCAGGTGAAAGCCCCGGGAGCGCGGGGCCAGATTAATGGTGGTTTGTTGCCAGATCATAGAAACTCCACGAGCGCGTCATTCCAAAAGGCTTCAGCCCTCATCCCACGGATGCACCGGCACCACCGCATCACCATCCACCTGGTTTTCATAGGAACTGCGGAAATAGTCCATGGCTTTTTCGGCCTCGTCCAGCTCGTCGAAGCGGGCAATGTGATAGATCGCCTCGCCTTCATTCACCAGCGGCAGGTTGTTCACGCAGATCACAATGCCGGACCAGGGCGAGGTAACCGCCACTTCGGTTTCGCCGAAGGGGTCGGCGACCATGGCCAGCTTCTGGCCTTTGCGAACTTTCTGCCCCAGCCTGGCCACCGGGCGCATGATGCCGTCTATATCAGCCCGCACCCACTGGGAGGTGGCGGCGGTTTCCGAGCGTTTGCGCGGGGCTTTGGGGCCTTTTTTGGCGGGTATCATTTCCAGCGAGCGCATCACGCGGATCACCCCTTTCACGCCGCTTGAGATCACCACTTCATCAAAGCGCAACGCTTCACCGCCTTCAAAGGTGATGACCGGCACATCCTGGGAATCGGCGTAGGCACGCAGGCTGCCTTCGCGCAGGCCCGCGTTGATGATGATCGGTGCACCAAAAGCTTCGGCCATGCGGGCCGTTTCAGGGTTCTGCAGCTCGGCGCGGATCTGCGGCAGGTTGAAACGGTGAATGGCGCCGGTGTGCAAGTCGATAATATGGCTGACGTTTTCCATCAGCTGGGTGCGGATCAGGTAGGCGATACGACCGCCCAGCGAGCCGCTCTCGGAGCCCGGGAAGCAACGGTTCAGGTCACGCCGGTCGGGCAGGTAGCGGGTGCGCTGCACAAAACCGAACACGTTAACAATGGGCACCGCCAGCAGGGTACCGCGCAGGTGACGCAGGGCGGAGTTTTTCAGTACCCGGCGGATGATCTCCACGCCGTTGATTTCGTCGCCGTGAATGGCACCGCAGACCATCATCACCGGGCCATCCCGGTGGCCGTGGATCACTTCCACCGGTATATGCAGCGGGGTGTGGGTGTACAGTTTGGCAACGGGCACTTCCACCGTTTGCCGGGTACCGGCATTTACCTGTACGCCGGCGATTTCAAAAGGCGCTCTGGCCATACTTGTTAACCTCTACCGCCTTTGGTGCGGGTTTTCCAGGGTTTGTAGTTTTTCTCGGTCCAGTCGATAACCATGCCCGCCACGTTCTTGCCGGTGGCACTTTCAATACCTTCCAGGCCCGGCGAGGAGTTTACTTCCATCACCAGTGGCCCACGGCTGGAGCGCAGCAGGTCCACACCGGCCACATTCAGGCCCATGGCCTTGGCGGCGGTAATAGCGGTGCGCCGTTCTTCAGGGGTAATGCGAATCAGCGAGGCGGAACCGCCCCGGTGCAGGTTGGAGCGGAACTCGCCTTCGGCACCCTGACGTTTCATGGCGGCAATCACCTTGCCACCGATCACGAAACAGCGGATGTCGGCACCGCCGGCTTCCTTGATGAACTCCTGCACCAGGATGTCGGCTTTCAGGCCCATGAAGGCCTCAATCACGCTCTCGGCGGCCTTGCGGGTTTCCGCCAGCACCACCCCGATGCCCTGGGTGCCCTGCAGCAGTTTGATCACCACCGGTGCACCGCCCACCATCTGCAGCAGCTCGGGCACGTTGTCCGGCTTGTTGGCGAAACCGGTTACCGGCATGCCAACGCCCTTGCGGGCCAGCAACTGCAGTGAGCGCAGCTTGTCGCGGGAGCGGGTAATGGCCACGGATTCATTCACCGGGAACACGCCCATCATCTCGAACTGGCGCAGTACGGCGGTGCCATAGAAGGTAACCGAGGCGCCGATACGGGGAATCACCACGTCGTAGTCTTCCAGATACTCTTCGTGGTAAGAGATACGCGGATCGGCCGAGGTAATGTTCATGGAACAGTGCAGGCAGTCGATCACCCGCACCTCGTGGCCCCGGTTCAGGCTTTCCTCCACCAGGCGGCGGGTGGAATACAGGTGCTTGTTACGGGACAGTACCGCAATTTTCATAGTCAGGTCCTCAGTGCCGGTTCGCCGGCAAGATACGAAGCTTCAGGGTAAATTTCGGCGCGGCCGGCCATGGCCGTGCGCCCCAACAACATGCGAAAGCGCATACTGTCACGATTGGTCAGGGTCATTTCAACCGGCCAGCTCAAGTCGCCCACCACCAGGGTGGTTTCAATCACCAGCCGCTCTTCCTTGTGGCCACCGGAATCCGACACGGTGCGCTCGTCCAGCACCCGGGCATCGCACTCAATGGAGTGATGCAAATCGTTCTGTACCGGGTGCACCCAGAACCGCACCCGGCGCTCGCCGTTCTCGGTGTAGGGTTCCACCCGGTAGGCGTGCAGGCAGGAGGTGCGGGCACCGGTGTCCACCTTCGCCTTGATCCGCTCGATGCCCAGATCCGGCAGGCCCACCCATTCACGCCAGCCCAGTTGAGCTTTGGTTTTGCTCCAGTCCGGTTGAACGGTTTTGATCGCTTCGGTCTTTTTTGTTGGCATCCGGTCAATCCTTGTCTTTGGTGTGTTCCGGGTCTACCAGCTGTATACGGAACGGCGCCGAATGGCTACCGGCGTATACGCTGGTATGGGGAAACGGTATTTCTATGCCCTCTTGATCGAGCGCTTTTTTCACATCAATCATCATGCTGCCACGGCCTTCAAGGTATTCCTCTTTCACCACCCAGAAGGAGAACTGTAAATCCACCGACGACGCGCCAAAGCCGGTCACCAGTACAAAGGGCTTGGGCTCCTCCAGGCATACCGGGCTCTGTTCAGCCAGGTTAAGCAGCAGGCTTTTCACCCGCTCCAGGTCTTCGGCATAGGCGATGCCAATCACCAGGTCTATGCGGCGAATGGGGAAACGCGAGCGGTTGATCACCCGGGTCTTAATCAGGGTTTCGTTCGGAATGCGCACGTAGAGGTTATCCGGTGTTCGCAACTTTACGCTGAGCAGGTCAATCGCCACCACTTCCCCGGTGGTGGCGTCAGCCTCGATCACATCGCCAATCTCAAAGGGTTTTTCCATCACCAGGAACAGCCCGCTGATGATGTTGGAAGCCGAAGTCTGGGAAGCAAAGCCAATGGCGACGGTCAGAATACCCGCCGCGCCCAGGACCACCTGCAGGGAGAACCCGGCCTCGCGCAGCGCGGCCATGGCAAACACCACGAACACCAGGTAAAACACCAGGCGCCGGATCATCACCTCGTGGTGACGGGAAGTGCGTTTGCCCACCAGGTGGCCGACGCTCCGGGCCGATAGAGAGCCCAGCACCAGGCCCAGCAGTAACAGGAACGCGGCCGCCAGCCATTGCCCCCAGGCAATGCCACCGGCCATCTGCATGATTGTGTTGTTCAGTTCATCAAACACCTGAAATCACCCGAAAATATGGTCGAAGGCGCGCACCAGGCGCCGGCCGCGGGCCAGTTTCTCCCGCGCTGGCGCAATCGCCCGGCAATCGCCGGCCTCTGGCGGCACCGAGTGTTCAATACGCAGGCTGGCGGAACTCATGTCGGTTTCGCATTCAATGGTAGCCCCGGGGGTCCATAGCTGGTCCCGTTCGTTACGGTACAGCGCCAGCAGGGGTGTGGGCAGGCTGAAACGCTCCAGCAGCAGCGGCTTCTCGCACCGGTTGATAATGGTCACCGGCGTAACGGCCCGCCAGGGGCGCTTGGGAACCGCCTCCAGCGCCAGCCGGCCATAGGTGGCCGAGGCGTAACACAGCTCACCCGTCATGGTGTTGGCCCCCAGCCAGGTTTTCGACATGGAAGCCAGCGGCAACTCGGTTAACACGCCGGGGCGCTGGCCAACACTCACCTGCAACCACAGCGTGGTACCCACGTACAGAAGGCACTGGCCACCGGCTGGAATGGTGAGAGGCTGGTAGGGGCGAATCACCGTGGGCAGCGAGGCCATGGCTGGCAGGTAACACACTTTGCCAGGGTCATCCGGGGTGCGAATGAAGCGCTCCAGGGGAGTGTCGGACGTCGGCAGAAAATGATCGACGGTTTCGTACCAGTTCAGGGGGTCCGCATCTGGCGTGAGTGTTTCGTGGCGCACCTGCCACTCCATATCCAGAAGGGTAACCCACAGGCGGACATGGCCCAGCTGGTGGCGTTGGGTCTGGCCGGAAGCCAGTTGATACGGGTGCGCCCAGACACCATCGCGCTGGCTTTCGGTGAATTCAGTCATGCCCGGGGAAAGGCTCCTTTTATGGACCGGTTTACCGTTGAACTATAATCCAAACCGGTGCTGTCAGCGAATATACAAGCCAATGATTTTTGAGCTGTAATTACCCTTATCACCACTCAACTCACAGGGATGGCCGATGACACAGCTGGTTTGGTTCCGAAACGATCTGCGAGTGGCCGACAATCCGGCACTCACTGCCGCATGCGCCACCGGCGAGGCTGTTCACGCGTGCTTTCTGATAACCCCGGGGCAATGGCGGCAACATGACTGGTCCGCAGCGCGGGTCCAGTTTGTGCTGGAACACGCCAACGCCCTGGCCCGCAGGCTTGCCGACCTGGGCATTGCCCTGCATTTCCTGACCGCCGACGTCTTCTCTGACAGCCTGGATGTACTGGAATCCTTCTGCCGGCGGCATGACATCAGCCAGCTGCACTTCAACGAAGAATACGGCATCAACGAACGCCGGCGTGACAAACAGGCCCACCAACGGCTGAGCGAGCTGGGAGTGGCGGTCCACAAATACCGGGACCAGACGGTTGCCCCGGTTGGCGAGATACTGACCGGGCAGAACGAGCCCTACTCCGTGTTCACACCGTTTTCCCGCAGCTGGCGCAAGTGGATCGACGCCAGCCAGCCGCAGGTGTATCCGGTCCCCAAGCCCATTGGCCCGGCGGTTGAGCCCGAACAGACCGATACCCACATTGAGCCCTTCACCGAAGCACCGGCATTACTGGTCGGCATTGGCGAGCAGGCCGCCCATGACCGCCTGGACAATTTCATTGCCCGCAGGGCCAGCCGCTACAAGGACGACCGGGATTTCCCAGCGATCGACGGCACCAGCCTGCTCTCCCCTTACCTGGCCAACGGCGTGCTATCCGGCCGCCAGTGCCTGATTGCCGCCCGCCAGGCGGCTGGTTCCGGCACCACCGCTTCCAGCGGGGGCATCGAGACCTGGATCAACGAAATCGCCTGGCGGGACTTTTACATCAACATTCTTTACCACTACCCGCGCGTGAGCATGAACCGGGCATTCAAGCAGGATACCGAGGCACTGGAATGGAATATGCCGGGGGAGCACTTCGAAGCCTGGAAGGAAGGCCGCACCGGCATCCCCATCGTCGACGCCGCCATGCGCCAGTTGAAAGCCACCGGCTGGATGCACAACCGCCTGCGCATGGTCACAGCCATGTTCCTGACCAAGAACCTCTTCATCGACTGGCGGTTGGGCGAGGCCTGGTTCATGCAGAATCTGGTGGACGGTTTTCTGGCTTCGAACAATGGCGGCTGGCAATGGAGCGCTTCAACCGGCACCGACGCGGCGCCCTACTTTCGGGTGTTCAATCCGGTCACGCAAAGCGAGCGGTTTGATCCGGAAGGGGAATTTATTCGTCAGTGGGTGCCAGAATTGGCGAAGCTGGATAGCAAGCGGATTCATGAACCGGGCCGCAAAGGCGGGGTGATTCCCAAAGACTATCCAAGGCCCATTGTGGATTTGAAGGAGAGCCGAAAGGAGGCGATTGCTCGGTTTCAGGCTCTGAAGGATTGATAGTGAGTTGCCGTAGATTACCGGGCCATGTCAGGAAGGACTGTCCAAAAACCGCTACGAGCACATCCATGTGCGCTTATTTCGGGCCATCCCTGGCCCTCAAAATTTTTGGACAGTCCTTCCTGACACGCCCCTGTTTTGCAGTGGCCTAAACATCCCCACAGACGACCACTATAGACGGCTCTCGGCATAAGTCAGAACGACAGGGTTGGGGAGGCCTTTCCAAAAATTTGTGGAGCCATGGATGGCGGAACATAAGCGCCACAGGGATGTGCCGCAGGAGCGCTTTTTGGAAAGGCCTCCCCAACCCTGTTTACACCATTAGCTGAGGTACTGCTTTGGGAAACTTACTCCGAACTTGAACAAACAGGACAGCCAGGATCTTTCGCCAGCTTCATCTCCCGCCACCGCATCTTCCAGGCATCCAGAATCAGCAGGCGCCCCACCAGCGGCTCGCCCACACCACTGATCACCTTGATGGCCTCCATGGCCTGGGCGGCGCCTATCATGCCCACCAGCGGACCGATAACGCCGGCTTCGGAGCAGCTCAAATCCTCGCTGCCCTCTTCCTCATACAAACAGTGATAGCAGGGGCTGTCCGGCTGACGGGGATCGTAAACCGATAACTGTCCCTCGCCACGAATGGCGGCGCCGGAGACCAGCGGTACCTTTGCGGCCACGCAGGCACGGTTCAGGGCGAAGCGGGTGGCGAAGTTATCGGTACAGTCCAGTACCAGCGAGGCATCCTGAACCAGGCGCTGTAGTTCATCGCCCTGCACTCTCTGATTCACAGCGGTTACCGAGGTGCCGGGATTGATGGCCCGTACCCGGTCAGCAAGGCGCTCGGCCTTGGCTTCACCCAATGCGGTTTGATCAAACGCTATCTGCCGCTGCAGGTTGGCCAGTTCCACCGTGTCGTCATCCACCAGCGTCAGGTGGCCAATGCCAGCCGCACCCAGGTACAGCGCCACCGGGCAGCCAAGGCCACCGGCGCCGACCACCAGCACGCGGGCTGATTTCAGCTTTTCCTGACCGGCGATATCGAATTCCGGCATCAGAATCTGGCGGCTGTAGCGCAACAGTTCTTCATCATTGAGCATGGTGATGCCTCCCGTTCAGGTTGCGGCCGGCTTCCGGGCCAGGGTCAGGCGTTGATTGCCGCCGTAATCCCGGCGGGTTTCGATGTCCCGCCAGCGGGCCGCGTTAAACAAGGCTCGCACGGCGTCGCCCTGATCGTAACCGTGTTCCAGCATAAGAAAACCCTCATCAGACAACCAGTGAGGGGCTTCACTGATTAAATAGCGGATGTCATCCAGGCCATCTGCACCGGAAACCAGAGCCGATTCCGGCTCGAAACGCACATCCCCTTCTTTTAAATGATGATCGCTGGCCGGGATATACGGCGGGTTGGAGATCAGAAGGTCAAACCGGTGGCCAGCCGGCAATTGGGCGAACCAGTGGCTTTGTACCACGGTGACCGGGAGTTTCAGGGCCTCGCTGTTGGTTTTGGCTAGCGCGACAGCCTCGGCAATCCGGTCGCTGGCCATGATGGCCCACCGTGGTCTCTCACTGGCCAGGGCCAGAGCGATGGCGCCGGTGCCAGTGCCCAGGTCCAGCACGTTGGCGTGTTCCGGCAACGGCAAGTCCAGTGCGGCTTCCACCAGGCATTCGGTGTCCGGGCGGGGAATCAGGGTGTTGCGGCTGACTTTCAGGGGCAGCGACCAGAACTCCTGCTCTCCCAGCAGGTAGGCAATGGGCTGACCCGCCACCCGCTCGGCCACCAGGGCCTGAAACCGTGTCGCCTGGGCCTCGGGAATTTGCCGCTCCGGCCAGGCAAAGAAACTGGTCCGGCTCAGGCCTGTCACATGAGCCAGCAGCAGTTCGGCGTCCAGCTTCGGGGATTCGCCCCCTATGCGGGCGGTGGCTTCTTGCAGCAATCCCTGGCAGGTCAGGCCGGTGTCACTGCTCATTGGCCAGTTCAGCCAGCAGTTCGGCCTGGTGCTCGTGTTGCAGGGGCACAACCACCGCGTCGAGGTCACCGCCAATCACTTCGTCGAGCTTGTACAGTGTCAGGTTGATGCGGTGGTCGGTAATCCGGCCCTGGGGGAAGTTATAGGTGCGAATGCGCTCGGAACGGTCGCCACTGCCCACCAGGCTCTTGCGGGTTTCCGCCATGCTTTTCTGCTGCTTTTCCTGCTCGATGTTCTGGATACGGGAAGCCAGCAGGCTCATGGCCTTGGCTCGGTTCTTGTGCTGGGAACGCTCTTCCTGGCACTCCACCACAATGCCGGTGGGCAGGTGGGTAATCCGGATGGCCGAATCGGTTTTGTTGACGTGCTGGCCGCCAGCGCCGGAGGCCCGGAAGGTATCCACCCGCAAATCGGCTTTGTTGATGTCCACGGCTTCGGCTTCATCGGCCTCAGGCATCACCGCCACGGTGCAAGCGGAGGTGTGAATGCGCCCCTGCGACTCGGTTTCCGGCACCCGCTGTACCCGGTGTGCGCCGGATTCAAATTTCAGTGCGCCATATACGCCCTCGCCCGCCACCCGGGCAATCACCTCTTTATAGCCGCCGTGCTCACCTACGTTTTCGCTCAGCACTTCCACCTGCCAGCGGCGCTTCTCGGCATACCGGCAATACATGCGGAACAGGTCGCCGGCAAAAATCGCGGCTTCGTCACCGCCGGTACCTGCACGAACCTCCAGAAACACGTTTTTGCCGTCGTTCGGGTCTTTCGGCAGCATCAGGCGCTGCAATTCTTCGTCCAGCTCTTCACTCCGGGCGCGGGCGGCCGCAAGTTCTTCTTCTGCCATCTCGCGCATCTCGGCATCGCCGTCCCGGGCCAGCTCTTCGGCTTCGGCCATGTCTTCCAGCGACTGGCGCCAGGCCTGGAAGCATTTCACCACCGGCTCGATTTCAGCAAATTCCCGGGAAAGGTCACGAAATTGGTTCTGGTCGGCAATGGTCGCGGCGTCAGCCAATAGCGCGCTGACCTCCTCGAACCGGTCAACCAACTGTTCGAGGCGGTGTTGTATGGAAGACTTCATAATTTTTCCGTGGTGGTCGGCTGGTCCGCGTCAAGGGTGTCCAGCTGATACAGCTCGCGCAGGCATTCGGTCACTTCCGAGCGCCCTTCCGCCATGGCCTTGCGAACCTGGACAGACGGCTGGTGCAGAAGTTTGTTGGTCAGGCCCCGGGCCATGGCCCGCAACACCGTTTCCGGGTCGCTGCCGTTGCGCAGGGCTTTCAGGGCTTTTTCGGTTTCCGCGTCACGCAGCACTTCGGCGCGCTGGCGGAACACTTTCAGGGTGGAAACCGCATCCAGGGCGCGCAACTGGTCGAGGAAGTCCTGCACGCCGCTGGTTACCAGGTTTTCCGCCTCACGGGCGGCACCCTGGCGGGAACGCAGGTTTTCTTCGATCACCTGGCGCAGATCATCAACGGTATAGAGGTACACATCCGCCAGCGCGCCAACCTCCGGCTCGATGTCCCGGGGTACCGCGATATCCACCATGAAGTACGGGCGATGCTTGCGCTTTTTCAGGGCGCGCTCAACGGCCCCCTTGCCCAAAATCGGCAGCGGGCTGGCGGTGGAGGAAATCACGATATCCACGTCGGCCAGGTGGTCCGGAATCTCGGACAACAGAATGCCTTTGCCGCCATGGGCCTGGGCCAGGTTCTGGGCACGCTCCAGGGTACGGTTGGCGACGACAAAATCCTTTACGCCGGCTTCGGACAGGTGTCGCGCCACCAGCTCGATGGTCTGGCCGGCACCCACCAGCAAGGCCTTGTTACGGGACAGGTCAGAGAAGATGTGGTGCGCCATGTTCACCGAGGCATAGGCGACAGACACCGGGTTCTCACCAATGGCGGTGTGGGTGCGAATGCGCTTGGCGACTGAGAAGGTATGCTCAAACATCCGGCACAGGAATTTGCCAACGGCATTGTGCTCCCGGGCCAGCGAGTAGGCATCTTTCAGTTGCCCGAAAATCTGTGGCTCGCCCAGCACCATGGAATCGAGGCCAGCGGCAACACGCATCATGTGGCGCACGGCGTCGGAATCTCGATGGATGTACACCACCTGTTCAAGATCGCCGGCATCCAGATCGTGAAAACCGGCCAGCCAGCGCAACACCATGGGCGCGCAGTCGTCGTCTCCGGCCAGATACAGTTCGGTGCGGTTGCAGGTGGAGAGAATGGCTGCCTCGGTGGCACCAGACGCCGCCCGGAGTTCGGAGAAGGCTTCGCCCATCCGTTCCGGAGTGAAAGCCACACGCTCGCGGATTTCCACGGGTGCGGTTTTGTGATTGATTCCCAGTGTCAGCAAAGCCATCTTGCGGTCGGAGATTCCTGTGCCATTCATGGACATCCCCCGCATTCTACCGGCGGGAGCTGCAGCCTGCCACCCGAAAACACAGGCACTTCGGCAAGTGCGGACAGGTTGGGCAAGCTCTTATCCTTATGCCATTATAGAAGCCTGACAACAACCGCAACCCGATCTGGCTCAAATCCGGGACAGACTGCGGGCCAGCCGGAATCATTGCCGACCAATCACGGGACGTTGCATGCAAACATCTTCCAGTCTTCTGGCCACTTGCCTGTTGGGGGTCACCCTGGCAACGGTGTCTGGCTGCGCCGGTTTTTCCGGCGAGCCACAGACCAATCCGGATATTCAGCCGGTCATCGTCGATCCCACCCCTGATGAACAGGAAGACGAACGCTACGCCAGTTTTGAGCCGGAAGTGCTGTACCAGCTACTGGCCGCCGAAATTGCCGCACAGCGCGGCCGCTACGATGTCGCACTGGCGAACTACGCACAGGCGGCCAGAACCTCCGGTGATGAGGGCGTGATTGTCCGCACCCTGCGCATAGCCCAGTCTCTTGGCAGCGACCAGGTGCAACAGCAAATGGCCGAGCTCTGGCTGCAGAAAAAACCCGACAGCACCGACGCCCGGCGCGTGCTGGCCGTTCAGGCACTCAAGCAGCAGAATCTGGAAGCGGCACTGCGGCACATGGAAACGCTGATGGACCAGGGCGAAGACGCCAACTTCGATAACCTGGCCGCCATGGCCGAATCCCTGCCCGCGGACCAGCAGCAGGAAATGCTGGCCCTCTACCGGCAACTGGCCGAACGTCATCCCGGCAACCCGGAACTGGAATACAGCATTGCCCTGCTACTCAAGATGACCGGTGAGCCGGACGAGGCACTGGCGCGCCTGGAAACACTGCTGGCCGATGCCCCCAATTTCCAGCCAGCGGTAATACTCAAAGGCGACCTGCTTTACCAGACCGGCCGCAAGCGTGATGCGCTCAACTATATGACCACCCAGACCCGTCGTTTCCCGGGCAATCGCAAACTGGGCGACCTGTACGGCCGCATGCTGTTGAACGAGGATGAACTGCAGGCGGCACAGGATGAATTCCAGCGCCTGGTCGAACAGGACCCGGACAATCCCGGGCTGCGCCTCTCTCACGCACTGGTGGCGCTGGAAAACGAACAGCCGGAGCTGGCGGAACGGGAGCTTACATACCTGATCGAACAGGACCAGTTTGTGGACCAGGCCAGTTACTACCTCGGGCGCATTGAGGAAGAAGCTGGCGATACAGAGCAGGCCATCCATTATTACCAGAACGTACAGCAGGGTAACTTCTTCTTTCCCGCCCTGGCCCGCACCAGCGCCCTGCAGGCCGAAGCCGGTCACCTGGAATCTGCCCTGACCCGCCTGGACGATCTCAGGCAAGCTCACGAGCAGATCGCCGAACGCCTGTGGCTGATCGAAGTGAACCTGCTGCTCGAATACGGCAGTGAAGACCAGGCCCTGGAAGCCGCCAATACCGCCCTTGAGCAATACCCCGACAACATCGAAATCCGCTACTCCCGCGCCATGCTGCACGACCAGCAGGGGGAACTGGTACCAGCCGAGCGGGACCTGAGCCACATTCTGGAGCGACAACCAGACAACGCCGTGGCCCTGAACGCGCTGGGCTACATTCTCGCCGTGCGCACAGACCGCCTGGAAGAAGCCCGGCAATATATTGAAAAGGCGCTGGAACTGGACCCGGAAAATCCGGCGATTCTCGACAGCATGGGCTGGGTACTTTATCTGCAGGGCCACCACGAAAGCGCCCTGGATTACCTGGAAGACGCCTGGGCCGCCTACCCGGATCCGGAAGTGGCCGCCCATTACGGCGAAGTACTCTGGGTAACGGGCAACCGCGACCAGGCGAGAATTGTCTGGCAGAAAACCCTGGACGAGCATCCGGGCGACGAGCTGCTGATGGAAACCATCAACCGGCTCACCAACACCGGGAGTGACGAATGATCCGCCACCTGGCGCTCGCCATGCTGCTGGCCTTCACCGCAGTGGCGGGCTGCACCCGCATTCAGCTTGACCCGTTACCCGAGGGCATGACCGACCAGCCCCCGGAAAACTGGGCCGAGCGCACCCGCCAGGTTACCGATTTCGACCGCTGGGTCCTGTCCGGGAAGATGGCGGTACGCCAGCCGTCAGACAGCGGCACGGCGGTCATCAACCGCTGGCAGCAATACGGCAACGAGTACGAACTCAGCCTGTCATCCTCGTTCCTGGGCATGGGCACCACACGCATTGAAGGTTCGCCCGGGTTTATCGAACTGACCCTGAGTAACGGTGATGTCTACCAATCCGGCAACCCTGAGCAACTGATCAGCCAGGCCACCGGCTGGCAACTGCCGGTACAAAGCCTGGTCTGGTGGATGCGGGGCCTGCCCGCACCGGAAGGTCGCCACCGCCTGCTGTTTGACCAGAAAAACCGCCTGGCCATCCTGGAGCAGGACGGCTGGGAAATCCGCTACGACAGATGGCGCACCTTTGTCGACGACCTGCCCGAGCTGCCGGCGCGCATCACCGCGATAAAGGACGACAAGCGGGTGCGCGTGGTCATTGCCAGCTGGCGCCGGGAGGATTGAGCGGTGACAACCAGCCTGACCCTGCCCTCCCCGGCCAAGCTCAACCTGTTTCTGCACATTGTCGGCCAACGCCCGGATGGCTACCACGAACTGCAAACCCTGTTTCAGTTTCTGGATTACGGAGACGAGCTAACCTTCACCCTGACCCCGGACCAACCCGGGATCAGACTGGCCGAATCCATGAACGGCGTGGCCGATGACGACAACCTGATCATCCGGGCCGCCCGGATGCTGGCCGACCGGGCAACAGGGCCACTGCCGGGCGTAACCATCGCCATCGACAAACGCCTGCCAATGGGCGGCGGGCTGGGTGGCGGCAGCTCCAACGCAGCCACCACCCTGGCTGGCCTGAACTGGCTCTGGCAACTGAACCTCAGTGAAGATGAACTGGCGCAGATCGGCCTTGCCCTGGGCGCCGATGTACCGGTTTTCGTGCGCGGCCGGGCTGCGTTTGCCGAAGGCGTGGGCGAAATCCTGACCCCCGCCAACCCTCCGGAAGACTGGTTCGTGGTGCTCAAACCCGACTGCGAAATCAACACCGGAAAGATTTTTTCACAGGAAGGGTTGACAAGAGACACCCCGAAAATCACAATACGCCCCGCTTTTGAGGGAGACGCCTCGAGGTACCGAAACGACTGTGAGGATGTGGTTCGAAAACTGTATCCGGAGGTTCACCAAAGTCTTGAATGGCTTTCACAATTCGGACCTGCAAGATTAACCGGAACCGGGGCTTGCATTTTTGGACGTTTCCCGACAGAATCCGCAGCGCGGAGCATCTGGGAAAGCAAACCCTCCGGCATCACGGGGTTCGTAGCTAAAGGGGTGAATCACTCACCGCTTCACCAAAAGCTGACAGAGCTGACATGATGCCAAATGAGCACGATACTGGGGTGTCGCCAAGTGGTAAGGCAACGGGTTTTGATCCCGTCATGCGCAGGTTCGAATCCTGCCACCCCAGCCACCTTTCTTCTAGTTCTTCTGAATCCAACGCCGATACCGAGAAGGATACAGACGTGTCCAAATTGATGATCTTCGCGGGCAATGCCAATCCGGAACTTGCTCAGGATATTGCCAAGAAACTCCATATTCCCATGGGTCAGGCCACTGTCGGCCGCTTCAGTGATGGCGAAACCACCGTCGAAATCGACGAGAATGTTCGTGGTCACGATGTTTTCATTATTCAGCCGACCTGCTACCCGACCAACGATAACCTGATGGAACTGATCGTGATGGCCGACGCCCTGCGCCGCGCCTCCGCCACACGCATCACCGCCGTTATCCCCTATTATGGCTATGCCCGCCAGGACCGCCGCGTGCGCTCCACCCGGGTCGCCATCAGCGCCAAGGTCGTCGCGGACATGATCTCCAGCATCGGCGTGGATCGTGTACTGACCGTTGACCTGCACGCTGACCAGATCCAGGGCTTCTTCGACATCCCGGTAGACAACATCTACGCCACCCCGGTTCTGCTCGAGGATATCGAACGCCAGCGCTTCGAGAACTTTGTTGTGGTCTCCCCGGACGTGGGTGGCGTGGTGCGTGCCCGCGCGGTTGCCAAGCGCCTGGACGACGCCGACCTGGCCATCATCGACAAGCGCCGCCCGAAGGCCAACGTCTCCCAGGTTATGCACATCATTGGTGATGTTCAGGACAAAACCTGCATCCTGGTGGACGACATCGTCGATACCGCCGGCACCCTGTGCAAGGCGGCCAACGCCCTGAAAGAGCACGGCGCCTCCCGCGTGGTTGCCTACATCACACACCCGGTATTGTCCGGCCCGGCCATCGAGAACATCGCCAACTCCGATCTCGACGAACTGGTGGTGTGCGACACCATTCCGCTGGGTGACAAGGCCAGAAAGTGTGATAAAATCCGCCCCGTCAGCATGGCCGGACTGCTCGCCGAGTCCATTCGTCGCGTCAGCAACGAAGAGTCCATCAGCGCCATGTTCGAGAACGTATAATCCGGCCGACCACATAACTGTCGGATTTATAACTGTTTTCCGATCGGGAGCCCACACGGGCTCCCGATTGTTTTAGTCGGCCGGAAAATCCGGCCATTTCAGAAACTCATCTGTGTTGATGCCTGGTCGCGGGCTACTCAGATGAACAACGAGGTAAATACCATGTCTCAGGAATTCGTAATCGAAGCATTTCCTCGTGACGACCAGGGGAAGGGTGCGAGCCGCCGCCTGCGTCGCGAGGAGCGTAAAATCCCGGCCATCATCTACGGTGGCGGCAAAGACGCAACTCCGGTTGCCATCTGGCACAACGAGCTGAAAAAGTCTCTGGAAAACGAAGCCTTCTTCTCTCACGTTCTGACCATCGACCTGAACGGTAAGAAAGAAAGCGTTATCCTGAAGGACCTGCAGCGTCACCCGTACAAGCCGATCCTGACCCACGCTGACTTCCAGCGCGTCGACAAGGACCACGAGATCCACGTAAACGTACCGCTGCACTTCCTGAACGAAGAGTCCGCACCGGTTGTTAAGCTGCAGGGTGGTGTTGTTTCCCACAACATGACCGAAGTGGAAGTGGTGTGTCTGCCGCAGAACCTGCCGGAATTCATCGAAGTGGACCTGAACGACGTTGAGATGGATCAGGTGGTTCACCTGAGCGATCTGAAACTGCCGGAAGGCGTTCGCTCCGCCGCCCTGATGCAGGGCGAAGACCACGACCAGCCGGTTGTGTCCGTGCACAAGCCGAAAGGCGCCAAGGCTGACGACGAAGAAGCCGAAGGCGAAGGCGAAGAAGGCGGCGAGGAGTAATCCTCCGGGGGCACTGAGCGATGGCACAGGATATTGTCATGATCGTTGGCCTGGGCAACCCGGGCCCCGACTACGAGAATACCCGCCATAACGCCGGCGCCCTGTTCGTCGAAGCGCTGGCCCGTGAAGCGGGCCAGACGCTCCGGCCGGACAAGAAGTACCACGGGCTCTATGCCCGCATCCACTGGCAGGGTCTGGACCTGCACCTGCTCAACCCGAGCACCTTCATGAACCGCAGCGGCATTGCCATCAAGGCCCTGGCGGACTTCTTCAAGATCTCTCCCGAACAGATCCTGGTGGCTCACGACGAGCTTGACCTGCCCGCCGGCACCGCAAAGCTCAAGAAAGGCGGCGGTCACGGTGGTCACAATGGCCTGCGGGACACCATCGCCCACCTGGGCACCAATAACTTCCAGCGCCTGCGCATCGGCATTGACCATCCCGGCGACAGCCGAAAAGTCACCGGCTATGTTCTCGGCCGGCTCGGCAAGAAAGAAACCGAAGAGCTGCACGCCGTGTTTGACGAAATTACCCGGGTACTGCCAGACGCCGCCACCGGCAAACTGCCAGCCGCCATGAACCGGCTGCACAGCTTCAAGTCCACCGCCTGAGCATAGCGGTCACCCCTACTCGCACCGGTACCCTTACACCGGTATAATCCGCGCAAATTTTTCAGTTCCAGCAGAGGCATTCCATGGGATTTAACTGCGGCATTGTCGGCCTTCCCAACGTCGGCAAATCTACCCTGTTCAACGCATTGACCAAATCCGGCATCGGCGCGGAGAACTTCCCGTTCTGCACCATAGAACCCAACGCCGGCGTGGTACCCATGCCGGACCCACGGCTCGACAAACTGGCGGAGATCGTCAAGCCGCAGAAAGTGGTGCCCACCGCCATGGAATTTGTCGATATTGCCGGCCTGGTGGAAGGCGCTTCCAAGGGCGAAGGCCTGGGCAACCAGTTTCTCGCCAACATCCGCCAGACCGACGCCATTGCCCACGTGGTGCGCTGCTTTGACGACGGCAACGTGATCCACGTTTCCAACAAGGTGGACCCCGCCTCAGACATTGAAGTGATCAACACCGAACTGGCCCTGGCCGACCTGGACACCGTCGAGAAAGCCATCAAGCGGGTTCAGCGCGTGGCCAAGAGCGGCGACAAAGAGGCCAAGGCGCAGCTGGAGATGTTCGAGCAACTGCTGCCGGTGCTGAACGAAGGCAAGCCGGTGCGCAGCATGGGCCTGGACAAGGACCAGATGGCACTGATCCGCGAGCTGTGCCTGCTGACCGTCAAGCCGACCATGTACATTGCCAACGTTAATGAAGACGGCTTCGAGAACAACCCGTACCTGGATCAGGTGCAGGCCATCGCCGCTGAAGAAAACGCGGTCGTCGTGCCCATCTGCAACAAGCTCGAGGCTGAAATCTCCGAGCTGGAAGACGATGAGAAATCCATGTTCCTGGATGAAATGGGCATGGAAGAGCCGGGTCTGGACCGGGTAATCCGCGCCGGCTACAACCTGCTGGGCCTGCAGACCTACTTCACCGCCGGCGTGAAGGAAGTGCGCGCCTGGACCGTGCGCATCGGCGCCACCGCCCCGCAGGCCGCCGCCGTGATCCATACCGACTTCGAGCGTGGCTTCATTCGGGCGGAAGTGGTCAGCTACGAGGATTTCGTCGCCCACAACGGCGAACAGGGCGCCAAAGACGCCGGCAAATGGCGCCTGGAAGGCAAGGATTACATCGTCCAGGACGGCGACATCATCCACTTCCGCTTTAACGTTTAATCTCAGAGAAAATTTTGGCCCCAAAGCCTTGACAGCCCGGGGCCAAATGCCGAAAATACGCGCCTCGTTTGGGGCGATGCCCAAAGCGAAATGGCAAGGTAGCTCAGTTGGTTAGAGCACAGCACTCATAATGCTGGGGTCGGCGGTTCGACTCCGCCCCTTGCTACCAGAATTCAAAGGGTTACAGCCGTCGCTGTAGCCCTTTTTTTATGGGTGTCTACATAGTGCCTACATCGCGTCTACACGTAGACTCGCCATAGGACAAAGCCTGACAGCCGACTCCAGGTAATCCGGTGACAGGTGAGCATACTTCATAGTCATATTAATCGAACCATGGCCGAGAATACGTTGAAGGGTGAGCAGATCACCACCGTTCATCATGTAATGACTGGCGAAGGTGTGCCGAAGAATGTGAGTTAGTTGATGAGGCGTATCATAACCACACCGGCCGTATGCGGACCTGAAGGCATAACGGCAAGTGTCAAACATACGCCCAGGGCCCGGCAAAGCAAACGCTTCAACTTCACTCTGAAGGTCCCGATCAATGGGAACCGCCCTATCCTTTCCATTTTTGGTATTTCGGAAAATAACTTTACCTGGCAACCAATTTACCCACGTTAACCCCTCAGCTTCGGACCACCTGGCACCGGTCGCCAAACAAATAACCGCAACAGCCCATGTAAATGGGTTAGAACTGGACAAACACTCTTTAAGAAGTTTCCGACACTGCTCAAGACTCAGAAACATCATTTCGTGATGGGGCTCCGTAAGCTGGCGAACGTTTCCGATCGGGTTGTCTTGAATGCGACCGAGACGGATCGACTCGGAGAACACGGCCTTCAAATAACGCTGCTCATGATTAACGGTTGAGGATGAAACCTCATTCATCCGCGCCATTCGATACTCAAGCCAATCAGTAGCGGTAAAGTCAGCCACAAAAGGATTACCTAGCCGGGTAACTATCGCCGTAACTCGACTGTAACGGTATTTTGCGTCTTTCAGTGCATGACCGTGGTGCTGATACCAGTAATCAACAAGGTCAGAGAGACGCAGACCGCTACCCTTTCCTTTCTGATGAAAACGGCGCAACCAGGCATTAGCATCAAGACGAGTTTTAAATCCCTTTTTTCGAACGCGACGACCACCACGGCCATCGGGGTAAAAATCCACCATCCAGCCAGTAGCGGTTTTTTTAATCATGCACACACCTTGTTCAACAAACGGCGCTTTATAAGACCATCTTCAACGAGCTGGAATAGCTCGTTTTCGGTGATATCACGGTTCCGGTAGTAGTTGGTCAGGTCATCCCATAGGCCGGATTTCTTCAGGCAGTCCCAAGCCTGGCGGGAGTTAAACCGGTTGCGTGCGTATATCGACAGGAGGTTGCCGAAGGCCAGGGACACGTTTTTCTCATTGCCACAACCTGGTTCCTTTTTTGCGCGTTTGTAGAGCAGCTGGGGCGCAGGGTGACCAAACACCACGTCGTCACGGAGCTTTGTCCATATGGGGTGAATCCAGTGTTTCTTTGCCTCGTACCGGTTGCCCTGGAGGGCGTAGCGCCAGAAGCCGGTAAGGTGCGGGACGGCATCGATGAAGCTTTTGATAACGGGCATGCCTTCGGTCCCATCGGCGATCTCGTTAACGATCCGGTGGTGTAGGCGGATTTCGAGACGCCATACCGGTTTTTCAGGGTCATAGCAGGTATCGGGGAAAGAGTGTTCGTTAACGGCGGTTTCCCAAATGCTTTCCATGAAGGCGCGTTTATCGGAAACATCCACTTCCTTTGATTTGTCATACAGGCAGGTTTGCAGGCTGTTGGCTTTACCGAAGGTGTAGGTTTCACCACGACCATTCACGGTTGCCCCAGTCTCCCAGTCAACATTGCTAACGCCGGTGTATACGTTGACGGTTTTTGCGCGTGTAACAAACCGTTGCGCAAAATCCTGAGGCGGTTCCCACCCTTGGAAATCGACGGCAAGGTGTATGGCCACACCGGACGGTTCAGCGGCGGCCAGAAAGTGCCTGGCCCAATAGATGAGTTCGTCCTGTACCTGTTGGGAGCCGCGTTCATAGAGCCAGCGGGGTGATGCCTCAATCTTGACGTGTGTGCCCTGGGTATCAGCTTCGGCGTAAAAGTTCTGCACCAGGATGGTCAGGCCGTACTCACGGTTTTGCAGGAGGTACCGGAAGCCACCACGGCGGCCAGACATAACGGCCCATTCAATGCCGTTGATGGTAATCACCGCACCGTGGCCGGTTTCGTAGCTTTGGACGATATCGGCGAGGATTTCAGGACGTAGACGGCCCTGATATAGCTGGCGAACGGTATCAACACCGGACCACAGAACGTTAACGTTCTGAAGGTTCACTTGTTGGCCTTCCGGCCCTATGAACAAGTCACCTTTCCCAACTTCACCGGTGGAAATATCAATTCTGTCAAAATCCTTAATCGCCATGACTGATACCTTTTGAAATACACTGAATAGGACGGTTTTTTCTATAAGACGTGTTACAGGGACGTCTGGGGAGCGGTTCCGCGGCCCCGTGACGCCCCCCACTGCGTGGTGTGCATCACGGGGCCGCGTCCCGCTCTGCCATTCGTTCACTGAGCCAATACTTTTTTAGCTGTTCTTCGGACATTCGGGGCGGTGTCTCAGGAGGATCAGACGGTGGACAATAGGATGTGTGAAGCCTGACACTCTGCTCTCGCGCCTGGTCCATGATGAGCAGTTCACAGCGGCTCACCATTCGAACCACGTGGCCGGCGGCGCGTAAGTTGTCCAGGTTGTACTTTTTCTCTCCGTTGCTGAGTAGCACGTATATAGGTGTGCCGTCGGCTTCCTGGGCAACGCCGGAGATCACGAAGCCGTCGAACTTTTGTTCGAGGGTTTGCGGTTTGTCGTCCTGATCAAAGGCCTCGGCTATGGAGGTTTCCGGTTTGTCCTGGTCCGGCTGTTGTTCGGTTGCGCCTGACGTTTGCCCGGTATCGGTCGGTTCCGGCTGGGGAACGGGTTCAGGCTGCATAACGGAGGCAATGGCGGCACCGGCGACGATGCCACCGGCCAGAACAACGACCTTGGAAAAGCGTTTCAGGTAGATTCGGGTCATTCTCATGTAGAACCTCAGATCTTTTTTAACGGCGTAGCGCCCGTGGGTGTACCAGGGTGGAAGAACTTGATAGATGCCGTGGGGGTAGTCGTCGGTGAAGGCTTGCTTGGTGTCGTAAGCCGGGTATAAATCCCTGGCCATGTACCACCACCGGTCAACGGTTAGGGAGTTGGGAAGGTCGCCATATTTGACGATGCCCAGGTGTGCTTTTGCTTTGGGCATGTCCTTTGAAAAAACAAACCGGTACAGGGAATCAATAAAGGGGACTTTGAGCCGATCCAGGCGGCGGCAGTAAACCACGTGTTCACCAACAGACTTACGGGCCTGTTTGTCGATCATCGAAACATCCTGGATGATAAAGATGATGTCCCAGCCGAGCTTTCGGGCGTGCAGTAACCAGTCGATCAGGGGGCGGCGGTCTTTATCCTGCCAGTCCCGGGAGTTGAACCAGGTCCCGCATTCATCAAGGACGATCAGGCCGTTTTTTTCTTCTTCGTAGGTTTCGTTGCCCGATCCGATCGCTTTCATATCGTGGACCGTGGGCTTATCGGGAAGACGATATACAACGGTTTTTTTGGCTTTCGGGCCGACGAGCTTGTTTAGCCTGAGATCAAGGTTCGTGGCGACTGGACGCCCTTCAATGAGTTTATCCTTGATCTTGCCGACAGCGGCAAGGGTTTTGCCGCTGCCGAGTTTGCCGGTGACGAAGTAAACGGCCATCAGAACAACTTCCACTGAATTATTTTTATGTTCCAGTCGTAAACCCAGCGGACGATCTCTGCCGTTACGATTGCGCTGACACAGGCAGAAAAATTACCAGGCAGAAAGGCAAACCAGTTACCAGTCGTTGGCATGGCGTAATAGATGCCGGCCATGATGCCTTCAATGGTCACCAGGAAAGCGCCCGTTAGACTGACAGCAGCAGTAATGACGGCGGCAACGATCGCTAGTTTTTTTGTGAGAAATTTACCGAAAAACGCAATAAGGCCGGTTAATGCAGTGCCAAGAATACCGGCAAGCCAGGGGATACCAAGTAAAGCCATATCACGGGGTTCCTTTTGCTGCTGGGCGTAGTGCGACGTTAAAAAGACGAATCACGGTGAAGCCATAAAGCAAGAAGCCGAGCATGTCGCGAATCATAGACATGTCGTTACAGGTAATGGTGTAGGAGATTTCATCCGTTCCAAAAACCAGATCGCGACATTGCATGCTGCCGGCAAAAAGATTGGTGACGTTGTTTTCGATCGCACCGAGATCGCCCTCATTCATGGGCGCGGGGCTGTCGATTCCGTCTATGTGTTCGTCCAGGTCGCCAACGGCAGAATCTCCGGCGTTAGAAATCGCGTCGTCGATGCCATTTTTTAATGCGGTGCCGTCGCCGCGGCTGGCGTCAAGAGCTGCTTCTATCGCTTCGTCAATGTTGCCGGTGGACTCTTCGATGCCGTCCAGCTTTTCATTGCCGATCTTCTGTTGTTCCAGGCTTTCTTTCGCTGTGCCTTCGGTTGCTTCGCCGCCTTCGCCGGTACTGTCACCTGGCTGATTGTTTGGGTCACCGCCCTCACCTTCAGGGCGTGGGTCGGTCATGTCATTACTGGTATCGCCGTCCATGTTGCCGCCGTTGTTGGGGTGGTCTGGCGAATCGTGTTCGATGTATTGGCCAAAGATGTCATAGCACTCTTTTTTCCCGTTGCGATAGGCGCAGCCTTCTTCAGCTGGGTCGATGCAGCCGAGATCGCCGTTCAGTTCGTCGCAAATGGCGCCTTCAGAGGGGCAAGTGCTGATGCCGTCAATGGTGACGCAGGAAGGGTTGTCAGGGTCGGAACAAATTTCTTTGCCGGATGAATCTGTGGCGCAGTTGAGGTCTGCCGGTCCGGCTTCGCCCGCTTCAGCTTCTTCAGGCGTTACGCCAAGGCCTTTGCACTCCAGCGTCTGGCCGTAAGTATGGTTTCCGTCCCATTTAGCGGGGTTTGAGCCGCAGCTATAGGCGCAACCATCAACGGTATAAAGACCAGACCCGCCACCAATGTTTATGTCACCACCGCCAGAGGAAGACATGATACCGGCGCCTGGAATAGTATCGGTAGAGCAGTTATTAATAGGAGGACCACACACAAGCTGCCCGTTTTCATCTTCGGTCTTAACATTAGGTGGAGCACATTCCGAATCATAAGGGAATGACTTGTGGATATAGGAAGTGTCAGGGTTACCGTACCAAACTGCACCAGTCCCACGAGACCAGCAAATCGCCGAGGAATCGCTGCCAGACTTAAATGCCTCACAAGCTGCCCAGGCTTCAGCCTCAGTTGTTGCCGCAGCAGCCAACGGAGAAAACATAAACAAAACAACAAAAGCCGCCCGAAGGCGGCTCAGGCTTTGAGCGTTGCGGCTCATGGTTAGCTGGCCTTGTTCGCGAACTTCTTGAACAGCTTCAGCAGGATGAAACCACCCACAATAGTGGCTACAACCGGCCAGGCCTCAGCGGCCATAGCGTCGAAGTTATCGGAAATGCCAGTAAAGGCAGCCGTCACTTCGGGAGGGAGTGTTGTTTCCATTTCAAATTACCTCATCTGCAAGTTTTTTAAAGGCCAGGATCTTGTAGGACAGTGCAAAACCGAAGGCCCAGCACGCCGCGAAGATCCCGGAGTATTCGAGCATCGTCAGTTCGTTCACCGTTGATGCCCTCCTATCCACCCAAGGCCGAAGGCGATCAACGACCCCAGGGCGAATTGCATTGAGTTCAGGCCGTGGACGGCCTGAACAATCATTTCTGCGTCTGTTGTTGGGTCACCCATTTTTCAGTGCTCCCAATCGTTGCAGGCGTTATGCCGGCTTCTTTTGTGGTTCGGGAGTCGGAGCGGTTTTCTGACTGGGGACAACACCAACGATATGAGGCTGTGATTTGCCGTTGGCGGCTTTCTTGAGCATGGCCACCAGTTTGATTTCCTGACCTGGGCGGAAGCCTTCAGTCTTCAGTTGGTCGAATACGGCAGGTTCGGCGCTGATCTTTGTCACTTCCAGGCCAAGGGTGTTTTCGGCGTTGTCACCTACTGGGTTTTGGCCGGTGAACATGCTGCAGAAAGTGCGGCCTTCGACGGTGATTTTGTTAACGCTGAATACTGTAGCTGTCATTTCAAATTGCATGGTTATTGCTCCTGGTATTTGGCCGTTTTATAGGCCGTTTCGGTTTCTGAGTTTGCTTTGTTGACATCGAACAGCCCGAGGTAAACGCGCTGTATCAATTCGGCTTCTTTGAGCTTTGCCGCCAGGTGGAAAGGCGGTTGGGTGCCATAGTTGGCGGTTTCGTGTTTCCAGAAGGCCAGGCTAGAGCGAATGGCTTTTAGCTGGCGTTCCAGGCTGCGTTGTAGTTGCCGGGCTTCCTTGTTGGTCAGGTACAGGGCAACCCCTTCGGGGCGGGCTTTACTCGCTTCGCTCCCCGTGACTGAGGTCACGGCCCTTACGGGTGACAATCCCTGTTGCCTGGCGCGCTCCGCTTGCATCGATTGCTCACCGCTCGGGCTCGGGCTCAAAGGGCGGTCATCCACCCTCGTCACCGTCACCGGCGCAGCTCTATTACGCGCACTGTGAGCCAAGCCATGACCGGCGCAAGGCCAAGCGGCGCTTGCCGTGCTGCGCAGCCTTGCGCCGGTCATGCCTTGTCTCCCTGGTCGTGCGCGAGCTGCGACGGCGACGGCGACGAGGGCGGATTATCAGACACGGGGGGTTGATCAGGCGCAAAACCGTAATCTGGGCAGCCGGCCGCTAACCAGGCTTGAAGGACGGCACCGGATAGGGTCCAGAGGTCGGTACCACGGTTGAACGCCTCGTTCTCCAGGGCCACTTTGGTGGACCGGGGAGCCATGACGTAAAAACGCTTTTCAGGGTCTTCTACGTGGTCCTGGCGCGGGGGAATGACGGTTGGCTTCAATTTCATGCCGCCAACTCCTTTTGGCAAAACTCGATCATTTGGTTACCAAGATCGAGACCGAGCGTGCAGCAATAATCAGAAAGTTCACCATCCAATTCACAAAAAGCCTTTTGCATGGCGATCAGCTCGTTGCGAGCCTCAATGAACCGGGAGTAAGCCCGCTCTTTATCCATTCCAGTTGAAACAGAATGTTGCTGTAAGGCTTCAAGGCCCCGCTTGTAAGACTCTTCAATAAGAACTTCTTTTTTGGCGCGGATTTCTTCGGTCATCATTCGTCGCTCTCCTGCCCCTTCAGGTCCTCAATCAACTGAACAAGGTTGACCATGCGGCGCTTGCCGATGCGGATAGAAGGGATATAGGCGCGATGAAGCCACATATGAACGATGGAGTGATCGACCCTAATCCAATCAGCAAAGGCCCGCCATTCCATAACCGGGGGCCAATCTTCCTTTTTGCTGATTTCCGTTATCGCATCGTCTACCATGTTCTGTACCTTGCAGTGCGTTTCTTTGATTATCACTATTTAGGTTTAACTATTACACTAAGCACATAATAGAACGCGCTGCCGGATAGTGCAATAGTTACACCTACATTTAGGAATTATTTTTTAGACTATTATGGAATCAATAGACGAGCGGGCAAAACTTTTGATTAAAAGCGTGGGCATAGATACGCTCGTTAGATGCAGCGATATCGGGCACTCTCGCTGGAAGAACGTTCTTTACAAAAGCGTGAGAATGAGCACGAAAGAACTCGAAGTGCTGAAAGATATTTGCCCAGCTTACGCTTACTGGCTAATCAGCGGAGAGATTCAACCGGAGTGCGGTCATTCAAGCCCGGAATGGGAAAGACACGAAGGAATAAAGATAAAAAAGCAACTAGAAAAGAAAACAGATCCTCTAAATTGCGAGATGTGCGGCAAAACAATCACAGCTGAAGAATCAGCACTAACAATGGAAAAGCCACTAGGCGCAAGAGAGAACAGGTTTCTAATCGTTTGTCATAGATGCAATGTGAGACAAGGAAAAAGATGAAAAGGACGTTTGCGAAGATAGCAGCCATTACGTTGAGCACAGCCCTGACCGGGCCAATCCAGGCAAACTCAGTAAGAGACGGCAGGCCGGATTACTACGAATTCGACTGGGAATACAAAAACAATCGAATCATCGAAAGCACGGTTTGCGATAGGTACAGCGGCCTGGACTGGAAGAACTGCCGCAGATACGCGAATTGGTATTTCTCTGAAAAGTGTTGGGAGTATCGAAACGAACTACGACACAAAAGCGGTGACGTCCGGCGGGAGATTCTGAAAAAACGGGACCGCTATTGCGATGCAAAACGCCGAATCACTACCCTTTAACTATCGTGTCTACACACGCAAACCAACGATAATTACTGATATTTAGTGAATAGTCGCTAACTTTCAAGATACTGTATTGAAAGGGTTAGAACGTTTAAGAACTGGTCGACATGTCACTCATAATGCTGGGGTCGGCGGTTCGACTCCGCCCCTTGCTACCAGTATTGTTAAAGCCCGCCTCGAAAGAGACGGGCTTTTTTTTATGCCTGATCGACAGGAATTTGCTGCCATGTCCGAATCTGTTGTTGCCGGTTTGTCGAAAAACCGCCTGGAACGCATCACCCGCCACCTGGACGAAAAATACATTCAGCCAGGAAAACTGCCCGGCGCCCTCACCCTGGTGGCCCGCCATGGCCAGGTGGTCTGGTGCCAGGCCCAGGGCCTGCGGGATGTCGAGCGCCAGCAGCCCATGGAGCGCGATACCGTCTTTCGCGTGTACTCCATGACCAAGCCGGTCACCGCCATCGCCATGATGCAACTGTACGAGCAGGGCAAGTTCCTGCTGAACGATCCGGTGCACAAGTACATCCCGAGCTGGAAAGACCTGCGGGTGTTCAAAAGTGGCCACTACCCGGACTTCAAAACCGAGCCGGCGACCACCACCATGACCATCCGGGACCTGTTCACCCACACTTCCGGGCTGACCTACGGCTTCACCGAACGCACCCCGGTGGACGCCGCTTACCGTAAGTTGAAACTGGACGGCAGCCCGATACTCACTCTGGACAAACTCGTTGACCGCCTGGCCGAACTGCCCCTGGAGTTCTCCCCCGGCACCGCCTGGAACTATTCCGTGTCCACCGACGTGCTGGGCTACCTGGTACAACAGCTTTCCGGCCAGCCGCTGGATGAGTACTTCGAAGAACACATCTTCAAACCCCTGGGCATGAGCGAAACCGGCTTCCACGTGCGGCCGGACCAGCAAGAACGCTTTGCCGCCTGCTACCTGTATCAGCCGGGCGACACAAAAAAACTGCAGGACGACCCCACCCGTTCCCAGTTCCTGAAGCCGCCGCGCTTCCTTTCCGGCGGCGGCGGCCTGGTCTCCACCATTGACGACTACTTCCGTTTCGCCCAGGCCCTTTGCCAGGGGGGCGAGTACCAGGGCGAGCGTATCATCGGCCGCAAAACCCTGGAATTCATGCGCCGCAACCACCTGCCCGGTGGACAGGACCTGCCCGCCATGTCCACCGGCGGCTTCAGCGAAATCCCCTACGCCGGCAGCGGTTTCGGCCTGGGCTTCTCCGTGAAAACCAACGTGCCGGACTCCCACACCATCGGCTCGGAAGGCGAGTACGGCTGGGGCGGCCTGGCCGGCACCCACTTTATGGTGGACCCGTCAGAAGACCTGGTGATGATCTTCATGACCCAATTGATTCCCTCGCGGGCTTATCCGGTGCGACAGGAACTTCGCGCCCTGACCTACGGAGCACTGGTCTAGCTGCAAATCAGCGAGCAGGCGGGCAGGCCTTTCCAAAACTGTCTGCAGCCAGTGAGTCAGGGGAGAGGCCTTTCCGGGAATTTCGAAGGCCATGGATGGCCTGAGATAAGCGCACAGGGATGTGCTTGTAGCGGTTCCCGGAAAGGCCTCTCCACTGACTCGCACCCAAGCTCAAAGGCATCCTCTGCTTATAACCTGATAACCCCTGAAACTATGCGTGCTTTCCGCTCTCTGTGGCATACTGAGTAGTTCTACTTACAACGCCCCAAATGACAACCAGCAAGGATTGTTGAAATGAAAGCGGAAACCATCGCGCTGCACGCCGGCTTCAAGAGCGACCCGACCACCAAGGCCGCCACCACGCCGATTTACCAGACCACCTCCTACACCTTTGACGACACCCAGCACGGTGCCGACCTGTTTGACCTGAAGGTGCAGGGCAACATCTACACCCGCATCATGAACCCAACCAACAGCGTGCTCGAAGAACGCATGGCCGCACTGGAAGGTGGTGTGGGCGCCCTGGCCGTGGCGTCTGGCATGGCCGCCATCACCTACGCCCTGCAGACCATCTGCAAAGTGGGCAACAACATCGTCAGCACCAGCCAACTGTACGGCGGCACCTACAACCTGTTCGCTCATTCCCTGCCGAACCAGGGCATCGAATGCCGCATGGTCACCCACGACGACTACGACGCCGTGGAAAAAGCCATCGACGACCAGACCCGCGCGCTGTTCTGCGAATCTATAGGCAACCCGGCCGGCAACGTGGTGGACATCCAGAAGTGGGCCGACATCGCGCACAAGCACGGCATTCCGCTGATTGTCGACAACACCGTGGCCACCCCGTTCCTGTGCCGCCCGTTCGAGCATGGCGCCGACATCGTGATCCACTCGCTGACCAAGTACATCGGTGGCCATGGCACCACAGTGGCCGGCGTGGTGGTGGATTCCGGCAAATTCGACTGGAAAGCCAGCGCCGAGAAGTTCCCCATGCTCAACGAACCGGACCCGTCCTACCACGGCGTGGTCTACACCGAGGCCCTCGGCGAAGCCGCCTTCATCGGCCGCTGCCGCGTGGTGCCGCTGCGCAACACCGGTTCTGCCCTGTCGCCGTTCAACTCCTTCCTGATCATGCAGGGTCTGGAAACCCTTGCCCTACGCATGGAGCGCCACTGCGAGAACAGTGAGAAGGTTGCCCAGTTCCTGCAGGATCACCCGGCCGTGGAATGGGTGAACTACGCCGCCCTGGCCGACAGCCCCTACAAGGCCACCTGTGAGAAGATCTGCGGCGGCAAGGCCTCCGGTATTCTGAGCTTTGGCATCAAAGGCGGCCGTGAGGCCGGCGCGAAGTTCATCGACGCCCTGGACATGATCCTGCGCCTGGTGAACATCGGTGATGCCAAATCCCTGGCCTGCCATCCGGCCACCACCACCCACCGCCAGCTGGATGCCGACGAGCTCAAGAGTGCCGGCGTAAGTGAAGACCTGGTGCGCCTGTCCATCGGCATTGAGCATGTGGACGACATCATTGCCGACATCACCCAGGCCCTGGACAAATCCCAGGCCTGATGCCCGCCAGCCGGGGCCATATGCGCCCCGGCTATCCCCGTGATTGCCCTTACCAGACTTGTATCCCGACTGCGCGAAGATTAACCTTTGAGGTTCTTCATGCCTTAATTCGAGAGTTTCTGGCCAATGAGCGACAGCGCAAAGCCCCGCATTACCAGTGGTTCCAAATTCCGTAACGAGCACGGCTTCTCCGCCATCAAGGACGGCGTCAAGCAAAAAGGCAACACGGAAGGCCAACCCCTGGAGCGCAAGCCGAAATGGCTTCGGGCACGCATGCCCGGTGGTGAGCGTTACGATGCCGTCAAGAAAAACGTCAGCGAACACCGCCTGAGCACTGTCTGCCAGGAATCCCATTGCCCGAACATTGGTGAGTGCTGGACAGCCGGCACCGCCACCATCATGGTGATGGGCTCGGTGTGTACCCGCGCCTGCAAGTTCTGCGCGGTGGACACCGGCAACCCCAAAGGCTGGCTGGACCACGAAGAGCCGGAAAATACCGCCAAATCCGTGGAGCTCATGGGCCTGCGCTACATCGTGCTGACCTCGGTGGACCGGGATGACCTGGAAGATTTCGGCGCCGGCCATTACGCCGCCTGCGTTTCCGCCATCAAGCGCCGCACCCCGGAAGTGGCCGTGGAAGCCCTGACCCCGGATTTCGACGCTGTTATGCCGTTGGTGGAACAGGTGGTGGATTCCGGTCTGGACGTATTCGCCCAGAACGTGGAAACCGTCGAACGGCTGACCCGCCGCGTGCGCGACCCCCGCGCCGGCTACCAGAAAACCCTGGACGTACTGGCCCACGCCAAAAAACACCGGCCGGACGTGCTCACCAAGACCAGTCTGATGCTGGGCCTGGGTGAAACCGACGAAGAAATCCTGGAAACCATGGACGATCTGCGCGCCATCGGCGTGGACATCCTGACCCTGGGCCAGTACCTGCGCCCCACCCCGAATCACCTGCCGGTCGAACGCTACGTCACCCCGGAGGAATTCAACCGCTTCCGTGACATTGGCCTGGAAAAAGGCTTCATGGAAGTGCCCTCAGGCCCCATGGTGCGCTCCAGCTACCGGGCTGATAAAGTCTTTGATAAAAACAACCTGGGCCTGGCCGTGCCGGAGGTCCCCGAATCTTCCAATGCCATCCAGATTCCGGTCAAGGCCATAGAATAAGGCGAACCGAACCCATGCTGTCCCTGCTGAGAAATATCCGGCTCAGACATAAATTCTGGCTGCTGAATATTGTTGTACTCGCGGTTCTGTGTCTGCTTTGCGTGTACGCCATGCAGATCATTGCCAGCCGCACCGGTGAGTCATTCACCCATGTGTTCGCCGACACCGCACCGGGCTTTGCCCTGGTGGTGGCAGTGCTGATGGTACTGGAGATGGCAGGTTCGCAGCTGTTGATATCGTTTATTGAACGGCACATCAACCGGCTGAAGGACACCATGGTATCGGTGCAGGCCAGCGGCAACCTGAGCCACCGGGCCGATGTGGATTCGAGGGATGAAATCGGCGAAATGGCTGCCGCCTTCAATGCCATGCAGGACCGCACCGTGGATGTGGTGAAAAGCATGAAGCAGGCCACCGACCGCCTGCACCAGGAAGTGCAGGCGCTGACCGACGCCGCCGAGAGCCGCCGGGACGATCTGGCCCGGCAACAGGCGGACGCCGACCGGTCCGCCGAGGTTGTGGAAACCATGCTACAGAGCTTTACCGGCATTGCCGAACAGGCCGGCATTGCCCGTACCCTGTCCAACGAAGCCCGTGATACCGCCGTTACCGGCGGCCAGCAGGTCGCCCGCAGCGCCGACAGCATCCGCAAACTGGCGGATGTGGTGAGCAATTCCGCCAGCAGCGTGGAATCACTGGCCGAAAACAGCCAGGAGATCGGCCACGCCATCACCGAAATCCAGGGTATTGCCGAGCAGACCAACCTGCTGGCTCTGAATGCCGCCATCGAGGCCGCCCGTGCCGGCGAGCAGGGGCGCGGCTTTGCCGTGGTGGCCGACGAGGTCCGCAACCTGGCCCGCCGGGTGCAGGATTCCACCGACCAGATCCAGTCCACCCTGGACCGGCTGCTGGCCTCCATGAACCACGCCGTGGAACAGATGACCGGCAGCTCGGAAGATGCCAACCGCTGCGTGGAAGAATCCGAGGAAGGCCGGCAGGCACTGGAGGCCATCAACGAAGTGGTGGGCCGCATCAACCGCACCAATCAGGAGATCGCGGGCCTGTCCGAGCAGCAGTCTTCCACCACCGACGAGGTTCTGGCCAATGTGCAGGGCATTCGTGATACCACCGAAAACATGGTGAACGAACTGGCTCAAAGCGCGGAAATGGCCAAGCGACTGAAACAGCTCATCGAATCTCTGGAGAACGCGTCGTCAAAGGTCACAGTTCACTGAAGTTTGTGGCAAACTCTCCGCCTTGATCCACCAGCAGAGAGTGACTCATGGACCGCCTTGGTGCCTTTTACGACCGATTCATACTTGCCCACCCGGCTCTTGTATTGATTGCTTTCGGCCTGCTTCTGGCCGCCACCGCGCTGGGATTCAGCCAGTTCCGGCTGGATGCCTCGGCCGAATCCCTGGTCCTGGAAAACGACCGTTCACTGGAGCAGTACCGCCAGGTTAACCGCACCTTCACCACCTCCGACGATTTTCTCGTGGTCACCTACACGCCCGAGCAGGAACTGTTTACCGAGCAGGGCCTGGCCCGCCTGGCCGCCCTGCGTGATGAACTGGCGGCACTGGAAGCGGTTGGCTCCACCAACAGCATCCTGAACGTACCACTGCTGCACAGCCCGGATTTAACGCTGGACACCGTCAACAGCGAAATCAAAACCATCGACGGGGACCAGGTTCCCCCGGAAACCGCCCGCGACGCCCTGCTGGCCAACCCCATGTACCCGAACCTGCTGATCAGCAAGGACGCCGGCACCACCGCCATTCAGGTGAACCTGCCCACACCCGATAAATACTTCGAACTGCTGAACCAGCGCGACCAGCTGCGGGAAAAGGTAAACAACGGTGACGCCAGCGCCGAAGACCGCAGGGAACTGGAGCAGGTCAGCCAGGCCTTCATCCGGTACACCGAACAGCTGGGCGAAGAGCGGGACCAGACCATTGGCCAGGTGCGCGATATCCTGGATAACTACCGGGACCAGGCCACCATCCATCTGGGCGGCGTGCCGATGATCGTGGCCGACATGATCCGCTTTATCGAAAACGACCTGTCCACCTTCGGGCTGGGCGTGCTGGCGTTCCTGCTGCTGACCCTGGCGGTGATCTTCCGCCAGTGGCGCTGGGTGCTGGTGCCCCTGTTGTGCTGCAGCTTTACCGTCTGGCTGATGGTGGGCTTTCTCGGCTGGGCCCAGTGGCCAGTGACGGTGATTTCTTCAAACTTCATCTCCCTGCTGCTGATCATGACCCTGTCGCTGACCATCCACCTGATTGTGCGCTACCGGGAGTTCCAGCACGACGAGCCACAGGCCGAGCCCCGGGACATCCTGCGCCGCACCCTGCTGGCCATGATCAAACCCTGTTTCTACATGGCCATCACCACCATTGTCGCCTTCGGCTCGCTGACCTTCAGTGGCATTCGCCCGGTGATCGATTTCGGCTGGATGATGACCGCCGGCCTGTCGGTTGCTTTCCTGATCACCTTCCTGATCTTCCCGGCACTGCTGCGCCTGCTGCCGCCGCCGGTGGACCAGCGGATCACCTCCAACCGCATTCCGTTTACCGATTACTTTGCCCGTTTCACCGAACGCTTCGGCGGCACCGTGCTGGTGGGCTCCGGCGTTCTGGCGGTGCTGTGCGTGATCGGCCTGAACCGGCTGACGGTGGAGAACAGCTTCATTGATTACTTCAAGGCGGACACCGAAATCCACCAGGGCATGATCACCATCGATGACCGGCTGGGCGGCACCACGCCCCTGGACGTGGTGATCACCGATGAACCGGCCCCGGAAGACGCGGGGGGTGACCCCTTCGCCAGCGATTGCGACCCCTTCGTGGAAGACTGCGGCGACGAGGAATACCGCGACACTTGGTACACCTACCAGAAGATGCAACAACTCGAGCAGGTACACGAGTACCTGGACAGCCTGCCGGAAACCGGCAAGGTTCTGTCCATCGATACCACTCTGGCCTTGCTCGCCCAGGTGAACGGCGGCGAGCCGCTGGATGCCCTGGAACTGGCCTTCGTGCCGGCGGCGGTGCCGGATAACCTGAAAGACATCCTGCTGACGCCCTACATCGCCGAAGACGCCGACAAGGCCCGTTTCAGCATTCGCATTCTGGAAACCCTGCCATCACTGCGCCGGCAGGAACTGCTGGATGAAATCCGCACCCACCTGACCGAAGAACTCGGCTACGAGGACGACCGGGTGCTGCTGGCCGGAATGACGGTGATGTACAACAACATGCTGCAGAGCCTGTTTGATTCACAGATCAAGACCATCGGCGTGGTGTTCGGTGCCATTCTGCTGATGTTCCTGCTGCTGTTCCGCTCGGTAAAACTGGCACTGGTCGGGCTGGCCCCCAACCTGATTGCCGCCGGCTCGGTACTCGGCCTTATGGGCTGGCTGGGCATTCCGCTGGACATGATGACCATTACCGTGGCGGCGATTACCGTGGGTATTGCCGTGGATGACACCATTCACTACATCCACCGCTTCAAAACCGAATTCGCCAGAGACGGTGACTACCTGGCCACCATGCACCGCTGCCACCAAAGCATCGGCCAGGCCATGTTCTTCACGTCCCTGACCATTATCATCGGCTTCTCGATCCTCGCGCTCTCGAACTTCATCCCCACCATCTACTTCGGCCTGTTCACCGGCTTTGCCATGTTCATGGCGTTACTGGGCGCTCTCACGCTGCTGCCGCGCCTGATCATACTTACCAGGCCCTTCGGCAGCAGGGCATAAAAAAAGCCCGTCAGGGCAGCGCTCTGGCGGGCTTCTCACAGCAAGCCTGGTCAGGCTTTACCGGAACAACATCGTTGGCTTACTGCCCCATGCCTTGACCTTGCCCCATGCCCTGGCCCTGGCCCATACCTTGACCCTGGCCGCGGCCACGCTGCATCTGCTGCTGCATTTCGCGCTGCTGCTGCATTTGCTGCTGCATCTGCTTCATGCGGCGGTTCAGCTCATCACGCTGTTCATCAGTAAACACGGCATCAACCCGCGCCTGCATCAGTGCTGACAGGCCTGCGATATCACCGGTCACATCACCCAGCTCTTCCGCTTTCTCGCGAATGGCGCCTTCGTCATAGTCCTTTTTAATTTCGCCCTGAAGCTCGCTCTGAAGCTGCTGGGCAGTCTGGCGAAGCTCAGTGATTTCACCCTGCATCTCTTCCATAATGCCACGGATCTCGGTCTGCTGGTCGTCAGAAAGCCCGACCATCTGGGCCAACTGGGAAACCTGATCACGCTGACCACCGGCCTGCTGCTGGGCGAAAGCGGTGGTGGAAAGACTCGCGGCAATCAGGGCCGTACCAATCATTTTTACTAGCTTCATAAAGTGCTCCGTTAACACGTGGCTCGTCGTGCGCCACCGTAGTTTGGTTTCTTGACTCAGTGCTCACACCCTAAAACATTAACGCCCCCGATTTCATCCCGGTGACTCGCTCCCGGCGACACAGGAGGCCGCTTCCCGGCCGCCCGCCCGCAGCACACGGGGCCTGCATTAAATGTGAAAATTTGGTCATTCCCCGGCATAATGGCGGCTTTCAGCCAACAGCGGAGCATTATCATGGCCATTAACTGGTTTCCCGGGCATATGCACAAGGCCCGAAAGGAGATCAAGAAAGTCATGCCCCAGATGGACCTGATCATCGAGGTGGTGGACGCCCGCATTCCGTTCAGCAGCGAAAATCCGCTGGTGCCTTCACTGCGCGGCGATACGCCCCTGATCAAGGTACTGAACAAACGTGACCTGGCAGACCCGGCCATCACCGAGCAGTGGCTGGCGTGGATCGAACAGGAGCGGGGGGTACGGGCACTGACCCTGACCCGTAATCAGCGCGCCGAAGCGTTGGGCATACTGAAGCTGGCCGAGGAAATGACGCCAAACCATGACCGGGAAAAAGGCGCCCTGCGGGTCATGATTCTGGGCATTCCAAACGTTGGCAAATCAACCCTGATCAACACCCTGGCTGGCCGGCCCGTGGCCAAGACCGGCAACGAGCCGGCTGTGACTCGCGCCCAGCAAGCCATTAAACTGCCGAACAATATCCTGCTGTATGACACTCCGGGCTTCCTCTGGCCCAAGCTGTCACCGGAGGCCTGTGGCTACCGCCTGGCCATCACCGGCGCCATCCGCAGCGCGGTGCTGGATTTCGAGGATGTGGCTCTGTTTGAGGCCGATTACCTGATGGCGGCCTACCCGGAACTGGCCATGGCCCGCTACGGGCTCACGGAAACACCAAAAAACGGGCTGGCGCTGATGGATGCCATCGCGGTGAAAAGACGCTTCCTGGGCCGGGGTGGCGTGCCCGATCTGCACAAGGTTTCCGAGGTATTGCTCAACGAATTCCGCAACGGCACCCTGGGGCGCATTTCCCTGGAAACGCCCGCCATGGTTGAGCGGGAGCTTGAACAACTTCAAGATACTTGATCTCAATCAATGTAACAGGGATGATGGGAACCAGAGCTGCTGCTCTCATGGAATGTGGACGCGTCAACCGCCCCGGCGGTCTGTCGTTATATGGCTCAACCCGGACGGTTCATAAGATATGGCCCAGGCAATTCGACTCCAGCAAGTCTCTCCTCTCAAAGCTTCCTGTAACCAGTGCAGTCTGAGTAACTTGTGCCTGCCACTGGCAATCGAGGAAAACGATCTCGACAGCCTCGAAGACATTGTCCAGCAGGGGCGCATTTACAACCGCGGCGAACACATTTTTGATCAGAGCACCCCGGTACGCTCGTGCTTTGCGGTCAAGAGTGGGTCGGTGAAAACCTCGATCATTACCGAGGGCGGCGAAGAGCAGGTCACCGGCTTTTTCATGCCCGGTGAGCTGGTGGGGCTGGACAGCATGAGCGGTGAGACCTATGCCTGTACCGCCCGCGCCCTGGAACGAACCAGCGTGTGCGAATTTCCGGTGGAAAAACTCGAGGAACTGACCGGCAGGCTGCCAGAGCTGCAGCACCACATGTACCGGATGATGAGCCAGGAAATCCAGAACAGCCACCAGCTGGCCATGCTGTTGAGCAAGAACACCGCCGAAGAGCGCATTGCCGCGCTGTTGCTGTCGCTGTCCAGCCGTTTTCGTCGGCGCCGGATGTCAGCGACCAACTTCAGTCTGCCCATGGCCCGGAACGACATTGCCAATTTCCTGGGTCTGGCGGTGGAAACGGTCAGTCGTGTGTTCACCCGCTTCCAGAACCAGGGCATCATCCGTGCCCGGGGCCGGGAAGTGGAGCTGCTGGATGTTGACGCTCTGCAGCTGGTCACCCGGGACTTCGCCCGGCAGGGTCAGTAATCGGGCTGACCCGCCCTGACCATTTTCAGCTCCTCGGATAACCAGTTACGCCACGGCAACTGTTTGATGCCGAACGTATTCTTGATCTTGCTGCAGACCATGGTGGTGTTTACCGGTTCCAGATGCCCCCATTCCGGCATGTCATCCACCACCCGAAGGTGTTCAGGAATGCCGGGAAGACCAAGTATATCCAGCCCCAGCTCATAGAAGTTCACTGCCTCGGCACCGGCGTACTGGTAGGAACCCCATACTTCTGCCCCGCAGTCCAGCTGCATCACGATAGCAGCCATCACCCGCGCCAGGTCGGCTACTGCCACCGGCTGCCCCCGGCAGCGCCCCGGCAACGCCACGGAGCCTCCGTGTGCGGCCTGTTTGTTCAGCTTTCGGATAATCCGGGCCAGACTCCAGCCAGTGCGCAAAATAATATGCCGGGGAAGCGAGGTGCGCAGGGCCTGCTCGCATTCCCACTGCCAACGACCCAACTCATTGATCGGTTGACCAGGGTTGGAAGAAATGTAGGCACCTTGCTTGCGACCATCAAACACATAGCAGGACGACAGTTGCAGCAGCGCCATACCCCGTTCGCGGGCATGCTCGGCCATGGCAATCGGCAGGGCGAAGGCGGCGGCGTGGGTCGCTTCACGGTCCTGTTCGGCTTTTTCCGGGTCGTCCAGCCAGAGCGCGTTAACAATCAGGTCGGTATCTTCCGGCACCCAGTTTGCCAGCGCGGTGGCGGTGGCTTTGGACGGGTCACTGACCAGCAACGGGCTGACGTTCAGGTGGGTTTTACCCAAGCGCTCCAGAAGCACCTTCCCAAGCGGGCCGTAATCGTGAACAACTAGAACATGCACGTTGAAACCATGCCTCCGGAACAAGCGTAAAAGGGGTTTACTGATAGATTCTGGGCACCCGGGCGGTGACCCCGGTCAGTAGCTCATAGCCGATGGTACCGGCATGCATGGCCACTTCGTCAACACTGACGGTCGGGCCCCAGAGCTCGACGGTATCGCCCTCCCCGGCCGCCGGAGCCTGTGTCAGATCCACCGCCAGCATATCCATGGAAACCCTCCCCAGCAAGCGTACCCGCTGGCCATTGATCGCCGCCGGCGTACCAGTGCCGGCATGGCGCGGGTAACCATCACCATAGCCGATGGCCACCATGCCCATGCGGGTTTGGTGCTCGGCTGTCCAGGTCGCACCGTACCCCACGGACTCACCGGGCTGCAGGATGCGGGTGGCGATCAACGGAGCCTCCAGGGTCATGGCTGGCATCAGGCCCAGATCCAGCCCGGTCCGGCTTTCCAGTGGCGAGCCGCCATACAGCATGATGCCCGGCCGGCTCCAGTCAAACAGGGTTTGCCCTTCACGGAAATGCGCCGCCGAGTTGCCCACACTGCGCATGAGCGCAGGCCAGGGCGCGGTGGCTTGTTCAAACAACCGCGTTTGTTCCGCGGTCATCGGGTGTTCCGTGTGATCGGCACAGGCGAAGTGGGTAACAAATCCCAGCAACCGCGCCTGGCACCCCGTGTTCGCCAGCTGGTCGACAACGGATGTCAGCTCGTGCGGGCGAAATCCCAGGCGATTCATGCCGGTGTTCACTTTTAACCAGAACCTCGGCGCCGCCTCACTCTTTTCTTTCAGCCAAGCGAGCTGCCGGGGGCTGTGTATGACCGGCTCGAAACCCTGTTCGTTACAGGTGGGAAGATCAGCCGCTTCATGCACACCCTGCAGCAACACCACCGGCTGGGACAGGCCCTCGGCACGAATGCGCGTGGCCTCTTCAATGCAGGCAACCGCGTAACGGCGGGCCTCACCGGCAAGCGCACTGGCGACCGGGCCAATACCATGACCATAACCATCCGCCTTGATCACCGCCATGGCCTGAGCCTGCCCGGCAAGACCGCAAGCCAGACGGTAGTTGTGGCGGATCGCATCAAGGTGAATGCGGGCAACGGTGGGCCTGGGCATTAATAGTCTCCACCGTAGTCGCCATAATCGCCGTGCGCGAGGTCTTCAAACTTGGTGTATTTACCGATGAAGGCCAGGCGGGTGGTACCAATGGGGCCGTTCCGCTGCTTGCCGATGATGATTTCGGCAATTCCTTTATCCGGGGTGTCTTCGTTGTACACCTCGTCCCGGTAGACGAACATGATGACGTCGGCGTCCTGCTCAATGGCGCCGGATTCCCGCAGGTCCGAGTTGACCGGCCGTTTATTGGGCCGCTGCTCCAGGCTCCGGTTCAACTGGGAAAGTGCCACCACCGGGCAGTTCAGCTCTTTTGCCAGGCCTTTGAGCGAGCGGGATATCTCGGAAATCTCAGCGGTCCGGCCCTCGGTGTTACCCGGCACCCGCATCAACTGCAGATAGTCGACCATGATCAGGCCCAGTTTGCCGCCATTCTCACGTGCGACACGCCGGGCACGGGATCGCATTTCCGTGGGGCTCAGCCCAGGGGTGTCATCAATATAGAGCGGTTTGTCTTTGAGCAGGCTGACGGCCGAGGTCAACCGGGGCCAGTCGTCTTCTTCCAGGTTACCGCTACGCACTTTGGTCTGATCAATACGCCCCAACGACGACAGCATACGCATGGCCAGGGCATCGGCGGGCATTTCCATACTGAATACCATGATCGGCACCCCGGCGGTGATCAGGGCGTTCTCGACAATGTTCATGGCAAAGGTGGTCTTACCCATGGACGGTCGCCCGGCCACGATGATCAGGTCTGCCGGCTGCATGCCGGAGGTCTGCTCATCCAGGTCCTTGAAGCCGGTGGTCAGGCCGGTAGTGCGCTCGCCGGATTCAAACAGCTCTTCGATGCGGGTCAGCGCATCGGCCAGAATCGGGTTGATCCCCTTGGGGCCGGAGCCCTCCTTGGACCGGGATTCGGCAATCTGAAACACGTTGCGCTCGGCTTCATCGAGCAGTTCGGAACTCTTCCGCCCCTGGGGGTTGAAAGCCGAATCGGAAATCTTGCCGGAGACTTCCACCAGCTGGCGCAGAATTGAACGTTCCTTGACGATGTCGGCGTAGGCACGAATGTTGGCCGCACCCGGGGTCTTTTCCGCCAGTTCGGCCAGGTAGGACAGACCGCCGGCGTCCTCGATGTCGCCGGCCCGCTCCAGATACTCCGCCAGTGTGACCACGTCCAGGGGTTCACTCTCACTGGCCAGGCGCTCGATTGCCCCGAAAATCAGCCGGTGATCCTGGCGGTAGAAGTCAACAGCCGAGATGGTTTCCGCCACTTCGTCGTAACGACGGTTATCGAGCATCAAACCACCCAACACTGCCTGTTCGGCTTCGACGGAATGGGGTGGAACCTTGATTCGACTGGTTTCGGCGTCAACAGGGGCGGATTTGGTGTTCAGATTGGCCATGCACACACTTCTTCAGGGTCAGCCAGCCAGACACAAACAGACTGCCGGCAAGCGGGAATAAAATCGGAAATACAAGAATACCAGAAAGCAACGGGCCCGAAACCGTCTCCGGTTCGGGCCCGTTTCAGGCTGGCCGGAACAAATGCCCGGCCGGCCATGCCAGTGCTAACATCCTGGAGGCTGATCAGCCAGCAACAACGGCCAGGTTGATAGTCACTTCTACGTCGGTGTGCAGCTGCAGTTCGATTTCGTACTCGCCGGTCACGCGGATCGGACCTTCCGGCAGACGAACTTCGCTCTTCTCGACTTCTGTACCGGCAGCGGTAATCGCGTCTGCGATGTCACGCACGCCAATGGAGCCGAACAGCTTGCCTTCTTCACCAGCCTTGGAAGTGATGGTGACAGAAGTACCTTCCAGAGCTTCGGCGCGGGCCTGGGCAGCAGCCAGTTTTTCGGCAGCGGCTTTTTCCAGCTCGGCACGGCGCTCTTCAAATGCCTTGATGTTTGCTTCAGTGGCAGGCACCGCCTTGCCATACGGAAGCAGGAAATTACGACCGTAACCGGCCTTTACTTTGACCTTGTCGCCCAGAGAGCCAAGGTTTGCTACTTTCTCGAGCAGAATAACTTCCATCTCGTTAACCTCTTCGTGCTTTATTCAGCCGACCCGACAGGCTTGATACGCCCCCGGATATTCAGCCAGCTATCCACAAAAGCCAGCACCAACAAAAACATCATCAGACTCGGACCCAGCAACACCAGCGCCACATAAAACGCCGCCAGCCAGTTACCGCTCAGCCCTTTTCGGCCTACGACACCGTGTACCAGCGCAAGACCCGCCATGAACAATGGCGTTCCAGCTGCCCATGCCAGCAGCAGCGAGTTCAGGCCCAGCACCGGCCCGGCCACCATGGTCACCGCACAGAGTACGGCAATCACCGGCGACAACCGCAGGCTGTGGAACTCCTTGCGGAATCCACCCGGGTTGTACAACCCGGCCTGCCACGCCCTCGCCAGCATGGTCATACCAATTGCCGTGGCAAAATAGGTGCCGGCCATGCTTGCGTTCATGGTGTCGCGAATGATCAGCTCAAGTTCACTGCCCAGTTCGCGCGCCACGTCGGCATTGTACTGCTGGTAAAACTCGATACCGGCCTGGACCAGATCGTCCATCAGGGCCGGATACATTAATGGCAGCATCAGTCCGCTCAGGATGGCCAGAAACGCGCCGGATAACAGCGCCTTTTCCCAGGCCCCGCCGGTTCTGAGCAGCGACGCCATCAGCATCGTCTGCAGCAAAACCACCAGAGCGGTCGGATCCTGACCATACAACGCCCAGCCCAGGGCCGGAAGCATCGCCCACAGGCCAATTTGCAGGCCCTGACGAATGCCCAGCCGGAGTATGACCAGGCCAACAACTGCTGCGCCTACCCAGAACAACAGGGGCAATGCAGTGGTTACTGCTGCTACCCCGCCAGCCTGGAGGGGACCGCGCATTACATACTGTGCCAGTGCACGCATGGTCCCGAGTCCTGTTTTTGCTTAGTGGTCGTGGCTATCCGTATACGGCAGCAGTGCCAGGTAGCGGGCGCGCTTGACAGCGGTAGCCAGCTGACGCTGATAACGTGCTTTGGTGCCGGTGATGCGGCTGGGCACGATCTTGCCGGTTTCAGTGATGTAGCCTTTCAGGGTGTCCAGATCCTTGTAATCGATCTGCTTGACACCTTCTGCCGTGAAACGACAGAACTTACGACGTCTGAAAAAACGAGCCATTAGATAACTCCTTAACTCCGGTTAATTACTCTTCTTCGTCCTGCTTCTGGCTTTTCTCACCAGAATCAGACTCGGCAGAACGGCGAGGACGCTCGTCGCGGCGATCTTCACGGGACTCTGCAGCTTTCATCGGAGAAGGCTCGGTAACAGCCTCGTCCTGACGCAGAATCATCTCGCGGATGATGGCATCGTTGAACCGGAAGTTGTGAGTCAGCTCATCCATGGCGGGCTTGGAACATTCAACGTTCATCAGCACGTAGTGAGCCTTGTGAATCTTGTTGATCGGGTAAGCCAGGTGACGACGGCCCCAATCTTCCAGGCGATGTACCTTGCCGCCATCTTCAGTGATGACGCCGGTATAACGCTCGATCATCGCGGGCACTTGCTCGCTCTGATCCGGATGTACCATAAATACGATTTCGTAGTGACGCATGTGTTCTCCCTACGGTTTAAACAGCCTCCTTCCCCGACAACGAATGCCCGGGCCTGGAAGCAAGGAGTTGACAGCCAGGCTGTCGGTTCTATTTTTTGCTTTGATGATAAGGCTTTACAAGAAAGGCTTGATCAAAAGCGGGGCTTGAATTGCCTGATAACAGACAATAAAAGACCACCCCTGAAAACAGGGGTGGCATATTCTAGGCCGGCCGGCCGGGTTGTGCAAGGTGTAATCAGCCTTAACCCAGACGCTGGCGCACCGCCTCAAACAGGCAAACGCCGGTGGCCACGGACACATTCAGGCTGTCCACGTGGCCGGCCATGGGAATGTTGATCAGTTGATCGCAATGCTCCCGGGTGAGCCGACGCATGCCCTTGCCCTCGGCACCCATCACCAGCGCCACCGGGCCGTTGAAATCGGCCTGGTAAAGGGTGGCATCGGCTTCACCGGCGGTGCCGATCAACCACACACCCTGCTCCTTGATCTCACGGAGGAAGCGCGCCAGATTGGTCACCCGCACAAACGGTACGGTTTCCGCCGCACCACAGGCCACCTTCCGGGCAACAGGGGTGAGCGTGGCGGATTTATCCTTGGGCACAATCACCGCCTGCACACCGGCGGCATCAGCGGTCCGCATGCAGGCACCGAGGTTGTGGGGGTCGGTCACTCCGTCCAGCACCAACAGGAACGGCGGTTTCTCACTGCTTGCCAACTGCGACAGCAAATCGTCTTCCGTCCACTCCTTGCTGGCCGATACGGCAGCGACAATGCCCTGGTGAACACCCGACACCCGCTCATCCAATTCCTTGCGATGAACAATCTGCCACCGCACACCAAGACCATCGAGGGCGCCGGTGACCGCCTTGACCCGCTTATCCTGGCGGCCGGTCTGAATCCACACCCGCTGAAGCCGATCCGGCTCCCGCTTGAGCACCGCGTCTACCGCGTGCCAGCCAAAAATATATTCCTGAGACACTGATCTTTCCTGTATCTGGCGTTTCTGTACCGGGCTTATTTACCGGATTTGCCCTTCCGGCCACCGCCCCTGGCCGGTTTCCGGGCCTGCTTGGCGGCTTCGGCAACCAGTTTTTCCCGGGCGCTGGACGGTGGCACTTTGGCATTGGGCTGGCCACCGGACTTCGCCCCGGAGCGGCCGCCAGGGGAGCCGCCGGCTTTCTTCTTGCCGCCACGACCGCCTTTTTTGCCACGTGAGCCCTTGTCACTGACATCACGCCGGGCAATATCCAGCGCTTCCCGGTCGCCTTCTCTGTGTTTCGGCTCGCTGACCAGTTCCAGATCGATCTTGCGGTCTTCCATGCCGACGCGGGCAACCTGCACACGAACCTCATCACCAAGGCGGAAACTGACGGCGGTCCGCTCACCAATCAACCGGTGCTTGATGGGGTCATGGTGGAAATAATCGCCACTCAGGGACGACACATGCACCAAGCCTTCAATGTAGATATCGGACAGGGACACAAAAATCCCGAAAGGCACCACGGCCGCGATCACCCCATCGAATTCGTCGCCCACGTGATCCCGCAGAAACTCACACTTGAGCCAGGCTTCCACATCGCGGGTGGCGTCGTCGGCGCGGCGCTCGGTCATCGAGCACTGCTCGCCCAGCCGCTCCATATCGGCGTATTCGTAGGGGTAATGCGCCAGCTCCGGATCGGTCACTTTCGGAGTCACCACATCCTTCTTCACTTCCGGCTTGTGAATCCGGGATTTGATGGCGCGATGGATAATCAAATCCGGGTACCGGCGAATCGGCGAGGTGAAGTGGGTGTAGCTGGCAAAGCCAAGGCCAAAGTGACCACTCTGCTCCGGGCTATAAACCGCCTGGCTAAGCGAGCGCAACATCACCATCTGAATGACGTTGGCATCCGGGCGATCCGCCACTTCCGCCAGCAACTGCTGGTAATCGGCGGAGGTCGGCTTGTCGCCGCCGCCCAGTTGCAGGCCCAGCTCGCCCAGGAACAGGCGCAGGTTCTGGAGCTTTTCTTCACCCGGGCCCTGATGCACCCGGTAAAGGGCCGGCACTTCGTGCTTTTTCAGGAAACGGGCGGTGGCAACGTTGGCGCACAGCATGCATTCTTCGACAATCTTGTGGGCATCGTTACGGTGCACCGGCACGATTTCTTCAATCTTGCGATTGGCATCGAAGACTATTTGGGTTTCGGTGGTTTCGAAATCGATGGCGCCACGCTCGGTGCGTGCCTTGCGGAACTGCTTGTACAGATCGTAAAGATTGTGCAGATGCGGCAGCAGATCGGCGTAATGCTCACACAGCCGGTAACCCTCCTCGGTATCCGGGTGCTCGAGCATGGCGCTGACCTTGTTGTAAGTCAGTCGCGCATGGCTGCGCATGACCGCCTGGTAGAAGGTGTAGCCACTGAGGTTGCCGGCGGCGCTGATGGTCATGTCCGCCACCATGCACAGGCGATCCACGCCCGGGTTCAGTGAACACAGGCCGTTGGAAAGCTTCTCCGGCAGCATGGGCACCACGTGGTCCGGGAAGTAAACCGAGTTACCACGGCGAACCGCTTCTTCATCCAGAGGCGAGCCCGGACGCACGTAATGGGACACATCGGCAATGGCCACCACCAGCCGGTAACCGCCGCGCGGGCGCGGCTCGCAATAGATGGCGTCATCAAAATCCCGGGCAGTTTCGCCATCAATGGTGACCAGGCGCATGTTACGCAGGTCGACCCGGTTGGCCTTGTCTTTCTCCTCTACCTCTTCAGAAATCGCAGCCGCCTGCTCACCCACCTCGGTAGGCCAGTTATGGGGGATGTCGTAGGAGCGAATGGCAACGTCAATTTCCATGCCCGGCGCCATGTGCTCGCCCAGGATCTCGACAATCTGCCCGGTGGGCTGGGTACGGATGGTGGGCTGGCGCAGGATATTGGCCACCACATACTGGCCATGCACCGCGCCGCCGGCCTGTTCATCCGGGATCAGGATTTCATGGTTGATGCGGGCGTTTTCCGGCACGACGAAACCGATGCCGCTCTCTTTAAAGAAGCGACCAACGATCTGCTCGGTCTTGTGCTCCAGCACTTCGACGATCACACCCTCCCGGCGACCCCGATCGTCAATACGATCGACCCGCGCGGCCACGCGGTCACCGTGAAACACCTGACGCATTTGCCGGGCGGTGAGAAACAGGTCGGAGCCCTTGTCGTCGGGAATCAGAAACCCGAAACCGTCTTTGTGGCCGACAATGCGACCGGTCACCAGTTCGGCTTCTTCCAGCGGCAGGTAAGCGCCACGCCGGTTGCAGATCAACTGGCCATCACGGCACATGGCGATCAGGCGCCGGCGGATGGCTTCAATGCTGTCCGGGTCAGTCTGCCCGAACTCCTGGCACAGGGTTTCGTGCGTGGCCGGCGCGCCCCTCTCTTTAAGGTGCTGGAGGATGTACTCGCGGCTCTGTACCGGGTTGTCGTACTTCTGCGCCTCAATCTCGGCGTTCGGGTCTTTGTGTTCTTTCTTCCGGGAAACCATTCGGATCCTTGTTTGCTGGCCGCTTAGTGCGGCGGAATTCGTGTTTGCCTCAGTATAACGTTGTGAACAGGCCCATGCCTAACAAGTGCCTGTATAGTACGCACAATTACTCGAAAAACTTTTTTAAAAAAAATGTTTGACAGCTTCGGGAGCGATCAGTAAAGTACGCGCCATCGGTTGAGGGGCACACCTCAACAAGTCATCTGCCGAGGTGGCGAAATTGGTAGACGCGCTAGCTTCAGGTGCTAGTGGGGGCAACCCCGTGGAGGTTCAAGTCCTCTCCTCGGCACCACTTCTTCCCTCTAAGAAGTGGCTTTGAAAATACCCGAACCAATCAAAACTCCCACACCCTTAGAAACCTCAGCATGACCCTATGGTGCTGGTTTATTGTTTCTATTTGGTGACTACTCCGTTGCCGAATACCATGAACTCCGTGCAGGGAGCCAATCAGGTAGGGCTTTCCAAAACACGCTGTAAATACTTCCCTGTACCGCTCGAGCTCCGCCATCCCTGGCTCCGCACGGTTTTGGAAAGCCCTACCTGATTGACTCCATCCGACTTTAGCTGCCCTCTTCCTGATTAGATTCTCCCCAGCGCGGCACCAATCCCTGCTCTATACCCAAATGATCAAGAAGCCGCGCCACCATGAAATCCACCAGATCATCGATGGACTCCGGCTTGTGGTAGAAACCCGGGCTGGCCGGCATGATCACCGCGCCCATGCGGGTGAGTTTGAGCATGTTTTCCAGATGCACTTCGGAATACGGGGCTTCGCGCAGCACCAGGATGAGCTGTCTTCGCTCTTTCAGCGCCACATCCCCGGCCCGTTCGATCAGGTTGTTACTGGCGCCTGTTGCCAGAGCTGAGAGGGTACCGGTGCTGCAGGGGCATACCACCAGCGGGGCTTTCTCGCCAGAGCCGGAGGCCGGGGGCGAGAACCAGTCTTCCCGGCCAAAGACCTGTATTTGCCCTTCGTTGGCGGCGGTAAAGGAATCGAACGCTTCTTTCATGGCCGGCGGAGAGCCCGGCAGGCGAAAGTCGGTTTCGGTGGCCATCACCACCTGCGCGGCACGGCTGACCATCACATTCACCCGGCATCCGGCGGCCACCAGGCACTGCAGCAACCGCAGGCCGTATTGGGCGCCAGAGGCACCGGTGAAAGCCAGGTTAATCAGTTTCGGTGTTTCAACCACGCATCTTCTCCAGTTCTGCCACCAGTTTGCCGTGAATGCCGCCAAAGCCGCCATTGCTCATGATCACAATGTGGCCGGTCTCCGGTAATTGCGCCAGCGCCTGGGTGATCAGCGCTTCCACCGAGCTTTCCACCCGGTGGTTGTCGGCACCACCCTGCTCCGTCTGCCACTGAACCAGCAGCTGCGGCAACCAGTCCATCTCGCTCAGATTGCCCCAAAGTACGCCATCGGCGGCAGCGGTGCTGGGAATCAGGGTTTGCCGGTGAACGCCCTGTTTCATGGTATTGGAGCGTGGCTCGATGATCGCCAGGATCGGCTCATCCAACACCTGTTTGCGCAGCCCTTCAAGCGTCGAGGCGATGGCCGTCGGGTGGTGGGCGAAATCGTCATAGACTTTGATGCCGCCAATATCCGCCAGCAACTCCATGCGCCGCTTCACCCCGGAAAAGCGGTTCAGGGCAGCGATGGCATGGTCCGGCGTGATGCCAATATGACGCGCGGCGGCAATGGCGGACAAGGCGTTGCGCACATTATGAATGCCAGTCAGTGACCAACTCAGGGTCGCCACCGGCTGCTCATGGTGAATCACCATGAACCGGCTGCCATCCTCGGACAGCAACTCGGCCCGCCAGTCGCTCATTCGCCCGGTTTCGCTACCCACCGACGTGTCCTGCACCGGGCTCCAGCAACCCAGCTCGAGGGCGTTATCCAGGTGCGCATCCACCGCCGGCCGGACGATCAGCCCCTGGGACGGCACGGTCCGCACCAGGTGGTGGAACTGGCGCTCGATCGCCTCGATGCTGTCAAAAATATCGGCGTGGTCGTATTCCAGGTTGTTGAGAATCAGGGTGTCGGGGCGGTAATGGACAAACTTGGAGCGCTTGTCGAAAAAGGCACTGTCGTATTCATCGGCCTCAATCACGAAAAAATCACTGGTTCCGAGCCGCGCTGAGACGGGAAAATCCTTCGGTACGCCACCGACCAGGTAGCCGGGATCAAACCCTGCCTGGTCCAGAATCCACAACAGCATGGAAGTGGTGGTGGTTTTGCCGTGGGTACCGGCCACAGCCAGCACCCACCGGTGACGCAACACTTCCCGGGACAGCCACTCGGGGCCGGACATGTAATCAATGTGCCGGTTGAGCACCGCCTCCACTTCCGGGTTGCCCCGGGACATGGCGTTGCCAATCAGCACCAGGTCTGGCTGCGGTTTGAGGTTGTCGGCTCTGTAGCCTTCCATCAGCTCGATACCCTGGGCCTCAAGCTGGGTGCTCATGGGCGGGTACACCCCCTGGTCCGAGCCGGTAACGGTATGGCCCAACTCACGGGCGATCACCGCCAGGCTCCCCATGAAAGTGCCACAGATTCCCAGAATATGAATGTGCATCGAGCAACGGCCTCCGGTTTGAAACCTGCAAAGCGTCCATCATCGCACCGGCCGGGTCAAGCGCGATGATCCGCTCATGAAATGCGCGCCAGTTTGGCGTATCATCTGCGCCATTGTCGAACCAGCAGGAGGCTTACCCCGTAATGGCCATCAAAAACGCATTTTATGCCCAGTCAGGCGGTGTTACCGCCGTAATCAACGCCAGCGCCTGCGGCGTTATCCAGGCCGCACGCAAACACCCCGATCAGATTGGCAAGGTGTATGCCGGCCGTAATGGCATTATCGGTGCCCTTAAAGAAGAGTTGATCGACACCAGCCTGGAAACCGACGAGTCCATCGAAGCGCTGTTACATACGCCGGGCGGCGCGTTTGGTTCATGTCGCTACAAGCTCAAGAACATTACCGAAAACCGGCGCGAATACGAGCGGCTGATCGAAGTGTTCCGGGCCCACGACATCGGTTACTTCTTCTACAACGGCGGCGGCGATTCCCAGGATACCGCATTCAAGGTCTCCCAGTTGGCCGAGAAGATGGGCTACCCGATCACCTGCATCGGTGTCCCCAAGACCGTCGACAACGATCTTCCGTTCACCGATTGCAGCCCGGGCTTTGGTTCCGTGGCCAAGTACATCGCCACTTCCACACTGGAAGCCAGCCTGGATATCCAGTCCATGTGCGACACTTCCACCAAGGTATTCATTCTGGAAGTGATGGGGCGTCATGCCGGCTGGATTGCCGCCTCCGGGGGCCTGGCCGGTGAAGGCGAAGGCCAGCCTCCGCACATCATCCTGTTCCCGGAAGTGGCCTTTGACCGGGAGAAATTCCTGGCCCGCGTCGATCAGTGTGTGAAGGACTACGGCTACTGCGTGGTGGTGGCTTCCGAGGGCGCCCAGTACGAGGACGGTCACTTTGTTGCCGACGCCGGCGCCAAGGATGCCTTCGGCCACACCCAGCTGGGCGGCGTGGCACCAGCCCTGGCGAACATGGTCAAACAGGCCCTGGGCCACAAATACCACTGGGCAGTGGCGGATTACCTGCAGCGCTCCGCGCGCCACATCGCCTCCGCTACCGACGTGGAGCAGGCTTATGCGGTAGGCAAGGCGGCGGTGGAAATGGCTCTGGCCGGCAAACAGGCGCTGATGCCGACCATCGTGCGCGAGCAGAGCAACCCGTACCGCTGGTCCATCGGCGAGGCCAACCTGAGCGAAGTGGCCAACCAGGAAAAGAAGATGCCGATCCACTACATCACCGACGATGGCTTTGCCATCACCCAGGACTGCCGGGACTACATGAAGCCGCTGATTGCCGGTGAGAGTTTCCCGCCCTTCGAGGATGGCCTGCCAAAGGTGGCCAAGCTCAAGAAGCAGTTGGTGGAGAAGAAGCTGAAAACCGATTTCGAGATCTGAATCCGGAAGGGCCCGCGAGGCCCATCCAGAACAAGAAAGCCCGGCAGAGCCCCCTCTGCCGGGCTTTTTCATGCAAACACCCTTCGCTTACTGGGCTGTCGTCGCCTCGTGCCGACGCACATAAGCCGAGAACTCATCAAACCCACCAACGTATTCGCTGCCCACCAGAATTTGCGGCACCGTGTGCACCGGCCGACCAATCTCATCGGCAATATCCTGTTTGCTCATGCCGCGCTCGATCATGTCGACCCAGGTGAAGGGTACACCGCGCGATTCGCACAGGTTCTTGGCCATCACGCAAAACGGGCAACTGGTCCGGCCATAAATGGTTACAGGTTCCATAGACGCTCCTGATCCTGATGAGTATGAAAAGTTGTACCAATGATGCCAGCAGCCCGGGCGAATGGAAATTAGCACTTACCATGACAGTGATAGTGCTTTACGATTCAGGCCATGGGTTACCTGTCGCTGTTCCTCACCGCCTTTGCCGCCGCCACCCTGCTGCCCGCCTACTCCGAAGTGCTGCTCGGTGCCATGGTCAATCAGGGCTACTCGCTGTTCTGGCTGTGGTTCTGGGCCACCGCCGGCAACACTCTGGGCTCCGTGGTGAATGGCATTATCGGCCGGCAAGTGGACCGCTTCAAAAACAAACGCTGGTTTCCGGTCAGCGAATTACAGTTGCACAAAGCGCGTAATCGCTTCAACCGCTATGGACAGTGGTCATTACTGCTGGGCTGGCTGCCCATTGGTGGCGATGCGCTGACCCTGGTGGGCGGCATCATGCGGGTACCCTGGCTGAATTTCGTGATTCTGGTGGCGATTGGCAAGGGTGCACGCTACGGGTTTGTGATCTGGGCCGTGCTGGAGGCCAGCGCGCGGTTCAGCGGCGCCGAATAGAGCCGCCCCGCTCAGGCCTGCATCAGCAAATCGGGAAGATCCCGGGTGTGGCTAACCCGCTCACGACCCAGCCGACTGGCCAGCTGGGCAACCAGGCGGCTCTCCAGTTCCGCCACCGTGGCCGACGGCTGGAAATCCCGGACCTGACACATGGGCATGCCGGCGTAACCACAGGGATTGATACGACTGAACGGCTCCATGTCCATGGCGACATTCAGGGCCAGGCCGTGGAACGAGCAGCCCCGGCGCACCCGCAGGCCCAGGGAGGCGATCTTGGCGCCATCCACATACACCCCGGGCGCGTCCGGGCGGGGAGCAGCGGAAATCTCCCGTTCCGCCAGCGTTGCCACAATGGCCTGCTCGATGTCGTCGACCAGTGCCCGCACGCCCAGCTTGCGCCGGGACAGATTAATCAGCAGATAAATCACCAGTTGGCCGGGGCCGTGATAGGTCACCTGCCCGCCCCGGTCCACCTGAACAACCGGGATATCCCCCGGCAGCAGAATGTGCTCGGCCTTGCCGGCCTGACCCTGGGTGTATACCGGTGGATGCTCGAGGCACCAAAGCTCATCAATGGTGTGCTCATCTCGGGATGCGGTGAACGCCTTCATCGCTTCCCAGGTTTCGGTGTAGGGCTGCCGGCCCAGTGACCTGACGATCAGATCGGTCATCAAAGCACCATGTGCACGCGGCCACTGGCCTTGAGGTCTTCAAACAGCGCCTTGAGCTGGCGTTCGCCAGTGGCAACGATCTTCAGCTGCACGGAGGAAAAACGGCCCTTGCTGCTGTCTGTCACGGTAATGTCGGTTTCCGAGATACCCGGTGCGTGTTGCTCCACCACTTCCACGACGAACTCGGTGAAATCCGGCGCGGCATTGCCGATCACCTTGATCACGTAATCACAGGGAAACTCGATTTTCGGGGCTTTCGGCTCAGTCATGCCGTTGTACTCTCCCGGTTACCGGTGTGCCGGCAACCTCAGTCAGAACAGTTGAACAAAAAACAGCTTGATGGCATCCCACAGGCGCTTGAACAGCCCGCCTTCCTGGACATCGGTCAGTGCCAGTACCGGCTCGTCGACCAGGGTTTCGCCATCCAGGGTCACTTTTACCCGGCCAAGCTCATCTCCCACTTTAATGGGTGCCTTGATCACCGAATCAAGGTCAACCACCGACTCAAGCTGCTCGCGGGAGCCGCGGGGGATGGTGACAAACACGTCTTCCGGCATGCCAACAGAAACCTGGTCCTGTTCGCCCCCCCAGACCCGGCTCTCAACCAGCTCCTGGCCACCACGGAACAGCCTTTCGGTTTCGTAGTAGCGGAAGCCGTAATTCAGCATCTTCTGAACTTCCTGGGCACGGGCATCGGCACTGCTGGTGCCCATCACGGTGGCAATCAGACGAGTCTGGTCGCGCTTGGCAGAGGCCACCAGACAGTAACCAGCCTCTTCGGTATGGCCGGTTTTCAGGCCATCAACGCTATCATCGCGCCAGAGCAGGGTGTTGCGGTTGGGCTGGCGAATGTTGTTATAGGTGAAGTGTTTTTCCGCGTAGAGCGGGTAGTTTTCCGGGTAATCCTCAATGATCGCCTGGGCCAGAATAGCCATGTCTTTGGCGGTGGAATAATGATTCTCCGCCGGCAGCCCGGTGGCATTCTGGAAGCGGGTGTTTTCCATGCCCAGCGCTTTCGCCTGCTGGTTCATGATATCAACAAAGGCGCTCTCGCTGCCGGCGATATATTCGGCCAACGCGACAGACGCATCATTGCCCGACTGGACAATCACGCCCTTCAACAGGGTTTCCACCGGTACCGTGGTGCCTTCCCGCACGAACGTGCGCGAGCCCTCGGTACGCCAGGCCTTCACACTGATGGGCACCATATCGGTCATGGCAATACGGCCTTCATCCAGCTCCCGCTCCACGATGTAGGCCGTCATCATCTTGGTCAGACTGGCCGGCGGCAGGCGCTCATCGCTGTTGTGCTCCATAATGACCCGCCCACTGAGCGGGTCCATCAACACCCAGGAACTGCCGGCTATCTGCGGCGGCGAGGGAATCAGAACCGACTGGGCCGACGCCTGGCCGGCGAAAATGGTCAGGGATAGCACCAGAATAAAAATGCGGGACATCATGTTAAAGGCCATTGGTTGTGTCATCGGTTATCGATTGGTTTGCAATTCACACCTGTCATCAGGCGATTCAATGGGCGTCGGTTAACACCACTGTGTCTCCGAAGCCCCGGGATTCAAAAAGGCTTTGTGCCTGCCGTGCATCCTGTTCACTGGCAAACGGACCGGCTTGCACCCGGTGGAAGCGTCCGTTCTCGGTGGCAATCTCCCGCACCCGCACGGGATTGTCCACCGCCCCCTGCGCTCGTGCCTGCAGAGTGCGTGCGGTTTCGCGATTACCGAAAGAACCCAGCTGCACAAACAGGCCTCGGTGGCCAACCTTGCCGTCTTCTGGCTCCTTGTCATGGCTTTGTTCGGTATCCTTTCCCTCCGGGTCTCCGGCACCCAGGTCTTCGGCAGCCACCACCAGCGGCGGAACGTTTTCCGTTCTCCGCTCCCCAGGAGCAAAAGGGTCTCCGGCCAGGGTCATGGAGCCATCGGGTTCCACCGTAATAGCAGCCACTTCCACACGGGCCGTACCCTGGTTGTGGAACCCCAGTTTTTTGGCCGCGGCAAAGGACAGATCGATCAAGCGGTCATCATGGAACGGGCCTCGGTCGTTCACCCGCACAATCACGGAACGGCCGTTCTCCAGATTGGTCACTTTCGCATAACCGGGAATTCGCAAGGATTTGTGGGCAGCCGACATGCCGTACATGTCAAAGATTTCACCGTTCGATGTGGTATGGCCATGGAATTTTTCACCATACCAGCTCGCCAGCCCCCGCTCGACATAACCCTCATTGCTGTTCATCACACGGTAAGACTTGCCCCAGACCGTGTACGGCGATTTATTGCCTGCGGTCCGGGGTGGTTCAAACCTGGGCCGGGCGTCGGCCAGTTCGCTGGCATCAAAACCGCCAGCCGGTGCCCGGTCCTGCTTGAGGGTGTAACGGGCTGAGTGGTCGACTTCCGGCGAACCGGCACAACCGCCCAGGGCAAGCACCACCAACCCGATCAACCCAAACTGTTTTACCGACACCGGCCCGTCCTTATCTGTCCCATGAATCTCAGCCAATACTGACCCGGATCATTGTAACGGGTTCCATACGCGATCCGCCATTACCGGCCTGCCATAGTTCAGCCCGGTCAGGCGGTGATCATGCGGCGATGGGTCTGAATCGACATCAATACCCCAAAGGCCGCCAGCAGAGTAATGGCCGAGGTACCGCCATAGCTGATCAGCGGCAAAGGCACGCCCACCACCGGCAGCAGGCCGCTGACCATACCGATATTGACGAAGACATAAAGGAAAAACGTCATGGTCAGCGCTCCGGCCACCAGGCGGCTGAACGAGTCCTGAGCCATAACGGCAATGTACAGACAACGCAGAATAATCAGAAAATAAAGAGTGATCAGCGCCAACATACCGATGAAGCCGAATTCTTCGGCCAGCACTGCAACGATGAAGTCCGTGTGGCTTTCCGGCAGAAACTCAAGGTGGGACTGAGTACCCTGCAGCCAGCCCTTGCCATCCACGCCACCGGAACCGATGGCGGTTTTCGACTGGATAATGTTCCAGCCGGCTCCCAGCGGGTCGCTTTCCGGGTCCAGCAGCGTCAGTACCCGCTGTTTCTGGTAATCGCGCATGACAAACAACCACATGAGCGGCGCTGAGACAGAAACCAGAGCAAAAAATGCGGTAATCAGCTTCCAGCTGATGCCGGCAAAAAACACCACGAAAATGCCGGCCATGCCCACCAGCAGCGAGGTGCCCAGATCCGGCTGCTGGATAATCAGCCCCATGGGCACCAGCACAATGGCCAGACCAATCATGACCCGGCGGAAGGTTGGCGGAAGATAGTAGCGCGACAGGTACCAGGCTGCGGTGATGGGCACCAGCAACTTCATGCCCTCGGAAGGCTGGAACCGGGGCAACCCGGGCAGCGCCAGCCAGCGCTGGGCGCCCTTGGCTCCCACGCCAACCAGCAATACCGCCACCAGGGCCGCCAGCCCGACACCATACAACCACGGCGCCCAGCGGCGGAAAACGGCTGGCTCGAACTGGGCCAGCACAAACATAACCACCAGCCCCAGACCGAACCGAACCGCCTGGGCTTCCACCACCGCCAGGTTCCGGTCCGCACCACTGTAAAGGATGAAAAGCCCGGCCCCCATCAACAGCAACAACAAGGACAGCAACACCGGGTCAAGATGCAGTATGTTCCAGATATTACGTTTGCGGGTCAGGCCACTGTTTGGCTGGCCTGCCAGCGGTTTAACACCTGCCATTACAAGCTTCCTCCGTCTGCATCCGGCTCAACCAGCGGTGCGTGATCGGCAGCGGGAAAGTCCTCCAGCCAGGCATCGAACAGTTCCCGGGCCACCGGGGCCGCCACCGCACTACCACCGCCGCCGTTCTCGACAATCACCGCTACCGCAATTTTGGGCTCGTCAGTCGGAGCAAAGCCGACAAACAGGGCATGGTCACGCAGGCGTTCACGAATTTCCTCGGCGTCATATTCCTCATCCTGGCCCAGGCTGAACACCTGGGCGGTACCGGTCTTGCCGGCCATCCGGTAACTGGCACCGGCACCGGCGCGGCGTGCAGTGCCTTTAGCTCCGTGCATCACCGCTTCCATGGTATCAATCACGTATTCCCAATCATCAGGATTCTTCAGCGTTAGCGGTTTATGGGTCTGGGCCGGCAGGAATTCCTGCACAGAGCGCTCGCCCTTGATGTCCTTCAACAACCGTGGCTCAACCCACACCCCCCGGTTGGCAATCAAGGAGGTGGCGGTTGCCAACTGCAAAGGCGTGGCCAGGAAGAACCCCTGGCCAATGCTCATGTTGACCGAGTCGCCCGGATACCAGGGCTCGTCGCGGTTGGCGCGTTTCCACTCCCGGGAGGGCAGAATGCCTTCCAGCGCACCGGACACATCAAGCGTGGCGTCTTCGCCAAACCCGAAGGCCGAAAGGTAGTGGTGCATGGTGTCGACGCCCATTTCCACGCCCATTTCGTAGAAATAGGTGTCACAGGATTCCGCAACAGCCTCAATCAAATCGACCCAACCATGGCCCGAACGCAACCAGTCCCGCCAGCGGCGACCGCTATCCTGCAGCTGGTAGTAGCCCGGGTCCCAGATTTCCTTTTCACGTGTGGTCACACCACTGTCAAGCGCCGCCACCGCCATCATGGGCTTAATGGTCGAACCCGGCGGGTATTGTCCACGCAGGGCCCGGTTGAACAGGGGCTGGTCAATGTCTGTGCTCAGCTTGCGATATTCCCGCGCGCTGATACCGGTCACAAATTTGTTCGAGTCAAATGAGGGAACGCTCGCCAGCGCCAGAATGCCGCCCGTTGAAGGCTCGATGGCGACGATGGTGCCCCGGCGCCCTTCCAGCAGTTCGTGGGCCTTGCGTTGCAGGCGCAGGTCCAGGTGCAGTTGCAGATCTTCACCGGGCACCGGATTCTCCCGCTCCAGCACGCGCAAAATCCGCCCCCGGGCATTGGTTTCCACGTTCTGGTAACCCACCTGCCCGTGCAGCACCTGCTCATAAAAACGCTCGATGCCGGATTTGCCAATATAGTTGGTACCGGCATAGTTGACCGGATCGATCCGCGCCAACTCGTCGCGATTGATACGACCAACGTAACCCAGAGCGTGGGCGGTCAACTCACTGTGCGGATAATGGCGAACCAGCTCGGCCTGCACTTCCACGCCGGGAAACTCGTGCCGCCGCACCGACAGCCGGGCAATTTCATCTTCACTCAGGTCGTAACTCAGGGGGATCGCTTCAAACGGGCGGCGGTATTCATCCAGACGGCGCTCAAACCGCTGCCGATCTTCTTCCGACACATCCAGGATTGCCTGCAGGCCGGTCAGCGTGGCCGCCATGTCATCCACCCGTTCGGGCACGATAGTCACGCTGAATACCGGCCGGTTCTCCGCCAGCAGCAGGTTGCTGCGGTCATACACCAGCCCGCGGGGTGGCGGGACTGACTGGACCTGCACACGGTTCTTGTCGGACAGGGTGGTGTAGGTTTCATGCTCCACCAGTTGCAACTGGTACATCCGGCCCAGCAGGCCTGCCAGCACCAGGAACACCATGACCAGCATAACCAGGGCCCGGCGCTGGAACAATCGGCGTTCGCCGGCCGTGTCCTTGAACTCATCCCACACCATAACTGCTCCTAGGCCCGATGGTAGGGGTGGTTACGGGTAATGGTCCAGGCCCGGTAAAGTTGTTCGGCCAGTACAATCCGTACCAGCGGATGGGGAAGCGTGAGGGGGGAGAGCGACCACTGCTGGTCCGCCCGCTGTCGGCAGGCATCGGCCAGTCCGTCCGGGCCACCGACCAGGAAACTGACGTCCTGGCCGTCAAGCTGCCAGTTTTCCAGCTGGGAAGCCAGTTTTTCGGTGGACCAGGGTCGGCCGCCCACCTCCAGCGCAACCACGCGGTCACGCTGACCCACCGCCGACAGAATGGCATCGCTTTCGCGTTGCATCAGCCGGGGAATGTCCGGATTCTTGCCACGATGGGCGACGGGTATTTCGGTCAACTCCAGGGACAGCTCCGGCGGCATTCGCCGGGCGTAGTCGTTATAGCCCCGGGTGACCCAGTCAGGCATTTTCTGCCCGACACAGATCAGACGCAAACGCATGATTATTCGCTGCCGGCAGCACCCAGGTCGGGGGCATCGCGCCAGAAGCGCTCCAGGTCATAGAATTCCCGGGTGGCCGGCATCATGACATGCACCACCACATCGCCGAGATCCACCAGGATCCAGTCGCTGCCGTCTCCTTCCACGTTGCTGGCACGGATACCTTCGTCCCGGGCTTCGGACACCACAGAATCCGCCAGGGACTTGACGTGCCGGCTGGAAGTGCCGGATGCGATCACCATGAAATCGGTCACACTGGTACGGTCACGCACGTCCACCACACTGACATCCTGCGCCTTGATGTCCTCAAGTGCGTTTACCACCAGATCTTTCAACTGTTCTGCCTGCATAATTACCCTGTCGTGCGGGCTCTGGCCCTGCTGGCCGCCCGATGTTTGTGATTCGGTGCGATTGTAGCACTAAACCCGGGCGCTGGTGCAGGCGCCGTACAAACCATTGGTCTGGATGGTCCGCCAGACGTCATCGGGCATGAGATATCGGGGGGACCGGCCATCGGCTATGCGCTGGCGGATACCGGTTGCTGAAATGTCCAGCAGCGGCGGATCAAGCTCCAGCACCAGCCCGCATGGCTGCTGATTCAGGGCCTGGGCACAGCCCGCCCGGCGCTGGCGAACCAGGTTGTCTGCCTCGCTGCCCTCCGGCAGGTCCGCACCCGGGCGCTGGACCACCACAATGTGCGCCAATTCGGGAATCGACTGCCATTCGCGCCAACGATCAAAGGAGGCGAAAGCATCGGTGCCCACCACCATGACCAGGGGTTCGTCCGGCCCCAGTTCCCCGCGCAACTGGCGCAGGGTATCGGCGGTATAGGAGGCACCGGCCCGCCCCAGTTCCCGGTCATCCACCTGCAAGGCGCCTTCGCCGGCAATGGCCTGGCGAATCAGCGCCAGTCGCTGTTGTGATCCGGCGCCGGTATCACCCCGGTGCGGCGGAATATGACAGGGCACCAGGTGAATCCGCGGTACCGCCAGGGCATCGCAGACTTCCAGTGCCAGGCGCAGGTGGCCATGGTGGATCGGGTCAAAGGTGCCACCGTAGATTACATGCATGGCATCAGGTCCGGATGTGGCCGTCGCCGAACACCAGATATTTCTGGGAGGTCAGCCCTTCCAGTCCCACCGGTCCACGGGCGTGGATCTTGTCGGTGGAAATACCGATTTCCGCACCCAGGCCGTATTCGAAGCCATCCGCGAATCGGGTGGAAGCGTTGACCATCACCGAGCTGGAGTCCACTTCCATCAGGAAGCGCCGCGCCCGCGTGTAATTCTCGGTAATGATGCTGTCGGTATGCTGAGAGCTGTAGCGGTTGATGTGATCGATGGCCCCATCCAAACCATCCACCACCTTTATTGCCAGGATCGGTGCCAGGTACTCCTCATGCCAGTCGTCCTCGGTGGCCTCGGCGATGTTTTTCAGGACAGCCCGGGTTCGCTCGCAACCGCGCAACTCTACTCCTTTGGCGGTGAATTGCTCGGCCAGCAGCGGCAGCATGTCATCGGCAACCTCCCGGTCGACGAGCAGCGTTTCCATAGTGTTGCAGGTGCCGTAGCGCTGGGTCTTGGAGTTAATCGCCACGTTCAGGGCTTTTTCCGGGTCCGCGTGGCTGTCAATGTACACATGGCATACACCATCCAGGTGCTTGATCACTGGCACCCGGGCATCCCGGCTGATGCGCTCGATCAGGCCCTTGCCACCCCGTGGCACGATCACATCCACGTATTCGGGCATGGTGATCAGTTCCCCCACGGCAGCGCGGTCTGTGGTATTGACCACCTGCACAGCGGTTTCCGGCAGGCCGGCTTCCGCCAGCCCCTGTTTCAAACAGCGGGCGATGGCCTGGTTGGAATGGATGGCTTCGGAGCCACCACGCAGGATAGTGGCGTTACCGGATTTCAGGCACAGGCTGGCGGCTTCAACCGTCACGTTCGGGCGGGACTCATAAATGATGCCAATAACACCCAGCGGCACACGCATTTTGCCCACCTGAATACCGGACGGGCGGTAGGTCATGTCGGTAATTTCCCCTACCGGGTCCGGCAGGGTGGCAACCTGTCGCAGCCCTTCAATCATGGTGTCGATACGGGCGGGGGTCAGCTCCAGGCGATCGAGCATGGCGGCATCCAGACCATTGGCACGCCCGGCTTCCAGGTCTTTGCCGTTAGCCTCGGCCAGCTGCTCCCGGGCCGCGTCCAGCATTTGGGCCGTGGCCAGCAGGGCCTGGTTGCGCACAGCGGTGGCGGAACGGGCAACTTCCCGGGCGGCGGCCCGGGCCTGCTGACCAAGCTCTGTCATGTAGGCGGAAACATCCATTGGCGTACCTTTTGTCATTTCGGCGGTTTGCAAATTCGGGCCGTTACTTTACCTTTCGCGTTTCAAGTCCGCACCCCAAACGCCTATTATAAGACTGCACAGGTTTCATTATTCAATGGATATACCGCCAAGGACCTCCTCGATGCTTCAGTCGGTCACCCAATCCCCCTTGTCAGGAAAGCTTTACCGGCTGGTGTTCCTGGTCCTGTTACCACTGATACTGACAGCCCTCTGGCTCGGCTTCTGGTCGTTCAGTTACTGGCTCTACGCGGTTCCACTGGTTGCCTTCGCGCTCTTTCCCGGACCACTGGCCGCGGTGCTGGTGGCCCTGGCCATCCTGGCAACGCTGGTCATCACCCAGTGGCAGATTGTCCTGGCGGACCGCCATCAAATGCAACCGGCACTGGTTCTGACGGTGTTGCTGGCCATAGTGCTGGTGTTTCTCCGGGAGTACAAATCCCGTCAGTTGGAGCCCCTGCGTCGCACCGACGAGCTGACCCAGGCCGCAAGCCGGGAGTACCTTTCCGCCGATCTACACAAGGAAATCCAGCGCAGCGAGCGCGAAGGCAGCAACCTGTCAGTGGCCATGATCGGACTGGACAACATGCACAAGGAACCGGTTCCTGAGGAAGACATTCGCGCCATGCTGCCGCGCATCGGCCGCTACCTGCACAGTCAGCTGCGGGATTTTGACACCTATTACCGGGTGGAGAACCTGCAATTTCTGGTGATCTTTCCGGGCATGTGCAGCAGTGAAGCGGCAAAGATCACGGAACAATTACAGCAGGGGCTGGACCGGCTGCTGGCCACCCACGGCCTGGCAATGGCAGTCTGCACCGGGGTGGCCGGCCTGAACATTGGCGACGACGCCGACAGCCTGCAGCGCAGCGTGGCCAACGCCCTGCGACGCGCCAGGCAAACCACGGAAGGAGCCCGCTCATGACCGAAACCCGACTGCGAACCTGGACCCACGCCACCGGCTATACCCTGGCGGCAATCTTCATGGCGGCTCTGGGCCTGCAAAACCTGCGTTACGGCTTTTATCCGGCATTTTATCTGGCGCTGGTTGCCACAACCGTGCTTGTCGCCGGCTTCGCCTACACCATTGTCTGCCGGCGCCAGCAACTGTCAGCGCCCGGGCACATCGTGATCCTTCTGGTTCTAAATGGCGCACTTGCACTGGCCATGCTGGGCCTCGACACACCGGGCGTCGCACACTGGGCCATGCCGGTGGTGGTGCTTAACCTTCTGATCCTGCCGCTGAAACGGGCTGTGACGATCTCTGGATTGTTGCTGGCCGCCGCCATCATCCCCGGCTGGCTGAACGAGCCCTCGGTACCCACCCTCAACATGACAGCCGGTGCGCTGGTACTGCTGATCGTCACCGGCGCGTATGTCTGGCACTACGACCACATGGCGCAATCGGCCAAGGATCTGGCGCTGACCGACCCGGTCACCGGCGCCAATAACGCGCGATTTCTTGAAGAAAACCTGAGCAAGGAAATCAGTCGGGCGATCGCCACCGACCATCCTCTTTCGGTCATCAGCCTGAAGCTGGAACACACCGATGAAATAGAGGCTTTGTACGGTTCGAGCGGCCTGCAAACCCTGCTTCGCAATGTAACGGCGCGACTTTTCGACATTATTCGTGCCGGCGATTCCCTTTACGGTGGCAACGGACAGGACCAGGGCGATGCTACCTTTTACCTGGTGCTACCCTTCACGCCGGAGGAAGGGGTGCGGGTTATTGCCGAACGCATCCGCCGGATCGTCAGCGAACACGAATGGCCGGAAGTCGGCAAGATTGCTGTAAGCCTGGGCTGCACCACCCGCAGCAGTACGGACACCGAAGCCGGACAATTGCTGGAGCGGGCCCGGCAGGCCATGAACGAAGCCCGGGAACATGACGCCGACACAGTCTGGTTCATTTCCGGAGAAACCGTGCAAGCATGACAGAAAGCTGGTTAACCGACATTACTGCCTGGGTTGCCGGCAATCCGGGCTGGCTGACCTTCGCCCTGTTCGCCACCGCCCTGACCGAATCCCTGGCCATCGCCGGCATTCTGGTGCCCGGGGTTGCACTGCTGTTTGCCCTGGCCATGCTGGCGGGCACCTCTGGCATGGGGCTGGCCGAAATCCTGATCTGGGCCGGTTGCGGCGCGGTGGCCGGCGATACCGCAAGCTTTGCCCTGGGCCGCCTGCTACAGGGCCGTCTGCACTCCGTCTGGCCTCTGAGCCGTTACCCTCGGCTGCTTAACCGTGGTGAACGTTTTTTCCGCAGCCACGGCGGCAAAAGCGTGGTCATCGGACGCTTTGTCGGCCCCGTTCGCCCGGTCATGCCCCTGGTGGCCGGCGCTTTTCACATGCCCTGGCCCCGATTCCTGGCTTTCAACCTGCTATCGGCCGCCGGCTGGGCCCTGGTATACGTGCTGCCCGGTTTTGCGGTCGGCTCGGCCATGACCAGCGAAATCAAACCTCCTCCCCACTTCTACCCGGTCCTTGCGGTAGCCGGTGCGGTACTGCTGGTCACCTATGTGTTCACCCTGCGCCTCCGGCTCGGCCTGGGCGAGGGCAGCCGACTCTACCGCTGGCTGGAGCAGCGAATGGCCAATTACGATGCCACCCATCGTTTCTGGCGGTTATACACCAACGAGCGCCCCAGCCGACGGGGCGAATTTCCACTGCCATCACTGATCCTGGCAGTGGTTTGCCTGGCCTTGTTTGCGGTCCTGGCGCAGCTTGCCGCGCTCAGCCCGGAACTGGCCTCACTCAACGCACTCACCCGGGAGTGGTTTGGACTGTTGCGTCAGCCGCTTTTTGATGCGCCGATGGTGGCCATCACCATGCTTGGTGACACTGCTATTTTGCTGGCTGCGGCCACCCTGGCCGTCATCACCCTGGCCTTTCGGGGTTACTACGCCGCCGCCCGGCACATTGCCGCGGCTGCCATTCTCACAACCGCCAGCGTGGCACTCCTGAAAGCCGGCATCGATTTGAACCGCCCGGATGCCGTGGCGGCCGCGCCGGAGTCTGGAGCCTTTCCCAGCGGCCACACTGCCGGCATCACCGTGGTAGTGACTCTGGCTGCCAGTTTTATCGCCGCGGAAAGCCGGAAAACCCAGCGGTGGCCGAGCTACCTGGCCTGGTCGCTGCCATTGATACCCATCGCCCTCAGCCGGCTTTATCTGGGAGTGCACTGGCTGACGGACGTGCTGGGCGGGTTGTTGCTGGGGTTGGCGATTACCGGTCTGATTCGTGCCAGTTACAGTCGCTATGACCGGGTGCCACTGAAGCCGGACGGCTTCTCATGGCTGGCACTGGCTGTGTGGCTGGTTTTTGTTGCGGTTTATTTCGGAGAATACTGGCAGGCGAATCTGGCTGCGTACCGCCCGGCCTGAAACAGGCGCAACGGCCATTGGCTCAGGAGCCATCCAGGGTTTCCAGCAATGCCTGCAGGTTTTCCAACCGTTCCAGCGGATCCTGTAACTCCAGCAGGTGCTGCTTCTGATGAACCTCCAGCGGCAACAGTTCGGTCAGGCGCCAACCCACCGCTCTGGCGTCTTCAAAGTCCAGGGTCATCCCCAGGTCCTTGATGACCGGGTGCCGGCTCAGGGCCTTGAGCACCGAAGGCAGTTCACGCAGATGCCCGGGCACCGGCGCCCCTGGCTCGGGCGGCAGACGCTCCACGTCACCCACGTGCAGGCCATCGGCCTGTTGCCAGTTCCTCAGCACCCGCACCTTGCAATCGCCTTCCACGGTGATGCCCAGCAGCCCGTTATCCAGCTGCTGGAAATCAACGATATCGACACAGGTCCCAACATCGTGAAATTGTGCCGGGCCGCCGGTTTCATTACCTCTGGACAGTAACACCACGACAAAACCGCTCTGCTGTTTCATGCAGCGGGTCAGCATGTCGAGGTAGCGGGGCTCGAACAGTTGCATGGGAATACGGCCGCCGGGCAGGATCACCGAACCCAGCGGAAACAACGGAATGTCTCTGATCATATTATTCACTGAAGAACCGGCTCCGGCGGCGATGATCGAATCGATATAAAAACTGTCGCTTTAGTGTAAACGCATGTCGCCAAAACAGCCATGCGAGCCCTGCCGAATCTGGTATCCTGTCACTTTTGACTCACCGATCAGCAAGAGAGAGCAGCACACCATGCCTCAGTACCGTTCCTATACCTCCACCGGCGGCCGCAACATGGCCGGCGCCCGGGCGCTCTGGCGCGCCACCGGCATGAAGAATGACGACTTCGGCAAGCCAATCATTGCCGTCGCCAACTCCTTCACCCAGTTTGTACCCGGCCACGTGCACCTGAAAGACCTGGGGCAGCTGGTGTGCCGGGAAATCGAAAAAGCCGGCGGCGTGGCCAAGGAATTCAACACCATTGCCGTGGACGACGGTATCGCCATGGGCCATGACGGCATGCTCTACTCCCTGCCCTCGCGGGAGATCATCGCCGACTCGGTGGAATACATGGTCAACGCCCACTGCGCGGATGCCCTGGTGTGCATCTCCAACTGCGACAAGATCACCCCGGGCATGCTGATGGCCGCCATGCGCCTGAACATTCCGGTGATTTTTGTCTCCGGCGGGCCGATGGAAGCGGGCAAGACCAAACTGTCCGAGTACAAACTGGACCTGGTGGATGCGATGGTGATCGCCGCCGACACCTCCGCCACCGACGAAATGGTGGAAGAGTACGAGCGCAGCGCCTGCCCCACCTGCGGCTCCTGCTCCGGCATGTTCACCGCCAACTCGATGAACTGCCTGACCGAGGCCATCGGCCTGGCCCTGCCGGGCAACGGCTCCCTGCTGGCCACCCACGCCGACCGCGAACAGCTGTTCCTGGACGCCGGCCGCCAGATTGTCGAAAACGCCAAGCGCTATTACGAACAGAACGACGCCAGCGTGCTGCCCCGCAGCATCGCCTCGTTCGAGGCGTTCCAGAACGCCATGACCATGGACATTGCCATGGGTGGCTCCACCAACACCATCCTGCACCTGCTGGCCGCCGCCCAGGAAGGTGGCGTGGATTTCACCCTGGCCCACATTGACCAGCTGTCCCGCCACGTACCTCAGCTTTGCAAGGTGGCGCCCAACTCGCCCCTGTACCACATGGAGGATGTGCACCGGGCCGGTGGCATCATGGGCATTCTGGGCGAGCTGGAACGGGGTGGCCTGATCAACACCGACCTGCCCACCGTGCACAGCAAGACCATGAGGGAAGCACTGGATGTCTGGGACATCATGCGCTCGCCGTCACCAGACGTGGTCGAGTTCTATAAAGCCGGCCCTGGCGGCATTCCCACCCAGACCGCGTTCAGCCAGAGCACCCGCTGGCCAAGCCTGGACGGCGACCGTGAAAACGGTTGCATCCGTTCCGTGGAACACGCCTATTCCTCCGAGGGCGGCCTGGCGGTACTGTACGGCAACATCGCCCTGGATGGCTGCGTGGTGAAAACCGCCGGCGTGGATGAAAGTATTTACGTGTTCGAGGGCAAGGCACGGGTGTTCGAAAGCCAGGATTCGGCCGTGAAAGGCATTCTGGACGACGAAGTAAAATCCGGCGAAGTGGTCATTATCCGCTACGAAGGCCCCAAGGGCGGGCCCGGCATGCAGGAGATGCTCTACCCTACCAGCTACCTGAAATCCAAGGGCCTGGGCAAGGAATGCGCGCTACTGACCGACGGCCGCTTCTCCGGCGGCACTTCAGGACTATCCATCGGCCACGCATCACCGGAAGCCGCCGCTGGCGGTGCCATCGGCCTGATCGAGACCGGTGACACCATCCTGATCGACATCCCGAACCGCACCATCGACGTTAAACTCAGCAATGACGAGCTGGCCCAACGTCGTGAAGCACGGGACGCCAGGGGCTGGAAACCGGAACTGCCACGGGACCGCAAGGTATCCGCGGCCCTGAAGGCCTACGCCCTGCTGGCCACCAGCGCCGACAAGGGCGCAGTACGGGACCTGACCAAGCTCGACTGAATTTGCGCACAAAAAAGCCCGCCAGACATTACCTGGCGGGCTTTTTTTGTACCCGGGCCGCAAGCGTCGCCTTACTTTCTCGCCGGCGCATCGTCTTGATCAACAACCTTGTCAGCTTGCCCGGAGGCATGCGTATCGTGGCCGAATTCGCGGATGAAAATCCCCCAGAATGCCATGAACAGCGCTGCCACCAGCGGCCCCATAACAAAGCCATTGATGCCGAACATGGCGATACCACCAAGCGTGGATAGCAGCACCAGCCAGTCCGGAATTTTAGTGTCCCGACCCACCAGAACCGGGCGCAGCAGGTTATCCGCCAGCCCGATCACCACCACACCGTACACCGTTAATACCACCGCCGGCACCACGTCACCCACGGCGGCCAGATACACCGCCGCCGGCACCCAGACAATCGCGGCACCTACCGCTGGCAGCAAGGAAACCACCGCCATCACCACGCCCCACAGCAGGGCCCCGGTGATACCCAGAATCCAGAAGATGATACCGCCCAGCGCGCCCTGAATAATGGCAATCAACAGGTTACCCTTGACCGTAGCCCGGGTAACCTCGGCAAACTTGGCAAACAGCAGGCGCTCGCGCTCATCGCCCAACGGCAGCGCCTTGATCAGCAACTCCACCAACTTCTGGCCGTCGCGGATCAAAAAGAACGTCAGATAGATCATCAGCGCCAGCGCCAGGAAAAACTGGAAAGTATTCTGGCCAATACCAATCGCCTGCTTAGCCAAAAACTGACTGCCGCCGACAAAGGCATTGACTGCCCGGTCCCGCAATTCATCTACGTTCACATTGAACTGACCGAGAAACGCCTCAATGGCCGGGAACGACTGGTTAATCTGATCGATGTACTCCCCAGGGCGAATCTCGCCACTCTGGATTTTCTGGTACACCATCATGCCCTCGGCAATCAGCGCTGCGCCCAGGCCAAGCACCGGGATCACCACGATGACCATACAAACCAGCAGGGTAATCAGCGCGTTGATATTGGGGCGGTTGCCCAGCCTGCGTTCAAGCATGCGCTCGACCGGATGAAAAATAAGTGCCACCGCCACCGCCCAGAAAATCGGCCCGAAAAAAGGCTTCATCAGCAATGCAAAGGCCAGTGAGACCCCCACCAGCATGGCAAGGAAAGTCCGTGTCTCGAGTTTTGCGTACATAGTCAGAAGTTCCTGTAACTGGGAGGCTTCGCGGCCTAACGGGAAACCGCAACAGACTACCACGGTGTTTGGCCAGTTTGGCCTACTTCAGGTTATAGTAAACGGATTATTTGCCGAAATCGGTCGGGTTATGACCTTGGAGAGTTTTACTGTCGAAACCGCCCTGCAGGCGGCCGTTGAACTGCAAAGGGTGCTGGCAGCGCGCACCCACCGCCGCAAGGTGATGGGTCAGGAGGTGCAGGTGCCCGGCCAACTGGGCGAGGCACTCAAGCTCCCGGGCATCATCCGGCGCCTGCAGAGCAAACAGCAACGCCAGCGGGACACAGGCCTGGACGCCTTCACCGAGCTGTGGCCGACGCTGTCGGCCACTACCCGGGAGCAGGTGCTGAATGGCATTGGCTGGTACGACCCGAAAGAACTGGACTGGGACGACAAACGCTCCAATCGCCGACCAGTGGTCGATTCCGGCAAATAAAGCGTAGTGTTCAATGGAAAACGCACGCATACGGGCTGATACTGACTTTGAAGTGTCACACGGCGCCCGTACTGTTACATGGACAGGAGGAACATTATGACAGATAACAACTACTACACGGCCTTGCTGGCAGAACGCAGCGCCGTACCGACTCTCAAGTGTGGCCATTGCCACTCCATCATTCCGCGCGCCCGTATTTTCCGCAATCAGGGTGAGAACAAGCAGGACTACAATTGCGGTGTGCTTGCCCTTTGTTCCGCTGACGACTGCGGCGCAGTGAACTGCTGTGACCAGGCCCTGAGCCAGATCGACAACCCCGAGCGCCTTTTCGACATTGCCTGCTGAGCCCAGCAGGCCCGCCTTCTTGGCAATTACCTACCCGCCCCTCGGCATTAGTCGTATTAAAGCTCGCCCAAAGCGACTATAATGACGCCAAATCATGCATTGTCCCGCAATGCCATTCCCTTCGAATACCGAGTACATTCATGTCAGAATTGTCTTTTGCCGAACTGGGGCTGGATCCAGCTGTACTGGAAGCCGTCTCCGCTGTTGGCTATGAAACACCCTCGCCCATCCAGGCACAATCCATCCCGGCCCTGCTGGCTGGCAACCATTTGCTGGGCGTCGCCCAGACCGGCACCGGTAAAACCGCCGCGTTCGCCCTGCCGCTGTTAAGCCGCATCGACGCCACGGTTGCCGAGCCGCAGATTCTGGTGCTGGCCCCAACCCGGGAACTGGCCATCCAGGTGGCCGAGGCATTTACCACCTACGCCAGCAAGTTCAGCAACTTTCACGTTCTGCCCATTTACGGCGGCCAGGATTTCTCGCCGCAGATTCGCGGCCTCAAGCGCGGCGCCCAGGTCATCGTGGGCACGCCCGGTCGCATGCTCGACCACCTGCGCAAGGGCACCCTCAAACTGGGCAGCCTGAAAGCCCTGGTGCTGGACGAAGCCGACGAAATGCTGCGCATGGGCTTCATTGACGACGTGGAAGCAATCCTGGCGAAAACCCCGGACAACTGTCAGCGTGCCCTGTTCTCCGCCACCATGCCGCCGCAGATCAAAAAGGTCGCCCAGACCTATCTGAAAGACGCGACGGAAGTGAAGATCGAAAGCGAAACCCGCACGGTCAAGCGCATCTCCCAGTTTGTGCTGCCGGTCTACGCCGAACGCAAGCTCGACGCCCTGACCCGGATTCTGGAAGTGGAGCCGTTTGACGCCTCCATCATCTTCGTGCGCACCAAGGCCGAAACCACACTGCTGGCGGAAAAGCTCTCGGCCCGTGGCCACGCGGTCGCACCGCTGAACGGTGACCTGAACCAGCGTCAGCGCGAAATGACGGTCGAAGACCTCAAGCGCGGCAAGAAAGACATCATCGTGGCCACCGACGTGGCCGCCCGTGGCCTGGACGTGCCCCGGATCACCCACGTGATCAACTACGACGTGCCTTACGACACCGAAGCCTACATCCACCGGGTGGGCCGTACCGGCCGTGCCGGCCGTGACGGCAAGGCCATTCTGCTGGTGACCCCGCGCGAACGCAGCTGGCTGCGCACCCTGGAGCGAGCCACCAACTCGCCGATGGAACCGTATCAGTTGCCATCGCCGGATGCTCTGCAGAAAATGCGTGTGGAGCAGTTCGAATCCCAGTTGCTGGGCTTCACGGACGACCCTCGCGCCGCCAAGGCCATCGCCCTGCTGGATGAGATTGCCGAACGCAATGACATGGATATGGCCGCCGTGGCCGGCGCCCTGGCATGCTGGATGGAAGCCTCACAGCCGGACTCACTGCCGCTGAAGCAGCCCGAAGCCCTGCCGGAAATTTCCGCCGCCCCGCGCCGTGATCGCAACGGCCCGCCACGGGGCAAGAAAAACTTCCGCAAGGGCCCGCCGGGCAAGAACTTCCGCAAGGGCGGCAAGCCCGGTGGTTTCTCCAAAGGCGGCAAGGGCAAACCGAACGGCAAGCCATCCGGCAAAGGCCCCAAGCGCGGTTAAGACCGCGCCTACCTGATGTCCCGCCGGGTTAGTTTCTTAACCTGCGGGACACCAATAGCGCCGCCAGTCAGGCTGACTGGCGGCGTTGATAGACCACAAAGCTGTAATCATAGGGGTTGTTGTCAGACGCCTCAAAATCTTCCCGCCCGATTTCTTCCCACTCGCTCCAGTTAACCTCCGGAAAGAAGGCATCCCCCTCGACATCCGCGTGCACCAGCGTCACGTACATCCGGTCCACCATGGGCAATGCCTCGGTGTAGATCTGCCCGCCACCAATGATCATGACCTCTTCACTGCCATCCAGCGTCGCCTGGGCTTCGGCTTTGACCAACGCAGCGTCCAGTGAGTCCGCCGGCGTTGTACCGGCGGGTGCCTGCCATTCAGGATTCCGGGAGATCACCACGTTCATCCGTCCCGGCAGTGGCCGGCCAATGGAGTCCCAGGTTTTCCGGCCCATGATGATGGGCTTGCCCATGGTGGCCTGTTTGAAATATTTCAGGTCGCCCGGCAGGTACCAGGGTAGCTTGTTGTTCCGGCCAATGACCCGGTTCTGGGCCATGGCTACTATGAGTGCCTTTCTCATTTGGTGTTCCCTATTTAGAAGTCCGCGTATTTGGGAGTCTGCCCTTAAATACGTTACTGCTGACTTGGGTGTGGCGGGGAATTGGGGAAGGCTTTCCAAAAAGCGCTCCTGGCGGCCCATCCTTGGGTCGCTTATGCTCCGCCATCCATGGCTCCGCAAATTTTTGGAAAGCCTTCCCCAATCCCCCGCGATCATTTAGCAGAGTATGCTGTCTGCACACAATCGCCCACGCTTAACGCAGAACGATGGAGCACAGCACGGTGTTGATAAGCAGGTAGGTGGGAGGGGGTTCCGAAAATGTGCGTAGCCATGGATGGCGAGCCAAGCTTACATGGACGTATCCACAGCGTTTTTCGGAACCCCCTCCCACCTACCTGCGACTCCATTAAGCTCGAAGGCTAAATAGCAATCGGAGCCTTAATAACCGGGTAAGGCTCATACCCCTCGAACTCGAAGTCTTCCAGTTCGTAGTCAAAAATCGACGCCGGCTTGCGCTTAATCACCAGCTTCGGCAACGCCCGGGGCTTGCGCTTCAACTGCTCGAAGACGATGTCATCGGTCAGGTGATTCTGGTACAGGTGACAGTCACCGAAGGTGTGTACGAACTCACCCACCTCCAGGTCGCACTGCTGGGCAATCATGTGGGTCAACAAGGCGTAACTGGCAATATTGAACGGCACACCCAGGAACAGGTCCGCGCTGCGCTGGTACAGCTGGCATGACAGCCTGCCGTCGGCCACGTAGAACTGGAACAGGCAGTGGCACGGCGCCAGGGCCATACGGCCTTCGCGCACGTTATCCTGGGGCCCGATGGTTTCATCCGGGAGTTCCGCCGGGTTCCAGGCGGAGACAATCAAGCGACGGGAATTGGGCTTGGTTCGGATCTGCTCGATCACCTCGCTTATCTGGTCCACCGTACTGCCGTCCGGGCACTGCCAGCTGCGCCATTGCTTGCCGTAAATCGGCCCGAGGTCGCCATTCTCCAGGGCCCATTCGTTCCAGATGGAGACTTTGCGCTCTTTCAGCCAGTTGTTATCCGTGGAGCCTCGCAGGAACCACAACAACTCATAGATGATGCTGCGCAGGTGCACTTTCTTGGTGGTCACCAGCGGAAATCCCTGCTGCAGATCAAAACGCAGCTGACGCCCGAACACCGAGCGGGTACCCACGCCAGTGCGGTCCCCCTTATCGGTTCCGTTGATGACAACGTCTTGCATCAGATCAAGGTAGGCTTTCATCAGGCATTTCTCCGATAGGCAATAAACATGAGTACGGCACCGGCGAATATCATCGGCAGGGAAAGCACCTGCCCCATGGTCAACCAGTCAAAGGCCAGGTAACCCAGTTGCGGGTCTGGCTGACGGACAAATTCCACCAGGAAGCGGAACAGGCCGTAACAAACCAGGAACAGACCCGAAACGGCCATGGCCGGGCGAGGCCTGGACGAGAACCACCAGAGAATGGCAAACAGCGCCACCCCCTCCAGAGCAAACTGGTAGAGCTGGGAAGGGTGCCGCGCCAGACTGTCGGGCGCCTGGGGGAATACCATGGCCCAGGGTACATCGGTGGGCTTGCCCCAGAGCTCACCGTTAATAAAGTTGCCAATGCGCCCGGCACCCAGCCCCACGGGCACCAGCGGGGCCACGAAGTCGGCAATGGCCCAGAAGCCTGTGCCGGCTTTGCGCCCGAACCACCACATGGCCAGGATCACCCCCAGCAGGCCACCGTGGAAGGACATGCCGCCTTCCCATACCCGCAACAACCAGAGCGGATCGGCCAGGAAACTGTCGAAATTGTAGAACACCACGTAACCAAAACGGCCACCGAGAATCACACCCAGCGCCATATAGAACAGCAGATCACCCACCTGCTCCTCTTTTTTCAGGGGGGACCAGGGCTGGTGGCTGCGCACCTTGCCGAGCCACCAGCCGGCCAGAAAACCCACCAGGTAGGTCAGGCCATACCAGTGAATCTGCAACGGCCCGAATGCAATGGCGACCGGATCAAATTGCGGATGCTGAAGCATCAGAAACCTCTCAACTGAGAATAAAACGAACGCCGACAATCAGAAGCACAACGGCAAAGATGCGCTTGAGCAATTTGGCGTCCAGGCGGTGAGCCAGGTTGGCACCAAAACGGGCGAAAAAGACGCTGGTCAGGATCACGCCGAACAACGCAGGCAGATAGACGTACCCCAGGCTGTAATCGGGCAGTTGCGGATGGCCCCAGCCGGTCCACATATTGCCGAAAGCACCGGCCAGGGCAATGGGCAGGCCGCAGGCGGCAGAGGTGCCGACCGCCTGCTGCATGGGCACATTGCACCAGCTGAAATAGGGAACCGTGAGGGTGCCGCCGCCAATGCCGAAAATGGCCGAAGCCCACCCCACACCGCCACCGGCAACACCGAGCCCAACCGGTCCGGGCACATCGCGCCCAGGCTTCGGGTTCACCATCAGCAACATCTTGATGCCCACGGCGATGGCGAACACACCGATGATCATCTGCAGCAAATCGCCACTCATGAACGACACCGTCCAGGCACCCAGCACGGCGCCCCCCACAATGCCGACAGTCATGGGACGGAACAGATCCCAGCGAACGGAAAGATGCTTGTTGTGGGACCGAATGGAGGAGATGGACGTGAACACAATCGTCGCCAGCGAGGTACCCACCGCGAGATGGGCACTGATGTCGGTGCTGATGCCCTGCAGCTCAAAACTGAAAATCAGCGCCGGCACAATCACCAGACCGCCGCCGATGCCAAACAGCCCGGCCATGACGCCGGCCAGCGCACCCAGCCCGAGATAGCCCAGCAATACCGTTAACAAATCCATAAGTGTCCAAGCCCGACAAAACCAAGGCTGGTATGATACACATCGCCAGCGGCGAGTTCACCGTCCCGTTACCCCAACCAACAGCCAAACGCCTATGTGCCTGATTGCTTTTACACTTGGCCAGAACCGTCATTTTCCACTGGTCCTTGCCGCCAACCGCGACGAGTTCTTTGACCGCCCGACCCGGGCCATGGACTGGTGGCAAACCGGCGCCGGTACGCCGGTGCTGGCCGGCCAGGATCTTAAATCCGGAGGTACCTGGCTCGCGATCAGCGCCGATGGCCGTATCAGCGCGGTCACCAATGTCCGTGAAGGCGCGGGGGTAACCGGCCACCGCAGTCGCGGCGAGCTGCCTTTGCTGGCCCTGGAGGAATCCCGGCAAGATCTTTTCCGGACCCTCGCGGGCACTGCCGGTGACTACGCCGGGTTCAACCTGCTCTGTCTGGATTCAGGCTCGGGCTGGTATTACAGCAACCGCGACGCCCATCCGGGCAGGAACATTTTTCGCGGCAGCTTTGGCCTGAGCAATCATCTGTTGCAAACGCCCTGGCCCAAACTGCTGCGCCTGCGCCAGTCAGTGACCGATGTGGTGGGCACCGCCAATGCGGACGCCCCGGCACTGCACGAGCGGCTGGTCAGCCTGCTGCAGGATCCGACTCCGGCGCCGGACCACCTGTTACCGGACACCGGCGTGGGGCGGGATACCGAACGCTTTCTCTCTTCCCCATTCATCACCGGCACCGACTACGGCACCCGGGCAACCACCGTTATCACGGTGGATGCGACCGGGTACATACGGGTATCGGAACAGAGCTGGGGCCCATGGCAGAAAAAGGTGAATGTCGACAATTTGGCTGGCAGCGACAGGGCGCACGCTCTGGTATAATTGCCGAAAAATTTTGCCACCCGACCGGAGGGCCCGATGGCCGGTGACAACAACACAACATCCATTGCCGACTTCGAGAAATCCCTGGACGAACTGGAGCAACTGGTTCGCAATCTGGAACAGGGAGAACTGTCGCTTGAGCAGTCGCTCAGTGCCTTCGAACGAGGCGTCAAGCTGACCCGGGAATGCCAGCAGGCCCTGAAAAGTGCCGAACAGCGGGTTGAGCAGCTGGTCCAGGCACCCGATGGGAGCCTGGAAACCCGCCCCTTCTCAGCGGACGACAGCGACTGATGAGCCACAACCAATCCGCAACCCGGGAATTTCTGGATCGCTGTCGGGCGCTGGTGAATGCCGAGCTGGACCGCAGTATCGAGCAGGCCTCCGCTTCCGAGCGCCTTCAGGAAGCCATGCGTTACAGTGTGCTGGGTGGCGGCAAACGCATTCGCCCGGCCCTGTGCATGGCGGCGGCCCGGGCAATGGGCGATGACATGGAAAAAGCCCTGGTGCCGGCCTGTGCCGTGGAGCTGGTACACGCCTATTCCCTGATTCACGATGACCTGCCAGCCATGGACGATGACAATCTGCGCCGGGGCCGGCCCACCACCCATATTGCCTTTGACGAAGCCACCGCAATCCTGGCCGGCGATGCCCTGCAGGCACTGGCCTTCGACTGGCTGGCCAACAATCCGGCCGTGCCTGCTGATGCCCGCCTGGCCATGGTGCAGGAACTGGCTCGCGCGGCCGGTCACCGGGGCATGGTGGGCGGCCAGGCCATTGACCTGGAATCCGTGGGCAAGGCCATCACGCTGGCGGAACTGGAAACCATGCACCGCCACAAGACCGGCGCACTGATCGAAGCCAGCGTGCGCATGGGCGCCCTGTGCGCCACGGATCGGGATCCCGACCGCCTGGATGCCCTGACAACCTGCGCGCGGGCACTGGGCCTGGCATTTCAGGTGCAGGACGACCTGCTGGACATTGAAGGTGACACCGAGGTAATCGGCAAGCCCCAGGGCTCGGACCTGGCGCGGGAAAAGCCAACCTATCCGTCGCTGCTGGGCCTGGACGGTGCCCGGGAGCATTTGCAGGCATTGCTGACCCAGGCCCAGAACAGCCTGTCCGACTTTGGCTCCGAAGCCGATCCACTGCGAGCCATGGCAGATTACGTGGTCGCGCGCAGCCATTGAACCGGCCTGCGCCAAAAGCGCACACTGGTCGTAACGGACTTAACAATCACCGGAATTCCCATAAGACCCGAACCGATGCAGGATATTTATACGTTCAAAGAAATCCCGTCACAGCGGCCCAACACCCCGTTGCTGGACCGGATTGACCTGCCGTCCCAGCTCCGCGAGCTGCCGGCTGAAGACTTGCCCCGCCTGGCCCGGGAACTGCGGGCGTATCTGCTATGGTCGGTTGGCCAGACCGGCGGGCACTTTGGCGCCGGCCTCGGGGTGCTTGAACTCACCGTGGCGCTGCACTACGTCTTTAACACACCGTTCGACCGCCTGCTGTGGGATGTGGGCCACCAGGCCTATCCCCACAAGATTCTGACCGGGCGTAAGGAACGCATGGGCAGCATTCGCCGAAAAGGCGGCCTGGCCGGCTTCCCGAAGCGATCAGAGAGCGAATACGACACCTTTGGCGTCGGCCATTCCAGCACCTCCATCAGCGCCGCGCTGGGCATGTCGATTGCCGCCCGCCTGCAGAAATCCGGTCGCAAGAGCATTGCGGTCATCGGCGACGGTGCCATGACCGCCGGCATGGCGTTCGAGGCACTGAACCATGCCGGCCACCTGCACGCCGACATGCTGGTGATCCTGAACGACAACGACATGTCGATTTCCCACAACGTGGGTGGGCTGTCGAACTATTTTGCCAAGCTGCTGGCCAGCCGCACCTACAACCACATGCGCAACAGCAGCAAGAAAGTGCTTAAAGCCGCACCGCCGTTGATGCAACTGGCCAAGAAAACCGAAGAACACTTCAAGGGCATGATTGCCCCGGGTACCCTGTTCGAGGAGCTGGGCTTCAACTACATCGGCCCCATCGACGGCCACGATCTGCCATTGCTGGTGGAAACCCTGGAAAACCTGCGTGAACTCGAAGGCCCCCAGTTCCTGCACGTGGTCACCACCAAGGGCAAGGGCTTTGCCCCCGCCGAGGCCGACCCGGTGGGTTATCACGCCATCAACAAGATCGAGCCGGTGCCCGCGGATAAACCCGAGCCACCCCGGCCCTCAGCACCGCGCCCGAAATACGCCAATATCTTTGGCCAGTGGTTGTGCGACGCCGCCGAGCAGGACGCCCGGGTAGTGGGCATCACGCCCGCCATGTGCGAAGGCTCGGACCTGGTCGCCTTCGCCAAACGGTTTCCGGAGCGCTATTTTGACGTCGCCATTGCCGAGCAGCACGCGGTGACCCTGGCCGCCGGCCTGGCCTGCGACGGTGCCAAGCCGGTGGTGGCCATCTACTCCACTTTCTTGCAACGGGCCTACGACCAGCTGATTCACGATGTGGCCATCCAGGACCTGGACGTGCTGTTTGCCATTGACCGCGCCGGACTGGTGGGCGAAGACGGCCCCACCCACGCCGGCGCCTTCGACATCAGCTATCTGCGCTGCATTCCCGGCATGGTGGTGATGACCCCATCCGATGAAAACGAAACCCGTCAGCTTCTGCATACCGGGCTTCAGCACGAAGGCCCGGCCGCCGTGCGCTATCCCCGTGGCACCGGCCCGGGTGCCGCCATCGAGCAGAAACTGGCTGCCCTGCCCCTGGGCAAAGGCCGGCGGGTTCGGGAAGGCAGGCAGGTGGCCATCCTGAATTTCGGAACCTTGTTGCACTCGGCACTGGAGGCGGCAGATGGCCTGAACGCGACGGTCGCGGACATGCGGTTTGTGAAACCGCTGGATGAAGCACTGGTGCGTGAACTGGCCGAGCAGCACGAACTGCTGGTCACACTGGAAGAAAACGCCATTGCCGGCGGCGCTGGCAGTGCCGTGTGCGAGTACCTGAACGCCAACCAGATCAGCTGCCAGGTATTACAACTCGGATTGCCGGACCGGTTCGTTGATCATGGCAAGCACGGTGAGCTGTTAAGTGAATGTGGGCTGGATGCCGAGGGGATAGGCCAAGCCATTGTGGATCGGCTGGCCAGCCTTTAAGCAGCGGAGGCAAGGTTTAAACTGGATCATCATCCTGGTGGGTTTCCAGCCAGTGCCCCAGCTTGCTCTGCTTGGTGTTCAGATAGTGTTCGTTGTGGGGGTTGCGCCCCACATGCAGCGCCACTCGTTCGGCAATGCGGATGCCGTGGCTTTCCAGGGCTTTCACCTTGCGGGGGTTGTTGGTCATCAGCCGCAGTGCTGACACTCCCAGATGGTCCAGCATGTCCTTGCACATGCTGTAGTCCCGCAAATCCGCCGCGAAGCCCAAGCGTTCGTTGGCTTCCACCGTGTCCGCGCCCTGGTCCTGCAGGTGATAGGCCCGGATCTTGTTCAGCAGGCCAATGCCCCGCCCTTCCTGGCGCAGATACATCAGAATACCCCGGCCTTCCCGGGCGATACTGCGCAGGGCTTCTTCGAGCTGGTAACCGCAATCGCAGCGCATGCTGTACAGGGCATCGCCGGTCAGGCATTCGGAATGGGTGCGGGCCAGCACCGGCTCGCCACTGGCGATCTCACCCAATGTCAGCGCTACATGCTCCTTACCGGTGTCCGGCTCTTCAAAGCCGTGCATATCAAACACACCGAAAGGGGTGGGTAAACGGCAGGTTTCTATGTAACGAACAGCCACTGTGCTTCCTCGTGGTTCTGACAATTGGGGCGGGCATTCTATCACGGCGAGGGCTCGAATGGCTGGGATTACCCCCACCAGTAGCGGATACCCGCTATACCCTGACCTCCCAGGGTACGGGCCTGGAGCTCGTCGGCCGGTTCCAGTCCGCCCAGTGCGAATACCGGCACGGTGGCGCCGCCAACCAGCTCGGCAAACGCGGACCACCCGATCGCGGGGCGGCCGGGATGGCTGGCCGTCGCTTTCACCGCACCCAGCAAAGCGTAATCGGCTCCCAGGCGTTCGGCATGGCGCAGTTGCTCAGCGTCGTGGCACGAGACGCCCAACCAGGCACCGGCCGGAACAGGCCGCTCTGACAGCCTCTGAGCCTCACGCCAGGGCAAATGCAGGCCGGCGATGCCGGGCACCGCCTGCCAGTGTTCCGGCGCACCATGAACCAGCAGACCGGTCCCCGCCTTGCGGCACAGCTCCGCCGCCCGTTGCGCAAACACCCGGTAGCCCTCTTCATTCAGTTCCGGCGCACGCAAAATCATGAGTGGCGGAGAGGTACGTGCCAGAGCCGTTTTCAGTTTGCCCAGCCCCGTTTCCGGATCACTGATCCGGCCGCTGATCGCCAGCCGGTGAGGCAGCCGAAGCGCCCGAATGATGGGGCGGTTGGCCTCGGGAAAGTCGTCATCGCGGAGCTGGTCTGGCCTGAGCCACTCGATGGGCTGGCCCTCGCGGCCTTCCGGTTCGCCCCTGGCCATGTCCGTTTGCCAGACATCCAGAAACACCCGCTTGTCGCCGTAATCATGGCGAATGCCGATCACCGGCTGCAGTCCGTTTGTCGGCACGGCCAGGCCGGTTTCCTCGGCAATTTCACGAACCAGCGCCTGTTGCACCGTTTCGCCAGACTCAACCTTGCCGCCGGGAAACTCCAGCAGGCCGCCCTGATGGACATGATCAGGACGACGGGCAATCAACACCCTGCCGTCGCGGACAATTACCGCCACGGCCACGTGAATGTCTTTCACCGCCGGTGTCTGACCGGCCATCTCAGGTTCGGTATTCGGCATTGATGGTGACGTACTCGTGGGAAAAATCACAGGTCCACACTGTTTCGCGCACGGCGCCCCGGTTCAGGTTGATGGCGATGGTGATCTCTTCCCGGTCCATCACCGCCTGGCCACGCTGCTCGGAATAGTCCTCGGCACGGCCGCCGTTACGCACCAGGCAGACATCGCCCAGATAAATTTCCACGGCGTCCAGGTCCAGTTCCGGTACCCCGGCCCGGCCGACCGCCGCCAGGATACGGCCCCAGTTCGGGTCAGAGGCGAACAGCGCCGTTTTCACCAGGGGGGAGTGGGCCACGGTATAGGCGACATCCAGGGCCTCGCCCTGATTACCGGCGCCGGTCACGTCGATGGTAACGAACTTGGTGGCGCCCTCACCGTCACGGACGATGGCATGGGCCAGGTCCAGATACACCTGGCGCAGGGCATCTTTCAGCCTGGATAACTGGGGGCTTTCGGCGGTAATTTCCGGACCGCTGTACTGGCCGGTGGCCATCAGCATGCAGGCATCATTGGTGGAGGTGTCGCTGTCGATGGTTATCCGGTTGAAGGATTTTTCCCCCAGCTCGGACGCAAGCGCCTGCAACAGCCCTGGCTCTATACGAGCGTCGGTGGCAATAAACCCGAGCATGGTCGCCATGTTCGGGCGGATCATGCCCGCCCCCTTGCTGATGCCGGAAATGGTGACGGTGTGGCCGTCTACCTCCAGTTGCACCGAAGCCCCTTTCGGGCGGGTATCGGTGGTCATGATACCACTGGCGGCTTCCGCCCATCGATCTTCCCGGGTATCGGCCAGCAGATCGCCCATGGCATTGACAATTTTATCCACCGGCAACGGTTCACCGATAACCCCGGTAGAAAACGGCAGCACTTCACTGGCGCTGGCCCCGGCTTTCCCGGCCAGGGCCTGGCAGCAGCGCTCGGCGTCGGCCATGCCCTGCTTGCCGGTACCCGCGTTGGCATTACCGGTGTTGATCAAGAGGTATCGGGGCGCTGTCTCAGCCAGATGACGGCGGCTGAGCACCACCGGCGCGGCGCAGAACTGGTTCTGGGTAAAAATACCCGCCACGCGGGTCTCGGGGGCCAGTTCGAAGACCACCAGGTCCTTACGGCCTGGCTTCTTGATGCCGGCACTGGCAATACCGATTTTTATACCGGGCACCGGGAAAAATTCGGGCAAGGTTCCGGGACCTACCGCCATGTCAGTCTCCTTGAATGAATGCATCTGAAAACGACAAAACCCGCAAGCGCCAGGGCTCTGGCGGTTTGCGGGTTCCGGTCGGGCTGCGCGGGGTGGCCGGGGTCAGGCCACCTTGCCGCAGCATTGTTTGTATTTCTTGCCGGACCCGCAGGGACAGGGCTCGTTTCGACCCACCTTGCGTTCCTGGCGCACGAAGGTTTCCGGCGTGGCCGACTGGCCCTGCCGGTCCTCATCGCTGCCGCCATCGGCCTGGTCGGTGGCGCTGGCCTGGTCATGACGCAGCTTGGCCCGGGCCATTTCCCGTTCCAGCTCCTCCTTGCGACGACGCTCGATTTCCTCCATCTCTTCCTGGCTCTGCACACGCACGTGGCACAGTACCCGGGTGATGTCGCGCTTCATGGTATCCAGCATGGTCTGGAACAGGTTGAAGGCTTCGCGCTTGTATTCCTGCTTCGGATTCTTCTGGGCATAACCGCGCAGGTGAATGCCACGACGCAGATGGTCCATGTTGGAAAGGTGTTCTTTCCACAGTGTGTCGAGCACCTGCAGGAACACCTGTTTCTCGAACTTGCGCATGGCCTCGGCACCGGCAATCTCTTCTTTTGCCTTGTACTCGGCCACGATAGCCTCGAGGATTTTCGCCCGCAGACTTTCTTCGTACAGCTTGTTGTCTTCTTCCAGCCACTGACTGATCGGCAGCTCGATGGCCATTTCCGACTGCAGGTGGGATTCAAGCCCCTGCACATCCCACTGCTCGGGCATGCTCTGCGGCGGAATAAACTCGCTGACCACCGATTCCACCACGTCAGCCCGGATGGTATCGATCATCTCGGAAATGTCTTCCGAGGCCATCACTTCGTTACGCTGCTCGTAGATCACCGTGCGCTGGTCGTTGGCCACGTCGTCGTACTCGAGCAAGGTCTTGCGCATGTCGAAGTTGCGGCCCTCCACCTTGCGCTGGGATTTCTCGATGGCATTGGTGACCATGCGGTGCTCGATGGCCTCGCCCTTCTTCATGCCCATGGCCTGCATGAGGTTCTTCACCCGCTCCGGGGCGAAGATGCGCATGAGGTTGTCTTCCAGCGACAGGAAGAAGCGGGACGACCCCGGGTCGCCCTGACGACCGGCGCGGCCACGCAGCTGGTTGTCGATCCGGCGGGACTCGTGGCGTTCGGTGCCGATAATGTGCAGGCCACCGGCCTCCAGCACCTGCTGATGACGCTGCTCCCATTCCGCCTTGAGCTTGTTGATCTGCTCTTCGGTGGGCTCATCCATGGTGGCCGCTTCGTGCTCCCAGTTACCACCAAGCACGATATCGGTACCACGGCCGGCCATGTTGGTGGCGATCGTGACCGCACCCGGACGACCGGCCTGGGCAATAATGTGGGCCTCGGACTCGTGCTGCTTGGCGTTCAGGATCTTGTGTTCAATGCGCGCCTTTTTCAGCAGCGCCGACAGTACCTCGGAGGCATCCACCGAGGCGGTGCCCACCAGCACCGGGCGGCCCTCGCCGGTCACGTACTTGATTTCATCGATGATGGCATGGAATTTCTCTTCCTGGGTCATGTACACCAGGTCGTTGTAGTCCACCCGCTGAATCGGCTTGTTGGGCGGGATAACCACGACATCCAGGCCGTAGATCTGGCGAAATTCAAAGGCTTCGGTATCGGCGGTACCGGTCATGCCGGCCAGTTTGTTGTACAGGCGGAAATAGTTCTGGAACGTGGTGGAGGCCAGGGTCTGGCTTTCCGCCTGAATCTTCAGGCCTTCTTTCGCCTCGATCGCCTGGTGCAGCCCCTCGCTCCAGCGACGGCCCTGCATGGTACGACCGGTGTGTTCGTCAACAATAACCACCTGACCACCCTGGACGATGTAATCCACGTCTTTGTGGAATAGGTGGTGGGCACGCAGACCGGAGTGCACATGATGAAGCAGGCTGAGATTGGCGGCGGAATACAGACTCTCACCTTCCTGCAGCAAGCCCTCACTGAGCAGCAGCTCTTCGACTTTTTCGTGGCCGGCCTCGGTCAACTCCACCTGTCGGGACTTTTCATCGATGGTGAAATCGCCCGAGGCCTCACCCTCTTCACTGACCTCGCCTTTCTCCAGCGAGGGAATCAGCTGGTTAATGGCCTGGTAGAGTTTGGAGGAGTCTTCTGCGGCGCCGGAGATGACCAGCGGGGTCCGGGCTTCGTCGATCAGGATGGAATCCACCTCATCGACAATGGCGAAATTCAGGCCGCGCTGGACCTTGTCCTGCATGCTGAACGCCATGTTGTCGCGCAGGTAGTCAAAGCCGAACTCGTTGTTGGTGCCATAGGTGATGTCCGCCTGATAGGCGGCGCGCTTTTCTTCCTGCGGCTGACCGGCGGCAACCACGCCCACCTGCATGCCCAGGAAGCGGTAGAGTTTGCCCATCCACTCGGCATCCCGGCGGGCCAGGTAATCGTTCACGGTGACCACGTGTACGCCCTTGCCCGGCAGGGCATTCAGGTAAACGGCGGCGGTCGCCACCAGGGTTTTACCCTCACCGGTTTTCATCTCGGCGATGCGACCTTCGTGCAGCGTCATGCCCCCGACCAGCTGAACGTCGTAGTGGCGCATGCCCATGACCCGACGGCTGGCCTCGCGCACGGTGGCAAAAGCCTCGGCCAGCAGTGACTCGAGCGGTTCACCCTTGTCGATTCGCTGCCTGAATTCGTCGGTCTTGCCCTGCAACTCGCTGTCCGACAACGCGCCAAAGGTTTCTTCAAGGTCGTTGATGCGCGAGACAACCTTCCGCATCCGCTTGATTTCGCGTGCGTTTTTACTGCCGAACATCTTGGTTGCGAGTTTTGAGAACATAGACCACTGCTTCTTCAGTTAAACGGAGGAAGCAGGCATTCTAACCTTATTTAGCGACAGGACAAAAGGTAGGGCAGAGAGAGCGGAATCAGCGCCTTGCACGCCGCATGTATTTCTCGGGGTCTTCGGTGCGGCCGTTGCGAATCACCTCGAAATGCACGTGAGGGCCGGTGGAGCGGCCCGTGCTGCCCATACGGGCAATCAGTTGGCCTTTTTCCACCACCTCGCCGGTTTTCACTTCCAGCGACCTGGCGTGGGCATAGCGGGTGACCAGGCCCTCACCGTGATTGATTTCCACCAGCTTGCCGTAGCCGTAGCGGTCACCTGCGAAACTGACCACGCCGCCAGCCACGGAAATGATATCGCCGCCATCACGGCCAGCCAGGTCAATACCTGCATGCCAGGCACGCTTGCCGGTGAAGGGGTCAGAGCGATAGCCGTAGGGGGACGACACCCACCCCCAGGTGACCGGGCGACCCTCCACGTAGCGCTCATCATCCAGGTTCTGCCAGGAAGCCAGCTTGTCCAGCAGACGCAACTGCTTTTCCCGGTCTTCCAACTGCCTTTCCAGGCGGCTGATCATGTCACCCAGTTCCGGCTCACTGTAGGATTCACCCAGCGGGAGGGGGTCCTCCGGGCCACCAACAGCCGCCGGCTCGTCGAAATTGAATTCTTCGCCACTGACCAGGCCCGATTCAATGAAGCGCTGACCCAAGGCATCCAGGCGCAACATGCGCCCCTGCATCTGCCCCACCCGCAGGGTCAGTGTGTCGATTCGCTGTTGCACCGTCTCTCGCAGGTGTGCGACTTCTTCCTGCTGACGCGACAACTTGCGCTGCCAGCTTTCCAACTGCCGGGCTTTTTCCGCCTCTACCTGCTGTACGTCGCTTTCGGCGGCGCGATATCCCGCCCAGGCGGATACCAGCGCCACTGTTATAAGCAGCGCGAGACCACCGGCAATGAATCGGGTGTTCATAGATGTCATAAAGCGACCACAACCTTGCCCTTTCGGGCGTTTGCCCCCGTTTATCCAACAGGCAGGTCTGCTATCCTTGGCAGCATGTGCATTCCGGATTTGCACACCGATTGAAAATAACGCGCAATTTTAACCAAATTGTCATCAAACCGTCGAGAAACATCGGCCATGCACGAGAAAAACCGCCAACAACCGGTGTTCAGTGACCAAGGCACCACCGTCTCGAAGCTTAACGAGCTGATTGCCCGGGCCCGGGTTCACCAGAGCGCGGAACAAACCGTGATGGCTGCCCTGCCCGAGGATCTGGCTCCCGGCACCCGGTTTGTCAGTTGCCAGGAAGGAGAACTGGTGCTGTCTACCGACACCGCCAGCAAAGCAACGCGGCTGCGCTTCCGGCAACACGAAATCATGGAGCAGCTGAGAGAGCACGAGCTGTTTCGCTTTGTCTGGAAACTGCGGGTAAAAGTCAGCCCACCCCGTTTCCGAGCCCGCACCAAAGCTGTCAAGGCGCCCCTCACCAAAGAAAATGCCCGGCTCCTCAAAGAGGAGGCCGGGCACACGAAGGATAAAGCACTACGCGAGGTTCTCGAAAAACTCGCAAGCCACGTCCGGGAGTAAGGTTTCCCGCCTTACGCCGGGGCAGCCAGGACAGGCTTCATGTAGGAGATGGGGGCGGTGGCTTCGTCGTCAAACGTGACCACTTCCCAGGCATCTTCCTCAGCCCGCAGCTTCCGCAGAAGCTTGTTGTTCAGGTCATGACCGGACTTGATACCACGGAACTCACCAATCAGGCTGTTGCCCAACAGGTAGAGATCACCGATGGCGTCCAGCACCTTGTGCTTGACGAACTCGTCGTCATAGCGCAGACCGTCCTCGTTCAGAATCTTGTAGTCATCGACCACAATCGCATTGTCCACACTGCCGCCAAGCGCCAGGTTCATGGAGCGCAGCTTTTCGATATCGCGCATGAAGCCGAATGTCCGGGCCCGGGACACTTCCTTGACGAAGGAGGTGCTGGAGAAATCAACCGTGGCACTCTGGGCGCGGCCCTTGAATACCGGATGGTCGAAATCAATCCCGAAACTGACCTTGAAACCTTCAAACGGCAGAAAAGTGGCTTTCTTGCCGTCTTCTTCAATGGTCACTTCCCGCTTGATGCGGATAAAGCGCTTGGCCGCTTCCTGCTCGGCGATGCCGGCGGACTGCAGCAGGAATACAAACGGTCCTGCGGAGCCGTCCATAATCGGCACTTCCGGCGCGCTCAGTTCGACAATGCAGTTGTCAATGCCGAGACCAGCCATGGCCGAGAGCAGGTGCTCCACGGTCCCCACACGGACACCGTCTTTTACCAGTGTCGTGGACATCATGGTCTCACCCACACTTTCCGCACAGGCCTTGATCTCGACCACCGGGTCCAGATCAGTGCGGCGGAAAACGATCCCCGCGTCAACCGGCGCGGGTTTCAGGGTCAGGTAGACCTTTTCCCCTGAATGCAGGCCCACACCGGTGGCACGGATGGTGTTTTTGAGTGTCCGTTGTCTGATCATCGGTTCATCATTCCGTCACAAATAAGCGATATTCTTGGCGCAAAAACTTGTGCGCGAGAATAGCAGAGTTTGAGACTGAGTACCATTTGACCGACATGACTTTCACTTAATTGTGAAATAGGTATCGGTTATGGTTTGCCCGCCCCTTCAAAGTAAGAAGACGCAGCCTATCAGTCTGCCTGACGGCGCAGGAATGCGGGAATATCGAGATAGTCCACGCCCTGCTCTTCTTTTTCCTTGCTCTGATCCAGCGCCACATTACCCTGGGTGGAGGCACGGCGACGCAACACCGCCGGTCGATCCAGCTGGTTGTAGTCAGTGGTGCCATCCAGCGTGCGGGTGTTGTCCACCACCTTGGTGGGCTTGTCGCGCTCGCCGCCCAGGCCGGTGGCTACCACGGTCACTTTCAGGTCGTCGGTCATTTCCGGATCGATCACGGTACCCACAACCACGGTTGCGGAGTCGGAGGCAAATTCGCGCACAATGTCGCCCACCTCGGAGAATTCGCCCAGGTTCAGGTCCATACCCGCGGTGATGTTGACCAGAATACCTTTCGCGCCCTGCAGGTTGATATCTTCCAGCAGCGGGCTGCGAACGGCGGCTTCGGCGGCTTCGCGAGCACGGTTTTCGCCGGTGGCGTGGCCGGTACCCATCATCGCCATGCCCATTTCGGACATCACAGTTTTCACGTCGGCAAAGTCGACGTTGATCATGCCGTTGCGGGTGATCAGGTCGGCAATACCCTGCACCGCGCCCAGCAGCACGTCATTGGCGGAGGCGAAGGCATCCAGCAGGCTGGTTTTCTTGCCCATCACCGCCAGCAGTTTTTCGTTGGGAATGGTGATCAGTGAATCCACATTCTCTTCCAGCTCTTTCAGCCCGGACTCGGCCACGGTCATGCGCTTGCCACCCTCGAACTGGAACGGCTTGGTGACGACGGCCACGGTCAGAATGCCCAGCTCGCGGGCAACTTCGGCAACAATCGGCGCTGCTCCGGTGCCAGTACCGCCACCCATACCGGCGGTAATGAAAACCATGTCCGAGCCGCTCAGTGCTTCGGCAATTCGGTCACGGTCTTCCAGCGCCGACTGACGACCGATTTCCGGGTTGGCACCCGCACCCAGGCCTTTGGTGATGTTGCCACCAAGCTGGATAATCTGGCGGGCGTCCAGGTCTTTCAGGGCCTGGGCATCCGTATTAGCGCAGATGAATTCCACGCCTTCCACGTCGCTGTTGAGCATGTGGCGCACGGCATTACCGCCACCACCGCCAACACCGACAACCTTGATGACTGCGTTTTGTTGGGCATTATCAACGAGTTCAAACATTTCCCCTACTCCTTCGTGCTGTTGCCAACCTTTGTTCAGGCTGGTTCTGCAATCGTTATGTCGTTTTCGAGATACCTTCGTGTACTACTCGTGTCGTGGCCAGCGGTCAGAAATGACCGGTAAACCACGCTTTCATCCGCTCAACCAGCGAGGGAGCATCCTCGCCCTTCAGCGGTGGCTCCTGGCCCAGATCCATCTGCCGGAAGCCATGAATCAACAGGCCCACGCCGGTGGCGTAAATCGGGTTGTTGACAACTTCGGTCATGCCGGAGACCGCCTGCGGACAGGCCAGCCGGACCGGCATATGAAAGATTTCCTCCGCCAGTTCCACCACGCCTTCCATGGTGGAGGAACCGCCGGTAATCACGATGCCTGCCGGCACCAGATCCTCAAACCCCGAGCGACGCAGCTCCGACTGCACCAGGGTGAACAATTCCTCGTAACGAGGCTCGACCACCTCGGCGAGCGCCTGGCGGGACAAGTCCCGGGGTGCCCGGTCGCCGACGCTGGGCACTTTGATGGTCTCGTCGGCGCCGGCCAGTTGGGTCAGCGCACAGGCATACTTGATCTTGATTTCCTCGGCATTCTGCGTGGGCGTGCGCAGGGCCATGGCGATATCGTTGGTCACCTGGTCACCGGCAATCGGAATCACCGAGGTGTGGCGGATGGCACCGCCAGTAAACACGGCGATGTCAGTGGTACCCCCGCCGATGTCCACGACACAGACACCCAGCTCTTTTTCGTCCTCGGTAAGAACGGCGTGACTGGAAGCCAGCTGCTCGAGGATGATGTCGTCCACTTCCAGGCCGCAGCGCTTGACGCATTTTTCGATGTTCTGGGCGGCGTTCACAGCGCAGGTGACCAGGTGTACCTTGGCCTCCAGACGCACCCCGGACATGCCCATGGGCTCCTTGATGCCTTCCTGGTTATCGATGACAAATTCCTGCGGCAGGATATGCAGAATCTTCTGGTCGGCCGGAATGGCCACCGCCTGGGCGGCGTCAATCACCCGGTCCACGTCCGCCTGCGTCACTTCCCGGTCCCGAATGGCGACAATGCCGTGGGAATTCAGGCTCTTGACATGGCTGCCGGCGATGCCGGCATAGACCGAATGGATGCGGCAACCAGCCATCAGTTCGGCTTCTTCCACCGCCCTCTGAATGGCCTGCACCGTGGTTTCAATATTGACCACCACACCCCGCTTGAGGCCTCGGGACGGATGTGAGCCGATGCCGACCACCTCAATGGTGCCATCCAATTTGCGCTTGCCGACGATGGCCACCACCTTGGATGTACCGATATCCAGGCCGACAATCATGTTTTCCGTTTCAACCGATGACATGTTTTCACCAAACCCCAGGTTCGTAATATTCGTTATCAGGATTTCGGCGCGGCACTGGCCACGTCCGTTTTCCACTGCACCGCCACCCCATTGGAGTAGCGGGCATCCACCCGGCTGACTTCATCAAGCCTTGAGGCCAGCCGGTTTTCATACACGGTGATAAAACGCTGGAACCGGGTGTCCACCTGATCCCGCCCCAGCACCACCTCGATGCCGTTATTCAGTTTGAGCGTCCAGGCGCCCCGATCTTCAAGGGTCAGCCCCTGAAACCCCAGGCCGTACCCAACCAGTTGCTCACTCATCGTTCTGGCCATGGCAATCACTTCCCGCACCCGTTCATCGGGCCCGGCCAGATGCGGCAGCCGCCCCGCGGCCTCCGGGTTGCGGGGCGCAAAGACTTCCCCGGAACGGCTGACCAGCCGACCATTCGTCCAGTAGGCCAGCGGCTTTTTCTCGCGGATGTCGATTTCCAGTCGTCCGGGCCAGACCCGGCGGACCGCTGCCGAAGCCACCCACGGCCGTTGTTCCAGCTCCGCCTTGATCTCTTCCAGGTCCGTGGCGAAATAACTCTCGCCAACCCAGGCGCCGGCCGCACGTTCCAGAGCCACGCGGCTCTCGCCGACAAACTCGCCGCGGACATCGACGGCCATAATCTGCTGGTCCATGGCCGTCAGCACACGGTCCACCGCCCAGGGCATCATCGCTGCCAGCAACACCACGGTGACACCAATGCCCACCTGCAGCCAGGGCACCGCCGCCAGCACCGCCTTCAGCAGCCCAAAGCGGTCCGGCTCCGGGCCCAGCGACGTGGCTCCCCGGCGCTTGGGCGGATCAGGTGGTACTGACCGGGTTCTCACCAGCAGCGTTGTCAGCATGTCAGCCCTCCGGCAGCGTATCTTTCAATATGCGCACAACCAGCTCTTCAAAACCGATACCCGCGGCATGGGCCGCCATGGGCACCAGGCTGTGGTCGGTCATGCCCGGGACCGTGTTCACTTCCAACAACCAGAAATCGCCGGCGGCATCCTGCATGATGTCGACTCGCCCCCAGGTGCGGCATCCCACCACCCTGAAGGCATCAAGTGCCAGTTGCTGCAAACGCAACTCATCTTCCGGCGGCAGGCCACAGGGAATCCGGTAGCTGGTGTCGTCGGTCAGATACTTGGCCTCATAGTCATAAAATGTGTGTTCGGTACTCGCGCTCAGGCCGATGGCCGGCAGCGCCCGGTCCTGTAACAGACTGACGGTGAACTCCGGCCCCTCGATCCACTGCTCCACCAACACCAGGTCGTCCATTCCGGCGGCCACCTGCCAGGCCTCCACCAGCTCGTCCACGCTCCAGACCTTGCGGATGCCGATGCTCGACCCCTCGTGTGCTGGCTTGACACTGAGCGGCGTGCCCAGGCTGGCGACAATCTCGTCCGCTTCGGCCACCGAGGTCATGGCCCGGAAATCCGGGGTCGGCAGACCGCAGCCTTTGAACACGTACTTGGTGCGCAACTTGTCCATGGCCAGAGACGAAGCCAACACCCGGCTGCCGGTGTAGGGAATGCCCGCCTGCTCAAGAATGGCCTGGAGAATGCCGTCTTCCCCACCCCGGCCGTGCAGGGCGATGAATACCCGGTCGAACTCCGGCGCTTCCACGGTGCGCAACAGGCAGCCGCGCACGTCCATGCCGAACGCATCCACCCCGGCCGACTGCAGGGCACTCAACACCGCACGGCCACTTTTCAGCGACACGTCCCGCTCGGCCGAATCACCGCCCATGAACACGGCCACCCGGCCCAGAGCCTTCACCAGCTCGGGCGAAGCCTGATAATCAGGGGTGTGGGTATGCAGATCGGTCATGCCTTGCCCCCCTTTTTAACGCCGGCCGCCGACAAACGAGCCGCCACACCACCAATGTCGCCAGCGCCCTGGGTGATCAGAAGGTCGCCATCTTTCAGCACGTTGGCCAGCAGGCTCTCAATTTCGTCATTCTTCTCCACGAAGACCGGCTCCACCTTGCCTCTCTGGCGAATACTGCGGCACAGGGCCCGCCCATCGGCACCCGGTATGGGCTCTTCGCCGGCGGCGTAAACGTCCATCAGCAGCAGGCCGTCGACATCCGAGAGCACCCTGACAAAGTCTTCATACAGATCCCGGGTGCGGCTGTAGCGATGTGGCTGGTACAACATCACAATTCGCCTTTCCGGCCAGGCTTCCCGGGCGGCGCGAATGACGGCCTGCACTTCGGTCGGATGGTGGCCGTAGTCGTCAACCAGCGTGGCACTGCCCTGCGCCAGCGGGTATTCGCCATATACCTGGAAGCGGCGACCCACACCGGCAAAACCTGCCAGACCCCGGCAAATGGCCTGGTCGTCCACACCCTCATCGGTGGCCACGGCGATGGTAGCCAGGGCATTGAGCACGTTATGCCGGCCAGGCATCTTCAGTTCCACCTGCAGGTCCGGCCGGCCACCGGGGCGGCGCACCACGAAGCGGGTTTTCAGGCCGTCGGAGACAATGTTCTCCGCCCGGTAATCGGCCTCGGGGTTATCGATGCCGTAGGTAATGATGGCCCGGGAAATCCGGGGAATAATCTCGCGCACATAGGCGTCGTCCACACACATCACCGCCACCCCGTAAAAAGGCAGGTTGTGCAGAAAATCGATGAACGTCTGCTTGAGCTTGCCAACATCGCCGCCGTAGGTATCCATGTGGTCAGCTTCGATGTTGGTGACCACGGAAATCACCGGTGTCAGGTGCAGGAACGAGGCATCACTCTCATCCGCTTCGGCCACCAGGTAGCGTGAACCGCCCAACTGGGCGTTGGTACCGGCGCTATTGAGCTTGCCGCCGATCACGAAAGTGGGATCCAGCCCGGCTTCACCCAGCACCGAGGCAATCAGGCTGGTGGTGGTGGTTTTGCCGTGGGTGCCGGCAATGGCAATGCCGTGGCGGTAACGCATGATCTCCGCCAGCATTTCGGCCCGGGGCACAATGGGGACCCGCCGGCTGCGGGCAGCAATCACTTCCGGGTTGTCCTCCGACACGGCGGTGGACACCACCACCACGTCGGCACTTTCGCTGTTTTGCTCACGGTGACCAATCTGGACATCCACGCCCAGTGACCGCAGGCGCCCGGTGACCGGACTGTCCTTGATGTCGGAACCGGAAACGTCATAGCCCTGATTTTTCAGCACCTCGGCAATACCGCTCATGCCGGCGCCACCGATGCCGACAAAGTGAATGCGGCGAATCCGGCGCATTTCCGGAACCTGGTAGACCAGCGGCGGGTTGGTTGCTTCAGCCATGGGCGGCCTCCAGACAGTAATTCACGACTCTCTCCGTTGCATCCGGGCGGGCCAGCGAGCGGGCGGCCTTCGCCATTGTCAGTATTTTGTTCCGGTCGGCAGCCAGGTCAGCCAGAGCGTCCGCCAGAGTGCCCGGGGACAACTGCGGCTGTGGCACCAGTAACGCTCCACCGGCCTTCACCATCTGTTCCGCGTTGCGGGTCTGGTGGTCGTCCACCGCGTGGGGGAAAGGCACCAGAATGGCGGCAACTCCGGCTGCGCAAAGCTCGGAGACCGTGAGCGCACCGGCCCGGCAGATCACCAGATCCGCCCACTCGTAGGCCTCTGCCATGTTATGAATAAACGGCTCGACGCTGGCCTCAACACCGGCTGCTTTGTAAGCATCCAACGCCGCCTGATGATTCTTCTCGCCACATTGGTGGCGCACGGTCGGGCGCTCACCCTCCGCCATCAGAGCCAGGGCGGCCGGGACCTGTTCGTTGAACACCCGCGCCCCCAGGCTGCCGCCAACCACCAGAACCCTCAACGGGCCGGAACGACCGGCCAGACGCTGTTCCGGCTCGGGCAACCCGACCATATCCTCGCGCACCGGGTTACCAGTGCAGCGGGTGACGGTCCGGCCACCAAAACTGTCCGGGAAGGCCTCCAGCACCGTGCCGGCAAAACGAGTCAGCCACCGGTTGGTCATGCCGGCCACCGCATTTTGCTCATGAATCACCAGCGGGCGCTTGAGCAACCAGGCGGCCACACCACCCGGACCGGTGACAAATCCGCCCATGCCCACCACACAGTGCGGTTCAATGCGGCGGAGGATGCTCCAGGCTTCCGCCAGCGCGCGCATCAGCCGGAATGGCGCCAGCAGCAGGGCCAGTTTGCCCTTGCCCCTAAGACCGGAAATGTGGATCAGCGACAGCGGAATGTCGGTTTCGCCAATCAACCGCTCCTCCATGCCACCCCGGGCACCAAGCCAGTAAACCTGATGGCCCTGGGCCTGCAGGGCCCGGGCGGTCGCCAGAGCCGGAAATACGTGGCCGCCAGTGCCGCCGGCCATCATCAGGAAGCGACGCGGGCTACTCATAAGCGGCACCTCCACCGTTTTTTCCGGCCACAGGCTGTGATTTCTGGCGTTCGCGGTCCAGGCGCTCCATTTCCACCCTCGCCAGAATGCCAATACACACACTCACCACCAGCAAACTGGAGCCGCCGTAACTGACCAGCGGCAGCGTCAGCCCCTTGGTCGGCGCCAGGCCGGTTGCCACTGCCATGTTGATGGCAGCCTGCAAGCCAATAAGCATGGTGATGCCATAACTGAAACAACCGCCAAACGGCATCCCGGCTTTCTCGGCGCGCCGGGCAATGACAAAGCCGCTGAGCACCAGGGCCACGAACAGTAACAGGACGATCAGGGCCCCGATCAACCCGAACTCCTCGGAAATGATCGAAAAGATGAAGTCCGTGTGGGCTTCGGGCAAAAAGAAGAGCTTCTGGATCGAGTTACCCAGGCCCATGCCCGTCCATTCACCGCGACCGAAGGCGATCAGTGACTGGGTCAGCTGATAGCCGGTGTTGAACTGATCCTGCCAGGGGTCCATGTAGCTAACCACACGCTTGAGACGATAGGGCTCGCTGACCACCAGGCCTGCACCAATAAGCGCCAGCCCGAGCATCAGCGGTATGAACCGCTTCAGGCTGACACCACTGAGAAAAATCATGGTGGAAGCTGCCGCCACCAGCACCACAGTAGCGCCGAAATCCGGCTGCACCAGCAGCAGCAGGGTGGCCACGCCCAGCACCAGTAATGGCTTGACGATCCCCCACCAGGACTGCCTGAGTTCCTCCGTGCGGCGCACGATGTATCCGGCCAGGTAGGCAATCAGACAAAGCTTCGCCACTTCCGACACCTGCACATTAAAGATGCCCATCGGCAGCCACCGGGTAGAGCCGTTCACCGTGAGCGCCAGCGGCGTCATCATCAACGAGAGGGCGATGAGCCCGACGGCCAGCAACGGCCAACTGGTGCGCTCCCACCAGGAAACCGGAACGTTGACCGCCACCAATGCGGTCACGCACCCCAGGAGCGCGAAAATGACCTGTCGGATCACATAATGGTAGGCATTGCCCATGGTGGCTGCCGCCATATCCATGGACGCCGACGAGATCATCACCACCCCGATTACCAGCAACGCCACCGAGGTCATGATCAGCACCGGCAGCGGCTGCAGGTTCAGCCGGGACTGTGTTCGGGTTTGAGCAGTCATGGTGCCCTGCATCACAATGCCTCCACCAACGCCCGGAACTGGTCGCCCCGATCGCTGTAACTGGAAAACATGTCAAAGCTGGCGCAGGCTGGCGACAGCAAAACACGATCGCCGTGATGGGCCAGTTGTGACGCTTCCCTGACCGCCTGTTCCAGGCTGTCAGCGCGATAACGTCCAACCTCTTCATCCAATGCTGCATCTATGGCATCGGCATCCCGGCCAATCAGAATCATCGCCCGGCAGTACTGGCTGGCCGCTTCGGCCAGCGGCCGGAAATCCGCGCCCTTGCCTTCACCACCAGCAATCAGCACGATTTTGCCAGTGGTCGGCACGAGGCTTTCAACGGCAGCCACTGCCGCGCCCACATTCGTGCCTTTGGAATCGTTGATGAAATCCACACCATTAATCTGGCGGATAAACTCACAGCGATGCGGCAGACCGGCAAACTCTCGGGCTACTGCCAACATCGGCTCCATGGCCAGACCCACGGCATGCCCCAGGGCCAGTGCCGCCATCACGTTACTGATGTTGTGCCGGCCCATCAGCTTGAGCTCGCTGGCCAGCAACAGGTTGTCAAAACCGAAGGTAATCCAGGTGCCTTGGTCATCGTCCCGCGTGCTGAAGGTATCCGGATTCACCCGATTGAAGCCAAAACACAGAAACCGCAGGTTGTCGCGGGCCATGGGCGTGCTCAGGGCATCATCGAGGTTGACGATGGCATTCTGACAGGCGTTGTAGATTCGCTGTTTGGCCTGGAAATAGGCCATTTTGTCCGGGTAGCGATCCATGTGATCGTCGCTGACATTCAATACCGTGGCAGCCAGCGCGCCGAGCTCACGGGTGGTTTCCAGCTGGAAGCTGGAGACCTCGAGAATGTACAGTTCCGCACCCCGGCCCAGCAGGTCCAGCGCCGGCGTGCCGATATTGCCTCCCACTTCAACCTTTCGGCCGGCCGCCTTCGCCATTTCGCCCAGCAAGGTAGTGACCGTTGTTTTTCCGTTGGAACCGGTGATGGCGACAATCGGCGCATCCGCAGCCTCGGCAAACAGATCAATGTCACCCCGGATCAGCGCCCCTTTCCGTGCTGCATCGGCAATGGGCGGCTCGGCAATGCTGATGCCCGGGCTGACCACAAGCTCGTTGAAAGTGGCAAAGTAATCGGCATCGAACCGGCCCAGGTGCACGGGCACGTCGGGCCAGTTGGCTTTCAGCTCATCCAGCCCGGGTGGGTTCTGCCGACTGTCAGCCACGGCGATGTCCCGCCCCTGTTCGGACAGGTAGCGCACGCAGGAGAGCCCGGTTTTACCGAGCCCTACAATCAATGTGCGACGATCCGAAACAATAACGCTCATAGCCGTAGCAAATCCCTATCGTATCTTCAGACTGGCCAGGCCAATCAGGACCAGGACCACGGTAATGACCCAGAAACGCACGATCACGCGCGGCTCGGGCCAACCTTTCAATTCAAAATGGTGGTGCAGCGGTGCCATCCGGAAAATTCGCCGGCCGGTCAGCTTGTAGGAGGCCACCTGCAGAATCACCGAGATGGTTTCCATGACAAACACGCCGCCCATGATGAACAACACGATTTCCTGGCGGACAATCACCGCCACCACGCCCAGGGCAGCACCCAGTGCCAGCGCACCCACATCGCCCATGAACACCTGGGCCGGGTAGGTGTTGAACCAGAGAAAACCAAGCCCGGCACCGACCAGCGCACAGCAGAAGACAATCAGCTCACCGGCACCCGGCAAGTGCGGGATCAGCAGGTAGTTGGCGAACTGCGCATGACCGGACACGTAGGCAAAAATCGCCAGGGCACTGGCAACCATGACCGTTGGCATGATGGCCAGACCGTCCAGGCCATCGGTCAGGTTCACCGCATTACTGCTGCCAACAATCACGCAGTAGGTCAGCAGAATGAACAACACCGGCCCCAGGGTGATCGAGACGTTCTTCAGGAACGGCAGATACAGTGACGTCTCCTGGGGCAATGCGGCCGTGAAATACAGCAGCACGGCGGCCGCGGCACCAATCACCGATTGCCAGAAATATTTCCAGCGCGCCGGCAATCCCCTGGGATTGCGCTCGACCACTTTACGGTAATCGTCCACCCAGCCAATGGCGCCAAATGCCAGGGTAACGATCAGCACTACCCATACGTACCGGTTGCCCAGGTCTGCCCATAACAGTGTGGAGATGGCAATGGCGACCAGTATCAGCGCGCCCCCCATGGTGGGCGTGCCGGCTTTGCTAAGGTGCGTCTGCGGACCATCGTCCCGCACTGCCTGACCGATCTGGTGCTGGCTGAGCTTGCGGATCATCATCGGGCCGATCAGCAGTGAAATCAGCAACGCCGTCAACACGCCAAGGATGGCGCGCAGGGTCAGGTACTGAAACACCGTCAGCGCCGAGAAATAGTCTGAAAGAATCTCTGTCAGCCAGAGCAACATGGGTTTGTCACCTTGTTCTTGATGCCTTCCACCACTTTATCCATGGCGGCGCTGCGAGAACCCTTGACCAGGACAGTGCGTACATCCGGATCCGCCAGCACGGCCTCCACCGCCCGGGCATGGTTCTCTACCTGTTCTGCGTTAGCCCCGAAACCTTCGGCATATCCCTCGCTTCCCGGCCCGACGGCCAGCAAACGTTCGATACCCCGGTCCCGGGCATGTTGTCCCACTTCCCTGTGCAGTGCCGCCGAGCCTTCTCCAAGCTCGGCCATGGCACCAAATACCGCCATCCGCTTGCCGGCATAACCGGCAAGGACATCCAGGGCAGCCTTCATGGATGTGGGATTGGCGTTGTAACTGTCATCAATCACGGCCAGTTGGTCTGTCAGTCTGAGCAGCTGCAAACGGCCCTTGACCGGCTGCAAAGCACTCAGACCATCAAGCAATTGCTGATCGGTTGCGCCCAGCTCCCGGCAGGCCGCGATAGCCAGCATGGCGTTGAGCAGGTTGTGCGCACCGGCCAGAGGCACGGCCAGCCGGAACTGCCAGCCCGACGGACCGGCAAGCTTCGCTTCCACCTGCTCACTCCCTGTCACCGGCTCAAAAGCCCGGTAATCGGCGCGCTCGTCACCCGCCAGAGAAACGCTGCACACGCGCCGGCGGCCTGCACGGGCCAACCACTGGTCAAATGCCGGATCATCGCAGTTCAAGACCACCAGCCCGGATTCCGACACCCCGTCAATAATCTCGCCCTTGGCCCGAACAATGTTCTGGTAACTGCCAAACCCCTCCAGATGCGCCTGCCCGGCATTAGTCAGAATGGCGACATCCGGTTGCACCAGCGCCACGGTGTGGGCAATTTCACCCAAACCGCTGGCTCCCAGCTCGATCGCGCCGAAGCGATGCTCCGGTGCCAGGCGAAACAGCGTCAGCGGCACACCGATGTGATTATTGAGGTTGCCCTCGGTGGCAAGCGTCGGCCCCATTTGCTGCAGGATGGAGGCCGTCATCTGGCGCACGGTGGTTTTACCGCTGCTGCCGGTGATGGCCACCAGCCGGGCCCCACTTTCGTTACGATTCCCGGCCGACAGCCGCGCCAGCGCCTGGAGAGTATCGGGCACCACCAGCTGCGGCAGAGCGACCGATGCATCTTCGGTATCCACCACCGCCGCCACGGCACCAGCATCCCTGGCCTGCTGCAAAAAACGATGACCGTCGAACCGATCACCCCGCAAGGCGACAAACAGCTCTCCGGCAGCCATCGAGCGGGTATCGGTGGTAACGCCGGAAAACCGGACCTGGTCCGCATCCACCGTGGCGCAGGCCAATCGCGCCTGCAGCCACTGGCAGGCTTCCGCCAGTAAAAAGGCGCGCATCATGCCACACCTCCATTCAGGTGCAAGCATTCGCGTACCTGTTCCACATCACTGAACGGCATTTTTTGTCCCCGAATTTCCTGATACTCCTCATGGCCCTTGCCGGCCACCAGCACGAGGTCTGCCGGGTCTGCCTGATCGATGGCGAAGGCAATGGCATCGGCCCGACCATGGATCACTCGATAACTGGCCTTGTCGGAAAACCCGGCAATGATGTCGGCAACAATCTGCTGTGGCTCTTCATTGCGCGGGTTATCATCGGTAACAATCACCTGATCGGCGAATTTCTCAGCCTCCCGGGCCATTTCTGCGCGCTTGCCCCGGTCCCGGTCACCGCCACAGCCAAACACGCAGATCAGTTTTCCGGGGGTATGGGCCCGCAGGGCAGCCAACGCGTTGGCCAATGCATCTGGCGTATGTGCGTAGTCGACCACCACCTGTTTGCCGTTGGCGCTGGTGAAGCGCTCCAATCTGCCAGGCGGTGGCGACAGCCAACCACAGGCCCTGGCAGCGGTCGGCACCGGAATACCCAGTGCCAGAACGGTGGCAAGCGCCGCCAGGACGTTACTGGCATTAAAACTGCCAAGCAGCGGCACATGGATATCGAAGGCACCCCAGAGGCCGTCGATACTTGCCTGAAAGCCATCCGCCGTTGCCTCGAAACGGGTCACCCAAAGCTCTGTCTGGGCTTCATGCAGGCTGTAACGCAAACGATCGCAGCGTCCTTCCAGCTTCTGGTAAAGCTGCCGGCCGAAAGGATCGTCAAAGTTGATCACGGCAAAATGCAGCTCTTCGCGAAGGAACAGCTTTTCCTTGGCATTACCGTAGGCTTCCATAGTGCCGTGGTAATCCAGATGATCCCGGGTAAGGTTGGTGAAAACCGCACCGGTCATCGCCAGCTTGTCGATTCGCCCCTGCTCCAGTGCATGGGACGACACCTCCATGACGGCGGCACGACCACCCTGTTCATGGATACTCCGCAACACACGGTTAACCTGAACCACATCCGGCGTTGTGTGAGTCGCTGGCTGCAGTTGTCCGGGCATGCCATAACCCAGTGTGCCCAGGATGCCGCAGGGCATATCACTGTGCTGCAACAAGCGGGCGATGTAGTGGCTGACCGACGTTTTTCCGTTGGTGCCGGTCACTCCGATTACCCGAAGGTGACGGGACGGGTGCTCAAAAAAGCGGGTGGCAATGCGCCCCAGCTGGTCACGCAGGCCCGGCACCGGAACAATCAACGCTTCCCGGTATTCATGGCATTCGGCCGGCCCATCACTTTCCAGCATCACTGCCGTGGCACCAGCATCAATGGCCTGATCCAGATAATGGTTTGCCGGTGTGCCTGTACCGGCCAGTGCAACAAAAGCGTCTCCGGCCCGGACCTTGCGACTGTCGGTCTGCAGCCCGTGCACGGTCACATCGAACACCGACGGCACAACCACAATGCCCTGAAGCAACGTACTGATCGAGGCGATGCACATAGCTTTACCCCCTCTCCCGGGAATCCGCGCCGGGCTGACCGGCACCGGTCATTTCCAGCCTGGGCTTCACATTCAACAGGCGCAGGGCATCACTCATTACCCGGGCAAACACCGGAGCCGCCACTTCGCCGCCGTAGTATTCACCGGCCTGGGGGGCATCCACCGCCACCACCGTGACAATGCGTGGATCGTCCATCGGGGCCATGCCGGCAAAAATCGCCTTGTACTGATCTTTTTCATAACCGCTCGCACCCACCAGGTGTACGGTGCCGGTTTTTCCGCCCGCGGCATAAAGTGCCGGCTGGGCCCGGCCACCGGTGCCCTTGGCAACGGCATCCCGTAACATGTTGCGAACCGCCAGACTGACCTGTTCAGACAATACCCGCTGCCCTTGCGGCTTTTGCTCCTGGCGCACCAGGCTGACGGGATAACGGATACCGCCATTGGCCAGCACCATATATGCCTGGGCCAGCTGCAGGGCATTGACACTCAGACCGTAACCATAAGACAGGGTGGCTTCCTCCACCGGTTGCCAGCTTGGTCTGGCCGGCAGCACCCCAACCGCCTCGCCCGGGAACCCGATACCGGTTCCCTGTCCCAGCCCCAGCCGGGCATAGAAGGCCCGCAAAGCGTCGCCTCCCAGATCATTGGCAATTTTGCTCACACCCACGTTGCTGGATTTAACGATGATGTCGCTGAGCGCCAACTGGCCGTAGTTCCGGGCATCACGAATGGTGAAGCGACCGAAACGCCGGTACCCCGGTGAGGTGTCCACCTTGGTATCCGGCTGATAACCACCGGACTCAAGGGCAGCGGCAACGGTCAGCGGCTTCATGGTCGAACCCGGTTCGAACAAGTCGGTGATGGCCTTGTTGCGGAGGTGTTGCGAGGACAGCTGTGAGCGGTCGTTCGGGTTGAAGGAACCCTGGTTGACCATGGCCAGCACCTCACCACTGTCGGCATCCAGCATCACCAGCGTACCGCCCCGGGCCTTATGGGCGTCCACCACGGCCTTGAGCTCGCGATAAGCCAGATACTGCAGGCGCAGGTCTATGCTAAGTTGCAGGTCCTTGCCCGGTTTGGCATCTCGAATCAGCATCAGATCCTTGATCACCCGGCCTCGGTTGTCTTTCAGAACCCGCTTGCGCCCGGGCTCACCGCTCAGCCAGCGATCGTAGGCCAGTTCGATCCCTTCCTGGCCCTGCTCATCAATATTGGTGAAACCCACAACATGGGATGTCACCTCACCGGCGGGATAATAGCGGCGGTATTCCTGGCGGTCATACACGCCGGCCACACCCAGGTCCAGCACGGCACTGGCCACAGACGGCTGGACCTTGCGACGGAGATAGATAAACTCCCGGCCGGCGTAACGCTCAAGACGTTCGCGCAGTTTGCCCTCTGACAAATCCAGAAGGGCCGCCAGCCTGGCCCAGCGCGGATCCTCCGGATTGGCCTCGGACGGGTTCACCCAGAGGGTTTTAACCGGCGTGCTGACCGCAAGTGGCTCGCCGTAACGGTCCATGATCACGCCCCGATGGGCGTCGATCGGGTCCACGCGGATGGTCCGGACATCGCCCTGTTTACGCAGGAAGTCGTTGTCGACCACCTGAAGATCAATCAGCCGCCAGCCAATTCCGGCCATCACCAGCAGAAAAACAGCCAGCACCGTGCCGAAGCGCCAGGCCTGAAGGCCCCGCCCCAGCTTTTGCTTCCAGCTTGTTGTTATCTGCTTCCCCTGACCAGCCATGGTTTAGTGACCCGCTTTTGGTTATTGTCTGACAGCCACCGGCGACATCAATGGCACCAGAACGATGTCCTCACGACCCGGCACCACCATGCCGAACCGCTCAGCTGCCAGCTTCTCTACCCGGCCATGGGCGCTCAGCGCACTCTGCTCGAGCAGCAATTGGCTCCACTCCTGCTGATAGGCGTCACGCCGGTCCTGCAACCCGGATAACGTATTCACAAGTTCCCGGTTTTGGTGGGCGGCAACCGCCACCCCGATTGCCGAGCTTGCCAGCACGACCAGCAGGGCAAGAGTGACCAGGACCCTGGGCTCACTGGTGGCCCGGAAAACCTGGCGGGACAGGCGAACGGCGGTGTTAAAGCCTTCCACCATCCGCTGACGGGTCAGAGTGCCGGTTTTTGTCGGTTGTTCGATCGCTACCGCGCCCATGGCGTTGCGCTCCTGTTGAATGCCTAATGTGCCTTACGCTCGAGTACCCGCATGACTGCGCTTCGGGCCCGAACGTTGTCTTCAATTTCCTGCCCGCTGGCCTTGAAGGCCTTGCCAACCAGCCGATAGCCGGACTGCTCCTGATCAGCGGTCACCGGCACGCCCTTGGGAATCTTTGGCCCTCTGGCCAGGTCCCTCATAAAGCGCTTCACCAGGCGATCTTCCAGGGAGTGGAAACTGATCACCACCAAACGGCCGCCCGGCGCCAAACGATCCACGGCCTCGCGCAGGCCGGTTTCCAGGTCTTCCAGCTCACGGTTGATGAAGATCCGAATGGCCTGGAAGGTACGGGTTGCAGGGTGTTTGTGTTTTTCCTTTTTGGGTACCGCCTCGGCGACCAGGGCCGCCAGCTGGCGAGTGGTTTCCAGGGGGGCCTCCTGTCTGCGCTCGACAATCAAGCGGGCAATGCGACGGGAGAACCGCTCCTCGCCATACCGGAAAATGACATTGGCAATATCATGCTCTTCGGCACCTGCCAGCCATTCGGCGGCACTCGGGGACTGCTCGGGATTCATGCGCATGTCCAGAGGACCATCACGCATGAACGAGAACCCCCGGCTGGCGTCATCCAACTGGGGCGAGGAAACCCCCAGATCCATCAACACACCGTTCGCCTGTGGCCAGCCCTGCGCGACCAACGCCTGGTCGAGTTCGGCAAAAGAACCGTGATACCAGCAAAAACGGCTGTCAGCCACCGCCAGCTCCTTCGCCACGGTGATCGCCTGCGGGTCCTTATCAATACCCAGCAAGGCACCGTCCGCCGACAGCCGGCCCAGAATCAGGCGACTGTGACCACCACGCCCGAAAGTGGCGTCCACATAGCGGCCACTGCCGTCGGTCACCAGGTAATCCACCGCCTGGTCGAGCAGAACCGATCGGTGCCTGAACACCTCACCGTCATCGCTTTCCATGCCTGGTGTTGTATCCGTGGTCATAGCGACAATTTCTCCATTTCCGGCGGTATTTCGTCATCGCCCGGCGACTCATCCAGCATGGCGAACCAGCGCTCCTCGCTCCACAGCTCAAGCTTTTTGCCCAGGCCAATCAGCATGACTCTCTTTTCCAGATTGGCGTGATTTCTCAGCGTCGGCGGTACCAGAATCCGGCCGTTGGCATCCATTTCCATCGGCGCCGCATTACCCAGAATCAACCGCTGAAGCCGGCGAACCGCCTTGTTCATGTTGGGCAATGCCTCTATTTGCGGGCGCAGCTCCTCCCACTGGGGCTCTGGATAGAGGAACAAACAACGCTCTTCATCGGCATTGGCAGTCAGTACAATACGGCCACCACAAAGCTGCGCGAGCTCTTCGCGCACCTTTGTCGGGATCGCCAGGCGACCCTTTGCGTCCATATTGATGGCATGACTGCCAAGGAAATTGCTCATTTATGCCGAATCCGAGGTGATGAAATCCACAAATAACCACTAGAAACCACTTTTTCCCACTTCTGCACACTATAGAAACCCGCAAAAGACAATGCAAGCGAAGTGGCTCACGGTATGTAGCCAAAAGTTCCTTTAATGACAGCAACTTACGAAGGTTTAATTCAGGGACAGCTTTAGAAGAGACAAAGAAAGGAAGGAAAAACAATTACCTGCGAGACACTCTGAAGAGCGTTTCTAGGGCATAAGATTTTTTGGGCATAAAAGAGAAAAGTGAGCTCGCCGATAAGCCGGGTTCTGTCTGGGACAGTCATTCATCTAGGGCCTGCGTCACCACAGGCCTCAAGCAACCTACCCGAATCCAGCGCGGGCCACGCCATCGGATTCCTATTTGGTCTTGCTCCAGGTGGGGTTTACCATCGCCGTGGACTGTTGCCAGCCACGCGGTGCGCTCTTACCGCACCATTTCACCCTTACCGGCGCCCGAAGGCGCTTAGGCGGTATGCTTTCTGTTGCACTTTCCGTCGGCTCGCGCCGCCCAGGCGTTACCTGGCACCTTGCCCTGTGGAGCCCGGACTTTCCTCCCCCGGCGAAACCGGCGGCGACTGTCTGGCGAGCTCAAGAGCGACGATACCCGCGGTTAACCGCCCATGCAAGCAGTTACTGCGCTTTCAGCTCCAGCGCACGCTGATAGAGCTCGTTTTTACCCACACCACTGACTTCCGCCACAATTCTGGCCGCTTTTTTAACCGGTAACTCGGCAATCAGCAGCGCCAGGAGCCTGTCGGCATCCAGAGCCGTGGCGGCCGCCTCATCCGACGGCGGAGCGCCACGCACCATGACCACAAATTCACCGCGCGTACCGTGGGCGTCATCCTGCAACTGCCCCAGAACCTCGCCGGCGCTGCCGCTATAAAAGGTCTCAAAGGTCTTGGTCAACTCCCTGCCCAACACACACTCCCGGCCGGAACTGAACTCTTCCACCAGATCCTGCACAAAATCCAGAATACGGTGAGGCGACTCATAAAACACCAACGTTGCAGTTTGTGCCCGGAGATCGGAGAGCGCCGCTCGCCGTCCGGAGCGCTTGGCAGGCAGAAAGCCGGCAAACAGGAAGCGATCAGTTGGTAAGCCGGCTGCGGACAGCGCGGCAATCATGGCACAGGCACCGGGTACCGGCGATACCCGATAGCCAGCGCCGCGCACTTCACGCACCACCAGGTAACCTGGATCGGAGATCAGCGGTGTCCCCGCATCCGACACCAGGGCAATGTCCCGACCCGCCTCCAGCTCAGCCAGAATCCGCGCCACCCGGTCACGCTCGTTATGATCGTGCAGCGCCAACATGGGCTTGCTCAGCCCCAGATGCTGCAGCAGCCGACCGCTGTGGCGCGTGTCTTCCGCCGCCACCAGGCTGACCGATGACAGAACGTTAACGGCCCGTTCCGACAAATCCTGCAAGTTACCAATCGGTGTGGCAACCACGTAGAGCGTGCCGCCCGGGCGGTGCTGTTCAGACATAGAAAAACTCCGGATTAAAAGTAGGGCCATGATAGCGCCACGGCGTGTGACAAGCACACAATGTGAAATGGACCGGGAGCTGGTAAACTTGCCACTGAACACGCGGCACCACAAGCCTAACCACCCGGAGACGACCGAGCCCGTCATGATAAAACCCATCAGCTCCCGCACGATTCTTGCCCTGTTGACCCTGCTGATCATGACCATCAGTGGCTGTGCAACGGTTGACCTGGGCGAACACCGTGCTGAATCCGCACAACAGGCCCTGGCAATGGCCGCCGAAGAAGACCAGCCGACAGTAGCCCGGGATTACCTGCTACGCACGGCCAGCAACTTCCAGGACCAGGGCAGGCACGACCAGGCCAGGACATTGCTGAAAAGCCCACAACTGGGCAACCTCACGCCGGAGCAGGAGCGTCAACGCAGATTGCTGGCCATGGCCAGTGCGCAGTCTCTGGACGACAAGAGCTGGGCCAGTGAGCTGGATCAGCAACTCGACACGAACAGTTTCCTGGATTATCCCGACCGTCTCATGACCCGGGCCGCCCAGCTACAGACAGACATCCAGGCCCTGGCGGGAAACCGGCTGGCAGCCGCTCGAACACTGATCCTGCTCAGCCAGACTGACAGCTCCCTGGGGGCCCAGGAGCTCCACGACCAGATCTGGCAACACCTGCAATCCCTGGACGCAAGTGAGCTGGAGGCAGCCTCCCCCCGCGGATTCGAGGACGAAGGCTGGCTCGCACTCGCTCAGGCCATGCAGGCACCTCAGGCCAATCTTGATCAGCAAGGCAGAATCGTTCGCCGCTGGCAGAACCGATGGCCGGGCCACCCTGCCGCCCAGATCCCGCCAACGCCACTGGCCCTGCTGGCAGAGCTAGCCGGCAGCCGTCCGGAGAACATTGTTCTGGCCCTGCCTTTTAACGGACGCTTGGCCAGCGCAGGTGAAGCGATTCGCGATGGCTTCCTTGCCGCCTATTATGCCGATGAGTCCGCCGACCGCGAGAAAACCGACATTCGCATCATCGACACCAGCGACGACTCGTTCCGGGAAACCTACCGCGAGCTCAGCGACACCTCGACCGATTTGATTGTCGGCCCCCTGGATAAAGCCCGATTAGCTGAACTTACCGATTTGGAAACCCTGCCAGTACCGGTTCTGGGCCTGAACTACCTCAATGACGACGACAAAGCCCCCGCTGGCATGCACCAGTTCGGGCTGTCCGCCGAAGATGAAGCCCGCCAGATTGCCCAGCGACTGGCCGAGGACGATCTGCGCCACATACTGGCGGTCATTCCTTACGGCAGTTGGGGAGACCGTGTTGAGAGGGCATTCCGCGACGAACTCAATGAGCAGGAACTTGTTCTTCTGGACGTTCAGCGTTTCATGGAAGACGAAAACCTGCGCTCCGTGACCGCGGACCTGCTGGGTATTACTGTCTCCCGGGACCGCGCGATTGACGTAGAGCGGACCATCGGCCGGAATGTGGAGTTCGAACCCCGCCGGCGCCAGGACGCAGAAGCTATCGTGATGGTTGCAGCGCCCACTCTCGCCCGCCAGTTCAAGCCTCTGTTCGCTTTCTACTACGGCGGCGACCTGCCGGTCTACTCACCCTCCATCATTTATGAAGGTACGCCGGAGCCCTCCCGGGACCGGGACCTCAACCGTGTCAACTTTACCGATATCCCCTGGGTACTGGCACCGGAATCCGGCCTGCGTGAACAGGCAAGTGAGCACTTCAACAACACCCGCGGCCAACTTGGGCGCCTGTTTGCCATGGGCGCAGACGCCTGGCAAATTGCCAAGCGACTGCCGCTTCTGCAGCGTATCGATGATGCCAGTATCAGCGGCCTGACAGGCAAGCTGACCATGGACCAGGAAGGTAGCATTCATCGAGCCCAGCAGTGGGCACAGTTCCGCGATGGCAAAGCCGTTCTGCTCGAGGAGCCCGACGAAGCTGTTGACCAAACAACAGCAGAACAGGAACCCGATACCGAATAAGGAACAGCGCCATGGAAGGCTCTCGACGCACCGGCAGCCATTACGAGGGCGTGGCGGCCCGCTACCTGCAAAGCAAGGGTGTGCGTATTGTTGAACGCAATGTACACAGCCGGGGCGGTGAAATTGACCTGATCGGCCTGGACCATGGGGTACTGGTTTTCTTCGAGGTTCGGTTTCGCAAGAACGGCAGCCTGGTTGACCCCATCAGCTCGGTCGGCCCCAACAAGCAACGCAGACTACTACGGGCAGCGTCCTTCTACCTGCACAGGCACGGTCAATGGGACGCCATGACCCGCATCGACGTGGTGGGCATCAGCCCCGGAACATCAAGCCAATACCGGATACAGTGGATAAAAAATGCAATCCAGGCGGACTGATTCAACAAGATGAGTGACAACGAACACAGCATTTACCAGTGGTTTGCCTCCCACATGGAACATACCGCGGAAGCGGCCAGCACCGTGGCGCCGGCCATTGAGGACGTAGCCGACGCCTGCGTCGGCAGCCTGTTGCAGGACGGCAAAATCATCGCCTGCGCCAATGGCAACGCCAACGTACTGACCCAGTACCTGTGCACAGCCCTGCTGGCCAGACTGGTGCAGGAACGGCCAGCGCTCCCTGCGATCAACCTCGGTGCCGACGCCACCACCTATTCCGCAATCTGCCGGGACAACCGTTTCAACGACACATTTTCACGCCAGGTGCAGGCCATTGGCAAACCGGGCGACCTGTTGGTCGTGGTGGTTGACGACGGCCACAAGGCCAACCTGATCCAGGCTATTCAGGCGGCCCATGACCGGGAAATGAGAGTGGTGGTCCTGAGCGCCAAGGCAAGGTCTGACATTACGTCACTGATGCACCCGGAAGATATTGAACTGGCCCTGAATGACCTGCCCGCGCCCGAGGCAACACCGCTGCTGATGGTGATCATCAACGCCATTTGCGACATGATCGACAGAAAACTGTTTGGCGGATAAGAAAAAAGCCGGCGGCGCCGGCTTTTGAGAGCACTGATTCGTGCTATTTCACAACTTTCAGGGTGGGCTTGCCGCTCGGACGCTCATCTGGCCCCGGAGACGATTCAGGTGCGTCATTGCCACCCGGATCGGGCGAACCCGGCTCACTACCAAACACCATACCCTCACCGTTCTCCTTGGCATAAATAGCCACCACGGCCTGCAGCGGAATGTAAACCTGCATGGGCACACCCCCGAAGCGAGCACTAAACTCCAGGGCGCCATTACCGACCACAAGGCCACGCACGGCGCCCGGGCTGATATTGAGCACGATCTGGCCATTGGCGACATGCTCTGACGGCACCTGCACACCCTGCACGCCAGCATCGACAACGATGTATGGCGTACAGTCGTTCTCCAGGATCCATTCGTTCAAGGCCCGGACCAGATAAGGCCGGCTCGAGCTCATTGTGAAGGTCGTCTCGGACACAGTGATCACTCCAACACCTGCCTTAAGAAGCAGGCGTTCACTCAGTTGCGGATGTCTTCTTCCAGATCGGAAAGGCTTGCCTTGAACCCTTCCCGGGCGAAGATGCTGTCCATGTATTTAAGCAGTGGCTTGGCCTGCTTTTCGTTCAGCTCAATGCCCATCGCCGGCAACCGCCAGAGAATCGGGGCAATGCAGCAATCAACAATGGTGAACTCTTCCGAGAGGAAGAATGGCATTTCACCAAACAGGGGAGCAGTGGCCAGCAGGCTTTCCTTGAGCTCCTTCCGTGCCGCCTCGGCAGCTTTGCTGTTTGGCTGGGCCAGAATCTGGTCGACCAGGCCGCACCAGTCTTTCTGGATACGATGGATCATCAGACGACTGTTGGCTCGGGCTACCGGGTAGACCGGCAACAGTGGCGGATGAGGAAAACGCTCATCCAGATACTCCATCATGATATTCGGCTCGTACAGGGCCAGATCCCGATCCACCAGGGTCGGCAAGGCGTTGTACGGGTTCAGGTCCGCCAGTTCAGCGGGCGGGTTGTCCGGATCCACATCCACGATGTCTACGGTCACACCTTTCTCGGCCAGGACAATACGCACGCGGTGGCTGTAATGACTGGCGGGGTCCGAGAAAAATGTCATTGATGACCGTTTGGTCACAACGCCCATATAATTACCTCACGATTCTACAAACCGAATTATTCCTGAAAACGCAAAAACCAGCGGACCCCGGAAAGGGCCCGCTGGATATCAGCGGCGGGTATTATACCCTAATTCTCAGTGGACGTCTTTCCAGTACTCACGGTTGAGCAGGTAAGCCACCACAAAGAAGATCGCCACAAAGATCAGCACGAAAATACCAAGACGTTCGCGCTCAACCTTCACCGGGTCACCCATATAAGACATGAAGTTGGTCAGGTCCCACATGGCCTGGTCAAACTCCGCGCCACTCATGGTGCCTTCGCTAGCGTATTCAGGGCACACATCCGCGTTATTCACATTGCCACTGAGCGGCTCAACACTGGCATCAACACCAATGTTTGGCTCAACCGCGCACAGACCCTGCATTTCCACCATGACGTGCGGCATACCGACCTTGTCGAACACCACGTTGTTCACGCCCAGCGGACGGGACTCGTCCTTGTAGAAGCCACGAAGGTAGGAATACACCCAGGACTCACCACGCAGACGGGTCTCCAGCGTCAGATCGGGTGGCGGAGCACCAAACCAGCCGGCAGCCATCTCTTTATCCATGGAGATTTTCATCAGCTCACCAATTTTGGCGCCAGTGAAAATCAGATTTTCCTCGTACAGCTCGGCCGGAATTTCAAGATCATCCGACACGCGCTTGTAGCGGGCGTACTCCATGGAGTGACAGCCCATGCAGTAGTTGGTGAACAATGCGGCACCACGCTGCAGGGATTCCTTGTTGGTATGGTCTGGCTCCATGTGGTCCAGTGGAACCGAGCCACCGGCTGCCAGCCCGATGGCCGGCAGGATGGCGAAAACGAGACCTACAATCAGCTTTCTCATTATCCTGTCACCCTCTCTGGAACTGGCTTGGTTTTCTCCATGCGCGTATAGAACGGCATCAGAATGAAGTACAGGAAGTACAGAGTCGTCAGAATCTGCGCTGCCGTAGTACGACCCTCCGTAGCCGGAACCAGCCCAAGGTAACCCAGAACCACGAAGCTGACCGCGAAAATCGCCAGTGCGATTTTGCTCAACCAGCCCTTGTAGCGGATAGAGCGGACCGGACTACGATCAAGCCAGGGCAACACGAACAGAATGGCGATCGCACCACCCATGACCACAACACCCCAGAACTTGGCGTCCAGACCGAACAGGTCAACCGTCACCGCGCGCAACATGGCGTAGAACGGCGTGAAGTACCACACGGGCGCAATGTGCGCAGGTGTCTGCAGCGGGTTCGCCGGCTGGAAATTAGGCTTCTCCAGGAACAGACCGCCCATTTCCGGGAAGAAGAACACGACAATAAAGAAAATGAAGAAGAAGACGCCCACACCCAGCAAATCATGCACGGTGTAGTAAGGATGGAACGGAATACCATCTTTCGGGATACCGTTTTCGTCCTTGTTCTTCTTGATATCAATACCATCAGGGTTGTTGGAGCCCACTTCGTGCAGCGCCAGGATATGCAGAACAACCAGGCCCAGCAGAACGATCGGCAGAGCAACCACGTGCAGGGCGAAGAAGCGGTTCAGGGTAATACCGGAAATCAGGTAGTCACCACGAATCCACAAAGACAGGTCTTCGCCAATCACCGGAATGGCACCAAACAGGTTAACAATAACCTGGGCACCCCAGTAGGACATCTGACCCCAGGGCAGCAGGTAACCCATAAAGGCTTCTGCCATCAGCACCAGGTAAATCAGCATGCCGAAAATCCAGATCAGCTCACGGGGCTTCTGGTAGGAACCGTACATGAGTCCACGGAACATGTGCAGGTAGACCACAACGAAGAACGCAGAGGCACCGGTTGAGTGCAGATAGCGCAGCAGCCAGCCCCACTCGACATCACGCATGATGTACTCGACGGAGGCGAAAGCGCCCTCACCTGAAGGGTTGTAGCTCATGGTCAGCCAGATACCGGTCAGCAACTGGTTGACCAGTACGAGCATGGCCAGCGAGCCGAAGAAGTACCACATGTTGAAGTTTTTCGGCGCGTAGTACTTCGCCAGGTGTTTGTTCCAGGCATCAACGATTGGCAGACGATCGTCCACCCAGTTAATCAGCTTCTGCATCACGCTGCCTCCGGATCAAGACCAACGGTCATGGTCGCGTCATCGTCAAACCGGTACGGTGGCACTTCCAGGTTCAGAGGTGCCGGCTGACCGGAGAATACACGACCTGACAAATCGAATTTGGAACCGTGACAGGGGCAGAACAAACCGCCGAGCCACTCGTCACCCAGATCGGCCGGAGCCACTTCAGGACGGTACGTAGGCACACAGCCCAGGTGGGTACAGATACCCACGAGCACGATAAACTCCGGCTTCAGGGAGCGGGTAGTACCGCTGATGTATTCCGGCTGCTGACTGGCGGCCGTCGATTCAGGATCCTTCAAACGAGGAGTCATTTTCTCCAGGTTATCCAGCATTTCCTCCGTGCGACGGATAATCCACACGGGTTTACCCCGCCAGTTCACAGTGATCTGCTGGCCCGGTTCAATTTTGTCGACTTTTACGGTTACCGGTGCGCCTGCTGCTTCCGCTTTAGCACTGGGATTCCAGGACTGTACGAAAGGAACGGCCGCACCGACGACGCCGACACCACCTACCACAGACGTGGCACCGATCAGAAATCGGCGCCGGCCTTGGCTCACGTCGCCATTACTCATTATGGTTTTCTCCCATCAGGCGAGGCGCAAACACGGCGAAGCCGTTGCTGCGCATCTCAAAGGACTTCACAACCCAAAAATGTAAGCGCTGAAATGGTAATGAAATTGCCCAAAGCTTACAAGCCGGAAAGGGACAGACACCGGCTAAGGACTGCGCCAGATCAAAATTTTTTCCAACTGGCCGGACATAAAAAAACCCGGCAAAAAGCCGGGTTTTTCCATCGATACGGGTACCGATTAACGCTTGGAGAACTGCGGACGCTTACGCGCCTTGCGCAGACCAACCTTCTTACGCTCAACCTTACGAGCGTCACGGGTTACATAACCCGCAGCACGCAGAGCCGGACGCAGGGTTTCGTCGTAATCCATCAGCGCACGGGTCAGGCCGTGGCGAATAGCGCCGGCCTGGCCACTGGTGCCGCCACCGGAAACCGTAATGTTGATATCAAACCGATCGGTAGATTCAGCAACAACCAGCGGCTGACGAACGATCATGCGCAACGTCGGGCGACCGAAGAATTCTTCGATGCTGCGACCATTAATGGAAATGTTACCGCTTCCCGGCTTGATAAAGACCCGAGCCGTGGATGATTTGCGGCGACCAGTACCGTAATTTTGTGCTACAGACATATCCGCCTTCCGTTAAATGTCGAGTTCTTTGGGCTGCTGAGCGGCATGGGGATGCTCAGTGCCAGCGTAGACTTTCAGCTTTTTAAACATGGCGCGGCCGAGCGGGCCCTTCGGAAGCATGCCTTTGACAGACTTCTGAATGATTTGCTCGGGAGCCTTGTCTACCAGCTTCTCGAAGTTGATGGACTTGATTCCACCCGGAAAGCCGGTGTGGCTGTAGTACATCTTTGCAGATGCCTTCTTGCCGGTAACCTGCACCTGGCTGGCATTGATCACAACGATGTAGTCGCCAGTGTCCACGTGAGGAGTATACTCAGGCTTATGCTTGCCCCGCAGACGACGGGCGATTTCGGTTGACAGACGACCGAGCGTCTTGCCGGCTGCGTCTACAACGTACCAGTCACGTTTTACTGTTTCTGGTTTCGCACTCAGAGTCTTCATTGATTCCGCCTTGAACGCTATAAAAGAAACGTTGAAAACCACCACCGGTAAATGCAAGGCATCCGGAGGAGGTTCATACCTGTTAGTTGGCAGTGACACTATTCGGGGCTGAGATAGTGACATCGCCTTGAAAAGCCAGGGCGCGAAGTATACTCGAAGGCACACCGAAAGCCAACCCCGGCACCGGGTGTTTCGCTAATCCCCTACTGGCCCCGGCGCCAGGGCACCGGAATCCATACCGTAGAGCCGAGCCGCATTGGCCAGCAGTCGGGGGGCAAGCGCCTCCGGCGGCTGCCCGGTCAGGTCGACCAGCGCCTGAAAAATGGCCGGCAGGCACGCCGGCGAATTCCGGCCTTTTGCCACGCCGGCCGGCGCCATGTCCGGTGCGTCGGTTTCCAGCACCAGCGAATCCAGTGGCAGCCGCGCTATTGCATCACGGGTTTTGCCGGCCCGCGGGTGCGTGACCACCCCGCCGACACCGATAAAACACCCCAGGTCCACCAGCTTTTTCGCCTGCTGGTAACTACCGGAAAACCCATGCACCAGGGCCTGGCCCTGCCAGCGCTTCGCCCGCAGAATCTTGTGCACCTCGTCATGGGTTTTAACGGAATGGATAATCAGCGGAAACCGGTAACGGTGGGCAATGTCGATCTGCGCACCGAACCAGGCTTCCTGCTCGCCCAAATCCCCGTGCAGCCGGTCCAGGCCGCATTCACCGACACCCAGGCAGCCAGCGGGCTTCTCCGCCAATGTCCGCTCCAGGGCGTCGAGGTCCGCCGACCCATGCTGATCAATAAACCAGGGGTGAATGCCAAGGCAGTACCAGATTCCCCGGTCCGGCTGCGCCACGGATTGCACCCTGGGCCAGTCCGGACGACGAACTCCGGGAATCACCAGCCCCCGGACACCGCTGCTGCGTGCCCGCAACCACTCCTGCTCCCGGACACCATCGAACCGTGGAAAGTCGAAATGGCAATGGCTGTCAAACAAGACCGGTGCCGGCATAGCGGGCCTCCGAGCGGATCAGTGCTCCCGGGTTTTCTGGAAATGAATATCCGGATAACGTTCCTGGGCCAGGTTCAGGTTGACCATGGTCGGCGCGATGTAGGCCAGACGATCACTGCCGTCCAGCGCCAGATTATCCTGATTACGGCGTTGGAACTCGTCCAGTTTCTTCTCGTCGTCACAGGTTACCCAGCGAGCGGTTGCCACATTGATGGGCTCGTAGATAGCCTCGACCTTGTATTCACTTTTCAGCCGGCTGACCACTACATCAAACTGCAGTACACCGACGGCACCGACAATCAGATCGTTGTTCTGCAACGGTCGGAAGACCTGCACCGCGCCCTCTTCAGAAAGCTGGATAAGGCCTTTTTGCAGCTGTTTCGCCTTAAGCGGGTCTTTCAGGCGAATACGGCGGAACAGCTCCGGAGCAAAGTTCGGGATACCAGTGAACTTCATGTTTTCGCCAGCGGTAAACGTATCACCGAGCTGGATTGTGCCATGGTTATGCAGGCCGATAATATCGCCGGCATAGGCTTCGTCGGCATGCTCCCGATCGCCGGCCATGAAGGTCAGCGCATCCGAAAAGCGCACGTCTTTACCAATACGGACGTGCCTCGCCTTCATGCCCTGCTGGTAGCGACCGGACACAATGCGCAGGAAAGCCACCCGGTCGCGGTGCTGCGGGTCCATGTTCGCCTGGATCTTGAAAACAAAACCGGAAAAGCCATCCTCCGCCGGCTCCACTTTACGGGTATCGGTCTCCCGACCCTGGGGTGACGGCGCCCACTCCACCAGGCCGTCCAGCATGTGATCGACGCCAAAGTTGCCCAGCGCCGTACCAAAAAATACCGGCGTTAGCTCACCTGCCAGGAACGCTTCCTGATCGAATTCGTGGGACGCGCCTTTGACCAGCTCGATTTCATCCCGCAGGTCCTGGGCGTAACCGCCGATGACCTCATCAAGTTCCGGATTATCCAGGCCTTTGACGATCTGTTTGTCCTGGATCGTATGACCTTGCCCGGAGTGGTACAGGATCACTTCGTCCCGCAGCAGGTGATAGACGCCCTTGAAACTCTTGCCCATGCCAATGGGCCAGGTGATCGGCGCGCAGGCAATCTTGAGCACCTCTTCCACCTCGTCCATCAACTCGATGGGATCGCGGGTGTCACGATCCAGCTTGTTCATGAAGGTCAGGATCGGTGTATCCCGCAGGCGGGTGACCTCCATCAGTTTGATGGTCCGGTCCTCGACACCTTTCGCGCTATCGATCACCATCAGGCACGAATCCACAGCCGTGAGCGTTCGATAGGTGTCTTCGGAAAAGTCTTCGTGGCCGGGCGTATCCAGAAGGTTGACCAGCTTGCCGCCGTAGGGAAACTGCATCACCGAGGTGGTAACCGAGATACCCCGCTCCTTTTCCATTTCCATCCAGTCAGACTTGGCGTGTTGACCGGATTTTTTCCCCTTGACGGTACCGGCCTTCTGAATGGCCTGACCAAACAGCAACACTTTTTCTGTAATGGTGGTTTTACCGGCGTCCGGGTGCGAGATGATCGCAAAGGTGCGGCGCTTGGCCACTTCCTCGGAAAGGTTAGGCATAGAAAGACAACCTGAATGGTGTGGGTGAAAAGCGTAATTATAAGGCCTGAAGCCACACGGAGTGAACCTCAGGAAAACGTTAGAGCAAGCACCCGGGCCGCCTCGCGCCCCTGACCCGCAGGGTAGTAGTCCGGACGACGCCCGATTTCCTCGAACCCCTCACTGAGATACAGGGAGGCTGCCGGATCATTGCTTTCACGGACCTCGAGGATCATGCAAACAGCATCATCCCGCAGGGCCTGCGCCAGTGTGTGACGCAAAAGATACCGGCCAGCGCCGCAGCGACGGACATCCGGATGCACGCAAATGTTGAGCAAATGCGCTTCGTCATGAAGATGGCTGACAATCGCGAACCCTACCAGAACATCTTCCCGGACCAACGCCCACAACCGGTAGTTGCTGCGAAAGCAATCCAGAAAGACAGCCTCGGACCATGGGTGGGAGTGGCTGAGGCGCTCGATTTCCAGCACCGCGGGCAAATCCTCCCGCTCCAGCGACCGGATCGTCAGCCCGGATACCGCCTGATATCCAGAAACCATGGAAGTCACAATCCCTGATCCCGGTGCCGCTTGAGTTCCTGCCATAGCGCACGTTTACTATCCGGGTCCCCGGCCAGTGACGCCAGGCTGTTTGCCATGCGAATATCCGGCCGCCTTACAAGGGCGTCATCGAGCCAGGGCCCGGTATCACCGAGCACAATCACCCACCGATGATCGCCTTGCGGTAACCAGTCTTTCAGAAAAGACTCCAAATGGACCGACTGGTTCAGGGGCACAGCCGTGTTGTTGAACAGCGGCCAGCGGAGAATTTCGGATGGCCGGGCCTCGAGCTCACCAATCGCTTTGAGAATATTCTCTGCCAGGGCCTGCTGCAAAGCCAGACTGCTCTGGGCCGACAGTACGCCGATCAACAGACACTGTGTACCGGACCAGGTTTGCAGTTGAACGGATGGAACGACGGGCTTGTCGGGGGAGGCCGATGTGACCGCAACCGCTGTTTCATCAGCACCCGCAGCGGGGAGCTGCTCGTCTCTTGCAGGATTGGCGGCCGACCGGCCATCCATCAACGATTGCAGGTCAGCAATATGCCCTTTGCCCTTGCCACGCTCGCGGGCACTGGCACCCTTACGCCCTTCCGGCTGTGCCGCCACGACTGCGTCACCCGCATGGGCAACGGGCGCAGCCGGTACCACGTCGGCAGGCTCTTCCGGGAAACGGAATTCCGGACTCGGCGCTGCACCCGGCAGGGGATGGCGAGCGTACCATAGCCGGACACCCGCCGCCGCCAGGTAAAACTGCCTTTGCGCTTCGTCTGCCATCACACAGCCACCACTCGTTCCGGAATCACTCAAACATCGGCAATTTGCGGATGCTGGCGTTTACCACCACGGGTAATCAGGTTCAGTGCCTCAATGTAGGCCTTGGCGGAGGCGATAATAATGTCGGTGTCCGAACCTACACCATTGACAATCCTTCCGCCACGCTCGAGACGTACGGTCACTTCACCCTGGGCATCGGTGCCGCTGGTGATCGCATTAACCGAATACAATTGAAGGTTACAACCGGAGTCCACCAGAGATTCGATGGCCTTGAAAGTGGCATCCACGGGCCCGCTACCCTCCGCCTCGACCGTATGTTCTTTATCCTCCACCGTCATCGTCAATGTTGCCCTTGGGATAACACCGGTCTCGGAACATACCTGCATGCACACCAGATCGTACGGGCCTTCTTCCTCTTTCTGGCGGGTGTCACTGGCAATGGCCTGCAGATCTTCGTCAAAGATCTCATGCTTGAGATCGGCCAATGCCTTAAAGCGGGTGAATGCCTCATTCAGTTCGCTTTCCGTCTCGAATTTAATGCCAAGCTCCAGCAGCCGTGTGCGGAAGGCATTCCGACCGGAGTGTTTACCCAGAACCAAGCTGTTGGTGTGCCAGCCGACATCCTGGGCCCGCATGATTTCATAGGTTTCACGATGTTTCAGCACGCCATCCTGGTGAATGCCGGACTCATGGGCAAAGGCATTGGCACCGACAATGGCCTTGTTTGGCTGAACGGGAAAGCCGGTAATGGTCGACACCAGTCGGGAAGCCGGCACGATGTGCTGTGTGTCGATGCGAGTATCAATATTGAAAAGATCCTGACGGGTACGGACTGCCATCACAATCTCTTCCAGGGCTGCATTGCCAGCACGTTCACCAAGGCCGTTGATGGTACATTCAACCTGCCGGGCACCATTGGTAATTGCGGCGACGGAGTTTGCTACCGCCAACCCGAGGTCGTTGTGGCAGTGCACGGAGAAAATCGCCTTGTCGGCATTGGGAATGCGATTGAGCAGTTGATGGATGGTTTCACCGAACTGTTCCGGAATGGCGTAACCAACGGTATCCGGGATGTTGATGGTACGAGCGCCGGCATCAATCGCCGCTTCGATAATACGACACAGGAAGTCCAGCTCCGAACGGCCGGCATCTTCACAGGAGAATTCAACATCGTCCACATGATTCCGGGCGCGCTTCACCGCTTTAACGGCCTGCTCTACCACCTGTTCGGGCTGCATTTGCAGCTTGTGCTGCATGTGGATAGGGGACGTGGCGATAAAGGTATGAATACGACCACTCTCTGCCGGACGCACCGCCTCTGCCGCCCGATCAATATCCTTGTCCAGAGCACGGGCAAGGCTGCAGATGGTCGAACCTCTCACGGACTCCGCAATGGATTTAATGGCGTCAAAGTCGCCCTGGCTGGCGATGGCAAAACCCGCCTCGATCACGTCAACGCGCAGCTTTTCCAGCGCCTTGGCGATACGGAGTTTCTCCGCTTTGTTCATGGTGGCCCCGGGGCTTTGCTCACCATCACGCAAAGTGGTGTCGAAAATAACGAGGTGATCGGTTGTAGCCATGACTGGGGCTCCCTTCAGAATGTTGATGTCGTTATTGCGCAGAGTATATCACTTCCTGATCGGACATTTTTTCCGGGCAATAAAAAACCCCAGCACCGGAGGATGCTGGGGTTAGGGATAAGAGCCTGACGATGACCTACTCTCGCATGGGCGAACCAC
>NZ_FOSC01000022.1 GCF_900114155.1 Marinobacter persicus
TACTGCTGAGTTTTCTTCCCCGTGATCATTTCCGGCATCGTATTTCTCCTCCTGCGGAGTTATCGATGCGTGTCCACTGAACTGGGGGAAGTCCATGTTGGACTTCATGGGCTTGTTATGCATTTTCTCAAAGCCGTCCTGGCTGGGCGCGAACATCAAGAACCGTATTTGTCTCTGGATCCAGGTCGCATTCATACACGTAGTTCTGCCACGCCCCAAAGCCGTTCTGAAACTTAATTTTGTCTCCAATGTAAGTAATGTAGCCTTTGCTCCTGTCTTTCCATCTAAAATGACTGAATTTTGGCTCCAGCATTCCATCCGTCCACTCATGCGAGTATTTCGCAAGCTTTTCCACATAGTCGTCACAGTAGAGGCCAGCAGCAACGTTGTGCTTATCACCCCAACACTGGAGGTCCATCTGACACTTTGATTTCGAGAACGACTCAGGTTCCTTGACATCGGAAGGCATTCTTGTCCCGGCAACCGCATAGGTTTCGCCATTGTAGGCAAATTTCTCCCTCATAACCCACGGAAGCGAAATTTGACTTTCAGGTATTCCCAACTCGCTTGCGAGATAAGTCTTCAATCTTGGTTCGTCAGTTAGGCCGTCATCGCCTACAAACTTGGAGCGGTTCGCGTACCATGCATTTGCGATTCTCACCTGCTCGGCACTTACTTCATCAGCTGCGACTTCTACTTCCCAGACCTCACTGTTCGCCTCTTGCCCTGAGTTCCCCTTCCCGTCAGGCGTGAAAGAAACGATTGCAAGGCCATACCCCTTACCAGCCAACTCCTTGTTGATTTCAAGCCAAACGGTTGCTTGGTCTGCTTCAGTCTTCTTAAGCAAGTCCTTAGCTGCCTGGATGGCCGTAAACGCTCTGTCACCACGCGACTGAGCACTTGGGGCAACGATCTGCCAACGAACACGCTTTCTTCCGGGGAAGCTATAGTCTTCTGCTCCTATCACTTCATATGGCTGCGCCCTGCCTTCAGGGGCCTTGGACTGCATTGGCTCTGCTTTTCCGGCTCCCTTCTCTTCCTTGGCGTTTTGCGCAATGATCTCTTGCTTGTCCTCAACCACTGCTTCTTTGGGTGTGTTCTGAGATGGAGCAACTATACCAATGAGTATCAGAGTCACGAATGCGGCACCCAGATTACCGAAAAATGCCTTCATGCGGGTTTGTTGCCTAACCAAGCTCGGCTTGACAACACCGACGAGTGCAGCAAGCAGTAGAAGGAAAAAGACGATAATCAGGATGATCGATATGGCTTCCAATTCTCTATCTCCTTATTTGCATAACGAATTGCAGCAGGGGCGCGACGTCAGGCGCGTCCCTTGCCTGCACTTGTATGGATAATTTCTTCCGTGTTTGGGTAAATTGAGGCCCACCCCCAGTGGCCGCTGGGGGCCTTCATGCAGCAGCTCGATGCCTGCAAGG